>NZ_JAVDTY010000013.1:0-227698 GCF_031456075.1 Allobosea sp. BE125
CACGCGCTACGATAAGCGAGACGACAACTTCCTCGCCTCAGTCCAACTCGCTTCAATCCGCATCTGGTTGCGAAGTTATGAGTCGGTCACCTAGATTGACGAAGTCACCCGGCGGGTGGATCACGCCCTCCTCGTCCATCCAACGCAGCAGCACCTCGACACCGACAATTTCGTTCGAACGGAAATCGATCTTCGGTTGATAGGCGCAGCGGAGGCGTCGGTCTCGCACGGCCAGCCGAAGCCGCTGCTCGATCTTCGTCCGTTCGCTCGCGGCGTGATCAACGCCGGGGCTGAAGAACTGCACGCTGCCTTTGGTGGTGCCCTTGATCCGGTACATCGCTCGGTCGGCGTTGGAGCAGAGCGCGTCATAGGAGCGGCCGTCGGCAGGGTAGAGGCTGACGCCGACCGAAGCGGAGGTGAGGATCTCGCTGCCCTCGATGAAGTAGGGCTCCTTCAGCCTGGAGAGGAAATGCTCGACCCTGGCGGCGATCTCTTCCATCGGCCCGGAGGGCGAGAGCAGCAATACGAACTCGTCACCCCCCACACGCGCCATCAGATCGAAGGGGCGCAGTTCGCCGCTGAGGCGCTGGGCGACCTTGACCAGCAGCGCGTCGCCGACGGCGTGTCCGTAGTAGTCGTTGATATTCTTGAAGCCATCGAGATCGAGAAAGGCGAGGGCGAAGGTCTGTTCGGGATCCGATGCCGTCAGCGCTGCCACGCTGCGCTCAAGCAGGCTTCTGTTGGGTAAACCGGTGAGATCGTCGAAATAGGCACGCCGGAAGAGCTCGTCCTCGAGCGCGCGCTGTTCGGTGACGTCAAGGGAAAGCCGGACCTGATGTAGCACCCCACCGATGGACAGCGAGAATTGCTGCACATTGATGGTGCGACCGGTCAGCGCGGCATCCCGCTGGCCCGCCGGCAAGGCGGCATGAGCTAAGCCCTGGCGGTTCGCATAGATGGGTATGTTCTGGCTTGTGGCGGCAATTCCCACCGGAAGACCGTCAAGCACGTCCAGCAGCGTTTCGAAGTCGATCGATGTGGCCATCTGCAATCTGTCGCGGCTAGCGCTTGAGAATCTGCAGGCGTGCATCTTCCAGCAGCCGCGAGACGCCGGAGCCCGGCACTTCGCTGGAGCTGTTGGGTGCCGGAGCCTCCCGGACGGGGCCGGCACTTGCCTCCTCGTCCTTCACCGTGCCGCGCCACCGCGCAACGACCGTTGCAATGAACTCGCGCTGCGTCGCCACCTCGGCGTCACCGGCCGAAGGGGCGGTGGATTCGCTGCGCGGCACCGCCGCGTCGTCCAGCCGCCGAAAGGTCAGGCGGGCCGGCATCGGCATGCCCTCGCCGAAGCCGACCACCTCGCCGGTGCCGAGAGAGGGAACGAAATCGAGCAAGTTTGCTCCAGCATCGGCCACGGCCGAGCGGAGCAGCGCCTGATCGTGGTCGTTGGCCATGCGCATCGCCAACAGGGTGGAGCATTGCGAGATGATGGTGGGATCGAGCTCGGCCGGCCGCTGGGTGACGAGGCCGAGGAAGACCCCGTATTTGCGGCCCTCTTTGGCGATGCGGGCTAGGGCGCGGCGGGTTGGGCCAAACCCCAGGCTGTGATCGGCTGCGGCGTAGCGGTGTGCTTCCTCGCAGACGAAGAGCAGCGGCATTGCGCCATCGCTCCATAGACCGAAATCAAAGGCTAGCCGGCATAGCACGCAGACCACCGCGTCAACGACTTCCACCGGCAAGCCGGCGAGCTGCATGACGCTGATGGGCTTACCGTCGGGCTCGAGGCGGAAAAGATGAGTGAGCAGGCCAACCATGGTGTCGCCGCCGACGCTGGCATTCTCAAACATGAAGGCGTAGCGCGGATCGTTCTTGATGGTCTCGATGCGCGTCATCAAGCGATGATAATTCATGCGCGAGGATCGGTTCTCGAGCTTGCCCATGCGATCATCGATGAGCGCCAGCAGATCCTGCAGCAGATAGGGTACCGGCGTATCCACGGTATAGCCGGTACGCTTGGGATTGCTTTTCTTGAAGCCGAGCCGATCGGTGGCGGGCTTGTACTGGAGGTAGTTACTCTTGGCGATTGGGATCAGCTCGGAGAGGATTTCCAATTCCTCGGCCACGGCGGGACGGCCGCCATAGATGACGTCGGTCAGTTCCTCGAAGCTGAACAGCCAGAAAGGCAGCTTCAGATTGCGCGGGCTGATGACATTGGCCCGTTCGCCGAAACTACGGCCATACTCATTGTGACCATCGAGCAGGAAAATCCGCACATCCGGTCGTGCCTTGAGGATTTCCTGAAGGATGACGGTGACGCCGCTGGATTTACCCACGCCGGTGGAGCCCAAAATCGCGAAGTGCTTGGAGATCAGGCTATCGACGTCGATATGGGCCGAGATCGAACTGTCGTGGTTGAGATGACCGATATTGATCGTGCGTAGGCCTGCCGGGGTGTAGATCAATCGAAGATGCTCGCGACTGATGAGATGGGCCGCGTCGCCGATCGCGGGGTAGTCGGAAACACCGCGGCGAAAGGACTGCGATCCGTCGGCATTGCTGACGATTTCGCCCATCAGCGCGACCCGCGCCACCGCACGATGCGCGTTGGCGGCTTCGGGAGCGGAAGGCCGCATCGAAACCTCGGTGACCATGCCGATGAGGGACAGGGGACCGGCATCGATAGCCAGGAATCGGCCGACAGTCGCCCTCGCGCTTTTGTCGGGCCAGGGCGCAGGCAGGTCGATCTGAGCCTCGGAGCCGCGCACGGAAAGAACGTGGCCGACGGGACCGGCCGTCCTGGCGGACTCCGGGCCTCCATGGTGGTCGCCGAGCTGATTCAAGAGACGCCCCCGTCAGGCCGAAAACAGCCTGCACAGAAACTAAGCATGAAAGGGCTTACGAAGAGGTTGATCTGATCCTCGGAAACAAGACTGTTTAAAATTTGAGTTTCCGCGCCATTAAGCCCGCATCCCCTCGCTCGCTGTTCTTGCTGACTTTAGGTCATGCCCTCCTTCTGGGCGACGTCGCCGACGAACGGGCAACCAGCAGGGGCTTTCTCAAGGAATGCGAGAAGGCCTTCGTCGAGGAGAGCGGAGTGCATGGGCACGGTTGAGCGACATTGGTCTTCATCTGATGGTGTGCGGCGCGATCTGGTCAACGTATCGGCGATGGTGCCTGCTGAGCTTCGCGGATGGAGAACGCTCCTGCCGAGCTGCCTAGCCCGGTCACGGATGGCGACGCTGCGCCCTTCGACGGAAGCCAGCCGCCTCCGGAAATTCTCTCGGACCTGCCCTTCCCCGAGAAGCGCGGGCCAAACCGGCTTGTCCTCTCCTGCCGAAATCGGAACGGCCCTCGAGCGGGATCACTTTTCGCGCTCGCCAGTTCCCGGTCTTGGGGTCTTTCGACAGCACGACGAGATGCGAGGCCATGTGCGCCGCCCATTCGCAGGAAGGGGCGGCCCAAGGCCGAAACTCGCGTAACATCAACAATATTCGGGAAATCCAGTGGTCGGAGTGGCAGGATTTGAACCTGCGACCCCCTCGTCCCGAACGAGGTGCTCTACCAGGCTGAGCCACACTCCGATCAACTGGTGCCGGGCTTATAGCCAGCGTGGAGCGCGGGCGCAACAGCATCCGGGGCATTGTGACGCCGATTTCTGAAAAGAGATATTCTGCGGCGGCGCGAACGGTTGCACACGGCTGCGCCGCGTTCTAGAAGGCGCGGCACGTTGGGGCGTCGCCAAGTGGTAAGGCAGCGGTTTTTGGTACCGCCATTCGGAGGTTCGAATCCTCCCGCCCCAGCCAGTTCCCCGCAAAAACCTCCAAATCGGCCGCTGAAGTCAGACAGGCCGCTGTTCAGCGGCAGTTCCTGATTGTGCAGGGCGGTCCTGCGCCACATCAGCCGGCTGACGCGCGGAAAGTTCCAGTTTCGGCAGGGTGATCGTCACGCGCAGGCCGCCCTCGCGGCGATTCGCCAGCGCGATCTCCCCGCCATGGGAAGCGATGACGGCCCGCGCGATCGTCAGGCCCAGCCCCGAGCCACCGGTTTCGCGGCCGCGCGATTCCTCCAATCGGACGAAGGGCTGGAAGACGCGCTCCATCTGCGCCTCGGGAATGCCGGGGCCGTCATCCTCGACCGTGATTGCGAACTGCGTCGGCGTCTCCGCGATCGCGACGATGGCGCTGTCGCCATATTTCACCGCATTGCCGACGATGTTCCAGAACGCGCGCTTGAGGGCGAGCAAGCGGCCGAGCACGCGGCCATGGGCGCGTGCGTCGAGCGTGATCCGGCGGCCCTGATCGGCCTCGTCATCGACGATGGTTTCCAGCACCGAGACGATGTCGATCGGGCGAACAGCTTCGCTGGAGTCACCGCCGCGGAGGAATTCCAGCGTCGAATCGATCATCCCCTCCATCTCGGAGAGGTCGGCGTCGACGAGATCGCGCGTCGCCTCGTCCTCGAGCAATTCGGAGCGCAGGCGCAAACGCGTGATCGGGGTGCGCAGATCATGCGAGACGGCGGCGAGCGCCTGGGTGCGCTCGGCAACGAGACGCTGGATGCGCTCGCGCATGGTGTTGAAGGCGCGCGCGGCGCGGCGGACCTCGGCCGGGCCGGATTCATCGAGCGGCTGGGGTGTCTGGTCGAGGCTGAAGCGCTCGGCCGCGATGGCGAGATCGCGCAAGGGCCGCGTCGCCCAGCGCAGCAGCAGCACGGCGACGACGATGATGCCGATGCCGAGGCAGATCATGACGGTCATCAGCCCGTCATCGCCATGCTGCGGCGCGCCCGCCGTCGACGAGAAATTCACCCAGGAGCCATCCTCGAGCCGGACCGAGACCAGCATCATGTGGCGATAGGCATCGGCCTCGCCCGAGCGGAGCGCGCCGTCATCGGCGAAGCCGAGGCGGAAGGATTCGGCTGCCAGATCAGGCACGAGTTCCTTGAGCCGTGCTTCCATCGCCTTTGTGCGCTCGGTCGCCGGCGCCGTGCCCAGAACGAGGCTGACCTTGCTCCAATGCACCTCGAGGCTCGCACTCGACAGGTCATGGGCGACACGGTCGCGCTCGGGCTCCTGCGGAATGCTGGCAATGGCGCGCTTGATCGAAACGATGCGCTCGGCGAGGCCGCGAGCGCTCTGCTGCGTCGCGTGGCTCTCGACGCCGATATGGTAGGCCCAGTAGCCGGCGAGGTGGAAAGCCAGCAGCGCCACGACGAGGACCAGGATGGCCCGGCTCGCCACCGTGTCGGGCAGGCCCCGTTTCAGCGTGCTCCTCACGCCGGCTGCCCTTCGCGCGACCTGACATCGGGCGTGAAAATATAGCCCGCGCCCCTGACGGTCTTGATCAATTGGCCGCCCTGGGCGTCGGCTTCCAGCTTGCGGCGCAGCCGGCTGATCTGGACATCGATCGTTCGGTCGAAAGGATCGTCGCTGGTCCTGGCCTTGGCGTATTGCATCAGCGCCTCGCGCGACAGCACGCGGTTGGCATGCTCGACGAAGACGACGAGCAAGTCGAATTCGCCTGTGGAGAGATCGACCAGCGTGCCCGAAGGCGAGACCAGTTCGCGCCGGCGCAGATCGACGCTCCAGCCGTCGAAAGCCACGGACTGATTGACCTGGCCGGCATCCGCCTTGCGCGTCGCCCGGGCGCGCCGCAGCACGGCGCGTACCCGCGCCAGCAATTCGCGTGGGCTGAACGGCTTGGTGACGTAGTCGTCCGCGCCGACCTCCAGGCCGAGGATGCGGTCGCTCTCCTCGCTGCGGGCGGTCAGCATCACGATCGGCACCTGCGAGGTGGCGCGGATATCGCCGCATAATTCGATGCCGGAACGGCCCGGCAGCATCAGATCGAGGATGACAAGGTCGATCGCCGTATGCGCCAGGATCTCGAGCATCACGCGGCCATCCGGCGCGCCCGTCACCTGATAGCCGTGACGCTGCAGGAAGCGCGCGACCAGCAGGCGGATCTGCGGGTCGTCATCCACCACCAGGACATGGCCGTGGTCGTCGGCCGCTGCTGTGACGGGTGTCTGATCCAAATCCGGCTATCCCTGCCCTGGCGTCCGCTTCGCACGGTGTCTGCGGGAGCGAGGAGCCCCCAGCCTGATACGCAGGATAGCGCTACTCGGCCCGTCATGCGCGGCCGGCATCGCAACAATTTGTAACGGACACGGGCCGGCACCGGTTGCTACCCAGATGCCATCGACGCTCAGGACATGCCACCCCGCGATGCGCCCAGGACTGCTTCTCATTAGCTCACTCGGACTGGCGCTCGGCGCCTGCGCGGCGGCGCCTGTTCCGGGCTATCTGGCGCGACCGGCCGATCCCGACATCCGCGTTCCGGCATTGGCCTATCAGAGCATCAGTGCTGGCTCGGCCACCCTGCGCCCGGCAGAGCCCAAGGACTGGCGCGAGCTCAATCGCCAAGTCGGTCCGCGCCAGGTCGGCCCACGCCAAGACGGTCCGCGACCATGACGAGAACCGCATCATCCATCCATGCGAGCCGGATCTTCCGCCTCGCCTTACTGGCCGGCATCGCCGCCCTGCTCGGCGGCTGCGCCAGCTTCTCGGCCGATGGCGGCGTCGGCACGGCGCAAACGATCGCCTATTCCGAGTTGAACAAGGATGTCGTCAAGATCGGCGACGACGCCTCCGCCGGCACAGCCAAGGCGCGGGTCGACAAGCTGCTGAAGGCGCCATTGACGGCCGACAGCGCCGTCCAGATCGCGCTGCTCAATAATCGCGGCCTGCAAGCCGCCTTCAACGAACTCGGCATCGCCGAGGCGCAAATGGTCGCGGCCAGCCTGCCGCCCAATCCGCGCTTCGGCATCTCCAAGCTTTCGGGCCGGTTCGAGATCGAGATCGAGCGCCAGGTCGCGGCAAGCCTGCTCGCGCTTGCCACCTTGCCGGCACGGGCGGAGATCGCGCGCGATCGCTTTGGCGCGGCCCAATTGCGCGCGGCCGAGGCCGTGCTGAAGCTCGCAGCCGAGACGCGGCGGCAATATTATCGCACTGTGGCGGCCAATGCCCAGGCCACCTTCTTCCAGCAGGCCAAGGCGTCATCCGACGCGGCGTCCGAGCTGTTCAAGCGGCTCGGCGAATCCGGTGGTATCAACAAGCTCAACCAGGCGCGCGAATTCGCCTTCGACGCCGAACTCGGCGCGCAGCTCGCGCAAGCCAGGCTGCAGCAGCGCCAGGAGCGCGAGCGGCTGGTGCGCCAGCTCGGCCTCTGGGGCGACGACCTGAAGTTCAAGCTGCCCGGCACCTTGCCGCCCTTGCCGCCGCTGAAGACCGTCAAGGCTGTCGAGGCCGAGGCGCTGCGCAAGCGCATCGACGTACAGATTGCGCGCTCCGAGCTCGATCTCCTCGCCAAGTCGCTCGGCCTGACGCAGGCGACCCGTTTCGTGAACGACATCGATCTCCTGGGTCGACGCACCTATGATCGCGGCCGTACCATCCTCGCGGATGGCGATATCGAGCGCGAGGCCAAGCGCAGCCGCACGCTGGAGCTCGAAATCGAGATCCCGCTCTATGATTTTGGCCAGTCGCGCGTCGTCCAGGCCGAGCAGACCTATATGCAAGCCGCCAACAAGCTCGCCGAGAAGGCGGTCAATGTCCGCTCCGAGGCGCGCGAGGCCTATACCGCCTATCGCGGCTCCCACGAGATCGCCCGGCAGTACCAGAGCAACGTGCTGCCCTTGCGCAAGATCATCCAGGACGAGGCGCTGCTGCAGTATAACGGCATGCTGATCGACGTGACCCAGCTCATCGTCGATGCGCGCGGCCGCATCCTCTCCAATGTCGCCGCGATCAATGCCCGGCGCGATGTCTGGATCGCCCATACCGACTTCAAGCACGCGATCATCGGCGGCGGGGTCGGCGCAGGCGGTGGTGGAGCCGTCGTCGCTTCGGCCGGCGGCGGCGATGCGCCGGCTCATTGACCCCAGCGAGAGAACATCGACATGACCGCATTGTCACGCAGGGGGTTCATCGGCTCGTCGGGCCTCGTGCTCGCGGGCGCGGCCGCCGTCTCCGGCCGAACCGCCTTCGCCGCGCTGCCGGAAGCGCCGACCATGGCGGAGGCGACGACGCAGGCGCCGCTCGCGCCGACATCGGGGCCCGATTACCAGCCGGTCGCGACGCTGAACGGCTGGACCCTGCCCTGGCGGATGAAGGAGGGCTGGAAGGAGTTCCATCTCGTCGCCGAGCCGGTCGAGCGCGAGCTCGCGCCCGGCATGAAGGCCTTCCTCTGGGGCTATAACGGCCAGTCGCCGGGACCGACGATCGAGGCGGTCGAGGGCGACAAGGTCCGCATCTTCGTCACCAACAAGCTGCCGGAGAACACCACCGTCCATTGGCACGGCCAGCGCCTGCCCAATGGCATGGACGGCGTCGGCGGCTTGACGCAGCCGCATATCCCGCCCGGCAAGACCTTCGTCTACGAGTTCGAGCTCAGGCGCTCGGGCACCTATATGTACCATCCCCATTCCGACGAGATGGTGCAGATGGCGATGGGCATGATGGGCTTCTTCGTGGTGCATCCAAAGGACCCGGCCTTCCGCCGCGTCGACCGCGACTTCGTCTTCCTGCTCAACGCCTTCGACATCGAGCCCGGCTCCTATGTGCCGAAGGTCAACACCATGCTCGATTTCAACCTGTGGTGCTGGAACAGCCGGGTCTTCCCCGGCATCGACCCTTTCGTGGTCGGCCTCAACGACAAGGTCCGCATCCGTTTCGGCAACCTGACCATGACCAACCACCCGGTCCATATGCATGGCTACGAGTTCAAGGTCTCCTGCACCGATGGCGGCTGGGTCGACCCTGCCGCCGCCTGGCCGGAGGTTTCGGTCGATTGCGCGGTCGGCCAGATGCGGGCCTTTGATTTCGTTGCCGACGAGCCCGGCGACTGGGCCATCCATTGCCACAAATCGCATCATACGATGAACGCCATGGGCCATTCGGTGAAGACCTATATCGGCGTCGGCAAGAAGGACCTCGCCAAGCGGATCGCCAAGATCGCGCCCGGCTACATGCCGATGGGCTCGAACGGCATGGGCGAGATGGGTGGCATGGAGATGCCGCTGCCCGACAACACCCTGCCGATGATGACCGGCTTCGCCCAGTTCGGCCCGGTCGAGATGGGCGGCATGTTCTCGGTGGTGAAGGTGCGCGAGGGGCTGGCGAAGGGCGACTACAAGGATCCCGGCTCGTACAAGAATCCGCAAGGCACCGTCGCCTATGAATATAAGGGCGCAGGCCTGACCGAGGCACCGCGCGCGCAGCCGCTCAACGACAAGGCCGCACCCGGCGCCAAGCAAACACCTGGCGCCAAGCAAACACCTGGCGCCAAGATCGAGCCGACGGAATGGCGGGTCAAGGATCCGCGCAAGCCCAGGCTGGGGCCGGACGGCAAGCCGCTGCCCGCCGCCAAGAACCCGCATTCCAACCACTGACCCCCACCGGACAGGAGCGAACGCATGAAGCGGATGATGTCGATACCAAAACTGGCCGCTCTGGCCCTGCTGCTCTCGACCGGAGCAGCCTACGCCGCGCCGGGCGCGGCCGGCCACAGCCATGGCGACGAGACCGCCTATGGCAAGCCTGGCGACCCGAAGAAGCCGGCCCGCCTCATCCAGATCTCGATGGGCGAGCGCGACGGCAAGATGCAGTTCATTCCCGACAGGATCGAGGTGCGGCGCGGCGAGCAGGTCAAGTTCCAGCTGCGCAACAATGGCGAGCTCGACCATGAACTCGTGCTGGCGACGCTCGAGGAGAACCTGAAGCACGCCATCGAGATGCAGAAGAACCCCGACATGGAGCATGACGACCCCAACGCCAAGCGCCTCGCACCGAAGAAGACCGGCGAAATCGTCTGGCAGTTCACTAAGGCCGGCGAGTTCGATTTCTCCTGCCTGATCCCCGGCCACCGCGAGGCGGGCATGACCGGCAAGGTCGTCGTCAAGTGACGGCCCTTGTCCCCAAACCAACGATGGAGACCATGATGCGCAAACTTCTCACGATCGCCTTCGTCAGCCTCGGCCTTGCCGGAGCAGCCCTGGCGCAGGACGCTCCGCTGGTGAGCGCGACAGTCAAGAAAGTCGATGAGGCCCAGGGCAAGATCACCCTCGATCACGGCCCGATCAAGAACCTCGACATGGACGGCATGACGATGGTGTTCAAGGCCGCCGACCCCGCCATGCTCAAGGATGTGAAAGCCGGCCAGAAGGTGATGTTCACCGCCGACCGGGTCAATGGCCAGATCACGGTCACGAAGCTGCAAAAGGCGAAGTAAGACCCGCGGCTTTTGGCGGGGGCTCCGCCGTCATTCCGGGGCGATCCGAAGGATCGAAGAGGCGTCGCGGCTGTGGCGAAAGGCGCGGGGAACCCTTCTCCTGCATCGAAGTCGGGTCTACCCGACTTCGACACTCTGAGTGCCGAACTCGGGCAAGCCCGAGTTCAGTGAGAAGGGCAGGGATGAGGTGTCGGCCCCTGGACCAGGAGAGCGCAAAGCCAACCGCACGCGGCGGTGAGGCCGCGCCCCAGCGGATAGCGGCCTACACCTCACCCTGCCCTCTCCTTGCAGGAGAGTGTTCTCTGTCGAGGCTCCATCGCCATTCAAAATGGGAGAGGGGTTCCCCGCGCCCGGTCGAAACACCGCAGCGCACAGGCGCGCGCGGGCAAGGGCTCGCGGAGATTGCCGAACAGTCGCTAAGCAGGCAGCGCCGCATCCTCGTGGCAGGCGCAGTCGGCTTCCTGCCGCGCCTTGCGCTTGGGCTTGCCGGGCACTGGCGCGAGCGACGCGGCCGGGTCGGCGAGATCAGCCAGGATCGGGCAATCCGGGCGCCCATCGCCGTGGCAGGTCCGGGCGAGATGCGAGAGCGTGCGCGCCATCGCCTGGAGTTCCGAGATCTTGGTTTCGAGATCCTGGACATGCTTCATCGCGACGCTTTTCACATCGGCGCTGGCGCGGCTCTTGTCGCGCCAGAGCGCCAGCAGCTCGCGCACCTCCTCGACCGAGAAGCCCAGATTCCGCGCCCGCTTGACGAAGCGCAGCGCATGAACATCGTCATTGGCATAGACGCGGTAATTGGCCTGGGTGCGGATCGGCGCGGTGATCAGCCCGATGCTCTCGTAATAGCGGATCATCTTGGCGGTCACGTTCGAGGCCTTGGCGGCTTGTCCGATGTTCATGGCCCGTCTCCTTGAAATCGCTTCACTCGGCCGGTGCGAGCTTTGCTGCGGGGTTTTGCAGCGGCGCCGTGGCTGCGGCACCGCCGAAGCGCCTGAGCCGCAGCGCATTGGTCAATACGCTGACGCTCGACAGCGCCATGGCGAGGCCTGCAAACATCGGCGACATCAGGATGCCGAAGGCCGGATAGAGCGCACCTGCCGCGACCGGGATCAGCACGATGTTGTAGCCGAAGGCCCAGGCCAGATTCTGGCGGATATTGGCGATTGTCGCCTGCGACAGCGCGATCGCCTTGGCGACGCCGTTGAGATCGCCCGACATCAAGACGACATCGGCGCTCTCGATGGCGATGTCGGTGCCCGTGCCGATGGCGAGGCCGACATCGGCCTGGGCCAAGGCAGGCGCGTCATTGATGCCGTCACCGACGAAGGCGACCTTGACGCCGCCGGCCTGGAGGCTCTTGACGACCTCGGACTTGCCGGTCGGCAAAACCTCCGCCACGACCTCGTCGATGCCGAGCCGCGCGGCGATGGCGTTGGCCGTGCCCTTGTTGTCACCGGTGATCATCACGACGCGCAGGCCGAGCGCGTGCAGCGCGGCGATGGCCGCGGGCGTGGTCTCCTTGATCGGGTCGGCAACGGCGATGATCGCGGCGAGCTTGCCGTCGATCGCGGCATAGAGCGGCGTCTTGCCGGCGGCGGCCAAGCGCCCGGCCTGATCGGCGAAGGCTGCGAGATCCAGGCCCAGGCGGCGCATCAGGCGGTCGGCGCCGACCTCGATCGCCCGGCCCTCGACCTTGGCCTTGACGCCGAAGCCGGGTTCGGCGGCGAATTCCACCGGCTCCGCCAGCGCAAACCCGCGCAAGCGGGCGGCCGCGACGATCGCCTCGGCGACCGGATGCTCGGAGCGCGCCTCGACCGAGGCGACCAGACGCAGCACCTCGTCCTCCGCGAAGCCCGGCGCGGCCGAAAGGTCGGTCAATTCGGGCCGCCCCTTGGTCAGCGTGCCGGTCTTGTCCAGCGCCACGATCCTGGCGTCCTTCAGCGATTGCAGCGCCTCGCCCTGGCGCAACAGGATGCCGAGTTCGGCGCCCTTGCCGGTGCCGACCATGATCGAGGTCGGCGTCGCCAGCCCCATCGCGCAGGGACAGGCGATGATCAGAACCGCGACCGCGTTGACCAGCGCGAAGGCGAAGGCGGGGCTTGGACCGAAAACCAGCCAGGCGGCGAAGGTCAGCAGCGCCAATGCGATGACGGCGGGCACGAACCACATCGTCACCTTGTCGACGAGCGCCTGGATCGGCAGCTTCGAGCCCTGCGCGGCCTCGACCGTGCGCACGATCTGGGCGAGCAGCGTGTCGGCGCCGACCTTGCGCGCAGTGAAGCGGAACGCGCCGGTTCCGTTCACGGTGCCGCCGGTCACAGTCGCGCCCGGCTCCTTGCGGGCCGGGATCGGCTCGCCGGTGATCATCGCCTCATCGACATAGGAGAGGCCTTCGAGGACCTCGCCATCAACCGGGATACGCTCGCCGGGCCGCACGATGACGATGTCGCCGGGCACCACGGTCTCGATCGCGACATCGATCTCGGCGCCATCGCGCAGCACGCGGGCGGATTTCGCCTGCAGCGACATCAGGCGGCGAATGGCCTCGCTGGTCTGGCCCTTGGCGCGCGCCTCGAACCAGCGCCCGGTCAGGATCAGCGTGACGATGACCGCGCCTGCCTCGAAATAGGTGTAGTCCGTGCCGTCAGGCAGCCAGTCCGGCGCGAAGGTCGCCACGGTCGAGTAGAGATAGGCCGCGCTGGTGCCCAGCATCACCAGCGAATTCATGTCGGGCGCACCGCGCAGCAGCGCCGGCCAGCCCTTGCGCAGGAAGCGCAGGCCCGGGCCGAACTGCACGAAGCTCGCGAGCAGGAACGAGATCACCTTGATGTTGAACTCGCCGACCTTCCCCGCCAGAAAATGATGCAGCGTCTCCGAGAGATGCATCCCCATTTCAAAGACGAGCAATGGGACGGTGGCGATCGCCGCCGCAATGACGGCACGACGCAAGCCCGTCTGTTCGATCTCGCGCGCCTGGCGCTCGCGATCAGCCATATCGATGCCGGCCTGGATCGGCTCGGCGGCATAGCCGGCGGCCGTCGCCGCAGCCGCGAGCCGGGACGCGATGTCCGCTCCTCCCAGAACGCGCACCGAGGCCCGTTCGGTCGCCAGATTGACATTCGCCTCGAGAACGCCGGGCACCGCCTTCAGCGCCTTCTCGACCCGGCCGACGCAGGAGGCGCAGCTCATGCCGGCGACGCTCAGTTCGACCGTGCTCTCGGACGGCTCGTAGCCGGCCTTGCGAATGGCCGCGCCGATGGCCGCTGGATCGACCTTGGCCGAGGACAGGACGACATGGGCGCGTTCGGTCGCGAGATTGACCGCGACCGACTCCACACCCTCCACGGCCGCGACCGCGCGCTCGACCCGGCCGACGCAGGAGGCGCAGCTCATGCCGCCGACAGGAATGTCGAGCTGCGTGCTGCGCCCGGCCGTCGTTTTCAGAACCGTGTCAGTCGACATGACGTCACTCCAGACTCATCTGGCGAGAGATATGCTCCTTCCCATTATGGGAAGGTCAAGAGCCTCTCGCCAGTCTTGAGCAGGATGCCGCAGGTGAATGCGCGATCGTGGTTTCGCCACCTCAGGCGGCGCTGACGATCGGGAAGCCGCGGACCTGCTCGCCGACCTCGCTCTTGATGGTCAGGCGCGCATGTGTCGCGTCCTTGATCTTGCCGCCGGCGATCAGGGTCGAGGGCATTTCGCCCGGCTCGGTCGCGAGGTTGCGGATTTGGTAGTCCTCGGCGCGCGGGCCGATCGCCTGCACGACCACGCTCTCAGCCGGAGGCGGAGCGACCACGGCCCCGCCTTTCAGGAAGCTGATCTCCCAGCGCGTCTCGTCCAGGCGCTTGACCTCGGCCTCGAGCCCGCCGTCGAGCGCAACCAGCGCGCCTCCGCGCGAGCCAAGTTTCGGCGGCAGCGCTGCTGCGCCCGGCAGGAGCGACTCGCGGGTATGGAAATGCGTGCCATGAACGACGCGCATGCGGACGCGATAGGCGCCTTCGACTTGGCCGCTGGCGAGCACGGAGGAGACGTTTCCGCTGGCCGAGATGGCGAGGGGATGAATGCGGCCCTGGGTGTCGATTGCATCGACCTCGACCTCGTTCAGCGGCGGCGCCTTGTAATCGGGCACGCCGGCCTCGCTGAAGACGATTTCCCACTGCCCGGCATCGCGCGCGACGATGTCCACCATCTGACCGTGGCCCATATGGATCGATGCTGGCTGCGACATGTTCGGCCTCCGCTTCATTCGCGCCGGCAGGCCCATCCCGCCGGCTTGGCTATCGCTCCGCGCCTTGGGCGTCAGAGGAATTTGGGGCCTCGGAGGGATCCGGGGCGTCAGAGGAATTTCGTGACCGCCTTGAACTCCTTCAGGAGCTCACGCGCATCTGTGGGGATGTGGCCGGCCGCCTCTTCCAGGCAGTGGTCAATATGCTCCTGGATCAGGATCTTGCGCGCATTGGCGACGGCGTTTTCGACCGCCTGCAATTGCTGCGCGATCTCCAGGCATGAGCGCACATTCACCACCATCTCGATCGTCGAGCGCAGATGGCCCTCGGCCCGCTTCAACCGGGTGATGATCTCCGGATGGCGGTGATGGTGGATTTTTTCGTGCGGTTCGTTTTTCATGTTGATCCTATCCCCCTGGAGGGGTTATAGCCAATTGCGACGGCTGGCAAGTAGAAGCTGAATTCAAGCTCTCGCGAGCCTTAGCGGAAAGGCCAGCGTAGCTGGCATGGCTTGAGCTGGATTGATGTCGATGACCGATGCTCCTCATGGCTTGACGCTCGCGTTGCTGCCCGACGATTCCGGCGAGCAGCATAAGGCCGCGCGCCAGTTCTGCCTCGACGTGATCAAGGAATTCTATGGCTCCGATTATCGGGCCGATTGGCATGCCGACCTCGACTCGCTGACGCAGGGGCCGGAGCAATCCTGGTTCAGTGCGCGCAACCGTGGCGCATTCTGGACATTGAGCGCCCCGGACGGGTCGCTGGTTGCGGCGGCCGGCCTGTATTGCCTGACATGGAAGCCGAAGCTGGCGGCAGTTTTCGCCACACGCTATCCTGACCCGGAACAGGTCACGCAGCTCGTCCGCGTCTATATCCGCAAGGACCAGCGCGGCCGCCAGATCGGACGCTGGCTCAACGCCTACGCCGAAGCCGAAGCCAGGCGCCTGGGCTTTGCGACCCTCTATTTGCATGCCAACGCCGACACTGCGGCGACGATCGGCTTCTGGCGGGGACGCGGCTATGCCGAGATCGCCAGCGACGAGGCCACAACCCATTTCGACAAGAGCTTGTCGAACACACCAGCTTGATCGGGCAAGCGCCGGCACAAGTCCAGGCGCCTCCCCGGGATCGAGAAGACGAGGACTGGAGGCAAAGCGCCCTCGACCAGAGCCGGTTGGACCGGCCGGTGCGGCGGCTCAGCGTCATGTCCGGATCTGAGGAGCACTGTCGTGCCGTCATTCACCGAACTGCTGGCCCAGGGGGCCGGCAATGCCTGGCTGTTCATCCCGAGCGCGATCCTGCTCGGCGCGCTTCACGGCCTCGAGCCCGGTCATTCCAAGACGATGATGGCCGCCTTCATCGTCGCCGTGCGCGGCACCGTGTTCCAGGCCGTGCTGCTCGGGCTCGCCGCGACCTTCTCGCACACGCTCGTCGTCTGGGCGGTGGCTCTGGGAGGCATGTACATCTTCAAGGGCCTCGATCCCGAGACTACGGAGCCCTATTTCCAGCTCGCCTCGGCGGTCATCATCATCGGCATCGCCTCCTGGATGTTCTGGCGAACCTGGCAGGACCAGCAGCGCGCCAAGCAATATGCGCGCGAGGTCGAGGCCTATGAGAAGAACAAGGCCAAGACCGCGCTGTCGCATCGCGTCGATACCGGCCACGGCTTCATGTCGCTGGAGATTCCGCCGGAAAAGCCGGCGCATTTCCGCCTGACCGTCATCAGCGGCGACAAATGGGCTGGCGAATACGTCAAGATCACCACCGAGCGCCCTGACGGCACCAGCCAGGTCTTCAGCTTCCTCGACCGCGACGGCTACATGGAATCGGCCGAGACGATCGCCGAACCCTATGATTTCATGGTGCGGCTCAGCCTCGACCATGGCGACCACGAGCATGATTACGACGTCTCGTTCCTCCAGGGCATAGCGGGCACCGATTCCCTGCACAGCCAGGAGAAGGGCCTCGCCATCGCGACCGACGGCTATATGGACGCGCATGAGCTCTCCCATGCCAACGACATCCGCAAGCGGTTCACCAATCGCGAGGTGACAACCTGGCAAATCGTGATGTTCGGCCTGACCGGGGGCCTGATCCCCTGCCCGGCCGCGATCACGGTCCTGCTGCTCTGCGTCCAGATCAAGCAGTTCACGCTCGGCGCGGTTCTCGTGCTGTGCTTCTCGATCGGGCTCGCGATCACGCTGGTCACGGTTGGAGCGGTCGCCGCCATCAGCATCCGGCAGGCGACGAAGCGGGTGAGCTGGCTCTCGGCGGTGGCCGGACGCGCGCCGTATTTCTCCAGCGCGCTGATCGTCCTCGTCGGGCTCTATACCGGCTATCACGGCTGGACCGGGCTGCAGGCGCAGCATAACGCTCCGGCCGCGCAGAGCGCCCCGGCCACACAGCCAAAGGCAGGCTGAGCGACACGCCAGGTTGAGCGACATAACGCATCAGGGGGGCGTCCAAGACGCTCCCCCTGATGCGTTTTAGGGTGAGAGCGTTTTCGAGCGAAGTGGCACCGGGTCGCGTGAAGAAAACGCGTCAAAACAAAGAGCTAGAGCAATTCCCGGTCAGGAAGCGAACGCACCCTCGCGCTGTGCGATATGGCAGCGCACCAGGGACCCGTCCCCGAGCGGAGCCAGCTCCGGCGGCTGCGCATGGCACAGCGGCTCGGCCTGGGGGCAGCGCCCATGGAAGCGGCAGCCATGCGGCGGGTTGATCGGGCTCGGCGGCTCGCCACCCAAAGCGGCGGCGCCGTAAAGCCCGTTCTCCTCCAGCATCGAGGCCGCGATCAGGGCCTTGGTGTAGGGGTGGCGGGGCCGCTCGAAGAGCTCGTCGCGCGGCGCCATCTCGACGATCTGGCCGAGATACATCACCGCGATCCGGTCGCAGAGATAACGCACGACCCGCAGGTCATGCGAGATCATCAGCAGGGTCAGCGAGAAGCGTTTCCTGAGATCGAGCAGCAGGTTCAGGATCTGCGTCCGCATCGAGGCGTCGAGCGCCGAGGTCGGCTCGTCGCAGACCAGGAAGCGTGGTTTCAGGATCAGCGCGCGCGCGATCACGACGCGCTGGAGCTGCCCGCCGGAACACTCGCCGGGCACGCGGTCGTAGAAGCTCTCATCGAGCCCGACTTCGCGCAGCATCTCCAGCACCATGGCGCGGCGTTGGCCGCGATCGCCCATGCCATGCGCGCTCAGGGGGGCATCGAGGCTGAGACCGAGCCGCATGCGCGGATCAAGCGCGCCGAACGGATCCTGGAAGACGAGCTGCGCCAGCTTCCTGAAATCGAGCAGGTCATGGCCGCGCAGCTGCGACACATCCTTGCCGGCGATCCTGATCGAGCCGCTGTCGGCGCTGGTCATCCGGACCAGCAGCCGGGCGATCGTGCTCTTGCCGCAACCGGATTCGCCGACGAGGCCGAGCACCTCGCCCTCGGGAATCGACAGCGAGACATGATCAACCGAATTGACCACGCGCCGGCCGCCCGGCCCCCAGCCGGCGACGGGGTAGGTCTTCACGAGATCATCCACGACCACGAAGGGCGGCGGCTCCCGCCGCGGAACCTCGATCCCTTTCGGTGAGGTGGGGGCAAGCGATGTCGCAATCATGCGCTGTGCTCCACGGCGGGCATCGTCGGAGCGGCATTGACGCTCCAGCAGCGCGCCTTGTGCTGGCCGCTGCAGCATTCCAGGCTCGGCTCGGCACTGCAGCAGGCATGGGCGTGCTCGGACGTCGCCGCGACGCTGCAGCGCGGCTGGAAGCGGCAGCCGGCGGCAATGTCGCGCGCTGAAGCCGCGCCACCGGGAATCGAGATCAGCGCGCCGGTCTCGTCCCGCTGCAGCAGGGAGCAGCGGATCAACGCCTTGGTGTAAGGGTGGCGCGGGGCGTTCAGGACCTCACGTGTCGGTCCTTCCTCGACGAGGCGGCCGGCATACATCACCGCGACCCGCTCCGAGAGCGCAGCCACCACGGCAAGATCATGCGTGATCAGCAGCACCGCCATGTTGCGCTTCCGGCGCTGCTCGTCGAGCAGGCGCAGGATCTGGGCCTGGACGGTGACATCGAGCGCCGTCGTCGGCTCGTCGGCGATGAGCAGATCGGGATCGGCGCTGAGCGCGGCCGCGATCATCACGCGCTGCGCCATGCCGCCCGAGAGCTCATGCGCATAGCAGCGCAGCCGCGTCTCCGGCGCGGGAATGCCGACCTCGCGAAAGAGCGCGACGACCCGCTCCATCGCGGCCTCGCGACTAAGGCCACGATGGATACGCAGGCTTTCGGCGACCTGGTCGCCGACGCGGCAGGTCGGGTCGAGCATGGCGAGCGGTTGCTGGAAGATCATGCCGATGCGGCCGCCGCGCAGCGCATTGAGGGCGGCAGGCCGCATCGCGCCGACATCGTCGCCACCGAAGCAGACCGAGCCGCTCGTGATCGAAACCGAGGGCGGCAGCAGCCGCAGCACCGATAGGGCGGTGAGGCTCTTGCCCGAACCGGATTCGCCGACGAGGGCGACGACCTCACCGCGCCTGATCTCGAGGTCGAGGCCGTCGATGACCGGACGGGCCCCCGTTCCGATCCTGACCTTCAGCCCCTCGATCGCCAGCAACGGCTCCGCGCCGGGCGCAGCCACTGGCTGAAGGTTCACGGCTGGACGCATCTCGGTCCCGATGGCGGCTGGTGCGATCATGCCTGGTCTCCTGCCGTCTTGCGCTTGGTCTCCAGGCCCTGGCCGATCCAGGTCACGCTGAGCGCGGTCAGGAAGATCGCGAGGCCGGGGCAGATGACGAGCAGCGGAGCGCGTTCGAGATAGGGCTGGGAACTCGCCATCATCGCCGCCCAGTCGGCATGGGGCGGTTGGACGCCGAGCCCGATGAAGGACAGGCCGCCGACGGTGATGAGCTTGTGGCCGAAGCGCAGGAACCCCATCGCCGCCAAGGGCCGGATCGCGTTGGGGATGATGTGGCGCAGGATGATGAAGCGGCGCGAGCAGCCCAGGATCTCGGCGGCCCGGATATAGGATTTGGCATTGATCTCGATGGCGAGCCCGCGCGCCAGCCGGGCGAAGGGCGTCCAGCTCACCACCGTCAGCGCCACGATCAGCGTGCCATAGCCCGGCCCCATCAGCGCAATCAGGAAGATCGCCACAACGACGTCGGGAAAGGAGATCAGCAGATCGACGATCCGCATCGTGATCTCGTCGACCATGCCGCCCTGGCGCGCGCTGATCACCCCGATCACCGTGCCGATCACCGCCGACAGGACCAGGGTCACGGCTGCGATGATGATGGCGAAATGGCCGCCGACGAGGAGGCGGCTGAGCTGGTCGCGGCCGAGATGGTCGGTGCCCAGCCAATGCCGGCTGCTCGGCCCCTGCAAGCGCTGCAGCAGACTCTGCGAGGCAGGATCATAGGGCGTCAGCCAATGCGCGCAGCAGAGCAGCAGCAGGACAATGGCGAACATCACGACGCCGGCGGAGAAGACCCAGTGCCGCTGGCGCGCGAACGCCAGGGTGCGGCGCAGGATGGAGGGGCGCGAGGCAGCCCTGTTCGCGACATCGAAGAGCGGTGCGGCCATGGCGTCAGGCATGTGCATGGGCCATCCTCACCATCGGATTGAGCACCGCGTACAGAATGTCGGCAAGCGTATTGATCAGCACCGACAGGGCGACGATCGCGACGAAGCTCGCCTGCAGCACCGGAATATCCTTGTTGATCACCGCCTCGTAGATCAACCGGCCCATGCCGGGGATGGCGAAGATGACCTCGACTACGACCGAGCCGCCGAGCAGGCCGGCGAGCCAGAGCGCAAACAATGTGACCACGGGAATGGCGCCGTTGCGCACGCCATGGCGCAGCACCGTCTGCGTCATGCCCAGGCCACGGCTGCGCGCCGCGGTGATGTAGGGAGCCTGCAGCACGTCGATCATCGCCGCACGCGTCACCCTGGTGAAATAGGCCAAAGGCCGCAGCGCCAGCACCATCGCCGGAAGCACCAGCGACGACATGCCGTCCCAGCCGGCCGAAGGCAGCCAGCCGAGATAGAGCGCGAACACCAGGATGCCCATCGGCGCCATCCAGTATTCGGGGATCGCGACCAGCGTCTGGGTGATGAAGGTCGCGGCGGTGTCAATGGGGCCGCCCGGCCTTGTCGCCGCCGCCGTGCCCAGCGGCACCGCGATGACGATGGCGATGCCGAGCGCCGACATTGCGAGCGTGATCGAGACGAGCAGGGCCCGGCCGATCTGGTCGATCACCGGAGCGCGGCTGGTGTAGGAATAGCCGAAATCGCCGTGCAGCGCCGCGTTGAGCCAGCCGAGATATTGCGCGAGCAAGGAGCGATCGAGCCCAAGCTGCTGGCGCAGCGCCTCGACGGCAGCCTGATCGACCTGGAAATCGGCCACGCGGGAGCGCAGGACCAGCAGGGCCGGGTCACCGTCGCTGAGATAGGGGATCAGAAAGGCGAAGACCGACACCACCAGCAAGGTCAGCAGGAGAACGGCCAGTCGGCGGGTAACGAAGAGCCACATGGCAGGTTCCTCTCCGCAGCGATGCTAAAAGTTTGGAGCAGTGCTCTTGGCTTTGCAGTGGAGGCGTCCGCAGGAATCGCAGACGCCTCCGATGTTGGCGAAGCGACCGCTCACTCGAGCGCGAGTTCGGGCGTCAGCGTATATTGATACAGCGGATGGATCTTGTAGTTGCGGACTTTCGCACTGTAGGCGTCGTTGCCGGCCTCGTGGATGACGAAGATGTTGACCGCGTCATTTTGCAAATCCTGCGCCAGTTCCGAATAGACGGCGTAGCGCTTGGCGGGGTCGGCCTCGCCGGCGACCTTGGCGAGTTTCTCGTCGAATTTGGCGTTGCAGTAGTGCGACAGGTTGTATCCGCCGCCGCAACCATAGTCCGATTGCAGATATCCCGCGGGATCGGCGACATCGACCAAGTGGCTGCGCGAGAGCAGCGCCAGATCATATTTCCCCGCGATAATATCAGGCTCCAGCGCCTTGTATTCGGCGACGCGGATATTGGCCTTGACGCCGATCGCGTTGAACTGGTCCTGGAGGATCGCCGCGAGATCCTTGAACTCGATCTTCTCGACATAGGCGAAGAGATCGAGCGTCAGCGAACCCGGCTTGATGCCGGCCTCAGCCAGGAGGGCCTGCGCCTTCTTGGGATCATAGGCCGCGGGCTTGGCGCCCTTGGGAGCCCAGGGCTCAGCCGGCGCGAAGGGGCCGATAGCGGGCTGCACCGAGCCTTCATAGACGCTGGCCGCGATGCCCTGGAGATCGAGCGCCATCTGCAGGGCCTGGCGGACCTTGGGATTGTCGAGCGGCGCCTTCTTGGTGTTGATCAGCAAAGTGCTGGTGCGCGGCGTGGCGATGCTCTCGATCTTGAGGCCAGCGGTCGATTTCAGCGTGGCCAGCGTCGAGGCCGGGACCGCCGCGCCGACATGGGCCTCGCCGGTGCGCACCTGCGTGGCGCGGACATTGGCGTCGGGGATGAACTTGATCTCGACCTCCGCCAGCTTGACCGCCCCGCCCCAGTATTTGTCGTTGCGCTTCAGCGACATGCCCTGCTGGCCGTTGACGCGGGTGATGACGAAGGGGCCGGTGCAGGTGCCGACGGGGTCGATCTTGCCGTCCTTATAGGCAGCCGGCGACAGGATGCCGGTATTGGCCGCAGCCAAGCGCAGCGGCGTCAGCACGGAGGCGACGGGCGTGGTCACGCGCACCGTATCCTCATTGATCGCCTCGACCGACTTGATCAGCTTGGGCGAAAAGGCGCGCGCCGGCGCGGTGACCTTGAGCACCGCATTGAGCGCGGCAACGGCGTTTGCCGCCGTCAGCGCCTGGCCGTCCTGAAAGCTGACGCCCTTGCGCAAGGTGAAATCCCAGGCATCGGGCGCGGTTTGCGTCCATGAGGTCGCGAGTGCAGGTTTCAGCTTGCCGTCGAAATCGATGCGCGTCAGCATTTCGAGACAGCCCGCCTTGGACAGCACGTTGGCGTCGTCGGTTTCGAGCGCGAAGCCGGCGCGCGGCGGGAAATTCTCGGCGATGACGAATTTACCGCCCTGCGCGGAAGCCGCCCCCGCAACGCCGAGAGTGGAGAGGAAGGCTGCAACAAACCCTGCTCGCGTGATCATGCTGACGACTCCGTTGTTGTTCGCTGTTCCCGTCTCGCCGACTTGCTCCCGCGATATCGGCAAGGAGCGCCCGCGAAGGCGGCCCCGCCGAGTTCATGATGCCGTCGATCTGATATGTTATAACATTAGGCTACAATAGCTCTCCCGCATGCCTTGCCGGGCCGGCCCGCTCGTTTTTGTGGATGGCTCAGTCGTGGGAGCCATCCACCTTGTCGCAATTCGAAGCCCAGCCAGGGGCCCCGTATTGTATGGAATTTCTCGCCGACGCCCGAGATTCAGGCAGCATCTGGCGGATTTCAGGCAGAAGCGCCTGCCAGCAGCGGCGTATAGCCGGCCTTGGTCACGATCGCCTGGATCGCGGCGCTGTCGCTGGCGCCGGTGATGGTGACACGCTTGGAGGCCGGGTCGGCGGTGACGGAGGAACCCGGCAGCGCCTGCTCAATCGCGCCCTTGATCGTGCCGGCGCAGTGGCCGCAGGTCATGTCGTCGACGAGGAGGATCACCGCCTGATCCGGCGTCGCGCCGGTCTCTGTCGTGGTGGGGGCCGCATGTTGGCTGCATGAACACATGAGAAGCGTCCTTTGTGGTTTGGCTGATGGTGAGATCAGGCTGCGCCTTGCCCTGATGGGAAGGTCAAGCGTGTTCCGGCGAAAAATTTCGATTGGCGGGAGCAGTAGCCTGCGGGCTGTCCTCACCCTTGAAGAAACCCAGCAGCCTCAGCGCGTTGAGCGTGACCAGAACCGTCGCCCCCGTATCCGCCAGGACCGCGATCCAGAGCCCGGTCGCGCCGATGATCGTGGTGACGAGGAAGAGCAGCTTCAGCCCGAGCGCGATGACGATGTTCTGGCGGATATTGGCCATGGTGGCGCGCGACAGCCGGATCAGCCTGACGACATCGCCGACGCGGCTCTTCAGCAAGGCAGCGTCGGCGGCCTCGATGGCGACATCCGTGCCCGAACCCATGGCGATGCCGGCATCGGCCGCAGCGAGCGCCGGCGCATCGTTGATGCCGTCGCCGACCATCACGACATGACCCGCCTGCCGCAAGGCGCGCACCGCCTCGACCTTGGCCTCGGGCATCATCTCGGCCTTGACCTCGATGCCGAGCTGGCCGCCGATGGCCTCGCCGGTGCGGCGGTTGTCGCCCGTCAGCATGACCGCGCGCAGGCCGAGCGCCTTGAGCTCCGCGATCGCGGCGCGGGCGTCCGGGCGCGGCTCGTCGCGCAGGGCGATCACCCCGGCGACGATCTCGCCCTCGAGCACGACCACGACGGTCTTGCCCTGTGCCTCCAGCGCCGCGATCCGCTCATTCATCTCAGCCGGCAGCGCCGCCCGCTCAGCCGCGAAGCGCGGCGCGCCGATGAAGATCGGGGTTTCACCCAGGAGCGCTTCCATGCCCTTGCCTGGAATGGCGCGCGTGGCCGAGACCACGAGCTTGGCAGCCCGGTCGTCCTGCGCCCGCGCCACGATGGCCTCCGCCAGCGGGTGGCTGGATTCGCGCTCGACTGCGCCAGCCAGTGCCAGCAGGCGGCCGGCATTGGCAGCGCCTGGCACGATGTCGGTCACGACCGGCCGGCCCCAGGTCAAGGTGCCCGTCTTGTCGAAAGCGACGATCTGGGTGCGGGCCAGCATCTCGACCACCGCGCCGCCCTTGACCAGCAGGCCGCGCCTGGCCGCCATCGACAGGCTGGAGGCTATCGCAGCCGGCACCGAGATGACCAGCGCGCAGGGGCAGCCGATCAGCAGCAGCGTCAGGCCGCGATAGATCCAGACCGACCATTCCGCACCGGCAAACAGCGGCGGCAGCACCGCCACGAGCAGCGACAGGCCGACGATGCAAGGCATGTAGATGCGCGAGAAGCGATCGATGAAGCGCTCGGTCGGGGCCTTGGCGTCCTGCGCCTCCTCGACCAGCGCCACGATGCGGGCAATGGTGTTGTCCTCCGGCGCGCGCTCGACCTTGATGCGCAGCGCCGCTTCCTGGTTGATCGAGCCGGCGAAGATCGCAGCGCCCGGCTCCTTGCCCTTGGGCATGGATTCGCCGGTGATCGGCGATTCATCGACGCTGGAGAAACCGGCGACCACGCTGCCATCGGCCGGGACGCGATCACCCGGCCGCACCAGCGCGATCTGTCCGATCCGCAGCGAGGCGGCGGCGACTTCGCGCACGCTGCCACTCTCATCGAGCAAAGCCGTCTTGGGCACGAGCGCCGCAAGCGCGCGAATGCCGGAGCGCGCCTTGTTGGCGGCAACGCCTTCGAGCACCTCGCCGACGGCGAAGAGGAAGACGACGACGGCCGCCTCCTCGATCGCCCCGATGAAGAGCGCGCCGGCGGCAGCGATCGTCATCAGCATCTCGATGGTGAAGGGCGCACCTGCAAGCGCGGCCATCACGGCCCGTTTTGCGATCGGCGCGACGGCAATCACCGTCGCAAGCGCGAAGACCGCGAAGGAGGCCTGCGGGAACACCAGACCGACGGCATAGGCGGCGGCGAGAAGAAGACCGGCCGTGATCGCCACCCTGCCCTTCGACGTCGTCCACCAGCGGCGCGGCGCCTCGGGAGCCGCAACCGGGGCGGCCTCGCTCACGGTCGAGGGCATGGTGAGCAGCGTCGGCTTGTAGCCGAGCCGGCTGAGCTGAGTATCGATCGCTGCGACCCCGGCGCTGCCCGCGCCGAGGCGCAAGGACAAGGTCTCGTTGGTGATCGAGATCCTGAGATCGCTGACGCCGGGCATCTTCTCCAGAGCCGTCCGGATGGTCGCGGCGCAGCTGCCGCAATCAATGCCGGCGACTTTCCAGCTCAGAGCATCGGCCGCGACAACCTCGGCAGCCCGGTTTGCAGAGGAATGGGCATGGGCATTCGCGTGATCGTGACCGTGGTGATCATGGCCGTGATCATGCCCGCAAGCGGAATGGTCGTGCGCGTGCTGTTCGGCAGGCTTGGGAGCCGGCGCAGCATGGTCATGGCCGCAGCCGCACTCATCCACGGCAGCTTGCGCCGGCGCATGGGCATGAGCCTTGTGGTCATGAGCGTGGTGATCATGCCCGCAAGCGGAGTGGTCGTGCGCATGCTGTTCGGCAGGCTTGGGAGCCGGCGCAGCATGGTCATGGCCGCAGCCACATTCATCCGCGGCAGCTTGCACGGGCGCATGGTCATGAGCCTTGTGATCATGAGCGTCGTGGTCATGTCCACAAGCAGAGTGGTCATGCGCATGCTTTTCGGCCTGCTTCTGAACCGGCGCAGCGTGGTCATGAGCGTGATGGTCATGCCCGCAGGCCGAGTGGTCATGCTCGGCCCCGGCGCGCGCCACAGCCGCGTGGCCATGATGGTCGTGGCTGCGGGCCTCCGCCGGCTTTGCCTTGGCGGCCTGCAATGTCGGACCGAAGCCCAGCCGCTTCACGCGCGCCTCGATCGCGTCCGCAGTCGTGGTTCCCTCGGCCAAGGCCAGGCTCAGCGTCTCCTTGGTCACGGAAATCTTGATGTCGGAGACGCCCGGCAGCTTTTCGAGCGCGGTTCGGATGGTCGAGGCACAGCTGCCGCAATCCATGCCATCGACCTTCCAGGTGATGGATTTCGACTGCGATTCCAGTCCCTTGAGGGCTTCCGCGGGCAACGTCATCAGAAATCTCCTTGACCAGTGATGACGAGCTTAATTGCTCTAGTCACTAGAGGTTCAAGGGATATTTTGCAGGCTATGCGGGATTTTCTTCGATCGGCAGAAGGCGCGATCGCAGGCCCGATTCATGGCCAGCGATCGCAGCGTCCCGGAATTGGAGGTTGAGCCCGTTGGGAATTCCCTCAGCCCTCATCCTGAGGAGCCATTCCCTTGGGAATGGCGTCTCGAAGGATGCCTTCAGGAGGCTCCCGAACCATCTGGAGCATCCTTCGAGACGCCGCTTCGCGGCTCCTCAGGATGAGGGCTGGAGGTTCCAAACGGTGTCTCAGAACGCCAGCTGCACCTTCATCGCGCGCGAGCGGTCCGCGGCGAGTTCGAAGGCCTCGACCGCACGCTCGAACGGCAAGGTAGCGCTGACCAGCGGCTTCAGATCGACGAGGCCATTGCTCATCAGATCGACGGCAAGCTGGAATTCGGCATCGAAGCGGAAGGTGCCGTGCAGGCGCAGTTCCTTGGCGACGATGAGGTTCATGGGCAGTGTCATGTCGCCGCCGAGACCGACCTGCACGATGACGCCGCCAGGACGCATGGCATCGAGTGCGCCAGCCAATGCGCGGCCATTGCCCGAGGCTTCGAACAGGACATCGAAGGTGCCCTTGTCGGCGGTATAGGCCGCGAGCGCCTCAGGCTGCGTCGCGATGTTGACGATCTGCGTGGCGCCGAGAGCCCGGGCCGTCACTAGGGGCGCATCCGCGACATCGGTCGCGACGATCTGCGCCGCTCCGCCCAGGCGCGCGACCACGACGGAGAGCGCGCCGATCGGCCCGCAGCCGGTCACCAGCACGCGCTTGCCGAGCAGCGATCCAGCCTGCTTGCCGGCATGCAGGCAGACGGCGAAGGGCTCGGCCATCGCGGCTTCGCCCATGCTGACATCATCGCCGACCGGCACCGCCTGATAGGCATTGACGGTCAGGCTTTGCCGGAAGCCGCCCTGGGCATGGGGAAAGCGCATCGCGCTGCCGATGAACTGCATGTTGAGGCATTCATGGCGCATGCCTTCATGACAATAGCGGCAGGCATTGCAGGGCTGGCTCGGATTGACCGCGACGCGCATGCCGGGAACGAGGTGCGAGACGCCCTCGCCGATCTCCTCGATGACGCCGGCGATCTCGTGCCCGAGCGCCATGGGCTGCTTGATCCGCACCGTGCCGAAGCCGCCATGCTGGTAGTAATGCAGATCCGAGCCGCAGATGCCGCCGGCAGCGATGCGGATGCGCACCTGGCCGGCTTGGGGCGCAACGACGGCGATATCCTCGATCCTGAGATCGCGAGGGGCGTGAATGATGACGCCTTTCATCGGGATGGCCTCCTTCAAGCCGCCAGAGCGAGACCGGCGCGCAGCTGCTCGCCCGTGCTGCGGGAGAACAGCACCGCCTCGGAAAGGTCCGGCACGACCGAGACCGGATCGCCGGGTTTGAGCTCGCTATAGCCCTGGGTGGTGATCATGATCTCGCCCGCCACCGCGCCTTCCTCGTCATGGGCGGTCGCCGCATGGCTTAGCTTGACGGCGACGACCGATTCCGCGCCGACATGTTCGACGAGGCTGACGGTGCCGGCGAGCTGGCCCTGTCCGCCGGGCGCAGCGAGCGTCAGCGCGTTGGGCCGGATGCCGAGCAGGACCGGGGCACGCCCAGTGCTGCGACCGGCCGCCGCCAGCGCCTGCGGCAAAGCCAGGGTCGCCTCGCCGAACTTGATCATGCCGGCATCGATGCTGCCCTCGATCAGGTTCATCGGCGGGGTGCCGATGAAGCGCGCGACATAGGTGTTGGCGGGCGAGGTGTAGATCTCGCGCGGCGTGCCGAATTGCTGGACCACGCCATCGCGCATCAAGGCGATGCGCGTGCCCATGGTCATGGCCTCGACCTGGTCATGCGTCACATAGACGAAGGTGCCGCCGACGCGCTGGTGCAGGCGCGTGATTTCGGCGCGCATCGCAGTGCGCAGCTTGGCGTCGAGATTGGAGAGCGGCTCGTCCATCAGGAAGACCTCGGGCTTACGCACCATGGCGCGGCCGAGCGCGACGCGCTGGCGCTGTCCGCCCGACAAGGTGCGCGGGTAGCGGTCGAGCATCTCCGTCAGCGACAATGTCTTGGCGGTCTTCTCGACGAGGTCCGCCACCTCCGGCGAGCGCTCGATCCGGCGCTTGGCCCAGCCGCCGATGAGTGGAATATGGAACCACCATTTGAACTGCCGCATGATCAAGGGGAAGGCGATGTTCCGGCGCACGCTCATATGCGGATAGAGCGCATAGGACTGGAAGACGAAGGCCATGTCGCGCGCGCTCGGCGGCAACTGGTCGACGCGGCGATCGCCTAGATGGATCTCGCCGCTGCTGACGGTTTCGAGGCCCGCGAGCATCCGCAGCAAGGTCGACTTGCCGCAGCCGGAAGGGCCGAGCAGGACGAGGAATTCGCCATCGGTGACGTCGAGATCGACATCGGAGATCGCGACCTTGGTGCCGAAATGCTTGGCGACGTGGTTGAGCTTGATCGAAGCCATTTTTGTTCGCTTTCTCAGCCCTTGACGCTGCCGGCAGTCATGCCGGCCACGACATAGCGCTGGACCATGAGGTAGAAGAGGACGGCCGGCAGCGTGTACATCACGCCGATGGCCATGACGGTGTGGATCGGGGTGGAGAGCTCCCCGACGAAGCTGGCGAGGCCGACGGAGGCCGTGCGCAGATCCTGGCTCGAGACGAGGGTCTGGGCGAAGACGTACTCGTTCCAGCCATGGAAAAAGGCGATGACCGAGGCTGCCGCCAATGTCGGCGCGACGACCGGCACCACGACCTGGAGCACGATGCCGATCCGGCTGCAGCCATCGACGCGGGCCGCCTCCTCGATCTCCATCGGCACGCCGTCGATGGCGCCCTTGAGGATCCAGGTGATGACCGGGACGGTGAAGGCGGTGTTGGCGAGGATCAGCCCGCCCAGCGTGTCGAGCAAGGCGAGATTGGCGAAGATCGCATAGAGCGGCACCACCAGCATCGCCTCGGGCAGCATCTGCGTCGCGAAGAGCAGGAAGCCGAGCGCGCCCTTGCCGCGGAAGCGGAAGCGCGACAGCGCATAGGCCGGCAGGATCGCCAGCAGGATCGAGAGCACCATCGTGCCGATGGCGACGATCGCGCTGTTGCGCAGCCAGACCAGCACGCCGGTATGGCTGAAGGTGTCGGCGTAGTTGAAGGCCTGCGCCGGGTCGGGAAGCAGCTGTGGCGTGTCGGCGAAGAGGTTCGCCGAGGAGGTCAGCGAGGTGACGACCATCCAGTAGATCGGAAACACCGAGACGCTGAGCAGGATCAGGATCAGCGCCATGCGGATGGCCTGGGAGGTTGGGCTACGCATCAGCGGCGGCCCTCCGCCCGTTCGGCGCGCTGCGTCGCCCAGAAATAGACCACCGTGACCACGAGCGCGATCGAGAGCCCGACCATGCCGACGGCGGCGGCTTCGCCGAGCTCGCGCGCAACGAAGGCGCGGGTGTAGAGTTCGATGACGAGCGTCTTGGTCGCGCCGATCGGCCCGCCCTGCGTCATCACCCAGATCAGGTCGAAGCGGCGCAGCGACCAGATGGTGACGAAGAGCACGAGCAGAGCGACCGTCGGCCGGATCGTCGGCCAGACCGCGACCTTGAAGATGCTGAGCTTGTCGGCTCCATCGATCTGCGCGGCCTCGCGGACCTCTTCCGAGACCCCCTGGAGCGCGGCAAGCAGCACGACCGAGGAGAAGGGGAAGATCTGCCAGATCGTGGTGAAGAGGATCGCCGGCAATGCGAGCCTGGGATTGTCGAGCCAGCTCTCATAGCCGATCTCGAGATCCAGCAGCTTCAGCCAGTGATTGAAGATGCCGTATTGCGCATTGAGCATCCAGGCGAAGACCGTCGCGACCGCGACCGGTGGCGCCGCCCAGGGAATGGTGACGAGCGCACGCGCGATGCCGCGCCCCCGAAACGGCCGGTCGAGCAAGAGCGCAGCGCCCAGGCCCAGCGCAATCGCAAGCACGACGCAAATCGCGGTGTAGAGCGCCGTCACGCCGATCACGCGCCAGAAATCGGGCCGCGCGGCCAATTCGGCATAATTGCGCATGCCGACGAAATGCGAGGTCTGCGGCGTCAGCAGCGAGGTCTGCGTAAAGCTCAGCATGAGCTCGCGCAGCAGCGGATAACCCTGGAACAGCAGGAGATAGAGCACCACGGGTGCAGCGAAGAGATAGGGCGTCCACGGATTGCCGTCGAGCCGCGCGGTCCTTTCGGACCGCGCGATCGGTGAACGCGACAGCTGCGGCTGCCTCAGGGCGGCGTCCGTCATGTCAGCGCCGGAGAATGCGGCTGAGCGCCTGGGCCTGAGCGTCGGCCATCACCTGCTTGGGCGATTCTCCGCCGATCAGGCAGCGCAGCACGTTCTCGCAGACGACCTGCTGGAAATCGAGCGTCTTGCTCTCCAGCGAGCGCACCAGGAAGGGCTGGCCATTGGGCGTGTTCTGGTCGAAGGCCGTGACCCAGGGGTACTTCTTGAGTTCCTCCTCGGCGCGCGGGATCTGCGTCGCGACATTGGAAGCGCCCAGAAGGAGCTGGAGTTCGGCCTGCGGCTCGGGCTGCAGCATCCATTCGATGAAGGCGGCGGCTGCGGCCTTCTTCTTCGAATTGGCGTTGAAGGCCAGCATGGTCAGCGTGATGCCCTGCGTCTTGTTGGGGAACGGCGAGGGTGCAGCATCGAACTTGAAGTCCGGGGCCTGGGCCGAGAAGATGCCGCCGACGCCGCCATTGTCGACGTTCATCGCGATCTTGCCTTCCCAGAACATGCGCCGGTAGGTCGCGGCGTCCGCGCCCTTCGGGATCACGCCGAGATCGTAGACGCGCTTGTATTGGGTGATCGCCTCGATGACCTCGGGGCTGTTCAGCGTGGGCTCGCCATTGCCGCCCCACTGGCCGCCGAAGCCGTAGACATAGTTCGACAGGTCGAACCAGAAGCCGGCCCGCTCCGGCATGGTCGCGCGATAGGCATAGCCGAACTTGCCCTTGCCCGTCGCCTCCTTGGCGGCCGCGACGAAGGCGTCGAAATCCTTCGGCGGCGTGCCGTCCTTGAGCAAGGCCGGGTTGTAGAGCATCGCGTAGTTGGCGGTCTCGAAGGCGATGCCGATGCGCTTGCCGTCGACCTTCACGAATTTGTCGGCGGCCTGGAACTTGTACTTGGACAGGTCGAGCAGATCATCGACCGGGAAGAGGCGCCCGGCAGGCACCGCGGCGAAGAAATCGGTCTGGTCGAAGCGGATCAGGTCGGGGCCGCCGCCGCCGCCCATCTGCGTGAAGACGGTGTCGGCGAGCTTCGAGAACGAGATCGCCACGGGCTCGATGGCATAGCGATCCTGGCTCTTGTTGAACTTGTCGACCCAGGCGCGCGTCTTGTCGCCGCGTCCCGCCTCGGCGAAGAGACCGGCCGCAAAAGTCAGGGTCTCCTTGGTCTGCGCGAAGCTGCGCGTCACGTTCATGGCTGCGGCGCCCGATGCGGCCTGCAGCAATGTGCGTCTCGAAATCCCAGTCTTCGAAATCCCAGTCATGGCGTTCCTCCGATTATGCCCCGTGAGGCGAAAGCGCCCGGTTTTCCGGGTCGCCGATGGTTGAAGCGGCTCGCTCTGCCGCGGATTGTCGTGTCTTTCTCCACGTCAAACGGCTGGGACAGCGAGCGAAGCCGCAGCTCGCTCGATCCCTGAATTCCAGCCCGGATAACGGGCCGCATCTCTAGCTAGCGAAGGTGGGACGGAGCCCTCGCTCCGCTTCGGCAGCCCCGGATCATCTCCGGCGCCTGCCGCCTGACTTTCCTCCGCTGCGGAACTTCTTGAGCTCGGTTCCGTCACAAAAACGAGCATAGACATGTTGTGATATTTTACAAGACAGATCGCCTCGCCCGGCAATCAGCCCGACGCCGCCAGCCGTTTCGCCTCGTTCTGCTGCTCCAGCGCATCGATCAGGACGTTGCCCCAGCGGATATCCTCCTGGATCGCCGTCCGGGCAGCCTGCGCATCGCCTCGGCGCAGGGCCTCCAGGACATCGTGATGCAGATGCTCCTCGCCGGTCATCTGGCGCTTGGGGATATGGACGTGGAACAGCCGCAGGAACGGCCCCATCAGCACCCAGGCGTTCTCGACGATGCTTTCCAGGATCGGCAATTCGGCGACACGCAGCAGGGCGAAATGGAAGTCGCGGTTGCGGATGCTCGCCTCCGCCGGATCGACCGCCGCGGCCTTGAGGAAGCGCTGATGGATCGCGGTCAATTCGGCCAGTTGCTTGGCCGTGATCTTCTGTGCCGCCCGCTCGGCCGCCGCCCCTTCGAGCTCAAGGCGGATCAACTGCACCTCACGCAAGCGGGCCGGGTCGAGGCGCGGGACATGAACCGCCGTCGCCGCACGCATCTCGAGCGCATGCTCGCTGACGAGGCGGAAGATCGTCTCGCGAACCGGCGTGATGCTGGTGCCGAACTGCGTGGCGAGCGCCGCGATCGTCACGCGTTCGCCGGGCTCGAACTGACCTTCCATCAGGGCTCCACGCATCTGCGCATAGATCCTGGCAGACAGATTGTCCTTGCTGACCTGTTTGATCGGTGACCTCGTCTCGGGCATCGCTCTACTCCTCGGGAACTTCGACGAGCTCTATCAGGATGCCGTGAGGATCGCGCATGAAGAGACCACGCAATCCCTTGGCGATGCCTTCGGTGATTTCGCTGATCTCGCCCTGAAGCGCGCCGCCGGCGTCGAGGATCTCCTGCCGCAACGCCGCAAGCCGGGTCACGCGCAGGCAAATATGTGCGGCACCAGGCTGGTTGGCTGCCGGGCGGATCGCCTCGCCCTGCGGCGAGACGAATTCGATGAACTCGATATGCGCGCCATGACCGAAGAGATGGACGAGGCGCATATGCGCGCCGGGAACGCCGATGAAGCTCTGAAGCCAGGGCGCGCTGCGCTCGCCGATCGGATCGGCGCGGAAGCCCAGGACCTTCGTCCAGAAAGCGACGGAGCGCTCGATATCGGGCGTGATGAAGCCGGTATGGCCAAAGCTGATCGAACGCGGCGTCACGGCAGCGCCCTGCGGGGTGGCGGTCATGCTCATGCTCCCACCCGCTCGGTGCGCAGCGCAAAGCCCGCTGCGCGATCCCAGTCGAAGGCGATCGCCGCGCCAGGGGCCTCCGAGATCAGCAGATCGCCATCCTCGATGCGCGCCTCCTCGCTGAGCAGGCGGTCCATCGGGTCGGCGCCGACCTCGGGCAGGATCATCTCGACGCAGCGGATCGCCGGGAAGGCAGCCGCGAGCTGGCCATGCAGCGTCGGGAAGACATGGGGAATGACCTCGCGATCCATGATCGTCGCCAGATGCAGCGCCTCGATCGCGCCGGTGACGCCACCGCTGACGGAGGCGTCGATGCGCAGGATGCGGGCGGACTCGGCAAGATCGCGGAAGCCATAACGGTCGATGACATCCTCACCGACGGCGATCGGCACGCCGATCTGCGCCTGCAGATCGCCGACATTGCGCCATTGCTGCGGCAGGAAGGGATCCTCGATGAAGGCCGCGCCGAGATCCTGCGCCAGGAGGCAGGTCGGCAGCGCATCCTCGATCGTCTTCCAGGACCAGTGCGCGTCGATGCCGAAGGCGACATCGTCCGGCATCGCGCCGCGCACGGCTTCCAGCAAGACACGGTCGGCGGCCGTATCGGTGCCGTTGATCATGACCTTGATCGTGCGGAATCCTCGTCCCGCCAAATCGGCGCATTGGCCGGTCACCGCCTCGATCGAGGCGCCATAGCCGATAACGGGCATGACCGGGACGCGCATCCGCGCCCCGCCGAGCAATGCCCAGAGCGGCAGTTCGCGGGCGCGGCCGAGCGCATCCCACATGGCGATGTCGAGCAGGCTGATGCCGCGCATCAGCACGGCGCGTGCCGGCGGCGTCGCGGCCTCGGCCGCCTGGCGCGCGGCGGCGCGCATCTCCGGCGAGCGGCCGACATAGAAGGGCGCTACCCGCGTCACCAGATCGAGCAGCGGCATGCCGCGCTCGAAGCCGACAGCATAGCCGGTTCCGCCATCGGCGAGACGGATGCGGACCAGGACATAGTCGCGATGCGTCATATGCACCTTGCCGAGCTGGAGCGGGCTCGGAAAGGGAATGCGGCAATGCATCGCCTCGACCGCGGTCACGGCCGGCATTGCAGCCGTCCCGGCTGCAGCGGAGAGAGCGGGCGAGCCCGTCATGCCGCGAGCCCTAGATCGGTCACTTCCGGCTGGAACAGGGTCGCCGACATGCCGCCATCGACCATCAGCACATGGCCGGAGACGAAGCCCGCCGCAGCCGAGGCGAGGAAGACGGCAGGCCCGGCCAATTCGTCGGGCGAGGCCCAGCGCGCCAGCGGCGTGCGGTCAACGACCTGCTTGTGGAAGCGGCCATCGGCCAAGGTCGCCTTGTTGATCTCGGTCTCGATATAGCCGGGACCGATGGCGTTGACGGTGATGCCGTAGGCGCCGAGTTCGGCGGCCAGCGCGCGGGTGATGCCGACGACGCCATGCTTGGCGGCGACATAGGAGATCACGCCCGGCCGCGACGAGATGCCCATCAGCGAGGCGGTGTTGATGATGCGGCCATAGCCGGCCTTGCGCATATGCCGCGTCGCCTCGCGGGCAAGCGCATAAAGCGAGGTCAGGTTGATCGCGATGACCTTGTCCCAATCGGACATGTCATGCGTCTCGACCGGTTTGCGGATCAGGATGCCGGCATTGTTCATCAGGATGTCGAGCTTGCCATGACGCGCGACGATGGCGTCGATCGCAGCGGCACCCGCCGGATGGTCGGTGACGTCAAAAGCCTGCGGCTCGGCCTTGTAGCCATCCGCGCACAAGGCATCGCTGGCGGCTTGCGCTGCCGCCGGGTTGACGTCGTTGATGATGACCGTCGCGCCGGCCTCGGCGAAGCCGCGGGCAATAGAGAAGCCGATACCGCGTCCAGCCCCTGTGACGAGCGCGATGCGACCGTCGAGCGAGAAATCGGCGATGCGTTTTGTTGGCAGGGAAGGCGAGCTCATCAGGCGGCATCCTTCTTGACGCGAACGGCAGCCTTGGCAGGAGCGGCAGCCTCGACAGCCTCGATGGCCGCAACAAGGTCCTGAGCGGAGACCGGCCGCTCGAAATGCCTCATATGCGCTGCCTGCGCGGTCAATTCCGCGATCGTCGCGATCTCGGCTGCGCCACCTGTGAAACCGAGATCGGCAAGCGATAGCGGCAGGCCGACCTGCGCGAAAAAGCCCCGGATATCGGCGACGAAATCGGCCGCGCGCCCCTCCAAAGCGAGCTGGACAAGCAAGCCATAGGCAACCTGGTGGCCATGCAGCGCCGAGGCCGGCCCGGGCACGGCCGAGAGGCCGCGCGTCATGGCATGGCAGACCGACAAGCCCCCGCTCTCGAAGGCAAGCCCGCTCATCAGCACGCTCGCCTCGACCAGTCGCTCCAGCGCCTCGTCAGGCTCGCCGCGCCCGACCGCCGCCAGGGCTGCGACGGAATCGGCTCGCACCGTGTCGTAGCAGGCATGGGCCAGCGCCAGCGCCGTCAGCGGCGAGCGCCCACCGAAAACATTGTTGCCGCGCACGCCGACGCATTGCTCGACCTCGAAGCGCTTGACGATGGCGTCGCCGATGCCGGCCGACAGCAGCGCCGCCGGGGCCCTGGCGATGACCGCAGTGTCGACCAGCACGAGGTCGGGATTGCCGGCAAGCTTCTCGACGCCGGTGAGCTTATGGTTCTCGTCATAGACGACGATGATGTGGCTGGTCGGGGAATCGTTCGAGGCCACGGTCGGCATGGTCGCGAGCTTCGCCTTGATCTTGCCGGAGAGGAATTTGCCGGCATCGATGGTCTTGCCGCCACCGGCCGCGATCACGACCTCGGGCGGATTCGCGCCGCAGAGGCCCGCCATGCGCTCGACCTCTGCATGGGTGATCTCGCCGCCGAAGGTGATCGGCGTGAGCGCAATGCCGGCCGCCTCGCAGCTCGCCTGAGCCTTGGCGCCGACAAGACCGAGCACATGGGCGTCGGCAACCAGCACCGCCGTCTTGCCGAGCCTGGCGACCTCCTCGCCGAGCCGCGCGATCGCGTCGGGACCCTGAAGGTAGCGCCGTGGTGAGCCGAAGATGATCATAGGTCGAGGTCTCGTTCCGTTTGGTTCGATGGGTCAGGCGAGGCGAAGCGCAGGGCGCCGCGTGTCCTGCGCGACCGCGGCATCGCCGAGAAGGAAATCGATGAAAAGGTCGACCTGGGCGGCAAGCATGTGTTCGCCCTGATGGATCTGGGCGCCGCGCGTGAGCGCGCCGATCAGCAACGGCGTCATCGCCGGCTTCATGACGATGTCGGCGACCATGCTGCCGCGCTCGATCGTGGCGATGTCGACTGGAGTTGACGGGTCGCCATCAAGGCCGACGGAGGTGCCGTTGACGAGGAGATCGAATCCGGTCGCGTCGGCCGCACCTGTCGTGACCTTGCTGTCGGGGTTGAGCAGGCGTAGCCGGGCGGCGAGCGCCTCGCCGCGCGCGGCATTGCGGTTGGCGATGACGAGTTCGCAGACGCCGGCATCGAGCAGGGCCTGGGCGAGCGCGGTCGCCGCCCCGCCGGCACCGAGCAGCAATGTCCGGCGGCCTTTCGGCTCATAGCCATGCTGGCGCAGCCCGGCGACGAAGCCGAGCCCGTCATAGAGCCGCCCGGTCATCGTGCCGTCCACGTCGCGGCGCACGATATTGGCGACGCCGAGCTCGGCCGCCACGCCCTCCAGCTTGTCGCAATGGGTCGCCGCGGTCTCCTTATGGGGGATCGTGACGATAGCGCCGGCCAAGCTGCGCGCCGCGCGCAACGCAGCCCAGGTCGCGGCGAGATCGCCGGGCGCAACCTCCCAGGGCACGAGCACGGCATTGACGCCGCGCTCGACGCAGCGGGCGTTGAACAGCGCCGGCGTCCGCAGATGCGCGGACGGATAGGCGAGATGGACGATGACGCGGGTGCGTCCGTCGACAGTCATGTCCGCCTCCCTAAAAAGCGTCGCCGCGAGTTGTCGCCTTATCAGCTTGGCGCCTCGCCAGCCTTGTTATCATATATGATGCATGATACGAGACTGCCGTCAACCGGCGACGGATGGCGAGCCGGAAGCCCCCTGCGGGGCGCGCCGGCGCCCATTCTTCACGAAGAAAAGCTTCGCTTCAGGCTGGGCCCGCAGGTCCCGACCTCTCGCGAAGCCGGCTCGCCGGGGTGCGAACGAGGATTTCAGGGAAACGCCCAGCATGTCAGCCATCACCGCCACACAGAGACGGGCCGGCAATGATTACGAGCCGTCCGCCGCCGAAATCGCCCGCCTGCGGGAGAAAGCGCGCTTCGTGCGCCTGGAGACGATCCGGCTGATCGAGATCGCCAAGGTCGGCCACTATTCCTCGGTCTTCTCGGCCGCCGAGATCTTCTCCGCGCTGTATTACGACGTCATGGAACTGAAGCAGGGCGAGCCGGACTGGCCCGATCGCGACCGCTTCCTGATGGGCAAGGGCCACGCGGCTGTCGGCCTGTTCCCGATCCTGGCCGATCTCGGCTACATCGAGAAAGAGGTGCTCGACGGCTATACGCGGCTGGGCAACCCGCTCGGCGACCATCCCGACATGCGCAAGGTCCCGGGCATCGATTTCTCCTCCGGCTCCATCGGCCATGCGCTCTCGGCGGGCGCCGGCATGGCCTGGGGCGGCCGCGCCTCCAACCGCGACTTCAACGTCTTCGTCATGCTCGGCGATGGCGAGATGCAGGAGGGCCAAGTCTGGGAGGCTGCGCTCTTCGGCGCGCATCACAAGCTCTCGAAGCTGATCGCGATCGTCGACCGCAACGGCTTCCAGCTCGACGGCGCCGTCGACGACGTCATCGGCGTCGAGCCGCTCGACGCGAAATGGCGCGCCTTCGGCTGGGAGACCCATGTCGTCGACGGCCACAATCTCGCAGAGCTTACCTCGCTGCTGCGCCGGCTCAAGAGGGACGAGACCCGCACCACGCCCGCCTGCATCATCGCCAGGACGCTCAAGGGCAAGGGCGTCTCCTATATGGAGACCGAGGCCGGCTGGCATCTCGGCTATCTCGCGCCCGAGGATGCAGAGCGCGCCGTCGCCGAAATCATGAGCCGGGAGATCTGAGCATGAACGCCCACCAATCCCCGAACTCTCCCCAATCCCCGAACTCCTGGCAGTATCGCGCGCTGAACTCGGCCAATCCCGGGCTGAACTTCCTCTCCGACGCGCTGCTCGAGCTTGTCGCGGAAGGCCATCCCGTCCTCGCCGGCGCGGCCGATCTGCAATATTCCAACGGCCTCAACAAATTCGCCGCGCAGCATCCCGAGCGCTACATCCAGTTCGGCATCTCCGAACAGAACATGGTGACGGCGGCGGCCGGCCTCGCCACCACCGGCCACATGCCCTTCGTCGCGACCTTCGCCTCGTTCCTCGGCCTGCTCTGCTGCGAGCAGATCCGCATGGATGTCGCCTATTGCGCCCAGCCGGTCCGGCTGATCGGCCACCATACGGGCATCTCGCTGGGCTTCTACGGCACCTCGCATCACGCGACCGAGGACATCGCGACGATGCGCGCCATCGCCGACCTGACCGTAATCTCGCCCGCCGACGGCCCCCAGCTCGCCGCCGCGATCAAGGCCTCCGCGACCTGGCCGGAACCGATCTATTTCCGCATCGGCCGCGGCCGCGAGCCCGACGTCTATGCCCCCGATACGCCCTTCACCATCGGCAAGGCGATCGAGCACATGCAAGGCAATGAGCTCACCATCATCGCCTGCGGCCTGCCGGTTCACCCGGCGCTGGAGGCGGCCCGCAAGCTCAATGCGGAGGGGCGCTCAGTCGGCGTCATCGACATGGCGACGGTGAAGCCGCTCGACCGCGAGGCAGTGCTGCGCGCAGCTGGCCGCAGCAAGATCCTGATGACGGCAGAAGAGCACAATGTGCTCGGCGGCCTCGGCTCGGCGGTGGCGGAGGTGCTGGCCGACGAAGGCTGCGGCATCAAGCTTGTGCGCCACGGCATCCATGACGAATACAGCCTGATCGCTCCGCCGACGCATCTCTACGCGCACTACAAGCTCGATGCGGCGGGGATGGAAGAGGTGGCGCGGGGAGCGCTCGCCAGGATCTGAGCCCAGGCTCGAACCTTGGCCGTCATTGCGAGGAGCATAGCGACGAAGCAATCCAGGGGGCCGTGCCTCACGTCTCCCTGGATTGCTTCACGTCGTTCGCAATGACGGTCTACTTCGCTCGAAGACGCTCTAATGCGCGCCGGCGCTGACGAAATTGCGCAGTTCCGGCGTCTGCGGATCGGCGAACAACGTCTGCGACGGGCCGCTTTCCCAGATCTTGCCCTGGTGCATGAACACCGTCGTGCTCGCCACGGTGCGGGCGAAATTCATTTCATGCGTCACCAGCAGCATGGTCATGCCGCCCTTGGCGAGCTTCTCCATCACCAGCAGCACCTCGCCCGTCAGTTCCGGATCGAGCGCGGAGGTGACCTCGTCGAACAGCATCACCTTGGGACGCATCGCCAGCGAACGGGCGATGGCGACGCGCTGCTGCTGCCCCCCCGAGAGATTATCGGGATAGCTGTCGAATTTCTCGGAGAGGCCGACCTGCGCCAGCACGTCGCGCGCCAGCGTCATCGCCTCGGCCGTCGAGACGCCCTGGGTGATGCGCGGCGAGAGCATGATGTTCTGCCCGACAGTCAGATGCGGGAAGAGGTTGTAGCTCTGGAAGACGATGCCGACATCCTTGCGCAATTCGCGCAGGCGCTTGGGGTCCTGGTCGACGTTATGGCCGGCGACCTCGATGCGGCCGGCCTGGAAGACCTCGAGCCCGTTGATGCAGCGCAGCAGCGTGCTCTTGCCCGAGCCGGAGCGGCCGATGATCGCAACGACCTGACCTGTGTCGACGCTGAGCGAGACGCCTTTCAGGACCTCGAGCGCGCCGAATTTCTTGTAGACGTCGTCAATGACTACGGCTGGCATTCATCACCTTTTCGAGATGTCGGCTGAGCCTGGAAAGCGGGAAGCAGATGGCGAAATAGATCGCTCCCACCAGGGTGAAGATCTGGAAGGCTTGATAGGTCGCGTTGTTGACCAGCATGCCGGCGCGCATCAGGTCGACGAAGCCCACGACCTGGACGATCGAGGTGTTCTTCACGAGCTGGACGAGGAAGCCGACCGTCGGTGGCAGCGAGATGCGCGCGGCCTGCGGCAGGATGATGTAGCGGTATTGCTGGCCGCGCGTCAGCGCCAGCGAGGCCGAGGCCTCCCATTGCTGGCGCGGCACGGATTCGATCGAGCCGCGCCAGATCTCGGCGAGATAGGCCGAGACGTAGATCGCAAGCGAAGCGGAAGCCGCGAAGAAGGGCGGCAATTCGATGCCGACTGCCGAGAGCCCGTAATAGCTCATGAACAGCACCATGAGCACCGGAATGGACTGGATCACCAGGATGTAGCCGGCAGCAAAACGGCGCAGCAGCTTCACCCGCGACAGCCGCATGATGGCGAGAACGCCGCCGATGAGGCCGCCGATGACGAAGGCGATGGCGGTGAGCGCGATTGTCCAGCTCGCGGCGCGGAGAATGAAATAGGCCTCGGGCCAACCGAAGGTCTGCATCAGGCGGCCTCCCCATGCGCTTCGGTGACACGGGCGAGCCCGGAGACCTGGGGGAAGATCCTGCGGCCGAGCCAGTTCAGGAAGAGCTTCAGCGAGAGCGCCAGCACGAGATAGATCACGGTGACGATGATGTAGGTCTCGAAGCTGCGGAAGGTGTCCTGCTCGATGATCGCGGCCGTGCCCGAAAGCTCCTGCACCGAGACGAAGGAGCAGATGCTGGAGGCGAGCATCATCAGCACGAACTGGCTCGACAGCGCCGGCCAGACGCGGGCGAAGGCGGGCTGCAGCACGACATATTGGAAGACCTGGCGCCGGCTCATCGCCAGCGCCAACCCGGCCTCGATCTGCGATTTGTGGATCGAGTCGACGCCGGCGCGGATGATCTCGGTCGCGTAGGCGGCAAGATTGAGCGTCATCGCCAGCATGGAGGCCTCGAGGCCGTTCATGCGGATGCCGATCTGGGGCAAACCGAAGAAGATCATGAAGAGCTGCACCAGGAAGGGCGTGTTGCGCATCAATTCGACATAGGCGTCGACGATGTAGCCGGCCCAGCTGCCCGCGAGGCTGCGCAGCGCACTCATCAGCGTCGCCAGCACGAGGCCGAGCGCGATCGCGACGAAGGACAGCGCGATGGTGAGCATGACCCCGTTCAGGATCATGGGCCATTTGGAAATGACGTCTTGGAAGAGCAACCGCGCGCTCCTTCGGCAGCGATCACGCCGCAACCGGACAAAATTATCCGATGGCGACAAGCGTGACCGTCAGGAAAAACAGAGCATGGCCTGTGCGAAAACCGGTTTCCGCTTTTCGCGCCATGCTCCCGAGGTCGAAGATTGCCAGCGCGCTATACGAGGCAGCGCGCCGGCATTCGGATCGAGCGGATCAGAAGGTTGGGAGCGCCGGCAGCGGGCCGCCGACCCACTTCTGCGAGATCGCGTCGAGCTCGCCGTTCTGCTTGACGTAGTAGATGAAGTTGTTGAGCCACTGGCGCAGCTCATAGGCGTCCTTGCGCATGGTCATCGAGTTGGGCTGCATGCCGAAGACGAATTTGAGCTCGGTCTCGGTCTCGCCGCGCGCCTTCATGGCGGCATTGGCCTGGGCATCGGGGCCGGCAATCGCCTCGACCTGGCCGGAGAACAGCGCCTGCATGGTGGTGGCGTCGTCCTCGAAGCGCAGGATGGTGAGGTTCAGCTCCTTCTCGCGGCTGGTGAATTCCCGCTCGACGCTGGAGCCGCGATTGACGCCGACCTTCTTGCCCTTGAGATCGTCCCAGGTTTTGATGGCGACGTTCTTCTTGGCGTAGATGCCGGTCTGGAAGGCGCTATAGGGGATCGAGAACATCACCGCCTTGGCGCGCTCGGGCGTGGGCGCCAGCGTGGCGACGAGGAAGTCGACCTTGTTGGCTTCCAGCGCCGGAATGCGGGCCGGCGGGGTGAGCTGCACCATCTCGACCTTGACGCCGAGATATTTGCCGATCAGCGCGATGACATCGGCATCGTAGCCGACCGCATTGCCCTGCGAGTCGACGGAGCCATAGGGCGGGGCGCCGATCAGCACGCCGATCTTGACCGAGCCGCGCTTGATGATGTCGGTGATAGACTGGGCCGAGGCCTGGCTTGCGGCCAGCATGCCGGCGCCGAGCGCGAGCAGCGTCCCGGCGACCTTGAGATGTTTCATCAGGTTCATTGGTTGCGTTTCCTTGGGCTTCGCGGATGGGTTCGTTTTGGGCCCCGGCTTCGTTCGGCCGGTTGCTTGATCGTCAGGTCGCGGAACGTCCTTCTCTCACGACATTCTCGAGCGAAGAGCCGGAGAAGCACCGCTTGATGTTGTCGGCCATGGTCTGCTGGCGGCGGCGGATGGTTCCGCTGGTCCAACCGGACATGTGCGGCGTCATTAAAACGTTTGAAAGCTCGTGGAAAGGTTGTTTCGACGGCAAGGTTTCGGCCTGGTCCGGGCCTGGATACTGATACCATGTGTCGATGATCGCGCCGCCGATCCGGCCGGCCTTGAGCGCGTCGAACAGCGCCGTCTCATCGATGGTCGGGCCCCGCCCGACATTGACGACCACGGCGTCCGGCTTCATCGCGGCGAAGGCTGCGGCCCCGACGATGCCCTTGGTCTCCTCAGTCAACGGCACCGAGACGATGATGGCGTCGGCCGAGCCCCAGAACGCGTCGAGCCGGTCGAGCGTGAAGGCGCGATCGACGAGATCCGAGACCGGCACGGCGCTGCGATTGGCGACATGGACGTTCATCTCGAAAGCCTTGGCGCGCCTTGCGATCGCCTTGCCGATATGGCCGAAGCCGAGCAGGCCGATGGTCTTGCCCGCGATCTCGCCATGGACCCGCTCGGGAGAGCCGGCCCAATAGGCCCAGTCGCCCCGGCGCAGACGCTGGTCGGCATCCGCGAGCGGAATGCTCCGGGCAAGCAGCGCGCTCATCACATATTCGGCGATCGCCTGCTCATGGCCGAAGCAGTTGCAGACGCTCGCCGAGGCCGGGAGCAGGCCGAGATCGACCGCATCATAGCCGGCGCCAGGCACATGGAAGAGCTTCAGCCGCGACGGAACCGGCAGGCTGGCACCGAACTTCGTGCCGATGATGACATCGGCATCGGCATAAGCACGCTCATCGGCGCCGACGCCGAGGACATCCGGCAGGATGCGGATATCGGCCTGCGGGCCGACGAGATCGGCGAAACCGGCGCTGAAGGAGGCGGCGTTCTCGCCGTGGAAGATGATGCGCATGGGCGGTTAGGGCTTCTCGAGTTTCAGGGGCTTCTTGCGGTTCAGGCGCCGAGCAGGGGCTCGATGCTGCAATCCAGGAGAGAAGGGTCGATACGGCTCTCCATCTCGTCGAACATGCCGTCGACGAAGGCGATCAGCGCATCCGAGGCCGCGACCGCGCGGTCGACATGCTTGGTGGCGACGGCGTTGAGCACGGCAAGATGATGGTCGACCGTGCGGTCGAGATTCGTCTTCTCGGCCATATAGCTGTGATGGATGAAGCCGATGCGGCGGAAGATGGTGTGGAGCGGCCGCAGCGTGTGCTCCAGAAAGGGCTCGCCGGCGGCGGCCAGCACCATCTGGTCGATGCGGCGGTCGAGCGTGTTGAACTCGGCAAGTGTCAAGCCATCGCGCTTTTCGCGCAGCAAACGCTCCATATGCAGCATCTGGTTGCGATGCGAGGGTCCGGCGCGTTCGGCGGCGAGCCTGATGACGAAGCGCTCGATATCGCGGCGCAGATGTAAAAGCACGCGCTCGCGGGCGAGGTCGATCGGCGCGATCTGCAGGCCGTGACGCGGGCGGATGATGATCAGTGTGTCGGCGGCGAGACGGTTCACCGCATGATGGACCGGCGTCCGGCCGAAACCGGTCATGTCCTGGAGGTCCTGCATGGCGAGGAAGCGCCCTGGCGCGAGCTCACACTTCACCAGCAAGTCCTCGATGCGGTGATAGGCCAGCTCGAACAGATTGACGCGGTTGCGGCGCGGCGGGACACTCGCCTCACCCACTTCGATCAGGGCCGGCCGGCTCGCGCGCTTGGCCATACTCGCATCTCCTCCGCCGTGGAGCTCATTCGCGTGGCTCCATCTTGGCATCGACCATAAACATGTTGTGATATTTTACAAGCACTCCTATGGTCGCCCTGCTTTGACCTGATGCCTCCGCCTGGAGCTATGGTCGACACGACAATCAACCAAGGCGTTCCCCTGCGCAAGCCGGCGAAGAACGCCCGCCGCCATGGGAGGCAGGCCTTGAAGATCACCGCCATCGAAACGCTGCGGACGGAAGAGTTCGCCAATGTCCTGTGGGTGCGCGTACATACCGATGCCGGTGTGATCGGGCTCGGCGAGACCTTCTACGGCGCCGGCGCGGTCGAATCCCACCTGCACGACACGCTCGCCATGCGCTTGCTCGGCAAGAACCCGCTGCATATCGAGGCGCTGCACAAGGAGATGTCGAACCTGCCGATGGCGCAGGCCTCGACCGGCGTCGAATCCCGCGCGACCTCGGCCGTCGACATTGCGCTCTGGGATGTCTTCGGCAAGGTCTGCGGCCAGCCTGTGCACCAGATGCTCGGCGGCCTCTGCCGCGACAAGCAGCGCATCTACAACACCTGCGCCGGCTACAACTATGTCCGCTCGCACAACATCAAGCCGGTCTCGACCTGGAATCTCGGCGCAACGGAAGGTCCTTATGAGGATCTCGACGGTTTCATGAACCGGGCCGACGCGGTGGCCGAGAGCCTGCTCGAAAGCGGCATCACGGCGATGAAGATCTGGCCGTTCGACCCGCCCGCGATCGAGAACCAGGGCCTCTACATCACGCCCGCGCAGATGCGGAAGGCGGTCGAGCCCTTCGAGAAGATCCGCAAGGCCGTCGGCGACAAGATCGAGATCATGGTCGAGTTCCACTCGCTCTGGAACCTGCCGACCGCGATCAAGATCGCCCGCGAGCTCGAGCAATACAGCCCGACCTGGTACGAGGATCCCATCCGGATGAACTCGCCGCAGGCGCTGGCCGAATACGCCCGCTCGACCACGGTCTCAGTCTGCGCCAGCGAAACCCTGGGCTCGCGCTTCCCCTATAAGGACATGCTCGACCGCGACGCCATGCACATCGTCATGGCCGACCTGTGCTGGACCGGCGGCCTGACCGAAGGCCGCAAGATCGCGGCGATGGCGGAAACCTATCACCGCCCCTTCGCCCCGCATGACTGCATCGGCCCGGTCGGCTTCATCGCCGCCATCCACGCTTCCTTCAGCCAGCCCAACACGCTGATCCAGGAATCGGTGCGCGCCTTCTACACCGGCTGGTACAATGAGCTCGTCACCACCATGCCGGTGATCAAGGACGGCTATGTGCTGCCGATGGAAGGGCCGGGGCTGGGGGTCGAACTCCTGCCCGCCGTCTTCGAGCGCTCGGACCTCACCGTCCGTCGCTCGAGCCTTTGACAGGTGCAGGGATGAGCAACCCCCTCTTCGACCTCACCGGTAAGACCGCGCTCGTCACCGGCTCGTCGCGCGGGCTCGGCCGCGCCATGGCGGAAGGACTGGCCGTCGCCGGCGCCCGCATCCTGATCAACGGCACGGACCCGGCGCGTGTCGCCGAGACCGTGGCGGAATTCCGGGCCGCCGGCCATCAGGCCGAACCCGCCCCCTTCAATGTCACCGACGAGGCCGAGATCCTGCGCGCCTTTGAAGGCTTCGACACGGCGGGCATCGCGGTCGACATCCTGGTCAACAATGCCGGCATCCAGTTCCGCAAGCCGATGGTCGAGCTCGCCACGGCCGACTGGCAGCGCGTCATCGACACCAACCTGACCTCGGCCTTCATGATCGGGCGCGAGGCCGCCAAGCGCATGATCGCGCGCGGCCACGGCAAGGTCATCAATATCGGCTCGCTGACCAGCGAGCTCGCCCGCGCCACGGTCGCGCCCTACACGGTCGCCAAGGGCGGCATCAAGATGCTGACGCGGGCCATGGCGGCGGAATGGGCCGAGCACGGCATCCAGGCCAATGCGATCGGGCCCGGCTACATGATCACCGACATGAACCAGGCGCTGATCGACAATCCGAGCTTCGACGCCTGGGTCAAGGGCCGCACCCCGGCCAAGCGCTGGGGCAAGCCCGGAGAACTCGTCGGCACCGCCGTCTTCCTGGCTTCCGAAGCCTCGAACTACGTCAACGGCCAGATCATCTATGTCGATGGCGGGATGTCGTCGGTCCTTTAGGCTCGAACACCGGCCGTCATTGCGAGGAGCGTAGCGACGAAGCAATCCAGAGGGCTGCGCCCCACGTCTCCCTGGATTGCTTCACTTCGTTCGCAATGACGGGCCAGAGGAGGCGACCGACCGCCCTATGGCGCACCGAGCATCATTTGCCCCAGCGCGCGGGCGGTCGTGCTCTGCTCCTCCGCCGAGAGCGCGCTGAGCAATCGGCGCTCCGTCTCGGCATGATCGCGCATTGCCGGCTCGACCAGGCGGCGGCCAGCTTCGGTCAATTCGACGATGACGCCGCGCCCATCCGTCTCGTCGGCCATGCGGCGGATATGGCCGGCCTTCTCCAGCTTGCGCAGCAGGTTCGACAGGCCGCCCGAGGTCAGGATCAGCGAGTCGAGCAGGGCCTTGGGCGACATCCGGTAGGGCGCTCCCTCGACACGCAAGGTCGCGAGCACGGCGAAGGCAGGATATTTCAGGCGGTGCTTTGCCAGCGTGCGGTTGACCGCGGTCAGGAAGACCTCGTGCAGATGCAGCAGGCGACCGACCACGGCCTTGCCGGAACAGTCGATCCCGGGGAACTCGCGGCGCCAACGCTGCATGCCCGCGCCGACGCGATCGTTCTCCCAGAGCGCAACCGGCTCTTCGGTCTCGATGCGTCGCTGGGCGTCGTTGCGCATGCAATCCTCCTGATCCTGCCTCCTGATCCGCCCTTCCGACCATGATGCGCGCCGCGCCGCAAGGGCGATTGCAAGGGCTCGAGGCGCCCAAACTATCTTTTATTTATCTTTCTTGAAAGATAAATTGAGCCATGCCATGCTCCCCTGGAATGGCGGGCGAAAGGCCCTGCCCTTCGCGCCGAGAAGCCGCGGAACAGCGGTTGGCGCCACGCAACAGACGGGGACCAGCAACCATGCGCCACAAGCTCTGCTTCGCGACCGCCACCGCCATCCTCTGCGCCGGCTTCTCGCTCTCGGCCGGGGCCGAGGAGCTCGTCGTCGGCTCCTTCGGCGGCTCCTTCGCCGACAACGTCAAGGCCTGCCATGTCGCCGCCTTCGAGAAGGCGACGGGGGCCACCGTCTCGCTCAAGCTCGGCAACTCATCGCAATTCGCCGCCGCGATCCGCGCCACCGCCGGCAAGCCCGACATGGACATCGTCTATATCGACAACTCGCTGGCCGCCCAGACCCAGGGCGAGAAGCTCAACGAGATCATCGACCGCAAGAAGCTCAAGAACGCCGGCGACGTCATCGCCTCGGCCTGGGGCAAGGACGACGCCTATGTCGTCGCGATGGTGAGCGCGACCGCGCTCGTCTACAATCCAAAGCTGGTCAAGACGCCACCAACCTCCTGGCTCGACCTCGCCGACCCGGCTTACGCCGGCAAATACGCGATCGGCGACATCAGCGGGACCTCCGGCCTGCACTACCTGCTGGCGCTGAACAAGCTCAAGGGCGGCACGCTGGAGAACATCGACCCCGGCATCGAGGCGATCAAGCCGATCGCGAAGGGCTCGGCCGTGCTCTACACCCAGGCCGACCAGCTGCTCTCGCTGTTCGAGCGTGAGGAGATCGCGATCGCGCCCTGGTATCCCGACCGCGCCGGCGTCGCCATCGACAAGGGGCTGTCGCTCGCCGTCGCTTATCCCAAGGAGGGCGCCGTCGGCATCCTGCCGGCCGTGATCATCCCCAAGGGCACGGCCAAATCGGAGCTGGCGCATAAATTCCTCGACCAGATCCTCTCGGCCGAAGGCCAGGGCTGCTTCTCGGAACGGGCCTATATCGGCGCGGTCAACACCAAGGTGAAGCTCTCCGACAAGCTCCAGAAGATCGTCCCCAATGGCGAGAGCCTGGAGAAAGCCTGGTTCGTCGATCCCGAGATCATCGCCAAGAACAGCGCCAACTGGACGCGCCGCTGGCAGCGCGAGGTGGCGCGCTGAGCTTGGCGCGGACAGAGGAGAGCAGCCGGTGAGCGCGCTGAGCTTCGAGCGGCTGGGCAAGTCCTATGGCGAGGCCGAGGTCGTCAGGGAGGTCTCGCTGACGATCGCGGAAGGCGAGTTCGTCTCGCTGCTGGGACCTTCCGGCTGCGGCAAGACGACGATCCTGCGCATGGTCGCAGGGCTCGTCGCGCCGAGCCGCGGCCGCATCCTCATCGGCTCCGATGACGTCACCTCGCTGCCGCCCAACAAGCGCGGCCTCGGACTCGTCTTCCAGTCCTACGCGCTGTTTCCCCATCTCACCGTCTTCGAGAACGTCGCTTTCGGCCTGCGCCGGCGCAAGGTCTCCGGCGCGGAGCTCGACCTGAGGGTCAAGGAGGCGCTCGCTCGCGTCAGGCTGGACGCCTATGGCGAGCGTTTTCCGCGCCAGCTCTCGGGCGGCCAGCAGCAGCGCGTCGCGATCGCACGCGCCATCGCGCCGCAGCCGCGCGTGCTGCTCTTCGACGAGCCGCTCTCCAATCTCGACGCGCAGTTGCGCGACGAGATGCAGATCGAACTGAAGCGCCTGCAGCGCGGGCTCGGCATCACCACTCTCTTCGTCACCCACGACCAGGGCGAAGCGCTTTCCATGTCGGACCGCGTCTGCGTGATGGCCAAGGGCGTGATGCAGCAATTCGCGACGCCGGAGGACATCTACCACCGGCCCGCCACCGGCTTCGTCGCAAGCTTCATCGGCAGGCCGAACCGGCTTTCGGGTGTTGTCGCAACGCGCGACGGCCAGGGCGGCAGCCTGCGGCTCGGCTCCGGCCTTACCCTGCAGGCGGCCCATATCGACGCAGCCGCGGGCGCCAAGGTCGATGTGGTCATTCGCCAGGAGGCGATCCGGCTGAGACGCGGCCAGCCCGAGCCCGATGCGATTGCCGGCACGGTCGCGCTGCGCTCCTTCAGCGGCGCGCGCGTGCAATATGTCGTCAAGCTCACCGACGGCGTCGAGCTGATCGCCGAGACTCCATCCAGCGGTCCGGATTCGGCGCTCGACCCCGGCACTCCGGTGTCGCTTGTGATCGATGCGGGCTCCATCTTCGCGATGGCCTCAGAGGGAGCGGCCGCGTGATCGCGCCCCGGCACGGGCTGATGCTGCTGGCGCCGCTCGCGCTGGTGCTGGCGGGCTTCTTCCTGCTGCCCGTGCTGATGATGCTGCCGACGAGCTTCCGGGAATACGCGCCGGGAACAGGCATCGCGCCGGGCGTCTGGACGCTTGAGAATTACACCCGCATCGTCACCGATGATTACTATCGCGAGGTGATCTGGCGCACGCTGGGGCTCGGGCTCTTCGTCACGCTCGCTTGCCTGCTGCTCGGCTACCCCCTCGCCTTCCTGATCGCGCGTGGGCCGGAGCGCTGGCGCGTGCCGCTGATCCTGCTCGTGATCTTCCCGATGATGCTCAACCTCGTGGTGCGCTCCTTCGGCTGGATCGCGCTGCTGTCCAATCGAGGGCTCGTCAACAACCTGCTGATCCAGCTCGGGCTGATCGCCACGCCGTTGAAGCTAATGTTCAACCTGACCGGGTTGATGATCGGGCTGACCCATATCTACCTGCCCTTCATGGTGCTGATGCTGGTCGCGGCGATCCGCAACGTGCCCCGCGATGTCGAGGCCGCCGCCGCGACGCTGGGCTCAAGCCGCCTGCACGTCTTCGCCGCGGTGACGCTGCCGCTCTCGGCCCCGGGCATCCTCGCCGGCTCGATCCTGGTCTTCGTGCTGACGATCAGCGCCTTGGTGACGCCGCGCATGCTGGGCGGGCCGACCTACAAGGTCATGGCGACGCTGATCTATGACGAGTACATGCAGCTTCTCGACTGGCCGAGCGGCTCGGCGCTCTCCTTCGCGCTGACCGCGATGGCGATCGGCGTGATCTGGCTGTCGAGCCGGCTGACCAAGCGCTGGGCGGGCATGGCATGACGAGCGCGAGCGACAGCGACGATCGGCCGGGCTCGGGCGTGACCATGGCGGCCTTCGCCGTCATCGTCTTCCTGCAGATTCCGGTGATCGTCGTCGTGCTGGCCGCTTTCAGCACGACCTCCTATCTCACCATCCCGCCGCAAGGGCTGACGCTCGCCTGGTTCGGCAAGGTGCTGAGCGACCCGAGCTATCTCTCGGCGATCCGGATGAGCCTGATCCTGGCTTGCGGCTCCACGGTGATCTCGCTCCTGCTCGGGGTCGCTGCCGCCTATGCGCTGTTCCGCAAGGCGCTGCCGGGATCGGAGGCGATCACCTCCGTGCTGATGGCCCCGCTCGTCCTGCCGGCGGTCGTGATCGGCGTCGCGCTGCTGCAATATTACAGCCTGACCGGCCTGCGCGGCAGCCTGTTCGGCCTGCTGATGGCCCATGTCGTCATCACCGTGCCCTATATCGTGCGCTCGGCACTGGCGAGCCTTTCGGGCCTCGACCTCGCCGTCGAGGAGGCCGCGCGCGTGCTCGGCGCGAATGGCTTCGAGGCCTTCCGGCTCGTGACCTTGCCGCTGATCCTGCCCGGCCTCGTGGCCGGCGCGCTCTTCGCCTTCATCACCTCGCTCGACAATGTTCCGGTGACGATCTTCCTGATCAGCGCCAACCAGACGACGCTGCCGGTGCTGATCTTCTCCTCGGTCGAGATGGGGATCGATCCCAGTGTCGCCGCCGTCTCGACCCTGCTCATCGCCGCCACCGGCATCATCCTGCTCATCGCCGAGCGCCGCTTCGGCTTCCACCGCTTCGTCTGAACACGGGTTGAAAAGACCATGCCTCTCACCAGCAAGGGTTTCCCGCTCTTCCTGACCTTCGATCTCGATGCCGAGACGATGTGGACCGGGCGCGACCCGGCCTATGCCAGCCGCCCGATCCTGATGTCGCAGGGCGCCTATGGCTGGAAGGTCGGCACCGGCCGCGTGCTCGACCTGCTCGACCGCTACGGCGTCAAGGCGACCTTCTTCGTGCCCGGCCTGATCATCGATCAGCGTGAAGGGTTGATCGAGGAGATCCTGAAGCGCGGCCATGAGCTCGCCCATCACAGCTACAGCCACAAATGGATTTTGAGCCTCACGCCCGACGAAGAGCGCGAGGAGATGGAGAAGGCGTTCCAGTCGATCCTGCGCGTCAGCGGCAAGCCTCCGCGCGGCTGGCGCTCGCCGGCGGCCGAGATCAGCCCGATCACCATGCCGATGCTGGTCGAATACGGCTTCGACTACTCCTCCAACTTCTTCGACGACGACTCGCCCTATCTGCATGAGGTCGAGGGCCGGGAGACCAAGATCGTCGAACTGCCCTTCCGCTGGGTGCTCGATGACGCACCCTTCTTCCAGTACTCGATCGTGCTGCCCGGCCGCACCATGCAGGCCCCTTCCGCGCTGCTCGAAGCCTGGAAGAGCGAGTTCGACGTGCTCTACGCCGAGGACCGGATGATGATGATCGGCATGCATCCCGAGATGATCGGCCAGCCCTCGCGCATCAAGGTGCTGGAAGGGCTGATCGAACACGCGCTGAAGCACAGGGATGTCTGGATCGGGCGCTGCGACGAGATGGTCGACGATATGCGGCCCGGTCTCGAGACGGCGCGGGCGGAGGCCAGGCGATGAGCGGCGCGCTCACCGGCCGGCGCATCCTGATCACCGGCGCCGCCAAGGGCATCGGGCTTGCGACGACGGAGCGCTTCATCAAGGAGGGCGCGCGCATTGCGGCGCTCGACCGGGACGAGGCGGCACTCGTGGCTCTGGCCGGGCGCTTCGACCGCAGCCAGCTCCATCCTGCCAAGGCCGATGTCGCTGACCCGGCTTCCGTGGCGGCCGCCGTGGCTGAGAGCGCCGCTGCTCTCGGCGGGCTCGACGGCATCGTCAATGCCGCCGGCATCGATCTCGTCGCCGATATCCAGGCGATGGCGCTCGCCGACTGGGGCCGCGTGCTCGCCGTCAACCTGACCGGGCCGATGCTGGTGATGCAGGCGGCCTTCGCGCATCTCAAGGCGGCCGGCGGCGGCACCATCGTCAACGTCTCCTCGGGCGCCGGCCTCTCGCCATTGAAGCACCGCACCGCCTATTGCGCCTCGAAAGCCGGTCTGCAGATGGCATCCAAGGCACTCGCCATGGAGGCAGCGGAATTCGGCATCCGGGTCAACACGGTCTGCCCTGGCGCCGTCGAGACCGAACTCTTCCGCTCCGGCATCGATGCATCCCCCGATCCGCAGGCGGCCTATGAGGCCGTGCGCGCCCGCTACGCGCTCCAGCGCGTCGCTGCGCCCGAGGAGATCGCCGCCGCGATCCTGTGGCTGACCTCAGCCGAATCCTCCTACGTCACCGGCACCGCGATCGCCGTCGATGGCGGCCGCACGTTTCATTGAGGACCAGACCATGACCGCCAGCGCAGGTCGCTTTTCCGGCAAGGTCGTGGCGATCACCGGCGCCGCCCATGGCATCGGCGCGGCCACCGCCCGGCGCTTCCTTGTCGAAGGCGCGCGCGTCGCCGTGATCGACCGCGAAAGCGAGGGTTTCGCGGAGAGCTTCAAGGACGTCCCGGCCGAGCGGTTGCTGACGGTAGCGGGCGACTGCACCGATGCTGCCGTGCTAGCCGATTTCCATGCCCGCGCTGTCTCAGGCTTCGGTCCGGTCGACATCCTGTTCAACAATGTCGGCCAGAGCGGGCGCGAACGCGCGGCGCAATTCCATGAATCGGAGGAGGAGGTCTGGCGCTTCGTGCTGGAGGTCTCGCTTTTCACCGCGATGCGGATGTCCCGCCTCGTCGTGCCGGCGATGCGTGAGCGCGGCGGGCGCATCGTCAACATGTCGAGCGATGCGGCCTTCGTCGGCGATGCCGGCCTGACCGATTATGCCGCCGCCAAGATGGGCATCATCGGTTTCACCCGGGCCTTGGCGCGGGAACTCGCGGCCCATCGCGTCACCGTCAATGCGGTGGCGCCCGGCGCGATCCGCACCCGCGCGCATGACCGGCTGACTCCGGCCGTGATCGAAAAGATCAAGGCGACGACGCCGGCCGGCTTCATCGCCGAGCCCGAGGATGTCGCGGGCTGCGTTGCATTCCTCGCCAGCGAGGACGCCCGCTATGTCACCGGCCAGACGCTGCTGATCGATGGCGGGCGCTGGATGATCTAGGGGGAGAACGAGCATGACCGCCATCGCCGAACTGTCTGCCATCACGCTCGCCACCGCGATCCGTGCGCGCGAGGTGTCGCCCGTGGAGGCTGTCGATGCGGCGCTCGCCCGGATCGAGGAGCGCCGTGAGCTCAACGCCTTCATGGCTGTTTGTGCCGAGCGGGCACGCAGCGAGGCGAAGGCGGCCGAGGCCGCGATCATGAACGGCACGCCGCTCGGCGCGCTCCACGGCATTCCCTTCTCGGTCAAGGACCTGACCAATACGGAGGGCGTCGCCACCACGCAGGGCTCCGCGCTCTTCGCCGGCGCGCTGCCCGCCTCTGATGCCGTCGCGGTCGCCCGGGCGCGGGCTGCGGGCGCGATCCTGATCGGCAAGACGACGACGCCGGAATTCGGGCACAAGCCCTTCACCGAAGGACCGCTCTTCGGGCGCACGCTCAACCCCTGGAGCCATGCGCATAGCTGCGGCGGCTCTTCGGGCGGCGCAGCGGTTGCGGTTGCGGCCGGCATGGGGCCGCTGGCGCTCGGCTCCGATGGCGGCGGCTCGATCCGGATTCCTGCCGCCTGCTGCGGCGTCGTCGGCCTCAAGGCGACGCTCGGCGCGATCCCGAACCTGCAGGCGCCCGATCTGTTCGGGGCCAATTCCTATGTCGGGCCGATGGCACGCGACATCGCGGATACCCGGCTCATGTTCGAGGTGCTGGTCGGGCCCGACCGGCGCGATCCTTACGGCCAGGTCGAAGCCCTGCCGCGCCGCGTGCTGGGCGAGGCCGAGCGCCCGCGCATCGGCTTCCTGCTGCGCTGCGGCAATGTGCTCGATCCGGAGGTCGAGGCCTCCGTACTCGCTGCGATGAAGCAGGCCGAGGCGCTCGGCATGATCGTCGAGCCGATCGAGCTCGACCTCGTCTCGCTGGAGCCGCATTTCCTGGTGCTGCTGCGCTCGCTGCTGCTGGCGCGCCTGGGCGGCCATGCCGCGCGCTCACCCGAAAAGCTCGATCCGACGCTCATCGCCACGATCGAGGCCGGGCGCGCCTACAGCGCCGCCGATCTTTGCGAGGCGCAATTCGCTCGAACGAGCTGTTTCTCACAAATCCAGGAGATTCTTGCCCGCTTCGACCTCATCGCCTCACCGACGCTGTCGGCTCCGGCCTTGCCGGTCGGGCTCGATCCGCTCGGCCGCATCGCAATCGCGGGGCGCGACGCCGGCACAATCCGCGGCGCCTGGTATCCCTACACCTTCCCCTTCAACCTGACCGGACATCCAGCCCTGTCGATGCCCTGCGGACTATCTCGTGGTGGGCTTCCGATCGGGCTGCAACTCGTCGGGCGCTGGCATGACGACGGCTATCTGCTCGCTATCGCCGCGCGCCTGGAGGCGGCGCTCGGCTTCACAGCGCGCGCGCCCGGCTAGAGCAGGATGCGTAAAAGTGGGAGCCAGTCTTTCGCAAAAGCGATGCACCAGGGAGTGATTTTAGCCTGAACCACACCGTCATTGCGAGGAGCGAAGCGACGAAGCAATCCAGGGGCGGCAGAGCTCGACGTCCCCCTGGATTGCTTCGCTGCGCTCGCAATGACGGCCTGGATGGTATTGATACCAGCCTAAATCATCCCCTTGCCGGCATCCGAGCCGCGCCGCGCCTGGCGCGCCCGCAGGCTCAGGATCGTGGCGAGCGCCAGGCCGATCACCAGGAAAGAGACGCCGGTGGTGACGGTGCCGAGCGCATAGATCTCCGGCGTGGTCACGGTCGAGGTCAGCGCCTGGAGTTCAAGCGGCAGCGTGTTCTTCTCGCCGATCGCCTGCGAGGAGCGCGCGATCTCGTCCCAGGACAGGGTGAAGCCGAAGAGCCCGACGCCGATCAGCGAGGGCAGGATCACCGGCAGGATGACATGGCGGAAGGTCTGCCAGGGCGTCGCCCCCTGGTCGCGCGCCGCTTCCTCCAGCCGGCCGTCGAAGCGGTTGAAGATCGCGAACATGATCAAGAGGCCGAAAGGCAAGGCCCAGGTCAGATGCGCGCCGAGCCCTGAGGTGAAGATGCCCATGGCGGTGCTGTAGCTTTCGGCGATGAAGCCCGGCGCATAGGCCTTCACCACCTCGTCGAAGAGGCGGAATTGCAAGGCGATGCCGAGCGAGGTCACGATCGAGGGCACGATCAGGCTGGCGATGGTGACGTAGAACAGCAGGTTCTGACCCTTGAAGCGCTTGCGGAAGGCCAGCCCCGCTAGCACCGAGAAGACCATGGTGATCAGCATCACCGTCAAACCGAGCTGGAGCGAGCGCCAGAAGGCCGATTTGATGTCGACGATGCCACCGCCGCTCCAGAGCTTGCCGAACCAGTGCAGCGAGACCCCGTTCATCGGGAAGGTCATGCCGCCGGTCGGCCCCTGGAAGGACAGGACGAAGATTGCGATCATCGGGCCGTAGAGGAACAGCACGAACAACCCGAAGAAGGCGGCGAGCCAGTAGAAGGAAGCGGGACGGCCCTCGCGCATCAGGATTCACAGCTCCTTGCGGATGTCGACGAAGCGGTTCAGCGCCGTGATGATCAGGAGCGTGATCGCGAGCAGGATCACGGCATTGGCCGCCGCCGGCGGGAATTGCAGCGCATTCAATCGCGTCTCGATGATCTTGCCGGCCGAGGCGATCTGCTGGCCGCCCATCACGCCGACCGTGATGAAATCACCCATCACGATGGTGACGACGAAGATCGAGCCGATGACGATGCCGGGCTTGGCAAGCGGGATGACCACGTTCCAGAGCGTCTGCCAGCCGCTGGCGCCAGCGTCATAGGCAGCCTCGAGCAGGCGCTTGTCGATGCGCGCCATCGAATTGAAGATCGGGATCACCATGAAGAAGGTGAACAGGTGCACGAAGGCGAGCACCACGGAGAATTGCGAAAACAGGAGCCATTCGATGGGCTGATTGATCAGGCCGACATTGATCAGCGCGCTGTTGACCAGCCCGTTGCGGCCGAGCAGCGGCACCCAAGAAATCATCCGGATGACGTTCGAGGTCCAGAACGGAATCGTGCAGACGAGCGCGAGCGTCATCTGCATCGTCACGGACTGGACGTGGAAGGCGAGGAAATAGGCGATGGTGAAGCCGATCACCAGCGTGATCGCCCAGACGATCAGGCAGAACTTCACCGTCGAGAGATAGGTCTTCAGGATGGTGCAGAGTTCCGGCAGCTGGTCGTAGCAGCCCTCGAAGGTCTCGACATAGGAGCGCGTCGTGAAGCTCGGGATGATCGAATAGTCGTTGTAATCCCAGAACGAGACCATCACGACGAAGAGCAAGGGAATGACGAAGAACAGCGCGAAGACGCCGGCAAAGGGCAAGGCCTGGAGCCAGGCCGGCGGCGCGTAGGCGGTTTTCGTCGCTGGCATTTCGGTCCGTTTCGCCCTGGCTTTACAAGCCCTCATCCTGAGGAGCCGCGAAGCGGCGTCTCGAAGGATGTTCCAGTTTGCGGTGACAACGCCCTCTCGAGCATCCTTCGAGACGCAGGCTACGCCTGCTCCTCAGGATGAGGGCTGAGGAAGAGAGCGCCCCGCCAGATGCGGGGCGCAGCAGCGTTCACCTCACGCCGCGATGAACTCGTTCCATTTGCGGACCATGTAGTCGTTCTCGTCCATCACCGCGTTCCAGCAGGCGACATTGCCCATGCGGTCGTCATAGGAGCCGCCGTCGCGGCTCGAGCCGGCTTTCTCCAGCAATGAGCCATCGGGCGCCTTGATGTCCTTCTCGGCAGCCTTGCCCTCCATCCAATAGGCCCATTCATAGGGCTCCATATTGGCCTTGGCGGTGGAGAGGACAGCGGAATAATAGCCCTGCCGGTTGAGATAGGCGCCGGCCCAGCCCGACAGGAACCAGTTGACGAACTCATAGGCGAGCTCGGCCTTGCGGCCCGTGACCGATTTCGACAGGCAGAAGCCCGAGGCCCAGGAGCGATAGCCCTCCTTCAGCGGCTGGAAGGTGCAGGCGATGCCCTTGGTGCGCACCGCCGTGACGGCCGGCGACCACATCGACTGGATCACCGTCTCGCCCGAAGCCATCAGGTTGACGCTCTCGTTGAAGTCCTTCCAGAAGGCGCGGAACTGGCCGCTCTTCTTCGCCTCGGTCAGGACCTTCATGGTCAGGTCGATCTCGGCGCGGGTCATGTTGCCCTTGTCGGGATATTTGTAGAGCCCGGCCGCCTCGACCACCATCGCCGCATCCATGATGCCGATCGAGGGGATGTTGAGGATCGAGGCCTTGCCCTTGAATTCCGGGTTCAGGAGTTCCTTCCAGCTCTCGATCGGGCGCTTGATCAGGTCGGGGCGGATGCCGAGCGTATCGGCGTTGTAGACGGTCGGGATCAGCGTCACCCATTGCGTCACGCCAGAGGCGAACTTGGTCGAGTTCGCGCCCTCGACGAACATCACCTTCTTGGGCGCCGTGCCCTGATCGCCGATGACCTTGCCATTGGGCAACTGGCCCTTGGTGAAGACCGGCGTGATGTTGTCGAACTCCTTGATCTTGCGGGCATCCATGCCGAGGATGTTGCCGGACGGCACGAGCTTCTTCAGGCTGAAATACTCGGTGTCGAGCACGTCGAAGGAGTTCGGCTGGGTGATGACGCGCTTGGTCACGTCGTCGGTCGTCGCCGAGATGTATTCGATGGTGATCCCGGTGTCGGCCTTGACCTTCCTAGTGATGTCGTCGGCCTGGTTCACGGCCGTGCCGAGATAGCGCAGCACTTTGGGCTCCTGCGACCAGACGGCGGGGAAGCCGGTGATCGCGCCCGAACCGGCGGCCATACCTGCGGCAGCCCCGGCACCCTTCAGCAGCGTGCGCCGCGAGACGCCTTTCGTATCCTTCGTCGTCCTACCCATCACTCTCTCCTCCTCATCGATCTTGCTCATCGATCTTGCTCGTCGGTCTTGTTGTCAGGTGGCGGCGCCCAGCCGGTGAATGTCGGCCTCGTTCCAGCTCACGGCGACGGTGTCGCCGGGGTTGAATGGCTCGGCGTCGAAGGCGGCTTCGCTCAGATTGGCGGTCAGCTCGGCGGCAAAATCCGCCGCCAGGCCGATCTGGACATAGGAGCCCTGATATTCGACATCGCTGACCAACGCGGTACGGACTGCGCCGTTCACGGCCTTGGTCAGGCGCAGCTTGTCGGTGCGGACCGCGATCGCGCCTGATGCATCGGAGACGATGTTGTGGCCGCCGATGAAGCGGGCGATGAAGGCAGTTGCCGGCGCATTGAAGACCTCGCGCGGCGTGCCGGCCTGCTCGATCAGGCCCTGGTTCATCACCACCATCAGATCGGCCAGCGCCATCGCCTCGTCCTCGCCATGGGTGACGTGGATGAAGGTGATGCCGAGCTCCTTCTGCAGCTTCTTCAGTTCAGCACGCATCTTGATGCGCAGGAACGGATCGAGCGCCGAAAGCGGCTCGTCGAGCAGCAGGATCTGCGGCTTGGTGATCAGGGCGCGGGCCAGCGCGACGCGCTGCTGCTGGCCGCCAGAGAGCTGCGCCGGCAGGCGCTCGGCATAGCGTTCCATCGCGACGAGTTCGAGCAGGCGCATCGCCTCCGCCCGGCGCTCTGCCTTCGCAACGCCACGCATCTTCAGGGAGAAAGCGACATTGTCGACGCAGGAAAGATGCGGGAACAGCGCGTAGCTCTGGAACATCATCGCCGTGCCACGCCGGGCCGGCGGCAGATCGGTGACGTTGGTCGGGCCCAGGATGATGTCGCCTTCGCTCACCGCCTCATGGCCGGCGATCATCCGCAAGGTCGAGGATTTGCCGCAACCGGACGGGCCGAGCAGGCAGCAATAGGTGCCGGCCTTGACGCGCAGATTGATCGCGTCGACGGCAACCGTCGCGCCATAGCGCTTGGTGACCTGAACGAGTTCGAGATCGGAACCGCGCAATCCTGCCTCCTGGTTGGGCGCGGGCCCTACAAGGGGCGTGCCAAAGCCAGGCCGATGATAGGACGCGGTCCGAATTGTCCGCCGCTGCGCAAAAGCGACCTAAAATGCCCGCAAATTAGGCATTTGCCTATGAAATGGCGGGCCGCGTTTGATTCAGCCGAGCGGCCCGTCTGTTCAACCCGCTCGGCCGTCGCGGCGAGCCATCGTCGGCAGGATCAGGCGGCGGCCGCCGCCCCCAAGACCGTTTTCGGCTCAAGATAGCCTTCAAGGCCGAAGGCGCCGTGCTCGCGCCCGATCCCGGACTGCTTGAACCCACCAAATGGCGCCAGCGGTTCGTGGTGCAGGCCATTGATCAGGATACGCCCGGCCTGGAGCCGCGAGGCGACGGCACGCGCTCGCGCGACGTCGGCGGAGATGACGCAGGCCTGGAGTCCGTAAACCGTGTCGTTGGCGATCGCCACCGCCTCCTCCTCGTCGCGATAGGTGATGATCGAGAGCACAGGCCCGAAGATCTCCTCGCGTGCGATCGTCATGCCGTTATGGACGCCGCTGAACACGGTCGGTTTGACGAAATAGCCGGCCTCGAGCCCTTCGGGCTTGCCTTCGCCACCGATCAGCAGGCGCGCGCCCTCTTCCAACCCGATGCGGATATAGCGCTGCACCCGCTCCCATTGCCGCTGGCTCACCATCGGGCCGATCGCGGTCGCCGGGTCGCGCGGATCTCCGGCCTTGGTCGCGTCGACCGCCTTCCGGGCCAACGCCTCCACCTCCTGAAGCCTGGTTTGCGGCACGAGAATGCGCGTACCGGCGAGGCAGGCCTGCCCGCTATTGATGAAGCCTGCGGCGATCGCGAGCGGCACGGCGGTGGCAAGATCGGCATCGTCGAGGATCAGCGTCGGCGACTTCCCGCCGAGTTCCAGCGTCACGCGCTTCATCGTCTCGGCCCCGGCGCGCATGATCGCCTTGCCCACGGCGGTCGAGCCGGTGAAGGAGATCTTGGCGATATCGGGATGGGCGCTGAGTTCCGCGCCGACGACGTCGCCGCGCCCATTGACGATATTGAAGACGCCGGGCGGCAGTCCCGCCGCGTGCAGAGCCTCGCAAACGACCTGCGTCTGGATCGCGCTCATCTCGCTCGGTTTGATCACGGCGGTGCAGCCTGCGGCGATCGCGGTTGCGAGCTTGTTGCAGATGAAGCCCGCATTGGCGTTCCAGGGCGTGATCAATCCGACGACGCCGACGGGCTCCATCACCACCTCGGCTGTGCCGATCCGGCGGAGCAGCGAGATATCCTCCAGCGTGCTCGCGGCATCGAGAAAGGCCTGCGCGGCGTATTTCGCGCCCCAGGAGGCCCGCGCAACCGGCGCACCATATTCCTCGATCGTTGCCTGCGTGATCGCGTCGAGTCTGGCCATGACCGCCTCGTGCAGGCGCTTCAGCATGGCGATCCGCTCAGCCTTGCCGGTGCGGGACATCGCCGGAAAGGCTCGCCTGGCTGCGGCGATGGCGCGCTGCGTGTCCTCGACATCGCCAAGGCGGACGCGGCCGATGACCTTGCCGGTCGCGGGATTGAACAGGTCGAACAGCTCCTCGCCATGCGGAGCGACAAAGGCGCCGTCGATATAGACCGTGTCGATGATGCGCATGGAGCTCTCCAGGGTTCGGCGATGACCGCCTGGAGATAGGAGACTAGGATTGATCGGATAAGCCGCATAAACTTGCACGACATCATGAGAGAATCGAAACAATGTCGCGAAGCGCCCTCAGCGATTTCGAGGCCGTCATCGCCCTGGCGCGGCATGGCCGCTTTCGCGCCGCCGCAACCGAGCTCGGCATGTCGCCTTCCGCCCTCAGCCATGCCATCTCCGCGGTCGAGGCGCGCCTGGCCTTGCGGCTTTTCAACCGCACGACACGCAGCGTCTCGCTGACGGCGGCAGGCGAACAGCTGGTCAATCGGATCTCGCCCGCCTTGGCCGAGATCCGCGACGCCGTCGACGCCGCCAACAGCCATCGCGAGACGCCGATAGGCACGCTGCGCCTCAACAGCTCGGTCGGTGCGGCGCGCCAGATCATGCAGCCGATCGTGTTCGAGTATCTGCGCCGGTATCCGCAGATGAAGATCGACCTCGTCACCGAGGACAAGCTCATCGACATCGTGGTCGACGGCTTCGACGCCGGCATCCGCCTGGTCGAGACGCTGCCGCGGGACATGATCGCCGTGCCCTTGGGTCCGGAGCAGCGCATGGTCGTGGTCGCCTCGCCGGCCTATCTCGCTGAGAACCCGCCGCCGCGCTCGCCAGCCGATCTCCTCGCGCATCGCTGCATCCGCAGCCGCATGGGAAGCGGCGCAATCTGGCGCTGGGAGTTCGAACGTCGCGGCGAACGGGTCGTTGTCGACGTGCAGGGGCCGCTCACGCTCGATGAAACGGGCCTGATGCTGGAGGCAGCGCGCGCCGGATTCGGCCTGAGCTATCTCGGCGAGTGGAGCGTCGCCGCCGATCTCGCCTCCGGGCGGCTTCTGCGCGTGCTCGACGACTGGACGCCGCCCTTCCCCGGCCTGTGCCTGTATTATCCGGGGCGTCGCCATGTTCCGGCGGGGCTTCGTGCGCTGATCGATCTCATCAAGGAGAGGCGCGCACATCCTCCTGGTTGAAAAGCCGCAATGTGGCCGCGCGGCAGGAGCTGGCGACCATCTTCAGCCCCGGACTGGCCGCCATTTTGCTAAGCCGGCTGCAGCCGAGGTTTCGCCTCGCTTTGCAAAATGCCGCTTGATCATGACGGTCTTCCGGCGGACTAAAGCGGACGCTGCGGCGAGCAAGCCGTAAGCGACCGAATTATCTGGAAGAGGGGATCACCATGGTTTCGCGCAGGGATATCGCCACGGCCATCGGCGCCGCGGCTGTCGGGATAGCGGCTGCCGGCATCGTTTCGCCAGCTGCGGCCCAGGCGCCGGCAGCCGGAGGCGAGACCGCCTTCGAGCGCATCCGCCGGACCAAGAAGCTGCGCATCGGTGCGGTGGCGGGAGCGGCCCCCTATTACAACAAGGATATCGCGACCGGTCAGTGGGGCGGCTTCTATATCGACCTGTCGAAGGCGCTGGCCGAGGAGCTCGAAGTCGAGCTCGAGATCCTCGAGACGACCTGGGGCAATTCCGTCCTCGACCTGCAGGCGAACAAGATCGACATCTTCTTCGGCCTCAACCCGACGCCGAAGCGCGCCCTGGTGGTCGATTTCTCGGTGCCGGTGTTCAACAACGCCTTCACGATGATCACCAAGAAGGGCCTGGGCAAGAAGACCTGGGACGATTTCAACAACCCCGCCCTCAAGATCACCGTCGATGCCGGCTCCTCTCAGGACCAGGTCGCGACACGGCTGTGCTCAAAGGCGCAGATCTCGCGCTTCAAGAGCGTCGACGATGCCGCCGCCGCCATCATGACCGGCCGCGCCGACGCGCAATGCATCGTGATGATGCTCTCGCTCACCATGCTCAAGAAGAACCCGGCGCTCGGCGAGCTCGTGGTGCCGACTCCGGTCTTCGCCACGACCTCGAATGCAGGCTTCCGCCGCGAGGCCGACCAGACCTGGCCGAAATATGTCAACACCTGGCTCGAGTTCAATCGCGGGCTCGGCCTGATCCGCAGCGTGATCATCAAGAACATGGAGTCGGTCGGCGTCACCGAAGCCGACATGCCCGCCGGCGTCCAGCTCTGAGGGCCTAGCGCCCGCCAGCCAATGGCCCCGCCTGTCCCATGCGGACCGGCGGGGTTGCCCGGCATCGTTCCGTGGCGATCCTGCCCGGAGCAATGCGCTCGGGCCCTCTCTTGGATGCCTCACCATGTATCAATGGGATTTCGGCTCGCTCTGGAGCTATCGCTGGCTGTTCCTCAACGGCTTGTGGGTCACGGTCGGCTTCACCGTCGCCATCGTCGTGCTCGGGTTGCTCATCGGGCTTGTGGGAGCGCTTGCGAAACTCTCTCCCTTCGCCCCGCTGCGCTGGCTCGCGCTCGCCTATATCGAGGTCTTCCGCTGCACGCCCGTGCTGGTGCAATTGGTCTGGTTCTACTACGCCCTGCCGATCCTCAGCGGCATCGAGATCTCGCCTGTCACGGCATCGATCCTGGCGCTCTCGCTCTATGGCGGCTCGTTCTATGCCGAGATCATCCGGGGCGGCATCGTCTCGATCGATCCCGGCCAACCGGAGGCCGCGGCCGCGCTCGGCATGACCCCGTTCCAGTCGATGCGCCGGATCATCCTGCCACAGGCGCTGAAGCGCATGATCCCGCCGCTGATGAACCAGTCGATTATCCAGTTCAAGAACACCTCGCTGGTCTCGGTGCTGGCGGTGCCGGACCTGCTCTATCAGGGCCAGATCGCGGCGCATGACAGCTATCGGCCGCTGGAGGTCTACAGCGCCGTAGCGATCGCCTATTTCGTGCTTCTCTTCCCGCTCACGATCATCGTGCGGCAAGGCGAGAAGAAGCTGTCCACGAGCGATTGAGGCGAGGCGATGGACACAAAACCCAAAATCGAGGTCGCCGCGCTGCGCAAGCAATTCGGCGACCTCGTCGTCCTCAAGGACATCAACCTGAAGGTCGCGGCCGGGAGCGTGGTGGCGCTGATCGGCCCCTCCGGCTCCGGCAAATCGACCCTGCTGCGCTGCATCAACCTGCTGGTGACGCCCGATGGCGGACGCGTGCGGGTCGGAGAGGACAGCTTCGCCTTCGGTGCGGGCAGCAAGCCACCCAGGACCAAGGAACTCGCCCGCTTCCGCACCAATACCGGCATGGTGTTCCAGCACTTCAACCTGTTCCCGCATATGACGGCGCTCGGCAACGTCATGGAAGCGCCGATCACCGTTCGCGGGAAGCCCAAGGCGCAGGCGCGCGAGCAGGCGCTGGCGCTGCTCGCCAAGGTCGGCCTCGCCGACAAGGTCGATGAATATCCCAGCCGCCTGTCGGGCGGGCAGAAGCAGCGCGTCGCCATTGCCCGCGCGCTCGCCATGGAGCCGGAGGTGATGCTGTTCGACGAGGCGACCTCGGCGCTCGACCCCGAGCTCGTCGGCGAGGTTTTGGGCGTGATGCAGAAGCTGGCTTCGGAAGGCATGACGATGGTGATCGTCACCCATGAGATCGCCTTCGCACGCGAGGTCGCAGATCGCGTCATCTTCATGCGCGACGGCGTGGTCGTCGAGGAAGGGCCGGCGCGGCAAGTGATCGACGCGCCGCGCGAACCGGCGACGCAGGCCTTCCTCGGCCATTTCCATCGCGGCGGCGCGGCTCAAACCCCGGCCGAAAAGGCGCTGTGATGCCCAGCCTCGATCGTGTCTATCTCGTCACCGGTGCGGCGAGCGGAATCGGCCGGGCGACCGCGCAGCTGCTGGCCGGACCCGGTGTCGGCCTCATCATACATACCGGCACCAATCGCAGCGGGCTCGACGCAGTCGCCGAGACGGCTCGCACGGCCGGAGCCAAGGTCGAGACCATCCTTGGCGACATGGCTGCGAAGGCGACCTGCGACCAGATCGTGGCGCTCGCCACTGAGGGCTTCGGTAAGCTCGACGGCCTGATCGCGGTGGCTGGTCATGCCCGCAGAGCCGGTATCATGGATCTGCCCGAGAGCGAGATCGGGCAGGCAATGGACGAATCCGTCGCCGCCCTCATGCGGATGGCCCGCACAGCACGCCCGCTGCTGAAGGCCAGTGGCAGCGGCCGGATCGTCGCCACCTCGTCCTTCGTCGCCCACGCCCTGCGCACCGATCTCCAGCCCTTCGCCGCGACGGCTGTGAGCCGCGCCGCGCTGGAGACGGTGGTGAAGCTGATGGCGCATGAACTCGCCGCTGATGCCATCACCGTCAACGCCGTCGCGCCCGGGCTGATCCGCAAGGACGAAGGCAGGGGCAGCAAGCTCAGCCTCGAGGCGATCGCCCGCATGGAAGCGATCATTCCGCTCGGGCGGCGCGGCCTGCCCGAGGAGGTCGCGAGCATGATCGCCTTCCTTGCCTCGCCGGCTGCGTCCTACGTCACCGGCCAGATCATACACGTCAATGGAGGGCTCGCATGAGCGGAGCTGTCATCGAGCGCATCAGGCTCTTCTTCATCGAAAGCCCGATCAAGATGGCCCGGCTCCAGGGCGTCGGGAACGTCAAGGGCACGGTCAAGCGCGTCCTCGTCGAGTTGACCGCGAGCGACGGCGTGGTGGGCTGGGGCGAAGCCGCCCCCTGGGAGGTCTTCACGGGCACGGCGGAAGCCGCGCTGGCGGCGATCGACGTCTATCTGCGTCCGGTGCTGATGGGCCGCCCCGTCAAGCGCGTGCGCGAGACGATGGCCCTGCTCGACCGCGCGCTCGTCGGCCATGCCGAAGCCAAGGTCGCGATCGAGATGGCGCTGCTGGACATCGTCGGCAAGGCCTCCGGCCTTTCGGTCGCCGACCTGCTCGGCGGGCGGGTGCGCGACACGATCCCGCTCTCCTTCTCGATCGCCGATCCGGATTTCGCCGCCGATCTCGAGCGGATGCGCGCCATGGTCCCGGCCGGCAACGTAATCTACAAGGTCAAGACCGGCGTGAAGCCGCACAAGGAGGATCTCGCTCATCTCGAAGCGATGCGCTCCGAATTCGGCGACGCGATCGATCTCAGGCTCGACTATAATCAGGCGCTGCAGCCTTTCGGCGCGATCAAGATCCTGCGCGATGTCGACGCGTTCGCACCGACCTTCATCGAGCAGCCGGTTCCGCGCGACAATCTCGACGCGATGGCCGCCTTCGTGGCCGCGTTGGACACGCCGATCCTGGCCGATGAAAGCTGTTTCGACGCCCGCGATCTCAACGAAGTGATCCGCCTCAAGGCCGCGAACGCGATCTCGGTCAAGCTGATGAAGGCAGGCGGCCTCCTCAAGGCGCAGGCCATCATGGCGATCGCAGATCAGGCCGGGCTGCCGGGCTATGGCGGCACGCTCTGGGAGGGCGGCATCGGGCTTGCCGCCGGCACGCAGCTCATCGCCGCGACGCCGGGCATCTCGCTCGGCTGCGAATTCTACATGCCCCACCATGTCCTGACCGAGGACGTGCTGGAGGAGCGCGTCGCCAACCGCAACGGGCATGTCGTGGTGCCGGACGGGCCGGGGCTCGGCATCCGCGTCAGCGAGGCTTCAGTGCGGGCCAATGCGCGCATCCTGGCCGAGCGCTGAGAGCCCGTTTGGAAACTCCCTGAGCCCTCATCCTGAGGAGCCATGCCCTTGGGAATGGCGTCTCGAAGGATGAGGGCTCGAATTTCCAAAGGGGCTCTGAGCCCTTTCAATCCACGATGAAGAGCTTGGCGCCCTTCGTCGTGCGCGAGCGATGGGCTTCGGCGCCGTCGGCCACCTGATAGCTCATGCCCGGCGTCAAGATCGAGACGCGGCCATCCTCCAGCGTCGTCTCCAGCTCGCCTTCGAGGCAGAGGATGACATGGCCCTTGCTGCACCAATGGTCGGCGACATAACCCGGCGAATACTCGACGATGCGGACGCGGATCTGATTGTCCTGCGGCCCGAAGAAGCGCGTGCGCCAGGTCGCCTCGCCCTCCTCGCCGGCATGGCGGGTCGGCTCGACCTGCGACCAGTCGACCGTGGAAAAGGCGATCTCGGACATCTTCATGGGAGCAGCTCTCGATTTCAGGTTGGGTGCGGAGGCGGCAGGGCTCAGGCGACGCTGAGACCTTCGACGCCGTGCTTGCGGATGAGCTCGGCAATGAGGCCCGAGCTCCTGGCCGCCTCGACGAATTTGGTGAGATAGGCGACCGCATCGCTCTTCACCTTCGGGACGCCGATCGCCTGCTGAACCGCCATGAACCGGCCATCGAGGATGCGTGTACCGGGTGTCCGCGCCACATCGCTGTTGAGCCGCGGCCGCAGGCCTGCGAGCGCATCGAGCTTCTTGTCGCTGAAATCCGCCAACGCCTCGTCCATCGTCGTCGAGCGCACCAACTCGGCATGGGCGATATTGCGGTCGAGCCAGAGGCCATAGGCGGTGCGGCCGGTGACGGCGATCCGGACCCCTGCCGCATCGACCTCGGCCGGACTCTGGAAAGGCGATTCTGCAGGGACGAGATAGGTCGCCTCGATCGCGGCATAGGCCGGCGTGAAGCTGATCACCTCCGCGCGCTGCGGCTCGGCCCCGATCAGTCCGATATCCCATTCGTCGCGCCCGGCAGCATCCGCCAGCAGGCCCGGCGATTCATAGGTCACATAGCGCAACGCGACGCCAAGAGTATCGGCGATCGCACGAGCCATGTCGGGGGAGACGCCGGCAGGGCCGCCATCCGGCGTGCGGCTCGACACCAGCAGGAAATTCGACAGGTTGATGCCGGCGCGCAGCACGCCACCGGGCGCCAGGCGCTCGCGCAACTCTGCCGGCATCGTGCCGATATCGGGGCGAAATGACATGGCGGCGTCCTTCATCGTGACAGAGCCGTTCTTCATCGTGACAAAGCATTGCGCGAATGCCGCGCAGGATGCCGCACCGCCAGACAACGGACTACACGATATCCTGGGGCTCGCGCAGCTGCCTGGCGCGCATCCCGGCTATGAGCATCGCCTCAAAACGCCGCAATCAGCCGAAATGGCAAGCCAGCGCGCCTGCCGCCACATCGCGCAGGGGGGGCCGCTCGACCCGGCAGATATCGGCAGCCATGGCGCAGCGCGGATGGAAGGCGCAGCCGGGCGGCGGCGCGATCGGGCTCGGCACCTCGCCCGACATTGGCCGGCGCGCGCGATTGGGCTTCTCGACATCGGGAATCGTCTCGAGCAGCAACCGCGTATAGGGGTGGCGCGGATTGCCGAAGACCTCGTCTGCCGGCCCCGTCTCGACGAAGCGGCCGAGATACATGATCGCGAGCTGGTCCGACATGTGGCGCACGACCGAGAGGTTGTGGCTGATGAAGAGATAGGTCAGCCCGAACTCCTTCTGGAGCCGGACCATCAGGTTGAGGATCTGCGCCTGCACGGAGACGTCGAGCGCCGAGGTCGGCTCGTCGCAGACCAGGAAGTCGGCCTCGGTCGCGAGCGCACGCGCGATCGAGATGCGCTGGCGCTGGCCGCCGGAGAAGGCATGCGGATAGCGCGAGGCGTCGCTGCGCGACAGGCCGACGATCTCCAGGAGGTCGCCGACGCGTCGCGTGATCGCCGCCTCGTCCTGGCGCAGCTTCAATTCGCGGATCGGCTCGGCAATGATGTCGCCGACACGCCAGCGCGGGTTCAGCGAGGCGTAAGGATCCTGGAAGATCATCTGCACGCGCGGCGGGCCAATCGTGCCGTCGATGCGGGTGATGTCGGAGAAATGCAGCGCGCCTTCGGTCGGCCGCTGCAGGCCCACCACCATGCGCGCCAGCGTCGATTTTCCGCAGCCGGATTCGCCGACGATGCTGAAGGTCGTGCCGCGTTCGACGGTGAAGGAGACGGTCTCGACCGCGCGCAGGATACGGCGCGGCTCGCGCGTCAGCAGGCGCGACAAAGCCGGCGCCGAGACGTCGAAGCGGCAGGAGGCCGCCGATACGGTGAGGATGGGGCCGCTCTCACGCATGCGCCGGCTCCATCAGCGGGAAATGGCAGGCGGCGGCATGGGCCGAGACCGGCAGGCCGGGCTTGTGCTCGCGGCAGAACCCGGTTGCGAACCCGCAACGGGGATTGAAGGAACAGCCTTCCGGAATGGCGTTCAGGCGCGGCATCGCGCCGTCGATCTGGTTGAGGACGGCGTTGCGGGTGTGGACGCTCGGGATCGAGGCCATCAGACCGGCGGTATAGGGGTGATGCGGCCGGCGCGTGACCTCCGCAACCGGGCCGATCTCGACGATGCGCCCGGCATACATCACGGCGACCCGATCGGCCGTTTCGGCAATGACGCCCATATCATGCGTCACCAGCATGATCGCGGTGCCGTGCTCGCGACACAGGCGCTTCAGCAGCGTGGTGATCTGCGCCTGGATCGAGACGTCGAGCGCCGTGGTCGGCTCGTCGGCAATGATCAGCTTCGGCTCGGCGCAGAGCGCGAGTGCGATCACCACGCGCTGGCGCATGCCGCCGGAGAACTGGTGCGGATACTGGTCGATGCGCGTCTCTGCCGCCGGAATGCCGACCTCCTTCAGAAGGTCGAGCGCGCGCTTGCGCGCCTGCGCCTTGCCGACCGGCAGATGCGTCAGGATCGTCTCGACGAGCTGGTCGCCGACGGTCAGCAGCGGATGCAGCGAGGTCAGCGGATCCTGGAAGATCGCGCCGATCTGGCGGCCGCGCAGCTTGCGCATCGGCTCGGGCGAAAGATTGTCGATACGCCGCCCATCGAGATGGATCGATCCGCCGCTGATGCGCCCCGGCGGATCGAGCAGGCCGATCACCGCCGTTCCGGTCAGGGATTTGCCCGCGCCGGATTCGCCGACCACGCCAAGGATTTCGCCGGGCGCGATGTCGAAGGAGACGCCGTCGAGCGCCGTTAACGGGCCATGGCGGCCATCGAAGACGATGCGCAGGTCGCGCACCGAGAGCAGCGGCGAGGTGGCGGCGCTCATGTTGCCCCTCCCGCACGTTCGATCACATAGCTCGAGGAGAAGATCTCGCTGGCGGCTGGGTGACCATGGGTACGCTGCGGATAGCGCGCCATCACGCCCTCGAACTGCTTCTGAGCACGCAGCTTGTCCGCCGCCTCGTCGACGCCCGGGATCACGCGCTCCTCCATCACGAAGCGGCCGTCGATGATCACGGTCGCGAAATCGCGGCCATGACCGGCGAGCAGCATGGTCTGGATGGGGTCGATGACCTGGCCGAGATGCGGGCGGTCGAGATCGAAGACGGTGATGTCGGCGCGCGCGCCCGGCTGGAGCCGGCCGAGATCAGGGCGGCCCAGCGCCTCGGCCCCGCCAAGGGTCGCCACGTCGTAATAATCCTCGCTGCGTGCCGCATGGACGCTGCCGGCCATGGTGCGGGCCAGGATCATGCCGACCTGCAGGTTCATGATCATGTCGGGTGGGCTCGTATCCGTGCCCATGGCGAGCTTCAGCCCCATCTCGCGATAGCGGCCGAAATGGTCGATGGCATTGCCGTGCCGGCCTGAGACCAGCGGGCAATGCACGATCGTGGCGCCTGCATCGCGAATGATCTCGAGGTCGCGGCCGGGGCGTTCGACATGGCGGCTGCCCGAGACATAGGTGCCGTGCGGCAAGAGCGAACGCTGGTCGAGGAAGCCCAGGCTCTGCAGCCATTCCGGCGGACTCATGCCATGCTGGGCCAGGACGAGGTCGTATTCGATCTTCGACTGGCAGCAATGCAGGCGCACCGGTACCTTCAAGGCGCGCCCGGCGGCAGCCGTGCGACGCAGCAATTCGGCTGTCGACGTCTCGATCCGGTCGGGCGCCAGCATAGTGCGGATCAGCCCGCCGGCCGCGCCTTCGTTGCGCTCGCAGAATTCGATCGCGGCATCGAGTTCGGCCAGGCCGCGCGGCTCGTCGTAATGCGTGGTGATGCGGCCATCGGCCTCGACCAGTTGATTGCCGGTGCGATAGGCCGGACCGAGATAAGCGCGCAGGCCAAGCCCGGCGGCCGCTTCCGCCGCATCCTGGAACTCCTCGGGCGTCTCGCCCCAGGCGCGGTAGAACAAGGAGGCGATCGGCAGCGCGGTGGTGATGCCGTTGCGGATCAGCGTGGCGAAGGCGTGCTTCTTCTGGAAGGCCAGCTCCTCGCGCGAATACATTTCGTAGGGGCCGGCTTCGAGATAGGAGCGCGGCCAGACGCGGCCCTTCTTCCAGGCCGGCTGGTTGTCATAGGCCAGGATCGTGGTGTCGAGATCCGAGAGCGCATCGCAATCGACGAAGCCCGGCCCGATCAGCGCATTGCCGTAGTCGATACGGCGAGCGACCTCTCCGGGAAAACCATGGCCGGTGAAGACGACTTCGCCATCCTCGAAGACGATCTCACCGTTCTCATAGAGGCGATGCCGCCCTTGCGCGTGGCCGACGAGCCAGCGCGCGGTGAGCAGGATGCGCCCTTCCGGGCGTCTGGCGGCGCGCAAGCTCACGGCGCGGTCCTGATCGAGACGCCGTCGCGCGCGACGACCTTGCCGCGTTTGACGACGCGACGCTTGGGCGAGCGCGTCACGATCGCTTCAGCAAGGGTCTCGCCCGGCAGGATCACGACATCGGCAGTGCTGCCCTCAGTCAGCCCATAGCCTTCGATCTCCATCACCTTGGCGCCCTCGCTGGTGCAGACATCGAGCGCCATCCTGAGTTCGTCGTCGCGGCGGAAATTGTTGCGCAGGCCGACGAACATGGCGCGCTCCAGCATGTCGGCATTGCCATAGGGCCCCCAGGTGTCGCGGATGCCGTCATTGCCGGAGCAGACGCGCACACCGGCCTCAATCAGCTTGCGCACCGGCGGAGCCGGGCGGCTGGCGGGCGCCGTCGTCATGATCGCGATGTCGAGCTCGGCGAGCTGCGCGATCAGCGGATCGACCAGCGCGGCATCGACGCCGAGGCAGAAGGCGTGGCTGACCGTAACCTTGCCCTTCATGCCTAGCGCACGCGTCCGCTCGACGATCAGGTCGAAGGAGAACAGTCCCATTTCGCCGGGCTCATGCAGGTGGATATCGAGCGGCTTGCCGTATTTCTGGCAGAGCGCGAAAACGGCATCGAGATGGCCCTTGGGATCACGGTCGATGGCGCAAGGGTCGAGCCCGCCGACGATCTCGCAACCGGCCTTCATCGCCTGGTCCATCAGGTCCAGCGTGCCCGGCCGGCGCAGCAGGCCCGATTGCGGGAAAGCGACGAGCTCGATGTCGACGATGTCGCGATACTCATCGCGGGTGCGCATCACCCCTTCGACGCCCCACATCCCATGCTCGGTGTCGACATCGACATGGCTGCGGATATGGGTCGAGCCCATCAGCGAGGACTGGATGCTCTGCCGGGCCGACTGGCGATAGGGGTCGATGTTGAGGCGCTTCTTGTTCTCGCGCTCGTTGTCGATCTTGTCGAGGAGCCTGGGGCCGACCTCGTTCTTGTACCAGGGCAGGCCCCAGAGGCTCTTGTCGAGATGGGTATGCGCCTCAACGAGGCCGGGGATGACGATCTCGCCGCGGCCGTCCTCGACCGGCACGCCGGCAGGGGCCTCGATACCCTGCGCGATCCGGCTGATCTTGCCGTCCACGACCAGGATGTCGGTGGCGGCATTGCCATAAGGGCGAACGTTGCGAAGGAGTAGGGAAGCGGTCATTTCAGGCGTTTCCTCGTTGTTTTCTGAGCGCCACGGTCGAGCTTGCCGCCCCGTCATGCTCGCTCTTGTGGCGAGCATCCACGTCTTGGACACGCCCCTCGACCGAGGAAGACGTGGATGGCCGGGACAAGCCCGACCATGACGGGAAAGGGCATCGCCTCACCGTCATCACCGCAGCTTCGGGTTCAGCGCGTCGCGCAGCCAGTCGCCCAGCAAATTGACCGAGAGCACGATCAATCCGAGCTGGAGCGAGGGGAAGACGACCAGCCACCAGGAGCCGGAGAAGAGATACTGGTTGCCGATACGGATCAGCGTGCCCAGCGAAGGCTGGGTGATCGGCATGCCGACGCCCAGAAAGGAAAGCGTCGCCTCCGACAGGATGGCGAGGCCGAGATTCAGCGTTGCCGCCACCATAACGGGGGTAAGCGTGTTGGGCAGGATATGGCGGGCCATGATGCGTGTCGCCGCGACCTTGATGATGCGGGCGGCGAGCACATATTCCTTGTGACGCTCGACCATGGTCGAAGCGCGGACCGTGCGGGCATATTGCACCCAGTTGGTGAGCGAGATCGAGACGACGAGCACGACGGCGGCGAAGGGCTCGCGCAGCGCCGGCGGCAAAAGCTCGCGGAAGATCGCGCTGACCAGGATCGCCATCAGCAGCGTCGGGATCGAGAGCACGGTATCGCCGAGCCGCATCAGCAGATTGTCGATGCGCCCGCCATAATAGCCGGAGACCAGCCCGATGCTGACGCCCAGCGCCATCGAGACGATCACGGCGGCGATCCCGATGATCAGCGAGACGCGCGTGCCGTAGAGGATGGCGGAGAGCACGTCGCGCCCCTGCGGATCGGTGCCGAGCAGGAAGGGCCATTCGCCATCCCTGGCCCAGATCGGCGGGATCTCGGCCTTGTCGATGAAGATCTGCGAGAGGTCATACGGGTTCTGGACTGCGATCAACGGGGCCAGCAGCGCCGTGGCGATCAGCAGCACGAGCACGATCGCCGAGAGCCAGGCCGCCGGCGTGCGCCGGAAACTCCAGCCGATATCGCTGTCGAGGAAGCTGCGCAGACGGCCGGGCTTCCTGGTCTCCAGAGCCTTTGCAGATTCAGCGGGCATTGGCGGCTCCCGAGATCGCATCCTCGCGCAGGCGCGGGTCGACATAGGCGTAGAGCAGATCGACCAGCGTGTTCAGCGAGACGAAGATGAAGGAGACCACGATCAGATAGGCCGCCATCACCGGGATATCGACGAAGGTCACCGCCTGGACGAAGAGCAGGCCCATGCCCGGCCACTGGAACACCGTCTCCGTGACCAGCGCGAAGGCGATCAGATTGCCGATCTGCAGCCCCGTCACGGTGATTACCGGCATCAGGCAGTTGCGCAAAGCGTGGCGGAAGTGGACGGCGCGCAGCGTCAGCCCGCGCGCCCGGGCGAAGCGGATGAAATCGGTGCGCATCGTCTCCAGCATCTCGGCCCGGACCAACCGCATCACCAGCGTGATCTGGAAGAGCGACAACGTGATGCCCGGCAGGATCAGCGCCAACCGGCCAGACGGCGTGAGGAAGCCCGTGCTCCACCAGCCGAGCTGCACGACCTGGCCGCGTCCAAAGGCCGGCAACCATTGCAGCGTCACCGAAAACAGCAGGATGAACAGGATGCCGAGCGCGAAGCTCGGCAGCGAGACGCCGAGCACCGAGACGAATTGCAGGAATTTGGCCAGCCAGCTGTCGCGCTTGATGGCGGTGTAGACGCCCAGTGGAATCCCGACCGCGAGCGAGAGAAAAGTCGCCACCAGCACCAGCTCGAAGGTGGCGGGGAAGCGCTCGGAGATCAGCGTGAAGACCTCCTGCTGGTTGCGGTAGGAGATGCCGAAATCACCGTGCAGCGCATTGCCGACGAAGGTCGCGAACTGCAGGACGAAGCCCTTGTCGAGCCCGAGCCTGATCCGCAATTCGTCGCGCTGCGCCTGGCTCGCCTGCTCGTTCAGCATCAGTTCGACGGGATCGCCGACGAAGCGGAAGATCAGGAAGGCGAGGAACGCGACCGCAAGCATGACGCCGGCCGCGTTCAGGAGGCGCTTGAAGAGGAAGGCCGGCATCGGATGTTCCTGTTCTGCCGCCGTCATTCTCGGGCGTAGCCCTCGGGTCCGATCTTCGATCGGCCCAAGGATAAACTCCACGCAGACCCGAGAATCTCAGGACAAGAAAATGCTGGTTTTTGAGATGGTCGGGTCAAGCCCGACCATGACGTATCAAGACATCCTCGGGTTCGAGCCTGCGGCTCTCCCGCGGAATGACAGCGACCTCACTTCATCGTCGTCAGCCACAGCCTCGGCTTGTTGTCGGACGCCTGCACGGTCGCGGCCACGGTGTTGCGCATCGCCCAGGCCATCGGCTGCTGGTGCAGCGGGATGAAGAGGTGCTCGGCCTTGGCGATCTTCAGCGCCTCCATCATCATCGGAATGCGCTTGCCGTTGTCGAGTTCGACGCCGGCCTTGTCGATCAGGGCATCGATGCGCGGATCGCCCCAATTGCCCCAGTTGAACACGCCACCCGAACCGCTCTTCGAGCGCATCACCTGGATCAGGATCGAATAGGCGTCGATCATCGGCTCATTGGCCCAGCCGAAGGAGATCACGTCGAACTCGCCCTTGACGCGCTTGGGCGTCTGCTGGCTGCGCGGGCCGAGGCTCAGATTGGGCCGCAAGCCGGCGCGCGACCACATCGAGGCGACCGCCTGGCAGAACTCCTCCTCATTGACGAGGCCGTCGCTCTGGCAGTTCATCTGGAAGGAGAAGCCGTTGGGATAGCCCGCCGCCGCCAGCAGCTTCTTGGCGCCGTCGAGGTCGAAAGGCAGGCGCACATCCTGCGAGGGCTCATAGCCTGGAATGGCCGGAGCGATCAGGGCGCCGGTGTTGCGCGACAGGCCGCGCATGGCGCGCTTCTGGACGGCGTCGATGTCGATGGCGCGGTAGAGCGCCTCGCGAACGCGGATATCCTTGAGCGGGTTTTTATCCTTCACATCGCTCTCGAACAGCGTGTCCTTGAGATTGAGCGCGAAGATCACGGTGCGCAGTTCATTGGTCTGCAGCACCTTGACCTCGGGCGAGGCCGACAGGCGCGGCAGATCCTGCAAGGGCGCGGCATTGGTGAAGTCGATCTCGCCCGAGAGCAGCGCCGCGACACGGGTCGAGGCCGAGGCGATCGGCAGGAACTCGATCGTGTCGATGTTGTGCTGGGGCTTGTCCCACCAGTTCGGGTTCTTGACGTAGACGGTCTTGGCGTCGGCGCGGCGGCTCTCGACGACGAAGGGGCCGGTGCCGTTGGCGTTGTCGGTGGCGTAGCCCTTCACGCCCTTACCGGAATCGGTCGGCAGCAGCGAGTTGTTGGCGACGAGCCAGGCCTTGTTGAAGATGAAGATGTTGGTGAGGTCGTTGAGCAGCAGCGGATAAGGGCCGTTGACCTCGATCTCGACGGTGTAGTCGTCGATCTTTTTCGAGGATTTATAGGCCGGCAGATTGCCCTTGAGCGGCGAGGCATCGTTGGTGACGCGCTCCAGCGAAGCGACGACATCGTCGGCCGTGAACGGGTTGCCGTTGTGGAACTTCACGCCCTGGCGGAGCTTGAAGCGCCAGACCGTCGGCGAGACCGTCTCCCAGGACTCCGCCAGCGCCGGCTCGATCTTGAGATCGCCGGTGTAGCGCACCAGCCCCTCATAGACATGGTTCAGCACCGAAAGCGTGAAGGTGTCGCCATAGGAATAGGGGTCGAGCGAAGCGATCTCGCGCGCCGCGCCCCATTTCAGCGTCTTCGCCTCGGCCGCGCCGGTCAGCGCGAAGGCGGCAATGGCCGCCAGCATCCAAGCTCTCTTCATCGAAACTCTCCCTTTCGATGAGCCCGCTGCGCGTCTTTGGCGCTCGCCCGGCCCGCCACCCTCGTCGATGCCGCATTATCAGCCAGATTGGCGCTTTCCGCGGCAATTCGTGTGCGATTAATAATCAATCTTGCATACGATTATGATATCGTATTGTATGCGATTATTGAAGACAAGCGAAAAACTGGAGCGGAGCCGAATCCCGTGACATGGAGTGAGCCTCAGAGGGCTGAACCAGGACAGAAACGGGCTGCGATGACCGATTCCCGCCAACCCGGATTGCGCGCGCAATCGGTATACAGAGCGCTCCGGCGCGCCATCATCGAACAGGCGCTGAAGCCCGGCATGAAGCTGCCGGAGGATTCAATCGGCGAGCAGCTCGGGGTGAGCCGCACCCTGGTGCGCGAAGCTTTCGGCCGCTTGGCCGTCGAAGGCCTGGTCGAGCTCAAGCCCAATCGCGGCGCCTCCGTCGCCTATCCGACCCTGGAAGAGGCGCGCGACGTCTTCGACGTGCGCCGGGGGCTGGAGCGCCTCGTCGCCGAAAATCTCGCAGGGCGGCTCACCGCCGCGCAGGCGGCCGAGCTGGAGGACCATGTCCGGCAAGAGGACAAGGCGCATGGCCAGGACGGGCCGGAATCGATCCGGCTCGCCGGCGAGTTTCACATCAAGCTCGCCGAGATGACCGGCAACGCCCTGCTGCTGCGCTATGTCCAGGAAGTTTCCTCGCGCTGCTCGCTGATCCTGGCGATCTATGGCCGGCCGCATTCCTCGGAATGCGCGGTCTCGGAGCATCGCCAGTTGATCGAGGCCTTGCGGGCGGGCGATGGCGCGCGCGCCGCCCATCTCATGGATCATCACCTCCAGGCCGTGGTGACGCGGGCGCTGCTGACGCCGCGCGCCGAGCGCGACATCCGCGACCTGCTCGCCCCCTATGCCCTCAGCGAAGGATTGAACCCGCCGTGACCGACCTGTCGACAGAGCCGAAGCCGATCGAGGCGGCCCCGCCGGTCGTCACCTTCGATTTCGCGAAGCTTTCGCCGCGCGAGCGCTACAAGCTCCTGATCGGCGCGGTCGTGCCGCGCCCGATCGCGCTGGTGACGACGGTCGATGCGCAAGGCGTCGTCAACGCCGCGCCGTTCTCGTTCTTCAACTGCCTCTCGGCCGATCCGGCGATCCTGGCGCTCGGCGTCGAATACCGGCCGACCGGCGGGCAGAAGGACACCGGCCGCAATGTCCGCGAGACGCTGGCCTTCACCGTCAACATCGTCTCCGACGCGCTGGTCGAGGGCATGAATATCTGCGCCGTGCCGTTCGAGCCCGGCATCGACGAACTGGCTCGGGCCGGCCTCACCGCCATGCCCGGCGTCAAGGTGCCCTGCCCCTGGATCGGCCAGGCGCCGGCGGCGTTCGAATGCCGCCACCACACCACGCTCGGCATCGGCAATTCGCGCGAGATCATCCTGGGCGAGGTGGTCTATGCGCATTTCCGCGCGGATACGATCGATGCCGAGAAGCTCTATGTCGATCCCGCCGCGCTCGACGCCGTTGGCCGCATGGGCGGCCATGGCTATGCGACGACGCGCGACTATTTCGACCTGCCGACCATGTCCGCCGCGACCTGGCTTGCCGATCCCGCCGCAGCAAACCGGCGGCGTTAGTTCAGTCCTTCACGGCGAGGGGTAAACGGGGCTAAGTCAGGGCGGGCGGCGCAGGCTCGCGCCGCGCCATCACGCGAAGCGGCTCCGATTTGAACCTCAAATTTCTCGAAACCTTCGTCTGGGTCGCGCGGTTGCGGAATTTTTCAGTCGCGGCCGACAAGCTCTGCACCACCCAGGCCGCCGTCTCGAACCGGATCGCCACCCTGGAGCGCGAGCTCGGCGTGCGCCTGTTCGAGCGCGACCTGCGCACCGTCAGCCTGACCTCGCACGGCCAGCGCGCCTTGCCCCAGGCCGAGGCGATCGTGCGCATGGTCGGCGAATTGGAGCGGCTGATCGCCGATACCGGGCAGATGCGCGGCACGGTCATGATCGGGGCGATCGACTCGATCGTCTATGCCTGGCTGCCGCGGCTGATCGAGCGGGTGAAGGTGGCTTATCCCAATGTCATGATCGATTTGAACGTCGACACCAGCCTCAACCTCGCCCGCCAGATCCAGGACGGCCAGATCGATCTTGGCCTGATCATGGGCCCCGTGGTGGCGCCCCATGTCCGCAACATCGAACTCTGCGTCTTCGATTGCCTTTGGATCGGCTCGCCGCGCCTTGCCCTGAAACCGGGCCGGCTCGCCATCGCCGATTTCGCAGACTACCCGATCTTTGCCTATTCCAAGGGCTCGCAGCCGCATCAATCCGTGCTGCGTGCAATCGAGCTCGCGGGGCTGGATGCGGGGGCGGTGCGCGTTTTCAACTCCAACTCGCTCGCCACGATCACACGCCTGATCCGCGACGGCGTCGGCGTTGCCGTGCTGCCGCAGGTGGTGGTGCAGGAGTTCCTCGACAATGGCGAACTGCATGTGCTCGATGTCGACGCCAAGCTGCCGCCACTGCATTTCCATGCGGTCTTCGCCGACAATCCCGGTAATGCGCTGCCGGCGCTGATCGCCGACATGGCGGTCGGGATAGCAGCCGCGCAGCCGCCGGCCTGACGGCGCCAACCCTGCCCGCGAATGCGGCAGAGGCTGACCATGCCGGTCTCATAAGCAATTCTTGTCGAGGCGAACAAGAATTTCGCGTTTGCCGCGCTTCGCCAGGTTTGGTCTGCTGCAGGACGGCCACAACAGAGCATGATGTTGCCCGGCAACCGGGCTTCCTCGTCACGCGTCACGCTCAAGGCCTTTGCAGGGAGAACGCCGGTGAAAGTCTCGCTCGTCCAGATGAACTCGCAGGATGACAAATCCGCGAACCTCAAAATGGCCAAGGCGCTGATCGAGAAGGTCGTCGCCGAGGAGAATCCGGACCTCGTCGTGCTGCCGGAATATTACGCCTTCCTCGACGGCAGTCCGGAGGCGATGCGCGACAGCGCCGAGACCTTCCCCAATGGCGAGAGCTACCGCCTGATGTCGGGCCTGGCCGAGAAGCACGGCATCACGCTGCATGCCGGCAGCGTCTGCGAGCGCGACGGCGACGACTATTTCAACGCCACGATCGTGTTCGGGCCGGACGGAAAGCAGATTGCGCACTACCGCAAGATCCATCTGTTCGATGTCGATGCGCCCGGCGGCGTCAGCTACCGCGAATCCAACATGGTTTCGCGCGGCAAGGACATCGTCACCTACAAGGTTGACGACACCACCGTCGGCTGCGCCATCTGCTACGACATCCGCTTCCCCGAGCTCTTCCGCAAATTGCGCGACGCCGGCGCCGACATCATCGTCCTGCCCGCCGCCTTCACGCTGATGACCGGCAAGGACCATTGGGAGCTTTTGGCGAGGGCACGCGCCTGCGAGACGCAGACCTGGTTCCTGGCGACCGGCCAGACCGGCACGCACGCCCAGGGCAAGAACGCCTGCTACGGCCATTCCATGGTGATCAATCCCTGGGGCCATATCGCAGCGCAGGCCTCCGACGGCGTCGGCACGACCAGTGCAAGGCTCGATTTCGATTACACGGCCAAGGTCCGCGCGGCCGTGCCGGTCGCCAACCACCACGTCGTCGCCTGAGCGGAAAGCCCATCATGTTCATCGTCAATCCCATGCCGGCGCAGATCTCCGCCGACCTCGTCGCCCTGCTCGAGCAATGCGAAGTCGCGACCATCGGCCATGTGCTGCATTCCGGCTTCGTCGATCGTGAGATCCGGGCGGTCCTGCCGACCAAGCGCGTCGCCGGCACCGCCGTCACCATCCGCATCCCGCATGCGGACTCGACTGCCCTGCACTACCTGACCAAGATGGTGCGGCCGGGCGATGTCGTCGTCATCGACCGCTGCGGCGACACCAAGCATGCCTGCTGGGGCGGCGTCGTGACCCATTCCATGAAACTCGCAGGCGTGACGGCGGGCGTGATCGACGGCCCGGCGACCGACTTCTCCGAGATCGTCAAGACCGACATGCCGATGTGGTGCCGCGGCCCCTCGCCGATCACCACCAAGATCCTCGGCACGGAAGGCGCGATCAACGTGCCGGTCAGCGTCGGCGGCCAGACGATCGAGCCCGGCGACGCCGTGCTCTGCGACGAAAGCGGCGTGGTCGTGCTGAAAGCCGCCACCGCGGAAGGCTATGCCCGCCGCGCGATCGAGATGCAGCAGCAGGAACTCGTGCTGCTGGAGCGCCTGCGCAAGGGCGAGAAACTGCCCGACATCTCCGGCGCGACCGCCATGGTGGAGGGCAAGCTCGCCAAGGCCTGAGGACCGAACGAACCGATTGAGCCTGACGACGGGCGGATAACCGCCCGCGCATCACATAAGAGGGGATTTCGCATGCAGATTTCGACCAAATTCGCCATTGCCGCCGCCATTGCGGCGGGGCTTTCGTCCCATTCCGCCATGGCCCAGCAGACCGTGACGCTGATGGCCTATTCCGGCCTGTTCCAGGAGCGCTACACCAAGGCGGTGGTCGAGCCGTTCATGAAGGCCAATCCCGGCATCAAGATCGAATATTTCCCGATGCCGAACTCGGCCCAGATGCTGGGCAATCTGCGCGCCCAGAAGGCCGCGCCGCAGGCCGATGTCGCGATCATGGACGTCTCGGTCTCGAAGGCCGCGACCGACGAGAAGCTGCTGGTCAAGATCGACGAGAAGACCAGCCCCAACGTCGCCGACCTGTTCTCGGCCGCACGCATCGCCGATGTCGACGGCGTCGCAGTGACCTTCGACAACCTGGTGATGCTCTACAACTCCGACGTCGTGAAAGAGGCGCCCACGAGCTGGATGGATCTCGCCGACAAGAAATACGCCGGCAAGGTCGCGATCCCCGGCATGCCCGATATCCAGGGCCTCTCGCTCGTCCTGATCCTGGAGAAGGCGCGCGGCGGCTTCAACCATATCCGCAGCGTCGACAAGGGCATCGCGGCGATGGGCGAGATCGCTCCCAACGTCCAGACCTGGGAGCCCAAGCCGGAGGTCTATCCGGTGATCATCTCCGGACAGGCGGTTATCGGAGCCGGCTGGAACGCGCGTGCCCAAGTCAACGCCGACAGCTCCAACGGCAAGCTCAAGGCCGTGCTGCCGCAGGAAGGCAGCGTCTTCCAGATCAACACGATCAACCATGTCGCCGGCGGGCCGGGCAAGGACGCCACCGCCAAGTTCATCGACTACGCGCTGAGCCCCGAGGCGCAGAAGGCCTTCACCGAGAGCATGTTCTACGCTCCGACCAACGCCAAGGCGCTGATTTCGGAGGCGGCGATCGCCCGCACCGCCGTCAAGTCGATGGACAAGGTCATCCCGGTCGACTGGATCGCTCTCGCCAAGGTCCGCGAGCCGATCATGGACCAGTGGCGCCGCAAGGTGATCCCGCTGAGCCGCTGATCGAACCGAAGGAGCTGATCGAACCGAAGGGCTTGCACGATCATGACCGACCGCATCACCGCTCCGGCCAATGGCCAAGCCGGCGAGGGCTTCCTCTCGCTCAAGGGGCTGACCAAAAGCTATGGCGGCTTTGCGGCGGTCGACAATCTCGATCTCGAGGTTCCCAAGGGCGAGCTCGTCGCCTTCCTCGGCCCCTCCGGCTGCGGCAAGACGACCTCGCTCAGGATGATCGCCGGCCTGGTGCCGGCGACATCGGGCCGCATCGTGGTCGGCGGGCAGGACCTGACCGAGGTTCCGACGCATCGCCGCGACATGGGCCTGGTTTTCCAGAGCTACGCGCTGTTTCCGCATATGAGCGTGGCCAGGAACGTCGCCTTCGGGCTGGAGATGCGCAAGGTCGGCAAGGACGAGATCGCCCGGCGCGTGAAGGAGGCGATCGCGCTCGTGCATCTCTCCGGCAAGGAGGAGCACCGGCCGGGCCAGCTTTCGGGCGGCCAGCAGCAGCGCGTGGCGCTGGCGCGCGCGCTCGTCGTGCGCCCCTCGATCCTGCTGCTCGACGAGCCGCTCTCCAATCTCGACGCCAAATTGCGCGACGAGATGCGCAACGAGATCCGCGACATCCAGCAGCGGCTCGGCATCACCGCGATCTTCGTGACGCATGATCAGGTCGAGGCCTTGACCATGTGCGACAAGGTCGTGGTCATGAACCAGGGTCGGCTCGAACAGGTCGGCACGCCGGTCGATCTCTACGAGAGACCCAAGACCGCCTTCGTTGCCGGCTTCGTCGGCCGCAGCAACCGGTTGAAGGCGACGGCCCGGGACGGCGCGGCCGAATTCGCCGGCGAAAGCTTCGCCGCACCGACCGGCCTTTCCGGCCCCGTCGAGATCATGGTCCGCCCGCACCGCGTCGCGCTCTCGGCCGCGGGCGCGGTGGCAGCAGCCGGCGACCATCGCGTCTCCGGCGTCGTCGCACGCACCATCTTCGCTGGCGACATCCTGCAATATGACGTCGACGTCGCCGGGCAGATCGTCTCGGTCGAGCTCGCGACCCGCGGCGGCGAGACCGTGCTGCAGCCGGGCGCCGCCGTGACCCTGTCCTGGCGCCGGCAGGACGTCTTCGTCTACGGAGCAGCGGCGTGAGCGCGGCTGCCGCCATCGCGGCCCCGGCGCCGGTCTCGGAAGCGCGCAAGAGCGGCCTTGCGCTGGTCGTCCTGCTGATCGCGCCGATCGCGCTGATCAATGCGCTCGGCTTCCTCGTGCCGGTGCTGAATCTGGCGCGGATGTCGTTCTACCAGGTCGAACCGACCGGCGCGATGCGCGAGGTCTACACGCTCGCGACCTGGCTCACCGTCTTCCAGGACACGTTCTACGCCGAATTGATCCTGAACAGCATCACGGTCAGCCTCGGCATCACGCTGCTGACCCTGGTCTGCTCCTACCCGATCGCACTTTATCTGCACCGCTCCAGTGGAACCTGGCGGACCATCCTGCTTGTGCTGGTGATCTCGCCATTGCTGACCTCGGCGGTGGTGCGCACCTATGGCTGGATCGCGATCCTCTCCGATAGCGGGCTCGTCAACAACGCGCTCTCCGCCATCGGCATCGCGCCGCTGCGATTGATGTTCAACAAAACCGGCGTCGTCATCGGCCTCACCGAGATCCTGATGCCCTATATGATCCTGGCGCTGCTCGCCGGCTTCGGCCGGCTCGATCCGCGCGTCGAGGAAGCCGCCTCCACATTGGGCGCGCCGCCCTTCACGATCTTCCGCCGCATCATCCTGCCACTGACGCTGCCGGGCATCGCGCTCGGCTGCCTGCTCTGCTTCGTGCTCGCGGTCTCCTCCTTCATCACGCCGAAGCTGCTCGGCGGCGGCCGCGTCTTCCTGCTCGCCACCGAGATCTACGATCAGGCGATCGTGACGCTGAACTGGCCGCTGGCCGCCACGCTCTCGATCCTGGTGCTCGTCATCTTCGGCGGCGCGCTCGTGCTCTATACCCGCGCGCTGCGCGCGATCATGTGAGGGAGGTCGATCATGGATGAACGTCCCGTCTCGCTAGCGCTGAAGCTCATGGCGCTCACGATGTTCGTGTTCCTGCTGGCGCCACTGATCGTCGTCGTGCCGATCTCGTTTTCCGGCGACAGCTACATGATGTTCCCGCCCTCGAGCTGGAGCCTGAAATGGTATCCGGCGATCTTCGCCGACGGCAAGATGACCTCGGCCTTCTGGACGAGTCTGCTGCTCGCCTTCGTGGTGACGGCCTTGAGCCTGCTGATCGGCCTGCCGGCGGCCTATGCGCTGGTGCGGCTCAAGCCACGCGGCTCGGAAGCGCTGAGCGCCCTGTTCACCGCGCCGCTGCTGCTGCCCACCATCGTGCTCGGCCTCGCCATCCTGATCGTGTTCTCGCGCTATGGCCTGCTCGCGACCTTCCAGGGGCTGGTCGCGGCGCATCTCGTGGTGACGCTGCCCTATGCGATCCGGGTGCTGGCGACCGCGCTCGCGACCCTGCCGATCCCGATCGAGGAGGCGGCGGCGACGCTTGGCGCCTCGCCCTTCACCGTGTTCCGCCGCATCACCCTGCCGATGATGAAGTCGGGGCTGATCGGCACGACGGCGCTGTGCTTCCTGGTCTCCTTCGACGAGGTCGTGCTGTCGCTGTTCATGACCGGCCCGCGCATCTCGACGCTGCCGGTGGCGATGTATCACCATGTCGAGCAGCAGGCCGACCCGCTGGTCGCATCGCTCTCGGTCCTGCTCGTCATCCTCACCTTGCTCGTCGTGCTCGTGGTCGACCGGACGTCCGGCCTCGCCAAGACCTTCGTGAAGTGACGCGCAAATGAGTTTCAGACACATCGAAGCCGCGCGACCAGGGAGGCCAGATGGTCCCCATTTCCGCTGAGACGGGCCGCTAGAGCGGCTGAACCGAACGCCACTTCACAAGACATGACCTGCTCGCCCTGGCGAGCGGGAGCACCGGAGCTTTGCCTCATGCAGCAAGATATCCGCATCGCCGTCGACATCGGCGGGACCTTCACCGACATCGAAATCCTCGATGCGAGCTCCGGCGCGATCCATCAGATCAAGACGCCAAGCACGCCGGCCGATCCTTCGATCGGCCTGCTGACCGGCATCCGCCAGGCCTCCGAGCGCTTCGGCTTTCCGATGCAGGCGGTGCAGTACCTGCTGCACGGCACGACGATCGCGACCAATGCCGTGCTCGAACGCAAGCTGCCATTAGGCGCCATCGTCACCACCGCAGGCTTCGAGGACGTCATGCAGATCGGCCGGCATGGCCGCACCGACGTCTATGCGATCACCCTTGCCCAGCCCGAGCCGCTGGTCGCGCGCCGCTTCTGCTTTGGCGTGACCGAACGCGTCAACGCCGAGGGCAAGATCACGGTGCCACTCGACGAGGATGGCGTGCGCCGCATCGCGACCGAGCTTGCCAGGGCCGAGGTGAAGTCGGTCGCGGTCTGCCTGCTCCACGCCTATGCCAACCCAGCACATGAGCGCCGCATCGGCGCGCTTCTCACCGAGCTGCTGCCGAATGTGGCGATCACGCTCGCCTGCGACATCTCGCCCGAGATCCGCGAATATGAGCGCATGTCGACGACGGCGCTCAACGCCATGCTGGTGCCGATCGTGCAGCGTTACACCGACCGGCTCGCCGGGCGGCTCAGGGATGAGATCCCCCAGGCCCAGGTCTATCTCGTGCAGTCGAATGGCGGCGTCTCGGGTCTTGCCAAGGCGGGACGCGAGCCGGCGCGATTGCTGCTCTCGGGCCCGAGCGGCGGGGCGGCGGCGGCCAGGCGGCTCTCGCTCGAGCTCTGCGAGCCCAATCTCGTCGCCGTCGACATGGGCGGCACCTCCTTCGACGTCTCGGTCGTGCATGACGGCCAGATCTCGATGGTCAATGAAGGCGAGGTCGATGGCCTGCCGGTGCGCCTGCCGATGATCGAGATGCGCACCATCGGCGCCGGCGGCGGCTCGATCGCCTGGGTCGATGACGGCAATCGCCTGCGCATCGGCCCGCATTCGGCGGGCGCGGACCCCGGCCCGGCCTGCTACGGCCGGGGCGGCACCCGCCTGACCGTGACCGACGCCAACCTGTTGCTCGGCCGTCTCGACGGGGCGAGCTTCATGGGCGGAGCGATGCCGCTCAACCACGAGGCTGCGCGGAAGGCAGCGCAAGCGATCGCCGCCAAGCTCGATCTCTCGATCGATCAGGTCGCGGCCGGCGTCATCGACGTCGCCAATTCAGCGCTCGCGACCGCGACACGGCTCTCGCTCTTCGAGAAGGGCATGGACCCCGAGGATTTCGCGCTGCTCTCCTTTGGGGGCGCCGGCGGGGTGCATGCCTGCGAGGTCGCGGAAGAGCTCGGCATAAACCGCGTGATCTTCCCGGCGCATGCCTCGACGCTCTCGGCCTGGGGCATCCTCTGGTCCGACATCGCCCATGATCTGAGCGCCACGCAGATCGGGCTCTTCGCCGAGCTTGCGCCGTCGCTCAGTGACAAGGCGGAGCGCCTCATCGTCGAGGCGCAGGCTTTGCTGGCAGAGGACGGCGTCGCCCCCGAAGCGCAGCGCTTCGAATGGGCGGTCGACCTGCGCTATGCCGGCCAGGCCTTCGATCTGCGCGTGGCTTTGGATGGGGCGGATTTCTCGGCCATTGGCGTCGCCAAGGCGACCGCGGCATTCCACGATCTGCATCGCCAGCGCTTCTCCTATGATGAGCCACAGGTTGCAGTGGAGGTCGTGGCGCTCAGGCTGAAGGCTGTCGGCGGATTGGCGAAACCCGTGCCGGCGCGCGGCGGCGTTCATCAAACAGAGGCCTCGACCCGCAGCCGGCCCGTCCATGGTCGCCATGGCGCGGTCGCCACGCCGGTCTGGGATCGCGATGCGATCAGCAGCAGCCAGCCCCTCGCCGGCCCCGCCATCGTCGAGGAACCCTACACCTCGGTCTATCTGCCGGCCGGCTGGACGATCCTCACCCACGCGTCGGGCGCGCTCGTCGCCGACCGCAGCGCCAGCCATTGAGGTCTGAAACCATGAGCGATCTTCAATACGGCATCGACCCGATCCGCCTCGAAGTGATCCGCAACGCGCTCGTCGCGGCCTCCGAGGAGATGAGCATCACGATCTGGCGCACCAGCCGCTCGACCGTGGTGCGCGAGATCCTCGATTTCTCCACCGCCGTCTTCGATGCGCAGGGCAACAACATCGCCCAATCCGCGCGCATTCCGGTCCATCTCAACTCGATGTCGGACTGCCTGCGCACGATCCTCGACCGCTTCATTCCGCTCGAACACTGGAATGATGGCGACGTCATCGTCACCAACGATCCCTATTCCGGCGGCCAGCACCTGCCCGATATCCAGACCTTCCGGCCGGTCTTCGTCGACGGCAGGCGCGTCGCCATCGTCGGCACGCTCTGCCACCATGTCGATGTCGGCGGCGGCGCGGCCGGCAGCTATTATGCGGGCGCGACCGAAATCTTCCATGAAGGCATCCGCATCCCGCCGCTCAGGCTGGTCGAGAAGGGCGTGCTGAACAGCGGCGTCTTCGAGATGCTGCTGCACAATGTCCGCCAGCCCGACGAAACCCGCGGCGACCTCAACGCCCAGATCGCAGCGCTCGGCATCGGCGAGCGCGCGGTCGCTCGCATGGCGAAGAAATACGGCTCAGAGCCGCTCGCTGCGGCGATGGCGGCGATCCTCGACGGCTCGGAGCGGATGATGCGCGCCGCGCTGAAGGCATTGCCGGATGGCGAGGCCTGCTTCGTCGAACTGGTCGATGATGACGGCCAGTCGGACGAACCGATCCGGCTCCAGGTCAAGATCACCAAGACGGGCGAGACGATCGGGCTCGACTTCACAGGCTCCAGCCCCCAGGTGCGCGGCCCCGTCAACAACACGCCGGCGATGACCTGCTCGGCGGTCTACTACGCGCTGCTCGCGGCGCTCGGCGGCGATATTCCGGCCAATTCCGGCTGCTACCGCGCCGTGACGGTGACGCTGCCCGAAGGCAGCGTCGTCAACGCCGCCTTCCCCGCGCCGGTCGCGGGGCGCATGGTCATCAACCACCGCATCGCAACGGCCGTCTTCGGCGCGCTGGCCCAGATCGTGCCCGAGCGCATCCCGGCGGCCTATTATGCGATCTCCTATGTCTACGCGCTGCAGACGACCAACCCGGCCGGCAAGCGCCAGGTCTATTTCGACATCGAGGTCGGCGGCTGGGGCGGCCATGCCAGGGGCGACGGCGCCAGCGCCCTCTCCTGCGGCCTGCACAACAACACCAATGCGCCGATCGAGATGGTCGAGGCGAAATATCCGGTGACCTTCACGAAATATGGGCTGATCCCGGATTCGGGCGGCGCCGGCCAGTTCCGCGGCGGCCTGGGCCTGGTGCGCGAATGGCGGCTCGATGCGGCGGAAGGCTCGCTCTCGACCAATTTCGAGCGCTTCCGCCACGCACCTTATGGCATCCAGGGCGGCGAGCCCGGCTCGCTCAGCCGCACCACGGTGACTCGCGCTGACGGCTCACAGCTCTCGCTGCGCTCGAAGGTTTCCGGCATTCCGCTGACGGCCGGCGACATCGTCACCATCGAGACCTCCGGCGGCGGCGGCTTCGGCGACCCGCAGAAGCGCGACCCGCAGCGCCTCGCCAAGGATCTCGCCGACGGCATGGTCAGCCCGCAACAGGCGGCCTCGCTCTACGGCGCCGAGATCAAGAAGGGAGCCGCGGCATGAGCGCTCATCAGCCAGCGGACGGCGTTCCGCTCAGCCTCGCGCAGGTCGAAACGCTGACGCGACGCGCCTTGCTCGCCTGCGGCGTCGACCCGCGCAACGAAGCCGCGATCACCGCCTCCGTGGTCGCGGCCGAAGCCGAGGGCATCCATAGCCACGGCCTCGCCCGGCTGCCGACCTATTGCGAGCATGCCAGGGTCGGCAAGATCGACGGCCGGGCGCGGCCGGTGCTCGACAGCCCCAAGCCCGGCCTGGTGCGCGTCGACGCCAAGGGCGGCTTTGCCCATCCGGCGATCGATTTCGGCCTGCCGGCGCTGTGCGAGGCGGCGAAGGCCCAGGGCATCGCCGCGCTCGCGGTGACCAATTCCTATAATTGCGGCGTCGTCGGTTACCATGTCGAGCGCATCGCGCGGGAGGGCCTGCTGGCGCTTGGTTTCGTCAACGCGCCGGCCTCGATCGCGCCGATGGGCGGCACCAGGCCGGTCTTCGGCACCAATCCGATCGCCATCGCCATACCGCGCGCCAGCCGCGAGCCGCTCGTGCTCGACCAATCCTCGAGCGTCGTCGCCAAGAGCGAGATCGTCGTCCATCAGCAGCGCGGCGAGCCGATTCCGCTCGGCTGGGCGCTCGACAAGGACGGCAACCCGACGACCGATCCGAAGGCTGCGCTGGCGGGCGGCACCATGGTGCCGGCAGGCGGCTACAAGGGCGCGGGGCTTGCCCTCATCGTCGAGATCTTCGCCGCCTGGCTGACCGGTGCCAATCTCTCGATCGACGCCTCCTCCTTCGCCGACAATCTCGGCGGCTCGCCCCGCACGGGCCAATGCTTCATCGCGATCGATTTCGGGGCGCTGGCGGAGGATGGAGCATCGGACCGGCTGGAGCGCCTGTTCGGCGCGATCACCGGGCAGGAGGGCGCGCGGCTTCCCGGCGAGAGGCGCAATGGCGCGCGCCAGCGCACCGCGCGCGATGGCGTCGTGATCTCGCGCAAATTGTTCGTGACGATCGAGGCTTATGCGGGAGCGGCATGAACGCGCTCCAACTGCGTCATTCCTCTGCGCTGCTGCCCGCCTCAGTCGCCCTCGCCCGGCCCATAACCCGGCAGGCGCGAGACGACGCCGACGATCGGGCGCAGATGCTGCTCCAGCACCGCGCGCGCCTGCGCCTCGTCGCCCGCCTGCAAGGCCGCGAGCAAGGCGCGATGCTCGATCCGGATGCGATCGACCCGGTTGGGATCGACGCTCATCGCCGTCATCGCGACACGCTGCTGCCGCGAGCCGAGCGACTGATAGAGCTCGGACAACACCTCGTTGCCGAGCGCGCCGACCATGGTGAAATGGAAGCGCCGGTTGAGCTCGACGCGCGGGAAATGATCGCTGTTGGGAATCGCGTCCATCTGATCGAGGATCGTCGCCATCTCGGCGGGAACGGGGATCTTCTGCTGGCAGATCCGGGCGACGGCATAGCCCTCGATCATGCGCCTGGTCTCGTAGAGGTCGACGAGTTCCTGCGCCGTCACCTGCCGGACGAGCGCGCCGCGGCGCGGCAGCAGGTCGATGAAGCGCTCGGCCTCCAGCCGGTGGAAGGCCTCGCGGACGGGCGTGCGCGATACCTTCATCGCAGACGAGATCTGCTCCTCCTCGATGAAGGAGCCGCCGGCGAAATGTCCGCGCAGGATCTCTTCCCGGACATAGAGATAGACCCGCTCCCGGGCGGGCTTCGCGACCGATGGCTGCGCCTGGCGCGGCTTCATGTTTCCATCCGTTTGCAGCATGTGATCGCATTTCATAGCGAGCGGGGTCGTAGACATCAAAACATCCGCCACGTATACATGAGGCATCATGAAATTGCACGACGAGCGGAAAGACCGAATAGAGGCTTGCGCACAGCCTGGACTGGCGCAGGATGCGCGAGTTCAGGCCGCCGGGCGCACCGCACCATGATGGCGCTTTTCTTGCTCAGCGCGGCGACGCCCGAAACCGGCGCCGAATGCGGCCCGAAGCAAAGGATCAGCGCATGACGATCTCCCGCCGCACCGTCCTTGGAGCAGGCCTCGCAGCCCCGCTGCTGGCATCGCCTCTGCTCTCCCGGCCTGCGGCGGCGCAGCGCGCCAACGGCATTCTCCGCTTCGGCCTCTCGGCCTTTCCGCCCAACCTGCAGCCCTGGGTCTCGACCGGCGCATCGGCCGGTACGGTCAAGATGCTGACGCATCGCAGCCTGGTCACCTATGACAGCAAGGGCGAATTGCGCGGCGAGCTGGCGGAGTCCTGGGCGATCGATGGGAGCGGCGCCTGGGTCTTCAAGCTGCGCCAGGGCTGCCTGTTCCATAATGGCGAGCCGGTCACCGCCGAGGACGTGAAGTGGTCGATCGAGCAGATCGCCGGCGAGAAATCGACGGCCTATATGCGCTCCCAGTTCCAGGGCATCGAGCGGGTCGAAATCCCTGACCCGCGCAGCATCCGCATCATCACCAAGGAACCCCAGGCGACGCTGCCGACCTGGTTTGCCAACTACAACACCTTCATCATCTGGCGGAACTCCACGGCAAACGAGCCGATCGGCGCCGGCCCCTTCCGGCTCGCCGGACAGGAGCGCGGCAGCTCGCTCAGCCTGGTGGCCTTCGACAAGTTCTACAAGCCCGGCTTCCCCAAGCTGAAGGGCATCAAGTTCATCGTCTATGCCGACGAGAACCTGCGCAACGCCGCGCTGCAGTCCGGCGATGTCGACATGATCGAATATGTGCCGTGGCAGTCCATGGCCGCGGTCGAGGCCGATCAGCGCCTCAAGCTCGATACTGTCGAGGGGCCGTTCATGGACGTGCTCTTCAACGGCTCGAAGCCGCCTTTCAACGATGCGCGCGTGCGCCGCGCGGTCGCCCACGCGGTCAAGCGCGATGACATCGTCAAGGTCGCCTTCTTCGGCCGCGGCAAGCCGCTCGAAGGCCTGCCCATCGTCGAGGGCACGCCCTGGTACGACAAGGAGCTGGCGCATGGCTGGAACTACGACCCCGCCAGGGCCAAAGCGCTGCTGACCGAAGCGGGCTATGCCGGCGGCTTCCAGACGACGCTGCTCTCAACCGCGCAGTTCGGCATGCACAAGGACACCGCCGAGGTCGTGCAGCAGCATCTGGCGGCAATCGGCATCCAATGCGAGCTGCAACTGCCGGACTGGTCGACCCGCGTCAGCCGCGGTTCGCGCGGCCAGTACGACATGGCGATCCACGGCGTCTCCGCCGACAACAACGATCCCGACGGTTTGACCGTGGTGCTCGACACCTCGCTCTCACCGACCCATGGCCGCTCCTTCAAGGTCGACGTGCCCCGCACCGTCGCCGCCTTGGCGAAGGGCCGCGGCGAATTCGACCAGGCCAAGCGCGTCGAGATTTACAAGGAGATGCAGCGCGCGGCATTGGAGGAGGTGCCGCTCGTCGGTCTTGCCTGGCGTGAACAGGGTTATGGCATGGACAAGGGCGTCAAGGGCTTCACCAACCTGCCCGGCGCGCTGACGACGTCGTCCGGCGGCATGCTCGAAGAGACCTTCTTCGGATGAGCGCTGTCTGGTTCGCACACCGCATCCTGATCGCGCTGGTCCTGGCCTGGATCGTCGCCACGATCGTCTTCATGGCGCTGCACATGGTGCCGGGGGATCCTGCCGAGCTCCTGCTCTCGACCGGCGGCACCTCGCCCGACCCCGCGACCGTCGCGGAACTGCGCGAGAAGCTCGGGCTCAACCAGCCCATCCTGGTGCAATATGGCAGCTTTCTCGCCGGCTTGCTCCGGGGCGACCTCGGCACCTCGCTCGTCGACGATTATCCGGTGCTGAGCGAGATCGCGCTCAGGCTGCCGCGCACGCTGGAGCTGATCTTCGCGGGAACGCTGCTGGCGATCGCGATCGGCGTGCCAGCCGGCGTCTATGCGGCGCTGCATCGTGGCGGCCGGTTCGACCGGATCGCATCGGGCGTCACCGCCCTGCTGCTGGCGATACCGGTCTTCGTGGTCGGCACGCTGCTCGTGCTGCTGTTCGCGCAGACCCTGCGCTTGATGCCGGCGGGCGGATTCACGCCGCTGACGCAGGATCCTGTCCTGCATCTCAAGCTGCTGACCTTGCCGGCGATCGCCATCGGCAAGGGGCTGGCAGCCGTGCTGTTTCGGATGACGCGGGCCTCGATGCTCGACGCGCTGGCCAATGACTATGTCCGCACCGCACGCGCCAAGGGCCTCGCGCCCGGACGCGTGCTCTTCGTCCATGTGCTGCGCAACGCGCTGAACCCGGTCGTCACCGTGCTCGGCCTGCAGATGGGCACATTGCTGGGAGGCACCGTCCTGGTCGAATACGTCTTCAACTGGCCGGGCCTCTCGACGCCGCTGCTGCGCGCGGTCGAGGCGCGCGACTACCCGATGGTGGTCGGCATCGTCCTGACGATCTCGGTGCTGTTCCTGCTGATCAACCTGATCGTGGAGCTGATCCACGCCCTCCTCGATCCCCGGGTCAGCGCACCATGAAGCGGCTCTGGTTCCCCGGCGCCTTCGTCGCGCTGATCATCCTCATCGCCATCGCCGCGCCCGTGCTCGGCCTGCCCGACCCGGTGCGGCAGGACATCGCCCGGCGACTGGCCTCGCCGACCGCGACCTCCTGGCTCGGCCGCGACGAATTCGGCCGCGATGTGCTCTCGCGCCTGATCTGGGGCGCCCGCACCAGCCTGGGCGTCGCCTTCGCCTCGGCGCTGACGGCGGGCCTGATCGGCGTCGTCCTCGGCCTGATCGGCGGCTGGTCGCGCGGCACCGCCGCCTTCCTGTCGGTGCGCAGCATGGACATCATCCTGTGCTTCCCGCCCGTGCTGCTGGCGCTGCTCGTGGTGACTCTGCTCGGACCGGGCGCGGCAACGCTGATCCTCGTCCTCTCCGTGCTGTATCTGCCTGGCTTTGCGCGCGTGACCTATTCCGAGGTGCTCTCGGTGCGCGGGCGCGACTATGTCGAGGCGACGCGCGCACTCGGCGGGCGCACCTGGTACATCCTGCTGCGCACGGTGCTGCCCAACATCGCCGGCCCGATCCTGGTGCAGTTGTCGCTGGCGGTCGCCGCCGCCGTGGTGCTCGAGAGTGGCTTGTCCTTCCTGGGTCTCGGCGTCGTGCCGCCGGCTCCGTCCTGGGGCCTGATGATCCGGGGCGCGCGCGCCACCATGGAACAGGCGCCGCTGCTCCTGGTCTGGCCCTGCGCCGCACTGACGCTGACGATCCTCGCGATGAACCTGCTCTGCGACGCGCTGCGCGACGCCGTCGACCCACGCACGTCGGGACGCTGACCCGCCGCGACCCCTTTACCACCAGCCTCGACACAGGAACCTGACCCATGGCTGCAAAGACCGATCCGCTCGTCCATATGGGCACGATCTCCGGCGGAGAAGCCCGCGAGATCCTGAAGACGAATCCCGTGATCCTGCTGCCGATGGGCAGCCATGAGGATCAGGGCCCGCATGCGCCGATGGGCGATTATCTGCTGGCCGAGAAGATCGCCGAGCTCGCCGCCATCCGCGCCACCAAGGCCGGCACGCGCACGCTCGTCGCCCCCGTCCTGCCCTTCGGCGGCGCCGACTGGTTCGGCTCGATGACCGGCGGCATCGCGATCTCGCAGGCAACGCTGACCACCGTCATCGCCGAGATGGTCGACAGCCTGCATCGCAACGGCCTGACCCGCATCATCGTGATCAACGGCCATGGCGGCAATGTCGGCCCGATCGGCGAGGTCGCGCGCGAGCTCTATCTGCGCGAGCAGATCGTGCTGCCGAGCCTCTATCTCTGGCGCATCGGCTACGGCCTGCTGCCCTCGATCGTCGGCGCCGAGAAGGCCGCCGCCGTCTCCGGCCATGGCGCCGACCCGCTGACCTCGATCGGCCTGCATCTCTTCCCCGAACTGATCCGCAAGGACCTGATCCCGGAGGGCAAGCCGCTGAAGCGCGACCCCATCCTCGACCTGCCCTTCACCGGGCTTGGCACCGCAAGCTTCGAGGGCGCGGAAGTCGCGATGCCCAACGAATATGACGAGGTCTACAATCTCGGCGTCGCCAAGGGCGATCCCAAGCTTTGCTCGGCCGAGACCGGGGCTGCGCTGACCGAGAAGCTGACCGAGATCTGCGCCCGCTTCATCGCGCATTTCGCCAACAAGATCGAAGCCTGAGCTTCCGTTTCCGATGAGGACCGGCGGCGCATCGGCGCCGCCGGCCACCAATCCCTGCAGGAGGTGTCCCCATGCCGACACGGCGTCTCGTCATCCAGGCCGGCCTTGCCAGCATCGCCGCCCCCGCGATCGTCCGGGCACAGGGCCTCAGCGGCTCGATCACGCTGATGTCCTATAGCGGCATCTTCCAGGACAACTACACCAAGACCGTGATCGAGCCGTTCCAGCAGGCCTTTCCCGGCATCAAGGTGAACTTTGCGCCCGGCGGCACCTCGGCCCAGATGGTCGGCAGCGTGCGCGCCCAGAAGGCCGACCCGCAGATCGACGTCGCGATCATGGACGTGACGACCTCGAGCATCGGCAATAGCGAGGGCCTGTTCGAGAAGCTGACGCCGGCGGAATTCCCGGTGCTGAACGAGCTCCTGCGCGAGGCGCGGGCGGCCGGCGGCGAATACGGCCCGGCCGTCACCTTCGACCATCTCGTGCTGGTCTACGACACCCAGAACCTCAAGCCGCCGCTCGCGACGCTCGCCGACCTCTGGCGGCCCGACCTCAAGGGCCAGCTCGCGATCTCGGCCCCACCCAATATCCAGGGCCTGGCGCTGACCGCGATGGTCGAGAAGATGACCGGCGGCGACTATCGCAAATCGATCGATGGCGCGATCAGGAAGCTGCGCGAGCTCGCGCCGTCCGTGAACACTTTCGAGCCCAATCCCGACGGCTACTCGCTGATCCTCAACGGCGTGGTGAAAGTCGCCACCGGCTGGAATGCACGCTCGCAGCTCTATGCCGACCAGACCGGCGGCAAGATCGGCGCCTTGCTGCCGCCGGAGGGCTCGGTCTTCCAGATCAACACGATCAACCTGACCGCCGGCTCGAAGAACCGCGCGGCCGCGGCCGCCTTCGTCAACTACGCCTTGTCGCAGGCCGCGCAGAAGGCCTTCACCGAGCGCATGTTCTACGCGCCGACCAACGGCCAGGCCGCGATCGACCCCAAGGCCATCGCCCGTACCGCCGCCGCGCCGGAAAGCCGCGCCCGCATGATCGGGCTCGATTGGAACGACGTGCTCAAGGTGCGCGACCAGTGGAACAATCGCTGGCGGCGCGAGGTGATCGCGGCGGCACGGTGAGCAGAACCACCCAATGAGCTATCTCGAACTCTCCGGCCTGCAGAAGCGCTATCGCGATTCCGTCGCGGTCGATGACGTCTCGCTCTCCGTCGAGCAAGGCGAGGCCGTCGCGCTGCTCGGCCCCTCCGGCTGCGGCAAGACCACGACCTTGCGCATGCTGGCTGGGCTGGTCGATCCCGATCGCGGCGCGATCCGCCTCGACGGGACCGAGATCACGCGGCTGCCGGCGCATCGGCGCAATATGGGCTATGTCTTCCAGTCCTATGCACTGTTTCCGCATCTCTCCGTCGCGCGCAATGTCGGCTTCGGGCTGGAGGAGCGCGGCGTCAACAAGGCGGAGATCGCGCGGCAGGTCACGGAAGCGCTGGCCCTGGTACGATTGGCGGGCCTCGACGGGCGGCGGCCGCGCGAACTCTCGGGCGGGCAGCAGCAGCGCGTGGCGCTGGCGCGCGCATTGGTGATCCGGCCCGCCGTGCTCCTGCTCGACGAATCCCTCTCCAATCTCGACGCCAAGCTGCGCGACACGATGCGCCACGAGATCCGCTCGATTCAGCGATCGCTCGGGATCACCACCCTGTTCGTCACGCATGACCAGGTCGAGGCCTTGACGATGTGCGACCGGATTGCGGTGATGAATCGCGGGCGGATCGCGCAGATCGGCTCGCCCGAGGACATCTATGAGCGCCCGGCGACCCGCTTCGTCGCCGAGTTCGTCGGCCGCGCCAATGCGCTGCCGGCGACGCGCGACGGGGAAGGCAGCGCCGTGCTCTGGGGCCAGGCTCTGCCGGTCAAGGCCCCGGCAAATGGCGAGTTCGACCTGTTCGTCCGGCCGCAACGCATGCGGATCGTGCCTGTCTCCGAACCCGTTGCGGATGGCATGGCGCGCGTGACCGGCCGCGTGCTGCGCAGCGTCTTCGTCGGCGACCATGTCGAGGTTCTGCTCGAGGGAGCAGGCGGACAACTCACGATCGAAACGCAATCGGGCACGGCTGCCTTGCCGGAAGGCGCCGAGGTCGCGGTGATCTGGCAGGCGCGGGACACCTTGCCCTTCGCCCGCGAGACGCCATGACCGGCACGGCGCGCCTGAAGCTGCTGGTCCTGCCCGCGGCGCTGTTCGTGCTCGCGGTCTATGCTTGGCCGACGCTCGGCCTGTTTCGAAATGCCTTCCACGAAACCGGCCCGACAGGCGCGATGATCGAGGCCTGGTCGCTGAAGACCGCGCAGGAGGTCTTCAGCGACGGCTTCACCTTCGAATTGACGCTGAACTCGCTCTGCCTCTCGCTCAGCGCGACGCTGATCGCGCTGATGCTGTCCTACCCGGTGGCGCTGTTCCTGTTCCGCACCAATTCGCGCTTTCGCGGGCTGCTCGCCGTGATCGCGATCATGCCGATGCTGATCTCGGGCGTGGTGCGCGTCTTCGGCTGGCTCGCGATCCTGGGCGATCGCGGCCTCGTCAACACGCTGGCCCAGTCGCTCGGCCTGATCTCGACGCCGCTCAAGCTCGTCTTCAACTGGACCGGCGTCACCATCGGCCTGGCCGAGAGCATCATGCCTTATATGATCCTGGCGCTGCTCGCGGGCTTCGGCCAGCTCGACCGGACGCTGGAAGAGGCCTCGCGCAGCCTGGGAGCTTCGCCTGCGCGCACCTTCTGGCGCGTGACGCTGCCGCTCAGCCTGCCGGCGCTGGCGCTGGCGGCCGGGCTGGGCTTCGTGCTCTCGATGTCGGCCTATATCACGCCAAAGCTGCTCGGCGGCGGGCGCGTTTTCGTGCTGGCGACGGAGATCTTCGAGCAGGCGACGACCAATACGAATTGGCCGGTGGCCTCTGTGCTGGCGATCTACACGCTCGTGCTTCTGCTCCTGCTGCTTGTCGCCTCCAACATCGCCGCAAAAGGATTGCAGCGATGAACGGCGCCGGACGCGTACTCTCCAGCCTTGCCGCCATCGTCTATGTGCTGATCCTGGCGCCGATCGCGATCGTGGTGGCGCTTGCCTTCTCCGCCGATAATTTCATCCTGTTCCCGCCCTCCGGTTATTCGCTGCGCTGGTTCAACCAGCTCGCGCATAACGCGCCGCTGCTGAACGCGCTGTGGCTCAGCATACAGATCGCCTGCATGGTCACGCTGCTGTCGCTGGCGTTCGGCGTGCCCGCGGCGCTGGCGCTGAACAAGGGGCAGTTCCGCTGGCGCGGCGCATTGACCAATTTCTTCCTCGCGCCATTGCTGCTGCCGACCCTGATCACGGGCCTCGCGCTGCTGCTGTTCTTCACGCCCTTGCGCTTGACCGCGACCCTGCCCGGCCTCGTGCTCGGCCACATGACCGTGACCGTGCCCTTCGTGATCCGGATGATGACGACGGCCTTTTCGACCTTGCCCGACGATATCGAGGCCGCCGCCGCGACGCTCGGTGCAAAGCCCTGGCGCGTGGTCTGGCGGGTGACCCTGCCCTTGGCGACGCCGGGGTTGATCGCCTGCGCCTGCCTGTCCTTCCTCTTGTCCTTCGATGAAACGGTGATCTCGCTGTTCCTGTCGGGACCGCGCGCCGCGACCTTGCCGGTCGAGATGGTGCGCTATGTCGAGGGCCGCACCGACCCGCTGGTCGCAGCCCTGTCCGTCTTGCTGATCGTCGCGACGCTGATCGTCGTCGTCATCGTGGAACGTCTTGTCGGCGTCGCGCGCGCCGTTGGAAAATAGGAGAACACCATGCCCGATTACCGCATCGCCCCCATGCCCGAGCAGCTGCCGGCCGCGCTCGTCGAGAAGCTCCAGAAGGTCGAAACCGCGACCATCGGCCATTCCCAGCATTGGGGCTTCATGGATCGCGGCATCCAGCCGCTGCTGCGCGGCAAGCGCATCGCCGGTGCGGCGGTGACGCTCGCCATCCCCGGCCAGGATTCGACGCTGCTGCACCACACGCTCGGCCTGCTCAGGCCCGGCGACATCCTCGTCGTCGACCGGCTCGGCGACGACAAGCATGCCTGCTGGGGCGGCGGCGTCACGGTTGCGGCCAAGGCTGCAGGCGCGATCGGCGGCATCGTCGACGGGCCCTGCACGGACCTGGCCGAGATCGAGGACAGCGATTTCCCGATGTGGTGCCGGGGCATGTCGCCGATCACGACGCGGCTCTACAATCTCGGCGGCACGCTGAACCTGCCGATCTCCTGCGGCAATGTTCCGGTCAAGGCGGGCGACGTCATCCTGGCCGATGAATCGGGCGTGCTGGTGCTGCCGCGCGACGAGGCCGAGGCGATCGCCGACGCCGCACTCGCCCGGCAGGAGCGTGGCGAGCGCAGCCAGGACCGCGTCAAGGCCGGCGAAAAGCTCGGCGATCTCTCCGGCGCGACCAAGATGGTGCTCGACGCCATCGCCGCGGCGAAGGGCTGAGGCGACACCGTGACCTCCTCTCCCCCCGCCCCGCGCGTCGCGACCTTCGCCTGCGAGAAGAAGCCTGCCACCGGCTCGCGCGGCATGGTGGTGACGAACCACCCGCTGGCCTCGGCGGCGGGCTCGCAGATGCTGCTGGCCGGCGGCAATGCCGTCGATGCCGCCGTCGCCTCGCTCTTCGCCCTCACCGTCGTCGAGCCGATGATGGTGGGCATCCTCGGTGGCGGCGTCGCGCATATCCGCATGGCCGATGGCCGCCATGTCGTGCTCGACGGGCTCTCGACCGCGCCGCTCAAGGCGAGCGGCGAGATGTATGACTGCCTCTCCGACGAGGTCGGCCGGCAGCGCGACGTGCGCGACCGACTCAACGTCGTCGGGCCGAAGGCGGTCGCGGTTCCCGGCGCGCTCGCCGGCTGGTGCGAGGCCCTGGCGCGCTTCGGCACGCTCTCGCTCGAGGAGGTGCTGCAGCCGGCGATCGGACTGGCCGAGCGCGGCTTCGTCACGACGCCTTATCTCTCCAACTGCGTCAGCGACAATGTCGCTGACCTCGCGCGCGATCCCGGTCTTTCAGCGCTGCTGCTGGCGGGAGACAAGGCGATAGAGCCCGGCACGCGGCTCATTCAGGCCGACTACGCCAGGAGCCTGCGCCTGATCGCCAAGCAGGGGCCGGCTGCGCTCTATGACGGCCCGCTCGGCAAGGCGCTGACGGATTTCATGGCGGCGAATGGCGGCCTGATCGAGCAGGCCGACCTCGCCGCCTACAAGGTCGCGACGCGCGAGCCCGTGCGCGGCTCCTATCGCGGTTACGAGATCGTCGGGCCGCCCCCGCCCTCCTCTTCGGGCGTGCACATCGTGCAGATGCTCAACATCCTCGAGGGCTACGACATCGGCTCGCTCGGCTTCGGCTCGGCGGATTCAGTGCATCTGTTGGCCGAAGCGCTGAAGATCGCCTTCGCCGATCGGGCCGTGGCCACCGCCGACCCGGCTTTCATCAAGGTCCCGGTCGAGCGCCTGATCGACAAGGCCTATGCCAGCGAGCGGCGCGCGCTGATCGCGATGGACCAGGCCAAGAGCTGGAGCGCCGGTCTCTCGGGCGGCGAATCCGCTGACACCACCCATGTCACGGTCGCCGACGCCCAAGGCAATGTCGTCACCTCGACCCAGACGATCAACGGCCTCTTCGGCGCCTGCACGCAGATCCCCGGTACGGGGATGCTGACCAATAACTACATGTTCAATTTCGATCCGCATCCCGGCCGCGCCCTCTCGATCGCGCCAGGCAAGCGCGTCTTCACCTCGATGGCGCCGATGATGGTGCTGCGCGACGGCAATCTCGCCTTCGCGCTCGGCCTGCCCGGCGCGTTGCGCATCTTCCCCTCGGCCCTGCAGGCGATCGTCAACCTGATCGACCACGGCATGAGCCTGCAGGAGGCGGTCGAGGCGCCGCGCATCTGGACCGAGGGCGGCGCGCTGGAACTGGAGGCTGCGATCCCCGACAGCGTTGCCGACGCGCTCACGGCGCGCGGTCACAGGATCGTCCGCATGCCGCGCATCGCCGGTGGCATGAACGCCATCTCCTTCAACCCCGACCGCACGCTGACCGGCGCCGCCTGCTGGCGCGCCGACGGCACCCCCGTCGCGATCTCCGGCGGGCTCGCCCGCGCCGGCGTGCGCTTCACCATCTGACCCTTCTGCGACCGGATCCCTGACCATGCCCGAAACCATCGTTCTGCTCGACATGACCTCTCCCGACCGCGCCGAGAAGCTGCGCGCGCTGCTGCCGCCCGGTTTCGTGCTGACCCACGGCACGGCGCGCGGCGACGAGCACATGAAGGAGATCATCGCCGAGGCCGACTACGCCATCTCCGGCCAGGTCGGCGTTTCCGCCGATGTGCTGCGCGCCGCGAAGAAGCTGAAGCTGCTCCATAAATGGGGCGTCGGTGTCGACAATATCGACGTCGCCGCGGCGAAGGAGCTTGGCATCAAGGTCGCCCGCACCACCGGCAGCAATGCCGTACCGGTCGCCGAATTCACGCTCGGACTGATGCTCTCGGCGCTGCGCTATATCGGCTATGGCCATGCCGAGCTGAAGAAAGGGCATTGGGCCACCGGACATCTGCCGGGCGAGACCTTCATGCTCTCCGGCAAGACGGTCGGCATCGTCGGCTTTGGCGCCATCGGCAAGAATGTCGCCAGGCTGCTCAAGGGTTTTGGCTGCACCATCCTCTATTCCAAGCGCCAGCCGCTCAGCGCCAGCGAGGAAGCCGCGCTCGGCGTGAAGCACGCCACGATGGCCGAGCTTCTGGCCCAGTCCGACGTCGTCTCGCTGCATTGCCCGCTGACGCCGGAGACCACCAATCTGATCGACAAGGCCGCCTTGGCTGCGATGAAGAAGACCGCCGTGCTGATCAATGTCGCGCGCGGAGGCGTCGTCAACGAGGCCGATCTGGTGGTGGCGCTGCGCGCCAAGGACATCGCAGGCGCTGCGATGGATGTCTACTCGGTCGAACCGCTGCCGGCCGAGAGCGAATTGCTGACGCTCGACAACATCGTCGTGACGCCGCATCTCGCCGCCATGGCCGCCGATAATTTCGCGCCGACGGTGACGCGGATGTTCGCCAATATGGCCCATGTCTCGCGCGGCGAGCCGGTGCCGCCGCTCGATCTCGTCGTCTGAACGAAAAATCGCCGGAGCGTTTTTCGCTCCGGCGAATATGTCTTTCAAGAGCGTTTTCGAGCGAAGTGGACACCGGTTCGCGTGAAGAAAACGCATTAAAACAAAGAGCTCAAGCGCTTCCGATCCCATTGGATCGGAAGCGCTCGAGACTTTAGGCTGCTTCGGCCAGCCTCTCGGCCGGTGGGTGATCGACCTGCTTCAGCGGCTTATTGCCGGTCAGCTTGCGCATCAGCACGTAGAACACCGGCGTGAGGAAGATGCCGAAGGCGGTGACGCCGATCATGCCGGCGAAGACCGCAACGCCCATGGCGTGGCGCATCTCGGCGCCAGCCCCGGTCGACGTCACCAGCGGCACCACGCCCATGATGAAGGCAAGCGACGTCATCAGGATCGGCCGCAGGCGCAGGCGGCTCGCCTCGATCGCGGCCTGGACCGGCGTCCTGCCCTCGAACTCCAATTCGCGGGCGAATTCGACGATCAGGATCGCGTTCTTGGCGGATAGTCCCACCAGGACGACGAGGCCGATCTGGGTGAAGACGTTGTTGTCGCCGCCCGTGTACCAGACGCCGGTCATCGCCGCGAGCAGGCCCATCGGGATGATCATGATGATCGCGATCGGCAGGGTCAGGCTCTCATACTGGGCCGCCAGCACCAGGAAGACGAGCAGGATCGCCAGCGGGAAGACGAGCATGGCGGAGTTGCCAGCCAGGATCTCCTGATAGGTCAGCTCGGTCCATTCGAAGGCGAAGCCCTTGGGCAGCGTCTCCTTGGCGATGCGCTCGGCAGCGGCCTGGGCCTGCCCTGAGGAATAGCCCGGGGCGGCGCCGGCATTGATGTCGGCGCTGAGGAAGCCGTTATAGCGCATGGCGCGTTCCGGCCCGGTGTCGTTTCGCACGTTCAGCACGGCGTTGAGCGGCACCATCTCACCCGATTTCGAGCGGACCTTCAGCTTGCCGATATCCTCGGCATAGGCGCGGAAGGGCGCATCGGCCTGGACGCGCACGGTGTAGGTGCGGCCGAATTTGTTGAAGTCGTTGACATAGGACGAGCCGAGATAGATCTGCAGCGTCTCGAAGACATCCGTCACGGCGACGCCGAGCTGGCGCGCCTTGGTGCGGTCGATATCGGCATAGAGCTGCGGGACGTTGACCTGGAAGCTCGAGAACATGCCCGCGAGTTCAGGCGCCGTCGCGGCCTTGGCCATGAAGGCCTTGGTCGCCTCGTCCAACGCCTTGTAGCCCAGCCCGGCACGATCCTCGATCTGCAGCTTGAAGCCGCCGATGGTGCCGAGACCCTGGACGGGCGGCGGCGGGAACATGGCGATGAACGCCTCCTTGATGCCGGCGAACTCCTTGTTGAGCTGCATGGCGATGGCGGCGCCATTGAGATCGGGCGTCTTGCGCTGGTCGAAGGACTTCAGCCCGACGAAGACGATGCCGGCATTCGAGGAGTTGGTGAAGCCGTTGATCGAGAGGCCCGGAAAGGAGATCGCGTTCTCGACGCCTGGATGCTTCAGGGCGATCTCGTCCATGCGGCGGATGACGTCCTCCGTGCGGTCGAGCGTCGCGGCGTCAGGCAGCTGCGCGAAGCCGACGAGGTACTGCTTGTCCTGGCCGGGCACGAAGCCGCCCGGGATGGTGCGGAACAGGCCGATGGTCAGCGCGACCAGGCCGATATAGACCACCATCATCACCGTCTTGCGGCCGAGAATGCGCTTCACGCCGCCGCCATAGGCTTGCGAGGAGCGATTGAAGAAGCGGTTGAAGCCGCGGAAGAACCAGCCGAAGACGCCGTCCATGACGCGGGTCAGCAGGTCCTTGGGCGCATGGTGCGAGCGCAGCAGCAGTGCGGCCAGCGCCGGCGACAAGGTCAGCGAGTTCACCGCCGAGATCACCGTCGAGATCGCGATGGTGAGCGCGAACTGGCGGTAGAACTGGCCGGTCAGGCCGCTGATGAAGGCCAGCGGCACGAAGACCGCGACGAGCACCAATGCGATCGCGATGATCGGGCCGGAGACTTCGCGCATCGCCTTGTAGGTCGCCTCGCGCGGCTCCAGGCCCCCTTCGATGTTGCGCTCGACATTCTCGACCACGACGATGGCGTCGTCGACGACGATGCCGATCGCCAGCACCAGGCCGAACAGGCTCAGCGCATTGATCGAGAAGCCGAAGAGATACATCACCGCGAAGGTGCCGATGACCGAGATCGGCACGGCAACGAGCGGGATGATCGAGGCCCGCCAGGTCTGCAGGAAGACGATGACGACGAGCACGACGAGTGCGATCGCCTCCAGCAGCGTATGGACGACGGCCTCGATCGAGGCCCGCACGAACTGGGTGGTGTCGTAGACGATCGAGTAGTCCACGCCCTCCGGCATGTTCTGCTTGATCTCCTGCATCACCTCCCGGACACGGTCGGCGATGGCGATGGCGTTCGAGTTCGGGGCCTGGAAGATCGGGACCGCGACGGCCGATTTGCCGTTGAGCAGCGAGCGCAGCGCGTATTCGGCCGCACCGAGTTCGATGCGGGCGACGTCGCGCAGGCGGGTCACTGCGCCCGACGCGCTGGTCTTGATGATGATGTCGCCGAACTCCTCCTCGCTCTGGAGGCGGCCCTGCGCATTGACCGAAAGCTGCAGGTCGAGCCCCGGCGCATTCGGGGAGGAACCGATGACGCCGGCGGCGGCCTGGACGTTCTGGGCGCGGATCTCGTTGACGACGTCGCTCGGCGAAAGGCCATGCTCGGCCATCCTTTGCGGATCGAGCCAGACGCGCAGCGAGTAATCGCCCGAGCCGAAGAGCTGGACCTGGCCGACGCCATCGATCCGCGCCAGCCGGTCCTTGACGTTGAGGACGGCGTAGTTGCGCAGATAGGTCATGTCGTAGCGGCCGTTCGGCGAGGTGATGTGGACCACCATCGTCAGGTCGGGCGAGCTCTTGATCGTGGTGACGCCGAGGCGGCGAACCTCTTCCGGCAGCCGCGGCTCGGCCTGGCTGACGCGGTTCTGGACGAGCTGCTGGGCCTTGTCGGGGTCGGTGCCGAGCTTGAAGGTGACGTTCAGCGTCATCACGCCGTCGGTCGTCGCCTGGCTCGACATGTAGAGCATGCCTTCGACGCCGTTGATCTGCTCCTCGATCGGCGTGGCCACGGTCTCGGCGATGACGCGCGGGTTGGCGCCTGGATATTGCGCGCGCACCACGATGGTCGGTGGCACGACCTCGGGATATTCCGAGATCGGCAGGACCCGCAGCGAGAGCAAGCCTGCGACGAGGATCAGCACGGAGAGGACGCCGGCGAAGATCGGCCGGTCGATGAAGAATTTGGACAGGTTCATGGCACGCCCCCCTTTGGAGCGGATGTCTTTGAGACGAAACGCGTCGTCGTCCCGGGCGACCGAAGGGAGACCCGGGACGACGTGGCGTGTGTGTTCGCGGTCTAACGTTGCGCGAGTTCGGTCTTGGCCGCGCGCAGTTCGGACTTTTCGGCCATCGGCACGGATTCGGGCGCGACGGTGGCTCCCGGCCGGATGCGCTGCAGGCCGTTGACGATGATCCGCTCGCCGGCCTTCAGGCCGCTGGTGACGATACGCAGCCCGTCATTCGACGCGCCGAGCGTGACCTCGCGCCAGGCGGCCTTGCTGTCGGCGCCGACGACGAAGACGAACTTCTTGTTCTGGTCGGTGCCGACGGCGCGCTCATTGATGACCAGCGCCGGCTCGGAGCGGGCCTGCCCCATCTGAACCCGGACGAACTGGCCCGGCATCAGCTTGCCGCCGGGATTGTCGAGCACGGCGCGCACGCGCACCGTGCCGCTGGCGGCGTCGATGCCGTTGTCGACGAAGCGCAGCTTGCCGGTGAAGCTCGCGCCTTCGCTGGTCGCGGTCGTAAGCCTGACCGGGATCTGTTCGAGCGAGCGATTGCCCTCCGGCAGCGAGGCCAGAGCGTCGAGCACCGTCTTCTCGTCGGCATTGAAGGCGGCATAGATCGGATCGACAGAGAGCAGCGTCGTCATCAGCGGCGCGCTTGCGCCCGCCGCGACGAGATTGCCGATGGTGAGGTCGAGCCGGCCGATGCGCCCGCTGATCGGCGCGCGGATCTGGGTGTAGTCGAGGTTGAGCCGTGCGGTCTGCTGGGCGGCCTGGGCGGCGCGCAGATTGGCCTGCGCCTCGCGCAACGCGTTGAAGCGCGAGTCGAGATCCTTCTGAGAGACGTTGCGGCTCGCCATCAATTGCTGGCCGCGCTCATTCTCGCCGGCGGCCAGCGCAACCCGGGCCTCGGCCGCCAGCACCTGCGCCTGCGTCCGCTCGAATTCGGCAAGATAAGGCGCCTGGTCGATGCTGATCAGCAGGTCGCCCTGCTTGACGAGGCTGCCCTCGCGGAAATGCACGGCCTCGATCACGCCGGAGACGCGCGAGCGCACTTCGACGCGCTCGATCGCCTCCAGCCGGCCGGAGAACTCGGCCCAGGCGACGAGATCGCGCTGCTCCACGGTCGCGACCGAAGCCGGGGTCGCCGGCGGGGCGGCAGGCGGGGTGTCGCCCTGCGCGTGATTGGCGGTGGCGTTGACGATGATGACGGCCGCGAGCGAAACGCTGGCGGCAAGGCCGCCCAAAAGGCGACGACGGTTCGTTCCCTGAATCATGGGTCCATTCCTTCCAAGAGATAGCCGATGAAAATTGCTGCCGGGAGTGCGCCTAGGGAGGCGCGGTCAGGGCATAGAATTCAGTGACATGGTTGCATGCCTGACAGAGGCAGGAGCCTTCCTCGGGAGCGCCGGCATAGGCATCCGGCCATTGCGTCGGGCCAGTCTGCACATGGTGGCGCACCGTCACACCCGCTTCCTGTAACCGCGTTGCATAATGCGCGGCTTCGTCCCGCAGCGGATCGTCCTGCGACGAGATCAGGAGCGCAGGCGCGAGGCCCGCCAGCCGCGAGGCGTTGAGCGGGGCCGCGTAAGGGTGGGCCGCCTTGTCCGGCGTGCCGAGATAATCGGCCCAGCCATCGGCCCAGCGACAGCCGACCGGGCCAGCCTCGGCCGTCCGCAGCGAATAGGTGCCGAGGCAGGCATCAAGCATCGGCGAGAACAGGATCTGGCCGGCCAGCTCCGGACCGCGACGATCGCGCGCCATCAAGGCAAGCGCAGCGGCAAGGTTGCCGCCGGCCTCCTCACCCGCCACATAGAGCGGCGCATGTTTCGAGGCCCAGCGGGCACGGCCCTTGGCGAGCGTCTGGAGCGCGGCATAGGCGGTCTCGAGCGCCTCGGGAAAGCGGTGGCCAGGAGCCAGCGGATAGTCGATCGACATGACGATAGCCCCGGCCTCGGCCAGCGCCGTCGCGACCGCCTCGCCCTCGGCCAGCGAACCGCTGCTGAAGGAACCGCCATGGAGATGCATGACCAGCCCGGCCTCGGGCTCGATCTCGGCCGGGGCATAGAGCCGGGCGGCAAGCGAGTCCTGTCCAGCCGCAATCGTCTCCTGCCGCCAGAAGACGGCGCGCCGGGTACGAGATTGCGGAAGGAGCGAGACGGACATGGGGTCGCCGATTGGGGTCGCCGATTGGTGTTGCAGTGCAGCGTGATTTAAGTGATGCTCGTGGAGCAATAAATGGCATATTTGCTCATTCATTATTTCCACAGAGAAACAATGAATGAGCGCCGAGGAGGATGGGATGGACCAGCTCAACGCCATGCGTGCCTTCGTCCGGGTCGTCGAGGCCGGTACCTTCACGCGCGCCGCCGATCTGCTCGACATGCCAAAGCCCACCGTGACGAAACAGATCCAGCAGCTGGAGGCGCATCTGCGCGCCAAGCTGCTCAACCGCACGACCCGGCGCGTGACCGTGACGATGGACGGAGCCGCCTATTACGAGCGCGCCTTGCGCGTGCTGAGCGAGATCGACGAACTCGATTCCAGCATGGCGCTGTCGCAGGCCCGGCCGAGCGGGCGGTTGCGGGTGGATTGCAGCACCTCGCTGGCGATGGCGGTGCTGATACCCGCATTGCCCGGTTTCCATGCGCGCTATCCGGAGATCCAGCTCGATCTCGGCCTGAGCGACCGACCGGCAGACCTCGTCGCCGAAAATCTCGACTGCGCCATTCGCGCCGGCGAGATCCAGGATCAGAGCCTGATCGCACGGCGCATCGGGGAGATGTACCTGATCACCTGCGCCGCGCCCGACTACATCGCCCGCTACGGCACGCCACGCCATCCCAGCGAGCTCGAGGCCGACCATTACATCGTCGGCTACCGCGGCGCCGGCACCAGCCGCACCGTGCCGTTCACCTATGTCGATGCCAAGGAGAGCATCGAGGTCCGGGGGCGCTATATCGTTTCGCTGAACGAGGGCGCCGGCTATGTCGCCTCGGCGGTGGCGGGGCTCGGCGTCATCCAGGCGCCGAGCTTCATGGTGCAGGAGCATGTCACGGCGGGGCGGCTCGTTCCGCTGCTCTCGGGCTGGTGCTCGGCGCCGAAGCCGTTGCACATCGTCTATCCGCCGAACCGCCATCTCAGCAACAAGGTGCGCGTCTTCGTCGACTGGCTGGCCGAGCTTTTCGGCAAGAACGACCTGATCCAGCGCAAATCCAGCCTGCCGCAAGGTGAGGCCTACGCGGACGGTTAGAGCCCGTCTGGCCACTCCGCGAGCCCTCATCCTGAGGAGCGCTCCGCAGGATGAGGGCTCAGGACATCATCAAACAGCCTCTCAGAAGGTCTCGGCCCATGGCCTGAGATCGACCTCCATCGTCCAGGCGTTTCTCGGCTGACGCAGCACATCGAGATAGCTCTGCGCGATGGCGTCCGGGTCGAGCGTATTGTCGGAGGCGTCGGGCCGCTTGGCGCTGCGCACGCCGCCGTCGATGACGAAATGCGCGACATGGATGCCTTTCGGCCCAAGCTCGCGCGCCGCACTCTGGGCAAGGCCGCGCAGGGCGAACTTGCCCATGGCGAAGGGGGCCGAGCGGGCAAAGCCCTTGACGCCGGCCGTGGCGCCGGTGAGCAGGATCGCACCCCGCTCCCGCGGCAGCATCCGCCGCGCCGCCTGCTGCACCACCAGGAACGCGCCGAAGGCATTGACCGACAGCGATTGCGCCACCGTCGCCGGATCGAGCTCGGTGAGCGGCCCGCGCACGGCCATGCTGGCATTGTAGATCACGACATCGGGCTCGCCGAGCCCGGCCTCGACCTCGTCGAAAAGTCGCGCGACGCCGGCCGGATCCGAAGCATCGGCCGCGAAGACCGACGCGCCGGTCTCCGCCGCCAGTGGCGCGAGCTTCTCGGCATGACGCGCGACCAGCGCGACCTGCATGCCGCTGGCCGACAGCTTGCGGGCAAGCGAGGCGCTGATGCCGGGTCCGGCCCCGACGATCAGCGCGGTACGATAGGGAAGGCTCGTCATGAGCTGGCTCCTGCGACAGGTTCGGTGAAATCAGGCCGCGACGGGCTTCAGGCGCGGCATCGCCGTGCCACGCAACGTAACCACGAAGGCGGCCGCAAACAGGCAAAGCGCCCCGGCGATGAAGAAGGCTGGCAGATAGCTCTGATAGACCGTCCGGCTGAAGCCCGCGCCATAGGCGGCGAAGGCCGCGCCGATCTGGTGCCCGGCGAAAATCCAGCCGAAGACCAGATTGGACTTCTCGCCGAAGCGGTCGGCCGCGATCTTGATCGTCGGCGGCACGGTCGCGACCCAGTCCAGCCCGTAGAAGACGGCAAAGAGCGACAAACCGTAGAAGGAGAAATCGGTGAAGGGCAGATAGAGCAGCGAAAGCCCGCGCAGGCCGTAATACCAGAACAGCAGCCAGCGGCTGTCATAGCGGTCCGAGAGCCAGCCCGAACCGACCGTGCCGACGAAATCGAAGACGCCGATCATCGCGAGGACGCCGGCCGCCGTCACCGCCGCCATGCCGTAATCGCCGCATAGCGAGACGAAATGCGTCTGGACGAGACCGTTGGTGCTGGCCCCGCAGACGAAGAAGGTGCCGAAAAGAACCCAGAAGGTGTGCGTGCGCGAAGCGTCCCTGAGCGCAACCAGCGGCGACATCAGCATGGCGCCGAAACTCGCAGCCTGAGCCGGGGCCGGCACGATTGCATCAGCGCCATAAGGGGCGAGCCCGAGATCGGAGGGGCGATCGCGCATCAAGGCGAGCACGGCGACAACTGCGACGACCAGCATGGCCAGGACGAAGACGAGCGCGCTGCGCCAGCCGACCTGCTCGGTCAGGCTCGCCAGCAATGGCAGGAAGACGAGCTGGCCTGTCGCCGTGCTCGCCGTCAACAGGCCGAGCACGAGGCCCCGCCGATGCGAGAACCAGCGCGTCGCGACCGTCGCGCCCAGCACCATGGCGGTGAGCCCGGTGCCGAGGCCGACGACGATGCCCCAGAGCAGCACGAGGTGCCAAAGCTGCGTCATGAAGAAGGAGCCGAGGATGCCGCTGCCGATCAGCGTGAGCGCAACGGTTGCGACCCTGCGCACGCCGAAGCGGTTCATGAAGGCTGCCGCAAATGGGCCCATCAAGCCAAACAGCATCAGGCGGACCGCCAGGGCCGAGGAGATGTCGGAGGTCGCCCAGCCGAATTCGCGCTGCAGCGGGGTGATCAATACGCCGGGCGCGCCGACCGCGCCGGCCGTCACCAACATGGTCAGAAAGGTCACGGCGGCGACGACCCAGCCGTAATGGATTCCGCGTCGCGCCAGCAGCCGCGCGAGCGCCGAGGTCGGGGTCAAACTATCGGCGAAGGACGCCATGGCAGTCTCCTGTTGTGGGTATCTACCCGCAAATTGTCGAGAAAATCAGATCCGATTCAGGATCTCGCGTAGATCCTGCGTGGCCTTGACGCCCATTCGCGCTTGCAGGGCCGCTTGCGCCGCCTCCCAAAGCGGCGTGGCCTCCTGCAGAACCCGATGCCCCGCCTCGGCCAGCGTCACCGTCGCCTCGCGCCGATCCTTGCCGCTGCCGAGCTTCACCAAATCCATCCGCTCGAGCACGCGGACATTGCGCCCGATCGTCGAACGATCGAGCTCCATCCGCCGGCCGAGCTCGGTCAGGATGACCGGCTCCAGACGCGCGATCGAGCGCAGCAAGCTGAACTGGGCGATGTTGATGCCCAAGGGCGCCATCGCCTCGTCATAGAATGCCGCCATCCGCCGGGTGGCGGATCTCAGGACGGTGCAATAGCAATCAACGCTCATGATGCGGGTATATGCCCCAATCTTGAGCGGAGCAAGTCCACACGAAGCTGGAGCTGCCCTGCAGCACGCGCATATTGCGGCTGCGAGGGTCTCAGCTCAAAAGATGAATTCGTCCAGGGCGTCCGCGGACGCTGCAGCGACGGAGGCGGCGGCGACCTGATCCGGAATGCCGCATTCGGCCATCACCGCCTTATGGATCGCGCGCTCGGCAGCCATGGTGTAGCTCGGCCAGACATGCTGCTGGAACAGGTCGCGCAGGCAGGCCACCGCCCCCTGATCGAGCTCCTCGCCCGGCGCGGAACGGGCGAGTTCGTCGGCCGCGGAGGCAATCAGATCACTCATCGCCCCAGTGTTGGAGAAGGACAGCCTCGCCTCGGCAAGAACGGTGCAGAAGCCGCTGCCCTCCCGCGTCAACTGATCGAGCGTCGCGCCAAGACGATCGCCCGTCTGGCGCATGGCGGAAAGCGAACCGCGCATCGCTTGGTCGAGCGCGGCGAAATGAGCGGCATCGAGCCTGCCATCGCCTTTGAGGCCGGCGGCGGCGACCTGCATCTGCGCAAAGGTCGGCGCCAGGCGATCGGCGTCGCCGGCGACCTGATCGGCAGCGAGTTTCAGCTCCTGGGCGATGACGACGAGGCTGCGCCCGCCCGTGCCGACACGGGCTGCGCGCAGGCCCGCATTCATGCCGATGAGCACGATGCTGGTCACGGTATCGGCCAGATTGGCGACCGTCTGCTGGCAGGTATCGAGCACCGTCGCGAGGACCTCCGTGACACGGTCGATCCCGGACCGCGCCCGGTCGCATTTGCCGAGCAGATCAGAGGCCTGCGCCAGATCGGCTTCGAGATCGGTAAGGAAGGAGGCTGAGCTGGCACCGTCCCCCTGATACAGCGAGCGCACGAGGTCGAGGAGACCGACCGTGTCGCCGGCGAGCAGCGCCAGCGCCGCCTCGATCGCCTCGGCATCGCCGCCGAGCGTGGCCGCGCTCTCCTGGAGCTGAGCCGATTGCAGTCGGCGCAGCACCAGAATGCCCGCCTGTCTTTCGCCTTCGCTCAATCCCGCACCGGCGCCTGTCCCTTCCTTGAGGGTCCCGACCAGCCGCAGCCCCGCAAGCGCGTGCTCAAGCCGCTGCCTGATGCTGTCGCCCGATTGCAAGGCAATGATCGCGCCGCCGGCCGCGGCCGCGATCCTGCCGGAATGGGTCGCGGCATCCTGCGTCAGCGCGACGCTGCGCTGCTGGCGCTCCGCCACGACGGCAAGCGTCTGCTCCAGATTGGTCGCCAGGTCCGAGAGAGCGTGGCCGTAACGTCCGTCGAAATCGCGCTGCGCCGCAAGCGCCGAGCCGAGCAGGCCGCTCAGGCGCTCATAATCGCGGGCGCAAGCCTGGATGGTGCGCTGCGCCTGCGTCGTCAACGTCATGATCTCGCTGGTGAAGTCACCGAAATCGCGCCCCGCGGCCTGAATCGAAACGGCCTCGATCCGGGCGCTGCGGGCGAGGATGGTGATCAGGCGCATATGGTCGAGCAGGCGATCCAGCGCCTGGGAGGCCGCGTTGCCATGCGTCGCCAGCTCCCGCAGCGTCGCCGTCTCGCCCTGGAGACCATCATTGATCGCGCGCAACTCGCCGGCGAGCCCGGCCAGGGCCGCGCCAGCCTGGGCGATCTCGCTGCCGGCCAATTCGCTCGACAAGGTCGACAGCCGCTCCTTCAAGGTCTCGAACAGGCTGAGGCCCTCGCCGAGCTGCCGGCCAGCCGTGGCGAAGGTGAGATCGATCTCGCGCGCGCTCCCTTCCAGCGAATGGATCAGCATCGGCAGCACCGCATCCCCCTCAAGCATCACACCCCCACGCATCCCGATGCCGACCTCAAGTGCTTCGCGCATTCTCACGCTCCCGCCAAAGTCGCATGCGGCCAGGCCATGATCTCCTGGGGCACGCGTGCAAGCTTGACGATGCGCTCCGCCGCGCCGAGCTCGATCGCTTCCTTGGGCATGCCGAAGACGACGCAGCTCTCCTCATCCTGCGCCAAGGTCCTGGCGCCGGCCTTGCGCATCTCGAGCAGGCCGCGAGCGCCGTCATCACCCATGCCGGTCATGATCAGGCCGAGCGCGTTGGCGCCGGCATATTGCGCCGCCGAGCGGAACAGCACGTCGACGGAGGGACGGTGGCGCGAGACATGCGGCCCGTCCTTGATGGCGATGCGATATTGCGTGCCCGAGCGCTGCAGCAGCATGTGATGGTTGCCCGGCGCGATCAGGACACGGCCGGTGGAGAGCTCGTCGCCATCCTCGGCCTCCTTGATCTCCATCGCGCAGATGCCGTTCAGGCGCTTGGCGAAGGCGGCCGTGAACTTCTCGGGCATGTGCTGGACGATGGCGATGCCGGGGCAGAGGGCGGGCAGCGCCTGCAGCACCTCGCGCAAGGTCTCGGTGCCCCCGGTCGAGATGCCGATGCAGATGATGCGGTCGGTCGCGTGCCGGACGCGGCCCGGCACCGGCGGCGGCATGATGACATCCGCGGTCAGCTTCTTCTCGACGGGAACGCGCGCCTCGCGCAGCCGCACACGGGCCTGCGCCGCCGCCCGGACGGCATGGCGCAACCGGTCGGCGGTCTCCATCAAGGCGTTGCGGGTGTCGATGCGCGGCTTGGGCAAGACATCGACCGCACCGGCCTCAAGCGCATCGAACAGCGCCTTGGAACCGGCCTCGGTCAGTGTGGAGCAGATGATCACGGGGATCGGCCGCTGCGCCATGATCTTGCGCAGGAAGGTGAGCCCGTCCATGCCCGGCATCTCGATATCGAGGATCATGACGTCGGGCAGCTCGGTCTGCAGGCGGCGCGCGGCGGCGTAGGCGTCGGCCGCCGTGCCCATCACCTCGATGCCGGGGTCTTCGCTCAGGATCGTGCTGAGGACCTGGCGCACCGAGGCGGAATCATCGACGATGAGGACGCGGATGGGCTTGCGGTTCATGCCGCCGACCTTCCAAGCGCTTCAGGGAAGGCCTGATAGATGGTCGGCACGACCGATTTCAGTCCGGCGACACCGCTGCCAGCCATCGATTCCGAATGGCCCAGCATCAGATAGCCGCCCGGCCGCAGATGCGAGACCAGGCGCGCCAGCACGGCGGCCTGCGTCGGCTTGTCGAAATAGATCAGCACATTGCGACAGAGGATCACATCGACGTCGCGGTCGAACGGGTAGCTGTCGTCCATCAGGTTCAGGTGCTCGAAGCGGACCCGCCGGCGCAGTTCCGGCGCAACCCTGACCAGGTCCAGCTGCGCATCCTTCGAGCGCATCAGATAGCGCTGCTGCATGGGCGCTGGCACCGGCGCGGCGAAGGCGCGCGGATAGATCGCGGCCCGGGCCTCGCGCAGCACTTCGGTCGAGATGTCGGTTCCCAGGATCGAGAAGCGCAGCTCCTTGCCAGCCTTTGCCCGGCCGGCATTGACGAGGTCCTGCAGCACCATGGCGGCGGTATAGGCCTCGGCCCCGGACGAGCAGGCGGCGCTCCAGAGCTTGAGGTTCAATGGGCCGGGTCCCTGGCGCTGCGCGAGCTGAGGCACGGCGACATCGCGCAGAAACTCGAAATGACTCGGCTCGCGAAAGAAGTCGGTCTTGTTGGTGGTGACGCAATCGATCAGCTGGACAAGCTCGCCATCGAGGCCGCCATGCTCGAACAGATGCGCGCCATAGGCCGCCAGGCCCGAGAGCCCCAAGGCCCGCACGCGCTTGCGCAACCGCCCCTCAACCATGGTGCGCTTGGTCTGGGGCAGCTTGATGCCGACGCGCGTCTCGATGACCGCTACGATCGCCGCGAAATGCTTGTCGGTCAGGTGATCATAGGTTTCCGGCGTGGCGGGCCTCATCGTGTCAAGCCGCGCTCTCGATGGCCAGGCCGGCGAGGACCGGCAGGTCGTCGTCTGCTTCCATCAAGCGCTCGAGGTCGAACACGACGATAAAGGCCTCGCCCTTGCGGCCGATGCCGGCGATGTAGTTCGACTGCCAGCGGCCGCCGACATCGGGAGCCGCCTCGGTATGGTCGTCATCGAGCCCGGTAACCTCGAAGACGCGGTCGGCGACGAAGCCGACGCCCAGCGTGCGGCCCTTGACCGGCACGTCGAGGATGATGATCCGGGTGGCGTCGGTCGGCTCCATGCGAGGCAAACCGAGCTTCGTGCGCAGATCGACGATCGGATAGCCGGTGCCGCGGACATCGATCATGCCGAGCAGGAAATTCGGCGCATGCGGCAGCTTCGAGATCGGGCGCATGTCGAGGATTTCCCGGACATTGCGAATGTCGATGCCAAACAGCTCCTGATCGATGCCGAGCGTCAGATATTGGGCGGTGTCAGCCATGATGGCCTCGCGATGATGCAGGGGAAAGCAGCAGGCCAGACGACCTGACCGGGAGACCCGGCTCCGCCGGAGAGCGGAGCCGGGCCATCCGATCAGGTGCGGTGAAAGGCGGCGTCGTGCTGGTCCTCGCCGCCATCCATCTCGAAGGTGAAGCCGCCATTGGCGATCTTCCGGGATGGGCGAGCGGATACGGCCACGGCCCCGGCCTTCTTGGGCTTAAGCGCTGCCGCCATGGTCGAGGCCTTGCCGCGCAATTGCTTGACCGCCTTGTCGACGACGACCGGCTTGCCGGTCGCATCTCCCGCAAGCCTGAAGAAGGCGATCGTGGTCTGGAGCTGCTCGGCCTGGGCTGCGAGCTCCTCGGAGGTGGCCGAGACCTGCTCGGACGCCGCCGCGTTCTGCTGCGTGACCTTGTCGAGCTGCTGGATCGCCTGGTTGATCTGGGTCGAGCCGACATCCTGCTCGCGGCAAGCGGCGGTGATCTCCTCGACCAGCTCGGCGGTCTTCTTGATGTCGGGCACCAGCTTGGCCAGCATCGAGCCCGCCTCCTGCGCCACCTTCACCGTATCGGTCGAGAGCGTGCCGATCTCGGCAGCGGCCGCCTGGCTGCGCTCGGCCAGCTTGCGCACCTCCGAGGCCACCACCGCGAAGCCCTTGCCGTGCTCGCCGGCGCGCGCCGCCTCAACCGCCGCGTTCAGCGCCAAGAGATCGGTCTGGCGCGCGATCTCCTGCACGATCGTGATCTTGGCCGCGATCGTCTGCATCGCATCCACCGCACGGCCGACCGCCACACCGCTCGCCTCGGCGTCCTTGGCCGACTGCGCCGCGATCTTCTCCGTCGTCGAGGCGTTCTCGGCGTTCTGCTTCACATTCGCCGCCATCTCCTCCATCGAGGACGACGCCTCCTCCGTCGAAGACGCCTGCTCCGTCGAGCCTTGCGACAATTGCTCCGCGCTCGCAGACAGCTCCTGCGAACCAGAAGACATGTTCTCGGCGGCTCCGGTCACCTGGCCGACGACCTCGCGCAGCTTGACCACCATGTTCTCGAGCGCGATGCCGAGCGTGTCCTTCTCCGATAGCGGCTTGGCCTCAACCGTCAGATCGCCATTGGCGATCGCGTCCGCGACGGCGGCCGTCGCATTGAGATTGGCGGTCATGCTGTTGAGCGCGGCCACGAGATCGCCGATCTCATCCTTGCTCTTGACCGCGATGGTCTGGCTGAGATCGCCGATCGCCACGGCATTGGCCAAGCCGACCGCGCTCGACAGGCCGCGGCTGATGTTGAGCGCGATCCAGCTCGCGGCCGCGACCGCAATGACAAGCGAAGCAAGCACGATCGAGATCAGCAGGGTCTTGGCGAAGGCGGCAGCTTCCGCAGCGGCGACCGCAGCCGAATCCGCCGATTTCGCAACGAACGCGCCATAGCTGTCCAGCGCCGCGGTGAGCTCGGCCGCTGTGGCGGCGCCGACCGTTGTCGTCGAATTGGTGGCCTTGATCGTGCCGGCCTCGGCAGCGATCGCGACCGTACGCAGGGCCGATGTGATGCCCTTGTCGTAAGCCGCCAGCATGGGGCCGGTCGTCACGCCAAACCCAGCCAGATTATCGGCCGCCTTGGCAAGGCCCGCACGCACGCTCCGCGCCTGCTCCTCAACGTTCTTCTGCTGCTTTTCGACCTCGGCGACCGTCGGCAAATTGAATGTGAGAGCCGCCGAACGCGTCAGGCGCAGCCACTCGAGGCGCACGTCCTGGAAAGCCAGGACCGCCCGCAGCAGCTCCGGCGAGGCATCCGGCTTGGCCGCTTCCGCAATCGCCTGGCCAGTAGCCGCCGTAACCGCCTGAATCAACGGCATCGTCTCGGTTTGCCAGGCTTCAGTGGCGCGGTTGCTGGAATTCAGCTTGGCGTTCCTGAGCGTCTCATCCTGCACAGCCGCGAAACGATTGGCCTTGTCCGTGATCTGCGCGAGGTACTTCCTGCCCTCCTCGCTCGCGATACGGAAGAGTTCGTCCTTCTGCGTCATGGCTGCGTTGCGGCGTTCCACCGCCCTCGCGGCAGCGCTCTCGGTATCCTTGTCGGTCGCAGCGAGAACCGCATTCTTTTCGGCTCTGATCGAGACGTTGAAAGCATCCGAGATATTGCCGATCGCATCGATCCGCTTCGTCCAGCTGACGAGCGTGCTCTGCGTTTCGGTCATCTCGGAGAGTTTTTGGTAGGACAGTCCGCCAGCCGCCATCGAGAGGGCGATCACGACGCCGAAGGCCCCGGCTAGTTTGGTCTTGATGGTCATACGCATGGCGGAGCTCATGAAGAGAGGAAAATCGCGCAGGGGTTGCTAGCTGCTAGGCGACGGCGGTCGGCATCTGGACCGTGGCGCCCCGGCGGGACCGGAGCGCCGCGGGGAGGTCAGGACGCGCGGCGGAACTGAGCGTCCTGCGCATCCTCGGCATCGTCGAGGTCGAAGGCGAACCCGCCTCCGTTCGCATTCTTGCTCGAGCGGGCGGGGGTTGGCGTCGGCGCCGCCTTCTTGGGCGAACCTTTGGGCGAACCTTTGGGCGAGCCGGCGCGAGCCATCTGCGCCGCCTTGGCCTTGAGCTGCCCGACAGCGCGGTCGATCTCCTTGCCGCCTTGCTCGATGCGGAAGAAGGCGATCGTGGTCTGGAGCTGCTCGGCCTGGGCTGCGAGCTCCTCGGAGGTGGCCGAGACCTGCTCGGACGCCGCCGCGTTCTGCTGCGTGACCTTGTCGAGCTGCTGGATCGCCTGGTTGATCTGGGTCGAGCCGACATCCTGCTCGCGGCAGGCGGCGGTGATCTCCTCGACCAGCTCGGCGGTCTTCTTGATGTCGGGCACCAGCTTGGCCAGCATCGCGCCCGCCTCCTGCGCCACCTTCACCGTATCGGTCGAGAGCGTGCCGATCTCGGCAGCGGCCGCCTGGCTGCGCTCGGCCAGCTTGCGCACCTCGGAGGCCACCACCGCGAAGCCCTTGCCGTGCTCGCCGGCGCGCGCCGCCTCAACCGCCGCGTTCAGCGCCAAGAGATCGGTCTGGCGCGCGATCTCCTGCACGATCGTAATCTTGGCCGCGATCGTCTGCATCGCATCCACCGCACGGCCGACCGCCACACCGCTCGCCTCGGCGTCCTTGGCCGACTGCGCCGCGATCTTCTCCGTCGTCGAGGCGTTCTCGGCGTTCTGCTTCACATTCGCCGCCATCTCCTCCATCGAGGACGACGCCTCCTCCGTCGAAGACGCCTGCTCCGTCGAGCCTTGCGACAATTGCTCCGCGCTCGCAGACAGCTCCTGCGAACCTGAGGAGACATTCTCCGCAGCCTGGATCGCGTCGCTCACCACCTGCCTCAGCCGCTCGACCGTGCTGTTGAGTGCTTTCAGCAGATCGCCGACCTCGTCATCGGTCTTGACGTCGACGATACGCGTCAGATCGCCGTCCGCCACGGAATTCGCCAGGGAAACGGCGCCGGCGAGCCCACGGCTGATGCTGACCGCAATCCAGATCGCCGCGACGATGGCGATGAGCAGGGATGCGCCGACAATGGCGATCAGGAGCATCTTCGCGAAGGCTGCGGATGAGAGAGCGGCATTGCCGATCTCCGTCATCCGGCTCTCCGCGAAGTTGCCATAAGCGTCGAAGGCCGCAAGCGTATCCTGCAGGGCCTTGCGCCCATCCCCCTTGCTGAGCTCGACCGCCCGGATGTTGCCACCCTCACGGGCCGTATCGAGTGAACGCAGGCCGATAGCGACCAGTTGCTCGCTTCGCGCTTCGAGTGGCTGCGTCGAGAGACCCAGAGGCTTCACAACCGCCACGGCATTCGCCAGCGTGCGCTTCATCATGTCGATCTGGCTCAACGCGGCCCGGCGTCGCGTGTCGAGCTCCGTCATGGAGACGGCGGCCAGCGTCTCCACGACCAGCCGCAGGGAGCGCGCCGTTTCATAGCGGGCAGCCATTACAAGCCTGGCGGCGACGGCGTGCTCCAGGGACGCCGGCTGCTTGTCGAGCTCGGCGACAACCGCATCGAACGCGGCGTTCTGGCTCGCCACCGCGGGCAAGCCTTCGGTGCTCCAGATCTCGGCTGCGCGGTTGGCGGAATTGAGCCTGGCAGAGCGGATGGTTTCATCCTGGATCTCGTTCAGCGCCTTGGATTTGCCGAACGCCTGATCGAGCAGGCGCTTGCCCTGCTCGCTGGCCGCGGCATGCATCTCGGAGCTGATCCTGGCAACCTTGTCGCGCCGGGCCGTCAACTCCGAAGCCGCGGTCTCGATATCCTTGTCCGTATCGGAGAGAATGACGTTCTTCTCGGCGCGAATCTGAGCTTGAAGCTCATTCTGCAGATCCGCGAGCGCGCTGCCTCGCTTGCCCTGATCGATGATCGCGACCTCGGCCTGAGCAAGTTCCGAGAGCTGATAATAGGCAACGCCGCCGGCGAGCATCGATAGCGCGATGACGACGCCGAATGTCGAAGCCAGCTTCGCTTTGATCGTAAATCTCATCACAATACCCCCACCTAAAGTAAATATCAGTTCATTATCCGGGCTATTTCGGGAACGATCACGAACTCATCGTTCCACTTCGTAATCAAGCGAATGAATTCCGGCTTCCAATGCAGCCCCATTCGCGGTGTCTGCTGCGTATTACGGCTGGACACTTCCGTGACCTCGTAGACCTTGTCCGCGATGATACCCAGCGTGACCGGATCTCCGTCGATCTCGATCTCGATGACGACGATGCGCGTATCGGCGGTCGCCGCAGCGGCCGGCATGCCGAAGCGCAAGCGCAGATCGGCCAGCGGGATCACATTGCCGCGCACATTGATCAGCGCCGGCAGGAAGGCGCGGGCGCCGGCCACCCGCGTCACCGGGACGGGATCGATGATTTCGCGGACCATGTCGGTCTCGATCGCGAAGATCTCGTTTCCGAGCCCGACCATCAGCACCTGGAGCCGGGTTTCGGCCTCCGCCGACGCGGCGGCCGCAGCCTTGCGTTCCTGAACCTGTTGCATCACGCGGCCTCCGGCGTTCTGTCGCTCTCGGCGCGGTTTTGGCCGAGCGTCACGAGCTGGGCGACATCGAGGATAAGAGCGGCCGAGCCATCGCCGAGGATGGTGGCGCCGGAGAACATCGTGACGTCGGCATGGAGCTTGGAGAGCGACTTGATCACCGTCTGATGGCTGCCGATGATCTGATCGACGACGAAGCCGATGCGGATGTCGCCCATCATGGTGATGATGATCTTCTGGTGCGGATCGGCCTCGCCCTCAGCCTCGAAGAGATCGCGCAGGCGCAGGAAGGGCACGAGATCGCCGCGCACATTGAGGAAGCTGCGCCCCTTGGCACGGGCCTCGATCGCCGGCGTCAGCTCGACGCATTCCTCCACCGCCGAGAGCGGGATGATGTAGCGCCCCTCGCCGACGCGGATCAGCAGGCCCTCGATGATGGCCAGCGTCAGCGGCAGGCGCAGCGTCACGCTCGAGCCATGGCCGGGAATCGTGGTGAGGTCGATCGTACCGCGCATCGCCTCGATCGTGCGTTTGACCACATCCATGCCGACGCCGCGTCCCGACAGCGCCGAGATCGTCTTGGCCGTCGAAAACCCCGGATGAAACAGGAACTGGTGGATCTCGTGCTCGCTCAGCGGCGCGCCCGGCTGGATCAGCCCCTGCTCCTCCGCCTTGGCGCGGATGCGCGCGGTGTCAAGGCCCGCCCCGTCATCCTGTACAGTGACGAGCACCTGCGCGCCGACATAACGCGCGGCAAGCTCGATGCGCCCGGTCGGCGACTTGTTCGTGCCGGCACGCCGCTCGGCGCTCTCGATGCCGTGGTCGATCGCATTGCGAATGAGGTGGACGAGAGGATCGGCAAGACGCTCGATCATGGTCTTGTCGAGCTCGGTGTCCTCGCCGATCGTGACGAAATCCACCGGCTTGCCGAGATCACGCGAGAGGTCATGGACAAGGCGGCGGAAGCGGCCGAAAAGCGAGCCCATCGGCACCATGCGCACGCCCATGGTCGTGTCGCGCAGGCCCGACGCCAAGCGCTCGATTTCCTCGGCGATCGCCTTGATGGCGAGGTCCGTACCGGCATGGGCGAGCTGGCTGAGCCGTGCCTGGGCGATGACGAGTTCGCCGACGCGGTCCATCAATTCGTCGAGGCGCTCGGCCTGGACGCGGACCGTCGAGCCCTTGTCCTCGGCGCGACGATTGAACTCGATCTTCTCTTGAACCGGGCGCTCGACAGCGACCGGCGCCACTTCGCCGGTTGGCTCGCCCCCCACGGGTGCGACGGCGGCCGGCATCGACATGTCGAGCGGCGCCATCTCCGGCGCGGGCAGATCCAGCGCCGAGATCGTGAGCTTCATCTCGTCGCGCACGAACATGAAGACATCCTCGATCTCGTCCTTGCCGCAGGCACTGTGCAGCGTGACGGCCCAAGTGATCAGGCAGGCCTCGGGATCGAGCGCGGCCAGCTCGGGAACCGCATCGAGATTGGCCTGAACGCTGCAAGGACCAAGCGCGCGCAGATCATCGAGAAGAACGAGCGGATTGGTGCCGTTGCGTAGAATTTCGAGCTCGAAGGCGATCTCGATCAGCCAGCCGGCCGGCGCGGGCGCCGCTTCGCGCGCCGCATCGGTAGCCGGCTTATTGTCTGTTGCGACGGCAGGGCCGCCAATCAGGCGCTGCAATTCCTCGACGATCGCCTCGCCGATGATCGGGTCGGTCGAATCAGGATCGTCGATCAGAGTGCGGATATAATCCTTGGCCGAAAGCGAGACGGTGACGATGTCGCGGTCGGCGTCGATCTTGCCCTTGCGAATGAGATCGAAGGCCGTCTCGAAATCATGGGTGAAGGCCGCGACCTTGTCGAAGCCGAACATCGCACCCGACCCCTTGATCGTGTGCAGCGCCCGGAAGGCGGCGTCGATCAGATCGCGGTCCTGCGGCGTCTGGCCGAGATCGAGCAGCACGGTTTCCAGGCTGTCGAGCAACTCGGCCGCTTCCTGACGGAAGGTCTCGGTCGGATCGAGTTCCATCATGTGCGCACCAGCTTTGCGACGACGGCAAGCAACTGCTCGGGCTTGAACGGCTTGGTGATCCAGCCGGTCGCACCGGCGGCCTTGGCCTCCTGCTTGACCGCATCGTCGGATTCCGTGGTCAGGAAAACGATCGGCACGCCCATGAAGGAGGGCAGCGCGCGCAGGCCGCGGATCATCGCCATGCCGTTCATCACCGGCATGTTCAGATCGGTGATCACGAGATCGAAGCTCTGAGCCTTGGCCTTGGCCAGCCCTTCCGAGCCGTCGCCGGCCTCGACCACATTATGGCCGGCAGGACCAAGCACGAGCTTGATCATCTGCCTTACGCTGGGGGAATCATCGACGGTGAGAATCGTCGCCATGGCAATCAGACCTCGCTGATGAGAATGCGGTCGGCGGAAGGCGACAGGGCAAGGCCAGCCCGCGCCAGCGCAGTGCTCAGGGCCTCCGGCACACCCTCGAGCCGCAGGAGGCGTCCGGAATCGGCCGCCGTCTTGCTGGCCGAGACCAGGAGTTGGACGCCAGCGATGTCGCAAGCTGTGATCGCGGAGCAATCGATGACGAGATCGCCGCTCGACTTGAAGGCAGCGACGACTTCAACATGGCAAGGCCTGATCGAGCGCAAGGAGCAGTCGACTGGCATATTCACCGTTGGCATGAACACTCACTTTCCGTTGAGTCACATCGCCAGGAGACAAAGCGATATGCCCAACCACGCAACACTACTGACTTCCTCGGGCTTGCGCGCAGAGGACTGCAATCCGAGCGCCAAACTCCCGGGATTATTTGAAGCTCAACGACCAATTACCGCCGATTATTCTCGGTTAATCCTGATCGATGTATTAACCTCGAATCTTATCTTGCGTCGATCGTCACAACCCTGCGCTCAGCGAATCCAGCTTGCACTAGGCGTAAATCGACTGCATGATTCGTAATACTGACCGCGTGCTTCTTCGGACGTTTCGGTCAACGGAAGTGGGACATGGGGCATTCAGCATCGAGCTCGCCGGGATCCGGATCCGGCGGCGATTACGGCTACACTCACGCGCGGTCCAAGATTTGTGCGCGGTCCAAGACTTGCGTGCGATCCGAGATGCGCGCGCCATCCAAGACCGGTCGAGCGGAACCGCTTTCGTGGCTTGCTGCCTCTCTCATCCGTCTCGCGGAGCACGCCGATGCCGGCTGACTACCATAAGGGAACGGTTCATCCGGCTCGCACGCGGCATTTCGTGGCGCACGACATCGACGAGGCGATCGAGCATTTCGCAGCCTGCGGTTTCAAGCTCGCGCTTCAACCGCTGGGCGCCCGCTCCGGGCGGATCGAGTTCAACGCGATCAGCCGGGCCTGCGACGGCATGTCGTTTTTCCGCACGAGCTTCGAGGAGCCGGTGGAGATTCGGCACCACGAGATTTTCGACGGCTTTCAGATCGTGACGCCGCTGAGCGGCTCGACCACGATCACGCTTGGCGATGACAATATCGAATGCGCACGCACAGGCTCCATCCTGCTCGACATGCGCGAGGTGAAATCGGCGCGCCGCTCGGCCCGGTCGGAGAATTATTCAATCCAGATCGAGCAGCGCCTGCTGACGCATCGACTCTTCGAACTCACCGGCGCGCCGGTCTTGCGCAGGCTGCGCTTCACGCCACAGTTCGATGCGAAGGACCATGCGTCACAAGCCTTGCGCGCTTTCCTCTCCGCGCTCGATCGAACGATGCTGCTGCCCACGCTCGAGGAGGCGCCACACAGCGCCGGTAGGCTCTCGGCATTGCTGATCGACCTCATTCTCGAGATTCTTCCGCATAATTATCAAGACGCCTTGTCGCGCCACGCGAAGATCATCGTTCCCAAACATGTCAGGCGGGCGATCGACTATATCGAGCGCCATGCCGATGGTTCACTGTCGCTGGAAGAACTCGTCGCCGTCTCCGGTGTCAGCCTGCGGGCCCTGCAATATGGCTTCCAGAAATTCCTTGGCGTCTCGATCTCGGAATATGAGCGCTCGGTGCGCCTGGACCGCGCGCGCCGCGACATCGAGCGCAATCCAAGCGAGCGCGTCGCCGTGGTCGCCAAGCGCTGGAATTTCTCGAACTTCACGCGCTTCAACACGCAATTCGAGGCTGCTTTCGGGATCAGCGCCGTCGCCTTGCGCGCCAGCCGCAACCAGCATGCGGAGCAGCACGAAAGCGGCGAGTGAGGTGGTCGGGCCATCTTAACCCATCCAGCCCTTCAACAGGGCCTGCGCCCAATCCTCGCGGGCATTCTCCCGTGCGCGGCGGGCGGCTGCGTCCCAGTCATAGGCAATCGCCTGGAACGCGACCTCGACCTTGTCCGCCTCCACGGTCACAAGCGCGAAACGGGCATGGGGCGAGCCGCTTTCCGAGACATGGGCGGGCGCATCGGGATCGTCATAGGCCGGGCAGCCGACACTGCCGGGGTTGACGATGGTGGCGCCGCTCCCCAGCCGCAGCAAACGCGGCAGATGGCTGTGGGCGCATAGGATCAGTCGCGAGGCATTCCCTTCCAGCCTGCCTTCAACCTCCTCCAGGGATGCCGGCAGCAGGCGTCCCGCCACGACGCTCTCGAGCAGATAGGTGTTGTCGTCATGCGGGCTGGCATGAATGCAGAGCGCACCCGCAACGGACAGGCTGACGGGCAGCGCAAGCAGCCAATCGCGCGCCTCCTGGTCGAGCTGCGACCAGGCATAGGCGTCGGACAGGCCAAGTCCGGCGGGGCTGGGCGCGCCGAGCACCCGGTCGTGATTGCCACGGACATGGTGGAACCCGCTCTTGCGCAGCACCGCGACGGACTCGGCCGGCCAGAGCGGGCTCGACGCGCAATCGCCGAGATTGACGACTGCATCGAGCTCCAGCCCGGCGAGCCGCTCCATCACGGCCTCCAGGGCCGGGAGGTTGCCATGAACATCCGCGATGACGCCAAGCCGCATGTCGGGACCAGCCTTTCCCTATCGATGACCGCCCCGATTCGCCCGGGAGCCGTGACAGGCTAATACCTCTCGGGGGTTCCCGCACGAGCGATTCATCCAATCCCCGCGCGGGGCTCATGCTATAAGACCTCATTATGGAATGAGGCGGATGCGCGCACGGCAACTCGAAGTCTTTCGCATGGTGATGCGCTGCGGCACGCTGACCAGCGCGGCCGAGGCGCTCAACGTCTCGCAGCCGGCCTTGAGCCAGATCCTGCTGCACACCGAGGACGAGCTCGGCTTCAAGCTGTTCCTGCGGGTCAAGGGCCGATTGATCCCGACGCCGGAGGCGGAGGAACTCTACCCGGAAGTCGATCGGCTGTTCAACGATCTCGAAGGGCTGCGGCAGCGTGCCGGCGGCCTGCGCCAGGGCAAATCCGGCGTGGTGCGGCTCGCGGCTTCGGCGCCGCCTTCGCTGGCTCTGGTGCCGGAAGCGTTGCGCCATTTCCGGGCTGCCCATGCCGATATCCGTATCCTGTCCCATGTCGTGCCGGCCGAAGTGATCGTGGCGATGCTGGATCGCGGCCAGGCTGGCCTCGGCATCGCGATGACCGATCAATCGTTTCCCCTGATCGACACGGAGATCATCGGCCACACCCGGATCGTCTGCGTCCTGCCCTCGGCCCACCCTCTCGCCTCCCGCGACGCGATCGGCCCAGCCGATCTGCGTGGCGAGACGCTGATTTCCTATCGCGCCGAATCCCTTCCCGGGCAGTTGCTGCGTGCGGCGCTGGGGCGCGAGGGCGTCAGCTTCCAGCCGGAGATGGAGATCGACGTCTCGATCATCGCGCTCGCCTTCGTGCAGCAAGGGCTCGGCATTGCGATCGTCGACGGGCTTTTGCCCTGGCACAGCTTTCCGGGGCTCGTCACCCGCCCCTTCCGGCCGAGTGTCGCCTTGCCGCTTTGCCTGCTGACGAGTTCGCGCCGGCCGCTTTCGCGCAATCACGAATTGCTGCGGACCCATCTTCGCAACGCCTGCAAAAGCCTCGGCCTCGAACAGCACGAACCCTGATTCCATAAGCCAGGCTTATCCGCCTGTCGCATTTTGCTCTTTGACGGTGCCGCCCCCTGCCCTCAGATTGCCAACTGCATTCTCGCGAGCGGGCGGATTCATGAGCTGGCGTATCGGCGTCGACATCGGCGGCACCTTCATCGACTTCTGCGCAATGGAGACCGGCACCAACCGGTTCGAGACCATCAAGGTCCTGACCACGCCGAACGAGCCCGGCAAGGAGCTGCTCGACGGCTTGAGCCTCCTCCAGGAACGCCATGGCGTGGCGCCCGAGGAGGTCATCTCCTTCGTCCACGGCACCACGGTCGGCATCAATACCATCATCCAGCGCAAGGGCAGCCGGCTCGCCCTGATCACCACCGCCGGCTTCGAGGACGTGATCGAGCTCGCCCGGCTGCGCATGCCGGAGATGTATTCGCTGTTCTGCGCCAGGCCCGAGCAATTGATCCCGCGCGACCTGATCCATGGCGTCAGGCAGCGCCAGCTCGCCAATGGCGCGGTCGCCGAGGAGCTCGACCGCGCGGCGCTGGCCGATGTCATCGCGACAATCCGCAGCAAGGACGTGGACGGCGTCGTCATCTCCTTCCTGCACGCCTATCGCAATCCCGCTCATGAGGCGCAGGCCAAGGCGCTGATCGCAGAGCTTGCGCCGGAACTCTTCGTCTTCACCTCCAGCGAGGTCTGGCCGGTGATCCGCGAATATGAGCGCAGCACGACTGCGATCCTGAACGGCTATGTCCATCCGCGCGTCGCCGGCTATCTCGGCGCGCTTGAGGCTGCGCTCGCCTCACGCGGCGTCCCGGCCGGGCCGATGCTGACCAAATCCAATGGCGGGCTGATGAATGCGCAGACCGGCAAGCGCGCCTGCGTCAACATGCTGCTCTCGGGCACGGCGTCGGGCGTCATCGGCGCAGCCTATCTCGCCGAACAGGCCGGCATCGCCAATGTGCTGACGCTCGATATCGGCGGCACCAGCGCCGACCTCGCCCTGATCATCGATGGCAAGCCGCAATTCGGCACCGGCGAGACCGTCGGTGACTTCCCGCTCTTCGTGCCCAGCGTCTCCGTCACATCCATCGGCAGCGGCGGCGGCTCGATCGCCTGGGCCGACGCCTTCGGCGTGCTCAAGGTCGGGCCGGAAAGCGCCGGCTCGACGCCGGGCCCCGCCTGCTATGGCCGCGGCGGCACGCGCGCGACTGTCACCGATGCGATGGCGACTTGCGGTTTCCTCGGCCATACGCCGATCGCCTATGACCAGATCGGCATGCGCCGCGACCGCGCCGAGGCCGTCATCGGCGAGCTCGCCGGGCTCTTGGGCCTCGCCTCGCAAGCGACGGCGGAGGCGGTCATCGCGGTTGCGGTCTCGGAAATGTTCGTCGAGGTCAACAAGCTCGTCGCACGCTATGGCGTCGACCTGCGCGAGTTCACATTGATGCCGTTTGGCGGCGCCGGCCCGATGCTGGGCTGCTTCCTGGCGCGCGAGCTCGGCATTCCCCATGTGATGGTGCCGCAACGACCGGGCGTGGTCAGCGCGCTCGGCGGCCTGATCGCCGATGTGAAGGGCGACTTCATCCAGACGATCTTCGCACCCTCCGCCGCAGAATCCTTGCCGCGTCTCAGGGAAGCGCTTCTCCGGCTCAAGGCCGACGGCTCCGCCTGGATCAGGGACGAGCAGGGCTTCACCGGCCAGGTCATCGAGACCCTCTCGGCCGATATGCGCTATCACGGCCAGTCCTTCGAGATCGAGGTGCCGCTCTGCGAAACCTGGCTGGCGGAGGGCGACATTGCCGCGATCAATGCTGCCTTCCACCGCCAGCATCTGGCGATCTACGATTTCAACGACGAGGCCGGTGAAGTCCAGATCGTCAATCTGCGCCTCGTCGTCAGCGGCACGACCGAGCGGCCAGGCCTCGCCCCCGTACCGGAGGCCGCATCCGGGACCGTCGCAGCGGAGCGGTTGATCCCGGTCTGGCTCGACGGATCGAGCCAGGAGGTTGCGCTCTATCACCGCAACGCGCTGCGCCACGGCAACCGCTTTTCCGGCCCCGCCATCGTGGCGCAGGACGACACCACCATCTGCATTCCCGCCGGCTTCGAGGCTCATGTCGATGGCTGGCTGAACCTTCACCTTACCTTGCGGGAGGCTTGAGCATGGTCGACAAGGTGACATTGCAGGTTCTGGCGAACCATTGCCGGGCCGCGGCCGAGAACATGGCCTACACGCTCTACCGCACGGCGCACTCGACCTTCGTCAAGGAGACCGAGGACTTCACCGTGATGGTGATGGACCGGACCGGCCGCGTCGTCGCCGTGCCGATGGATCTGGGCGCGACCTGGTATCCAGGCATGAACTACAACCGCGCCATCGACCTCGTCGACGAATACCGGCCGGGCGACATCGCCTTCACCAACGACCCCTATAGCGGCTATCTCGCGACGCACGCCCCCGACACCCATCTCTGGAAGCCGATCTTCCATGAGGGCGAGATCGTCTGCTTCGTCGGCGGCCATGTCCACAACACCGATATGGGCGGCGCGGTGCCTGCCAGCCTGTCGCGCTCGCTGACCGAGATCCACCAGGAAGGCATCCGCTTCCCGCCGATGACTTTGATGCGCGATGGCGTCTTCGACGAGAAGGTGCTGCGCATCATGATGATGAATGTGCGCAAGCCCGACCTCAACATGGGCGACCTCAAGGCGCTGGCCGGCGCGCTCAACACCGGCGAGCGCAAGATCCAGGCGATGATCGCGAAGTTCGGCGCCAAGGGCTTCATGGAGGGGCTCGACGGGCTGATGGACTATGCCGAGCACCAGGCCCGCGAGATCCTGCGCTCGATCCCCGATGGCGAATATTTCTTCTCCGACTATGCCGATGAGGACAGCGTCGACGGCAATCCCTGCCGGCTCGCGCTGACGCTGACGATCAAGGGTGACGAGGCGGTGCTCGATTTCACCGGCTCCGACCCGCAGCTCGGCTCCTCGCTCAATGTTCCCACCGGCAGCGACCCGCGCCACACCTTGCTGCTCGTGGGCGTTTATTACGTGCTCTACACGCTCAACCCGCAGCTCCTGCTCAATTCCGGCCTGACGCGCCCCTTCACCTGCATCGCACCCGAGGGCACGGTGCTGAACCCGTCCTTCCCGGCGGCGGTGGGCATGCGCAGCCTGACCTGCGGGCGGGTGCGCAGCCTGATCTTCGGCGCTTTCAGCCTCGCCATCCCCGAGCGCATGCCGGCCGCGCCGGCCGGCTCGAGCTCGATCGTCAATGTGATGACGACCGACGAAAAGACGCATCGCAGCATCATCGCCGCGATCAATCCGGTGGTCGGCGGCGGCGGCGGCATGCCGCATCGCGACGGCCCCAACGGCTCGGGCGCCGACGCCGCCTATCTCAAGAACACGCCGATCGAGATCACCGAGACGGAGGTGCCGATCCAGTTCGTCCGCTATGGTCTGCTGCCCGATTCCGGCGGGGCCGGGCGCTGGCGCGGCGGGCTTGCGACCGTGATGGAGTTCAAGGTCTTCGCGCCCAACACCCGCATCACCGCGCGCAACCGCGACCGCTCGATCTTCCGGCCCTGGGGCACGCTGGGCGGGCTTTCGGCCGAGCCCTCGAACTTCATCATCAACCCCGGCGCCGCCAATGAACGCGTGCTCGGCAACACCGACATCGCCGTCACCGAGCCCGGCGACATCATCCATATCCATTCGCCGGGCGGCGGCGGCCGCGGCTCACCGCTGGAGCGCGAACCCGAGCGCGTGCTGCTCGACGTCGCGCGCGGCTATGTCAGCGTGGCGGCGGCGCGCGCCCGTTATGGCGTCGCTATCCGGGACGGAGCGGTCGATGCCGAGGCGACGGCAGCACTCAGGGCCGAGATGAAGCCGAACGCGCATGGCGGGCATTTCCATTTCGGCCCGGAGCGCGACGCTTTTGAACGCGTCTGGCACGACGGGAACTACGCGGCCCTGACGCGCCTGCTCGCGGCCCTGCCGGTGCATTGGCGCTTCTTCACCAAGACGAAGATCTTTGCGGCGATGCGCGAGGCCGGCTCGCAAGCCGACGTCACGAGCGCTTTCGACAGCGTCCGGCGCGACTATCCGCAGGTGCCGGAGATCGCGCTCGCGGCGGAGTAAGGCCGGGCTGGATGCTGCGCTCTACGATGGCTTCCGGGTCTGCGCTTCGCTTGCCCGGAATGACAGCATGAAGGCTCGCGCTGTTGCGTGCACTCAATAGCCCGCCGCCCAATGGGCGAGATCGACTGCGTTCTCCTCGCCCGCGAACATGCCCAGGATGCGCTCGCCGAGGAGCGGGCCGAACTTGAACATCTGGCCGTCGCAGTTCGTGACGACGAGGCCACGCCCGGTCTGCGCAACCTCGAAGCGCCTGGTGGCGTCGAGCACGTAATAGCCGACCTGGATGCGTGTCGGCCTGTAGGCCTCGAAGTCGCGGAAATAGGGCTTGAAGGCGCCGAGAATGGCGCGGCTCTCGTTCTCCAGATCGGAGCCGAAGCCTTCCTTTTCGGGACGCGCCAGGCGGCGATGTGCGGAATAGCCGATCTTGAGGCCGGCGCCGCGGCGATCGGGCAGCGTATAGCCGGTGTGGTCGCCAAGGGCCGCGATCGCGGGGGCGTCGCGCCAGGATTGCTCGTATTGCGCCGGCGGCTCGACATAGCAGAGACCCTGCCGATAGACCGAGGCCTCGCCATAGCGCTCAGGAAGCAGCGCCGGCAGCCAGGCCCCGGCCGCGACCAGCAACAGATCGCCAGCGACCTCCGAGCCGTCGGCGCGGACAGCGATGCCGGCATCGAGATCGACCCGCGCGACGCGGCAGTCATGTTCGATGATCCCGCCATGGTCGCGCACCCATTGCGCCAGCTCGGTCACGATGCGGCCGGCGAAGAGCGGCCCACCGGGAAATGAGACCACGCCCCAGGCATGCGTGGGCAAGCTCAGATGCGGACACAGCGCCTCGACGCCGTCGCGGGAAAGCACCTCATGGGGCAGCCCGACAGCCTTGAAGGTATCGAGGGTCTTCTGCGCGTAGTCGCCGGCCTCCAACGAAATCGCGATCGCGCCCGTATTCTCGAAATGCACCGTACCGAGATCCGACCAGAGTCGGTCCCAGGCCGAAAAAGCCTCGGTGACCATGCGCGTGTAGCCAGCGGCCGAACCATAGGGGTAGCGGATCATGCGGTGGTTGTCGAAGGAGGCCGCCTGCGGATTGGGCGCAGGCCCCTGCTCCAGGACGATGACGTCATGGCCGCGCTTGAGGGCTGCGCGAGCGACCGACAGACCGACGATGCCGGCCCCGATGATGACAATGCGGCTCATGATTTGCTGTCCTCGGGAACGTGGCGCCTTCAGGCGCTGGCAGGAGCAACCGTCACGGTGTCTCCGGGCTTGACCTCGCCGGGGACCAGGACGTCGCAGTAGATTCCGAAATTGCGGTTGTGACGCTTCACCACCGTGCGCAGCAGCTCGACATCGAGCGGGATGCCGTCCTGCGCGATGGTGATGAAGCCGCAGCGCCCACAAGGGATGCTGCCCTTCAGGACGACATCGCCGATGCGGATTTCGCGACCGAGCCAGCCATTCTCCGGAATCGGCTCCTGCCCGTCCGGCCAATCGACGACGATGTTGGGCCGGAAGCGGCGCTCGTCGACGATGCTGCCCGGCATCTCGCGCTCCAGGCTGCGCATCGCGGCCGTGCTCAGAAGATGGATCGGCGCATGCTCGTAGCGCGGCCGAAACCCCTCCTGCCCGCGCCGGACAAACGGCTTCAGCTGCGCCGGGAAGCCGAAGAGCGAGGACAGCTTCTCGACGACCTCCGCATCATCCGGCTTTGCCCAGGAGGTGCCGTCGGCCGAGATGGCAGCGCCATCCAGAGCCGTCCAGCGGGCATATCCGCGGGGAACTTCGATGAAATGCTTCTCGCGGCCGGGCGAGGCGATGCGCTCGCTGGACGCATCGACGACGCCCCAGAGCCGATCGCCGACGACGCCGGAGGCATCGAGCGGAGCGACCTCCAGCCGCTCGCCCGCCATCGAACTGACCGGATAGCGCCAAAGTGCCGCAACGCTGCCGCTCATGGCAGGTCGAGTCATGGCAGGTCGCGTCATGGCAGGTCGAGGCGCGGGTCCAGCGCATCGCGCAGGCCGTCGCCGACGAAGTTGAAGCTGGTCACGGCCAGCGTGATCGCGGCTCCCGGCAGGATCGCAAGCCAGGGCGCGCTGGTGAGGTAGCTCTGGGCACCCTCCAGCATGTTGCCCCAGCTCGGCGTCGGCGGCTGAATGCCGTAGCCGAGGAAGGAGATATAGCTCTCGGCCAGGATCGCATGGGCAACGTTCAGCGTCGCGGCCACGACGATCGGCGCGACCGCATTCGGTAGCAATTCGCGAAACATGATGCGCGCATTGCTGGAGCCCATAGAAACCGCCGCCACGGCGAAATCGCGCGTCCGCAGCGAGCGCATCTGCGCCTCGACGACGCGCGCCACCTCCATCCAGGAGGTCATCGCGATCAGCATCACGATCGAGGGAACCGAGGGCGAGATCAGCGCCGAGATGGCCAGCAGCAGGAAGATCGAGGGAAAGCACAGCATCGCATCGACGAAGCGCATCAGCGTGGCGCCGATCACGCCTTCATAGAAGCCCGCGACCATGCCGACGCAGATGCCGATCGCCATGCTGATCACCATCGCGGAGAAGCCTACCGCCAGCGAGATGCGTCCCGCCATCAGCAGGCGCGCGAGGATGTCGCGCCCCAGCGGGTCGGTACCCAGCACATGCGGCCCGGAGAAGGGCGGAGCAAAGCGCTGGCGGATGTCGATGAAGGTGTCGTTATAGGGCAGCAGCAGCGGCCCGACGATGCAGGCGAGCGTCATCAGGACGATCGCCGTCGCGCCGAAGACCGCGAGCTTGTGGCGGCGGAAACGGCGGAAGCCCGGGCTGTTCCAGAAGCTCGGCGGCGGGGCCAGGCTGGGCTCGGCGGTGCTGATCAGTTCGGTGCCGCTCATCAGCCATTCCTCGCAATACGGGGATCGGCAATGCCGTAGAGCAGATCCGCGATCAGGCTGCCGAGCAGGACGAGCACGGCGGTGAACATCAGGATGCCCATCACGACGGGATAGTCGCGATAGCTGATCGAATCGAGGAAGAGCCGGCCCATGCCGGGCCAGGTGAAGACGGTCTCCGTCACCAGCGCCCCGCTGAGCAGTGTCGGCACGTGCAGGCCGGTGATGGTAATCATCGGCAGGAGCGCGTTGCGGAAGGCGTGGCGCAGCAGGACGCTGCGTTCAGGCAATCCCTTGGCGCGGGCGGTGCGGATATAGTCCTGGTTGACCACCTCCAGCATGGAGGAGCGCATATAGCGGCTCCAGACCGCGGTCGAGACCAGGGCCAGCACGATGCACGGTCCGATCAGGTGGTGCAGCTGGTTGAGCAAGGAGCCGTCGCCGATGGTGTAGCGATTGCCTGAAGGCAGCCAGCCGAGCCCGACCGAGAAGACATAGATCACGACCAGGCCGAACCAGAAGGTCGGGATGGAGAGCGCGATCATCGCGCCGATCGTCGCCAGGCTATCGAACAGCGAATAGCGCTTGATCGCGCCCAGAATGCCGATCCAGGCGCCGAGCAGCATGGCGAGCAGCGTCGAGGTCAGCATCAATTCCAGCGTCGCCCCGATATGGGAGGCGATGATGTGGAGCACAGGCTGCTGGTCGCGATAGGACAGGCCCCAATCGCCGCGCAGCATGCGCCAGAGCCATTCGACATACTGCACCGGCAAAGGCCGGTTGAGGCCGAGCTGCTCGGCGATGCGGTCGAGATCGGCCTGGGTCATCTCGCCGCTCGCCGCGAATTGCGAGAGCGGCCCGCCCGGGGCCAGATGCAGGATGGCGAAGCCGATCATCGAGACGATGAGCAGCAGGACCAGCGCCTGCATCAGCCTTTGCACGAGAAATGTGCTCATGATGCATGGTTCCGGGCGGAGCGCGTCATGGTCTCAGCGCGCCCAGTACCAGCTGCCCATGTTCCAGGTGTTCTGGCGGGCATTGATGTTGGGCTCGTAGCCGACGAGACCTTCCTTGTAGCCCTCGATCGGAGCGTACTGGAAGATCGGCAGGATCGGCAGCTCCTCGCGGGCGATCTCCTGCAGCTTCCAGTAGATCTCCTTGCGCTTGGCCTGGTCGAAGGTCTCCTGGCCGGCCTTGAGCAGCTTGTCGACCTCGGCGTTCTGCCATTGCATCTGGTTGGCGCCGCTGCCGTTCTTGGCCGGGATCGCATCAGACGCGAAGCGTGAAGCCGGATCGGGATCGATCACGGTGCGGAAGGCGGTGCCCACGAGCAGCGACTGGAATTTCGAGCGGGTGTAGAAATCGCCCCAGATCACGGCCGCCGGCATGTTGCTGATCGTCATCTTGACGCCGACCTGCTGCCAGTCCTGCATCATCAATTGCTGGCACTGCTCGCGCAGTGCGGCGCCCGTCGTGGTCGAGACCGCAAATTCGAGCGGCACATTGTTCTTCATCCGCACGCCCGAGCCCGAGCGCTTCCAGCCGGCCTCGTCGAGAATCTTGTTGGCCTTGGCGAGATCGTATTGCTGCTTGGGCAGGTTGGGGTTGTAGGCCCAGGATTCCTGCGGCGCGAAGGACTCGGTCGGCTTGTGGGTGCCGTAGTAGATAATGTCGATGATCGCCTGCTTGTTGATCGAGGCGTAGAGCGCCTGGCGCACCGCCTTCTCGGCCAGGACCGGGTTCTCGAGGTTCGGCATCAGGATCTCGAGCGAGGCGTTCGGGATCATCACGACCTTGCGGCCCGGCAGCTTCTTGGCTTCCTCGTAGAAATTCGCGGGGATGCCGGTGCCGATGATCAGATCGACCTGGCCGGTGCGGAACTGGGCGTAGAGCGCGGTCTGGTCGGGCACGTATTTGAGGACGGCCTTCTCCAGATAAGGCCCCTTCCCATGGTACTTCTCATTGGCGACGAGGGTGATGTTGTCGCCCGGCTGGCGCGTGCCCCATTTGAACGGGCCGGTGCCGACAGGCGCGCCGTTGAAGGGGGCGGTGTTGGGGTCGCTCGCCTTCTCCAGCAAATGCTTGGGCACGATGAACGTGTTGGAGAGCAGCGCGAGATAAGGCGCATAGGCCTTCTCCATGCGCCAGGTGATCTCCAGGGGCCCGGTGACCTTGATGTCCTTGACCAGAGCGTGGCCGACGCGGGTGCGGCTCTTGAAACCCGGCGCGTTGATGAGTTCGAGCGTATACTTCACGTCCTCGGCGGTGAAGGGCGTGCCGTCATGCCAGGTGACGCCCGGGCGCAGCTTGACCTTCCAGACCAGACCGCCTTCCGAGATGCCGCCATTCGCCTCGCTGGGGATCTCGGCCGCAAGGTCGGGCATCAGATTGCCCTGCGGATCGGCCAGCCACATCGTGTTGAAGACCTGCATCCAGACGGTCTCGTCGACCTCGATGCCGGGCATCAGCGGGTTGAAGGCGGTCGGCTCCTGCGACAGGCCGACGACGACCTGGCCGGTCGGCTTGGCCGGCGGCGGTGGAGCGGCCTTGGTCTGGGCGCGGGCACTGAGACCGGAGGCGGCAAGGAGACCGCCTGCGCCGAGCGCGAGAACCTCGCGACGATGCAAGGCAGGCATCGGGAAGGTCGATTTGGTCGTCTCGTCGGAATGCTTGGTCATCGAGAAACCCCTCTGTTCTTTGTTTTGCGGAAGGCAATCCGAACCGGCGCGACGCGCGCCCCGGCCCGATCCAGCACTTGGCCAAGCGCTCCCGCTTCGCCTGGCGGGTCGCTCATGGCCGGTCGATCTTGCAACCTTCCCCCTAGGTTAGGCTTGCGGCGCCCTCATTCGGATACCGATCGCGGCCACAGGCCGGATAGAATCTGCCGATTCGACCGCCATTGACGGCATAGGCTTCTGCGCCGGCTCGGCTTCTCGCCGGAGCCATTCCCGGCACGGTCTCAAGCCCAGTACCAACTGCCGGCGTTCCAGGCGTTTGAGAGCGCGTTGACGTTGTTGGCGAAGCCGATGAGCCCGACCTTGGTTCCCTCGACCTGCACAGATTGGAAGATCGGCAGCATCGGCAGATCGTCGAGGATCAGCGCCTGTGCCTCCCGATAAATCTCGGCCCGCTGGGCCATGTCGGTCATGGCGATGCCTTTCGCCAGCAAGCCGTCGACCTTGGGGTTCTCGTACTGGCTGACATTGGAGCCCGTACCGGCTTTGAGCGGGATCGACTTGCCGCCGAAGCGGTGCATCACGTCGGGATCGGAGGCGACCGTATAGGTCGTATTGGTCATCAGGCTGTCGAACTGGGACTCCGCCCAGAACTTCGCCCAGAGCACCGCGGCCGGCAGATTCTTGATGGTCATCTCGGCGCCGATTTGGGCCCAGTCCTGCACCAGCAGCTGCTGGGCCTGCTCACGCGTCGGATTCCCGGTCGTGGTCGAGTTGGTGAAGGCGAGACGCACGCCGTCCTTCACGCGCACGCCGTCGGGGCCGGGCTTCCAGCCGGCCGCGTCGAGAATGGCCCTGGCCTTGGCCGGATCATGGACATGGCGCGCAAGCGCATCGTTAAAGGCCCAGCTCTGCGGCGGCATGAAGCTCGAAGCCGGAAGGGGCAGCCCGTAATAAAGCGCCTCGACGATCGCCTTCTTGTCCATGGCGAGATAGAGCGCCTGCCGGACCGCCTTCTCCTTCAGGGCGGGATGGGCGAGATTGAGCGTGAGGTTCTCGACGGAAGCCCGTGGGCAAAGATGCACGACGACGTTCTTGAGCGTCTTCGCCTCGGCGTAGTGGTTCGGCGGAATGCCCTGGAGGCCGATATAGTCGACCTCACCGGTACGGAACTGCGTGTACATCGCGTTGAGGTCGGGCACATAACGGAAAACCAGCCGTTCCAGATAAGGCCCTTCGCCGAAATAGGCCGTATTGGCCGCGAGCAGAACATGGCTGCCGGTCCTGCGCTCGACGAATTTGAACGGGCCCGTACCGACGGGGTTGGCCTGGAAGGGCGTCGCATTCGGATCGGCCGCACCATCGAGCAGATGCCTGGGCACGATGAAGGTCCAGGCAAGGAAGGACAGGAACGGCGCAAAGGGCTCCTTCATCCGCCAGCTGATCGTATTGCCTTCCGTCTTGACGTCCTCAAGGAGACTGAAGCCGGAGCGGCTGCGCGTACGGAACTGCGGATTCCGGATGAGATCGAAGGTGAACCGGACATCCTCGGCCGAGAAATCCCGGCCGTCATGCCATTTGACACCCTCGCGCAGGGTCACCCTCCAGACCAATCCGTCGGCGGAAATCCCACCATTGGCCACGGTCGGCACGTCCTTGGCCAATACGGGGACGAATTTGCCAGCCTGATCCAGCGCCCATAGCGGGCTGAACAGGTTCCACCAGACGCCCTGATCGACCTCGTTCGCCGGCATCAGCGGATGCAGGACAGTGATCTCCTGCGAATAGCCGATGACCGCCTGTCCCTTTGGCGCGGATGGCGGCCCCTTCGGCTTCGGCGCCGGCTGTGCCTGGAGTTGCGAGCCCCAGGGCGCGAGCGCCAGGACAGAGGCACCCCGCAACAGCGCGCGGCGGGAGACGGCCCCACCCCCGGTCGGCTCGGCTTCACGGCGATCTGTCATCGCATGGCCTCCTGTTGCTGCGGAAGGCAATCCGCGCATGGCCGAAATATTCATTTTATTGATTTTCGCGTCAAGCCAATTGCACGAACCGCAGATGTGGAGCGGGACGCCCGCTCCTGGCGGAAACCACCGCGCCAGTCAGCTTGAAGCATTTTGTGTATCAATACCGTTGAAAAAATGAGATTTTCGCGGCTTGAGGCGCTGCAGCCAATTGCATGGCTCAGCGCAATCCCATATGAATCTTATTCATTAAGATGGAAATATGAGCATCATGCCCGCAAATAATGCGCGCGACATCAAAGTGATCGAGGCGATGTCCCCCCCTGAGGGCGGCGCCAAGCAGATCGGCGAGAGGCTGCGCAACCTGCGCGGCGAGCGCAACCTCACCATTCTCGATCTCGCGGCCAAGGCCGGCGTCTCGGCCGGCATCATCAGCCAGATCGAACGCGGCAACTCCAACCCGTCGATGAAGACGCTGCAGCGCATAAGGGCAGCGCTCGGCGTGAATCTCTGGGAATTCCTGGAGCATCGCGAGCCGCAACCGACCGAAGACCCGCCCTTCGTGCGGCGGGGCGCACAGCGGCCGCGCATCGTCGTCGGCGAGACGCGGCTGGTGAAGGAACTGCTCTCGCCCCGCAATGACGAGAATCTGCGCTTCATGATCGTGACGCTGCCGCCGGGCGGAAACAGCGAGGACGTGCTCATCGGCACCGGGCAGAAGGGCGGCTATGTCATGTCGGGCAGCATCGAGCTGACCGTCGGCGAGCGCATGGCCAGGCTTGCCGAGGGTGACAGCTTCCAGTTCAAGAGCGATGCTCCGCACCATATCGCCAATCGCTCGGATGCGGACGCCAAACTGCTCTGGATCATGAGTGTCCTAGACACGCATCTTTAGAACCCGACCCTTCCCCCTAAATACGCCACGCCAAGGAAAGCCAGCCCATGTCGCCTCCGGTCACGCGCATTCGCAGCGATGAGACGCTGCCGAATTCAGCCGATGTCGTCGTGATCGGCGGCGGCATCGCCGGCATCACCACCGCCTATCATCTCGCTAGGAAAGGCCATTCCGTCGCGGTGGTCGAGAAGGGCTATGTCGCGGGCGAGCAATCGAGCCGGAACTGGGGCTGGTGCCGCCAGCAGAATCGCGACCTGCGCGAGTTGCCGCTGGCCCAGCGCGCCGTCGAAATGTGGAACGGGCTGAACGAAGAACTGGGCGCGGATACGGGCTTCCGGCGCACCGGGCTTGTCTATGTGACGACCAAACAATCCGATCTCGCCGCCTGGTCCAACTGGACCGACAAGGCCCGCGAGATGCAGATGCATAGCCGCGTGCTTTCCGCCGCCGAGGCCAAGGCGATGTCGCCGGGCTCGACCGAGAACTGGGTCGGCGGCATCCATTCGCCAACCGACGGCAAGGCCGAGCCGGCGCTCGCCACCCCGGCCTTCGCGGAAGCGGCCCGCAGGCTCGGCGTAACCATCCATCAGGATTGCGCGGCGCGCGGGCTCGAGACCTCGGCTGGCCGTGTCTCGGCGGTCGTCACCGAGAAGGGCACGATCCGGACCAGCACCGTGCTGGTGGCCGGCGGCGTCTGGACCTCGATGTTCTGCCGGCATCACGGCATCGCCATGCCATTGGCCGGCGTGCAGTCGACCTCGTTCTTCACCGCGCCGGCGCCCGAGGTCACCGTCGGTGGCATCTCGACGCCGGACGTCACCTTCAGGCGCCGGCTCGACGGCGGCTACACGATCGGCATCAGCGGGCGCGGGCTGCTTCGGCTCAGCCCGCAGGGGATGATGTATGCCAAGCCGTTCTGGCCCACCTTCAAGAAGCGCCACAGGCTGCTGACGATCCGCGCCGACAAGACCTTCTTTTCGGGTCCTGAGGCCCTGATGCGCTGGAACAATGACAGCATTTCGCCTTTCGAGAAGATGCGAACCTACGACCCGCCGCCGCAGGAAAAGCTGATCAGCTTCGCGCTGAAGCGCATCGGCGAGATCTACCCTCAGCTCGCCGATGTGAAGATCGCGCACAAATATGGCGGCCTGATCGACTTCACGGCCGACTGGGTGCCGGTGATCTCGGCCATCGACAAGCTGCCGGGCCTGCATGTCTCGGCCGGCTTCAGCGGCCATGGCTTCGGCGTCGGACCGGCGGCCGGCCGGCTTGCGGCCGACATCATCACGGGCGACGCGCCGATCGTCGATCCCCACCCCTATCGCTATAGCCGCCTGGTCGATGGCAGCGATCTCGGCGAACCCGGATTGATGTGAGCGGCGCCAACGGTCCCTTTTCCCCTTCGGCGCAGCTCCATCCGGACCGCGCCACAACTCGGATATCCCTCGACATGATAACCCGTCACGAGAAAAGCGCCCGGCTGAGCCGCGTCGTCGTCGCCAACGGCTTCGCCTTCCTCTCCGGCATCACGGCCAAGGATCGCAGCGGCGGCGCCAAGGAACAGACCGCCGACATCCTGGCGCAGATCGATCATTTCCTCGCGCTGGCCGGCACCAGCAAATCGAAGATCGTCACCGCCAATATCTGGCTGAAGGATATCGGCGCGTTCAATGAAATGAACGCGGCCTGGGACGAATGGGTCGATCCCGAGGCGCCTCCGGCGCGCGCCACCGTCGAGTCCCGGCTTGCGGCCGAGGCGATTCTCGTTGAAATCCAGGTTCAGGCCCTGGTCTGACGCAGATCGTGCTGCGGGTGCGGGCGAAGGAGATCGACGAGATGCGCACCCTGCAGGACACCGCCAAGGCACTGGCAAACGAGACGCTCACCGCCCGCGCCCTCGTGGAGGAATGCCTGGCGAAGATCGCCGATCCCGCTGGTGAGGGCGCACGCGCCTTCATCTGCGTCTCGGCGGACGCAGCCCGCAGCTCCGCCGACGCGCATGACGCGCTGCGGCGCGCCGGCCGCGCAGCCAGCCCCTTCGCCGGCATCCCCTTCGCGGTGAAGGATCTCTACCACGTCGCCGGCGAACGCAGCATGGCCGGCTCGCGCGCGCTCGCCGACAGCGCGCCGGCAAAAACCCACGCACCGACGATCGCGCGCATGCTGGCAGCCGGGTTCATCCCCATCGGCCGCGCGAACATGACCGAATTCGCCTATTCCGGCATCGGCGCAAACCCGCATTACGGCACGCCGCTCAGCCCCTGGGACCGCGCCTCGCGCCGCATTCCCGGCGGCAGTTCCTCCGGCTCGGCCGTGGCGGTTGCGGATGGGATGGCGACCGTCGCGCTCGGCAGCGACACTGGCGGCTCCTGCCGCATTCCAGCCGCGCTCTGCGGCATCGTCGGCTACAAGCCGACCGCGCGGCGGGTGCCGCTCGACGGCGTCATCCCGCTATCGGGCAGCCTGGATTCGCTCGGGCCGCTCGGCGCCAGCGTCGGCTGCTGCGCCATCGTCGACGGCGTGCTGGCGGGCGAGACGCCTGCCTTGCCCACAGTGCGGCCAGTATCGGGCCTGCGCCTGGCGATCCCGACCCAGATCGTGCGCGACGGCACGGATGCAGCGGTTTCCGCTGCCTTCGACAAGGCGATCGCGCGATTGAGCGGGCTCGGCGCACGCATCGTCGAAATCGATTTTGCGCCGCTCTCCGAAATCGGCCAGGCCATGGTCACGGCCAAGGGCGGTTTCGCGGCGCCCGAAGCCTTTGCCTGGCACCGTGAGTTGCTGGCGAGCAAGGGCGATCTCTATGATCCGCGCGTGAGCAGCCGGATCGCGACCGGCGCGCAGATGCTGGCCGCCGACTATGTCAATCTGGTTCAGGCCAGGCAGCGCATCATCGCCGCGATGGATGCGCAGACGGCCGAATACGACGCGCTGGTAATGCCGACCTGTCCGATCATCGCGCCGCGCCTCGACGAGTTAGTCGAGGATGCCGAGTATTTTCGGCTCAACACGCTGCTGCTGCGCAATCCCAGCCTCGGCAATTTCCTCGATCGCTGCTCGATCAGCCTGCCCTGCCACGAACCGGGACAAGCGCCGGTCGGACTGATGCTGACGGGCGAGACCGGTAGCGACCACGCCTTGTTTTCGATCGCAGCCGGGGTCGAGGCCGCCCTGCGGCATTGAGACCGACGCAGGCGCAAAGATGATCCAATGCCGGCAGCCGCTCGCGCGCTAACGTCGCGCCGAGACTGTCCCCCGGAGCCTTGGATTCATGTCACCGACGATCGAACGCATCGCCAGCGACGAGCGCCTGCCGACCGAGGTCGATGTCGTGGTCATCGGCGCCGGCATCGTCGGCAGCGCCGCAGCCTATTACCTGGCAAAGCGCGGCCATTCCGTCGCGCTACTGGAGAAGGGCGTCGTCGGCGCCGAACAATCGAGCCGCAACTGGGGCTGGTGCCGGCAGCAGAACCGCGATGCGCGCGAATTGCCGCTCGCCATGCGGGCCATGGAATTATGGGAGCGATTCAACGGCGAGATCGGCCGCGATATCGGCTTCCGCCGCACTGGGCTGGTCTATGCCAGCAACGATGCCGACCAGATCGCGCAATGGGAGAAATGGCGCGGAACGGCCCGGCAATTCGGCATCGACACGCGCATGCTGTCAGGTGCCGAGGCCAGCGCCATGACGAGCGGCACCGGCAAATCCTGGCTCGGCGGCGTGCATTCGGTCAGCGATGGCAAGGCCGAACCGGCCCTGGCTGCGCCGGTGCTCGCCCATGGTGCAAGGCTGAACGGCGCGACGATCCATCAGGATTGCGCGGCGCGCGGGCTCGACATCACCAATGGCGCCGTCACCGGCGTGATCACCGAGAAGGGATCGATCCGGACCCGCTCCGTCATCCTGTCCGGCGGCGCCTGGGCCTCGGCCTTCTGCCGCCGCCACGGCCTTCGCTTTCCCCAGGCGAGCGCCCGCCAGTCTATTCTGCGGACGGAGATCGCGCCGCAACTGCTCGATGCACTCTATACGCCCGATTGCGCGCTGACCCGCCGGCTCGACGGCAGCTATACGATCGCGATCAGCGGCAAGGCGACGCTCGATGTGACGCCGCAGGGCCTGCGCTATGCCCGCGACTTCATGCCGATGTTCGTCCGGCGCCTGAAGGCGTTGGAATTCGGAATCGGCCCCTCCTTCTTCAAGGGGCCCGAAGCCATGATGGGGAGCTGGGCCTTCGACAAGGAAACGCCGTTCGAACGCATGCGCGTGCTCGACCCCGCCCCCAGCCGCAGTGCCATCGCATTGACGATGGCGCGGGCTCGCGCGCTCTATCCCGCGCTCAAGGATGTCGGCGTCCGCGAGAGCTGGAGCGGTTATGTCGATTCGACGCCCGACGCCGTGCCGGTGATCTCGCCCGTCGCCGGGCTGAAGGGCTTTGTGCTCGCGGCCGGCTGCAGCGGACATGGCTTCGGACTCGGGCCCGGCATCGGCCATCTCGCCGCCGACCTCGCAGTCGGAGACACGCCGATCGTCGATCCCAGCCCCTTCCGGCATTCACGCTTGATCGACGGTTCCAAGGGCGAGATCGGCGAATTCTAGAGCCCGCCGTCTATGCTCGGTTCCGAGGCCGGGCAGTATTGCCTAGCCCGGCTCAACCACGCGCCAGGCCGTGGCCGTGTCATAGAAGAAGCGCTCCTCGGCGATGCGGTCGCCGCGCCAGCGCTGGATCGCGAGTTCCTCGAGCCGCCGGGTGACCCCGCTCTGGTCGGTCGCGTCGAACACCCAATTGATCACCACCCTGTCGCCATCGACGAGGACGGCGCGGGCGGGGTGGGTGTGCATTCGCTGCAATCGAGCCAAGGCCTTGGCCTCATGGGCCATCAGAACGTCTCGTCCCCGGCGCGGCTCGGTTGCGTTCTCCTGCATGGAAGCGTCCTCGCAGTAGAAATCCCGGATGGCGCCGACATGATCTCCGCTGACAACTGCGGCGACGAAGGCCTCGACACGCTTGCGATCAGGCATGCGCTGCTCCCTGCTGATGTTTTACCCAGCAGCCTTCTACTCCGATTTCGCCAGGCGGCATCGCTTGAAAGCGCGGGGTCGGTCAGGCAGCCAGCGTATCGGCAAGCCGTGAGATCATCGCCATCGCACCCGCGAGTTCGCCGTCGGTGATGTATTCCTCCGGCTTGTGGGCGCGGTTGACGTCGCCCGGCCCGCACACGATCGCAGCGATGCCCGCCGCCTGATAGAGCCCAGCCTCGGTGCCGAAGCTGACCGCCTGCTGGCGCGGCATCCCTGACGCCGCCTCGCTCAGCGCCACGAGAGGATCGGCCTCGTCGAGATCGAGCGGCGGGTAGTCGCTCATCGTCTCGAAGCCGAAGGCGACGCGATGGCCGGTCTGCTCGGCTAGCTCACGGATGCGCTCGGCCTCCCCCGGCAGGAAAGCCAGCAGGCTGGCCGGCTCCTGGCCGGCGATGGCGCGCGCCTCGATCTCGAAGACGCATTGCGCCGGTACGATATTGATCCCGGTGCCGCCATGGATGGTGCCGACCTGGATCGTCGAATAGGGCGGCGCAAAGGCGGGCGCGAACGGACCTGCCACGGCGTGCCGCAGCGCCTCGTCCTGCACGGCCGCGATCAATTGCGCTGCGTAATGGATCGCGTTGTCGCCGAGGTCGGGGCGGGAGGAGTGCCCGGCCTTGCCGTCGACCGTGACGCGCTGGGCGATCTTGCCCTTATGCCGCAACACCGGATGCAAGCCGCTCGGCTCGCCGACGATGCAGCCCACCGGCTGCGGGCAGAGCTCCGGCAGCCGCGCGATGAGATGACGCACGCCGACGCAGCCGACCTCCTCGTCATAGGACAAGGCGATATGGACCGGGCGCGCCAGCTTGCGCGAGACGAGATCAGGGACGCTCGCCAGCACGCAGGCGACGAAGCCCTTCATGTCCACGGCGCCGCGCCCGATCAAGCGCTCGCCATCGCGCCGCAGGCTGAAGGGATCGCCGAGCCAACCCTCGGGAGCCGCCGGCACGACGTCGAGATGCGCCGACAGGATGATGCCGCCGGGACCGCGCGGCCCGATCGTGGCGAAGAGGTTCGAGCGGTCTCCCTCCGGCCCGGGCAGGACCACGCTCTCGACGCCGTAGCCGGCAAGAAAACCGCGGACATGCTCGACGATCGCGCCGTTCGGCGTGCGGCAGATCGACGGAAAGGCCACGAGATCGGCCAGCACGGTTTCGACAGTCATTGGTATCCGCCATCAGGTCATATGCGCTCGGTCGAGCAGCGATGGCAGGAGCCTAACAGAGCCCGTCGGCTTGACCTCGCATCCTTTCGCCTGCTGCGGCAATCCATGCCGAAGCGGGCCATCTGATCGGCAGAATCTTCGTTGGGCCGGACGCAATTCCACCTCCATGCCTGCGCATGCGCCCTAGTCTTGGGTGCAACGTGGCGGATTGGGCCGTCGCGGCCACATCCGAAGACGAGAGACGCAATGAGCACCGCTCGGCCGAAATTCATCACCTTCGACTGCTACGGCACGCTGATCGATTTCCAGATGGGGCCGGCCGCGCGGCGGGTCTACAGCTCCAGGCTGACGCCCGAAGTGATGGACGGGTTCTACGAGAGTTTCCGAGGCTATCGTCTCGACGAGATCCTGGGCGCCTGGAAGCCGTTCGACGAAGTCGTCCACAATGCGGTCGAGCGCAGCTGCAAAGCCTGGAACGTGCCGTTCGACCCAGCCGATGCCCAGCGGATCTATGACGAGATTCCGAGCTGGATTCCGCATCCCGACGTGCCCGCGGGCCTCGCCAAGGTCGCCAAGGAAATCCCGCTCGTCGTCCTCTCGAATTCGATGACGGACCTTATCCCTTATTCCATGGCCAAGCTCGGCGCGCCCTTCCATGCCGCCTATACGGCGCAGGAGGCGCAAGCCTACAAGCCGCTGCAGCGGGCTTTCGAATACATGTTCGACATGCTGGGCTGCGGCCCGGCCGACGTCATGCATTGCTCGTCGAGCCTGCGCTACGACCTGATGACCGCCTATGACATGAAGATCGGCCAGCGGGTCTTCGTGAATCGCGGCCATGAGCCGGGCATCGATTTCTACGGCTATCGCGAGATCAAGAGCATCGAGCAGCTCCCCGGCCTGCTCGGGCTTTGACGCGCATGCGCGATTTCAATCCCGACAGCGTCGCCTTCGCCAGGGGCCATTTCATCGCCGGCGCCGTCGTCGATGAGCCCGGCGAGCGATTGACCGTCGCAAGACCGTCCGACGCGGCAGATTATGCGGAATTGCCGATCGCGTCGGTCGAGACGGTCGATCGCGCGGTCAAGGACGCGACCGAGGCGGTGAAGCGCAGCGGCTGGGCGACGCGGCCGCCGCGCGAGCGGGCGCGCGCCATGCAGCGCTGGGCCGAATTGATCGAGGCGAAGGCCGAGGAGTTGGGGCAGCTGGAGGCGCTGGGCTCGACCCGCCCGATCGCCCAGGCCGTGACCGGCGACGTGATGGGCACGGCGGAAGGCATCCGCTTCTTCTCCGAATATGCCGACAAGCTCGGCGGCGAGGTCGCGGCGACACGAACCGACCATTTCGGCATGATCGTTTCCGAGCCCTATGGCGTCGTCGGCGCGATCACGCCGTGGAATTTCCCGCTCAGCATGGCGTCCTGGAAGGTCGGCCCGGCACTCGCGGCGGGCAACGCGATCGTGCTGAAGCCCTCCGAGCTGACGCCGTTCTCGACCGTGCGGCTGGCGCAGCTCGCCATCGAGGCCGGTATTCCTCCCGGCATCTTCAATGTCGTGCAGGGCACGGGGGCGGTCACCGGTGATGCGCTGAGCCGCCATCCCGGCATCGCAAAACTCTCCTTCACCGGTTCGACCCGCACCGGCATCGCGATCATGAAGGCCGCGGCCGAAAGCGGCATCAAGCCGGTGACGCTGGAGCTTGGCGGCAAGAGCCCGCAACTGGTCTTCGCCGATGCCGATCTCGACAAGGCGGCCGACTGCATAGCCGGCTCATTGCTTGCCAATGCCGGACAGGCCTGCGTCGCCGGTTCGCGCCTGATCGTGCAACGGCAGGTCGCTGACGCGCTGGTGGCGGCGTTGAAAAGCCGGCTCGCCCGCGTGGCGCCCGGCCCGACCTGGAAATCCTCGACCGGCTACGCGCCGATCATCTCGGAATTGCAGGCGCGCCGGATCGACACCATCCTGGCGCGCAGCCGCGAGCAAGGCGCCGAGCTGCTGCTGGGCGGCAGCCGGATCGAGGGGCATGGCGGCGCGTTCTACCAGCCGACCCTGCTCGCGGGCGTCACGACCGAGAATGCCGCCGTGCGAGAGGAAATCTTCGGCCCGGTGCTCACCATCCAGAGCTTCGAGACGGAGGAAGAGGGTTTCGCGCTCGCCGACCATCCCGAATACGGGCTGGCGGCCGGCGTCTATACCGCCGATCTCGGCCGGGGCCTGCGGGCCGTGCGCCAGCTCAAGGCCGGCACGGTCTGGATCAACCGCTATAGCCGCACGCTCGACTTCATCCTGCCGACCGGCGGCTACAAAAGCTCCGGCATCGGCAAGGATCTCGGCCGACAGGCTGTCGAGGCCAATCTGCGGCACAAGACGGTGCTGATCGATATCGGGGTGTGAGGCTCCTGCCGGCGCCGCGCCTTCCCACATTCGACCCGGCTGCGCCCGAGAATGACGGGAGCGGGAGCCGCGCGGCCCTTTTCCCTTCTCCCCAATCAAAGTCGGCTGTTGCCGACTTTGACACTTTGGATTGCCCATCTCGGGCAAGCCCGAGATGGCTGGGAGAAGGCGGGCCGGCGAAGCCGGGTCGGATGAGGGCAGGAAACGCGCCGAAACAAGACTTCCCTCATCCGTCAGCGCTAAGCGCTGCCACCTTCTCCCCCGGAGGGGAGAAGGGGTCCCCGCGCCCTCTCCGTCAGGTCCAAGCATGACGGCGCAGGATCATGACATTGACCGGCTAATAGCTCGCCCGCAGCAGGCCCAGCGCGGGGTGAAGCGTGTCGATGGCCTCGATCTCGGCGCGCAACTCGGCGATGATCCAGTCGCGGATCTCTTTCACGATCGGCCGGGCCGGACGGTTGGGCGGCGTGACCAGCACGCAGACGCGGGCTCCCGCCGTCAGCCGGTCGGAAGCCGGCGTCAACGCGCCCGAGATCAGCGCATGCGAGACGACCGTGCTCCAGCCGAAGGCGATGCCCTGCCCGAGCAGCGCCGCCTGCACGACGACCGCATAATCGGAGAAGCTCAGCGTCTTGACCGGGCCGGAGCGACCGGTGGCGAAGGGTGGATATTGGCTCGGCCAGTCCAACGGGCTGTCGGTCAAGTGGATGATGGTGTTGCCGTCCTCGGCAGAGCCCGGCCCGGCCGGTTCCGGGCGGCAATAGCCCGGGCTGCAGACCGGCAGCATGACTTCCCGGATGACGAGCGACCCGGGCTGGACGACCTCGTCGGCTGCTGCGAAGCGCATGCCGAGATCGACATTCTCGACCGGGCCGCGCAACGACCCGGCGATCATCTGGAAACGCAGATCGGCGGCCGGAAAACGCCGCTGGAAGCGGTCCATGCGCGGCATCAGCCAATGCGTGGTGAAGGCCGAGGAGACCGAAAGGGTCACCGTCTCCTTGCCCGCGCGCAATTGCTCGATCTCGCGCAACCCCGCCTCGATGCTGCGGAAACCATCGGAAACGCGACGGTACAGCGTCTCCCCCTCCGGCGTCAGGACCGCGCCCTTGCCGCCGCGCTCGAACAGCCGGACGCCGAGATAACTTTCGAAGCGCGCGAGCATGCGGCTCACCGCCGGCTGGGTGACGTTCAACTCATCCGCCGCGCGCGTGAAGCTGCCGCCGCGGGCCGCCGCCTCGAACACGAAGAGCGCATTGCTCGACGACACCATGCGGCGCAGATCAGACATTACATGAGGTTATGGTTTTCCTGATTATTTGGCAATTGCTGTCTCCCGCCGAAAACCCTTTCATGAGCGGGTCGAATGCAGCTTGCGGCGACGGGTTCACAGAGGCCCGCGCCGCGTGACGGCATGCTCGGGACGGCACGGCCAGGTCATAAGCCCTCCTTATGGCGTAGCCTGAAATCGGTCCTTGTCCGCGCGCGCCGGCAGCCGCTGTATTCATGACGGGAGAGTTCGAAATGGCTGAGTTGGGCGGCGAGCGCGTCGAAATCCGGTCCGCAAGCAAGATCTACGGATCGGTGCGGGCGCTCGACGACGTGTCGCTCGATGTTGCGCCCCATGAATTCGTCTCGTTGCTGGGCCCTTCCGGCTCGGGCAAGACCACGCTGCTCGGCATCCTCGGCGGTTTCATCCAGCCTTCCGGCGGGTCGATCCATTTCGGCGGGCGCGACGTCACCTTCACCCCGCCGCACAAGCGCGACATCGGCATCGTCTTCCAGAACTACGCGCTGTTTCCGCATATGAGCGTCGGCGAGAACGTCGCCTTTCCCCTGCGGGCGCGGCGCTTGCCGAAATCGAGCTATGCCGAGCGCGTCAGGGGCGCACTCGCGATGGTCGATCTTGCCGGCTATGAGGAGCGCGGCATCGCCCAGCTCTCGGGCGGCCAGCGCCAGCGCGTCGCGCTTGCCCGGGCCATGATCTTCGAGCCGCGCCTGATCCTGATGGACGAGCCCTTGTCAGCCCTCGACAAGCAATTGCGCGAGACCATGCAGATCGAGCTGCGCCAGCTCCACAAGCGGCTCGGCGCCACCATCATCTATGTCACGCATGACCAGCGCGAGGCGCTGACGATGAGCGACCGCGTCGCCATCCTGAAGGACGGCAAGCTCGTCCAGATCGACGCGCCGGCCCGGCTGCACGACCACCCGGCCAACGCTTTCGTCGCGAGCTTCATCGGCGAGGCGACCTTGCTGCCGGTCACGCGGGTCGATGTTTCGAGCGTCACGCTCGCCGGCGCAGTGCTCAAGACCAGCCGGCCGATCGCGCCGACGGGCGATCTCGTGCTGGCGATCCAGACCGAGAAGCTTTTGATCGAGGACGGCACCGGCGCGCCCGAGCGCAACCGCTTCTCGGCTCGCGTGACCGATGTCGTCTTCCAGGGCGAGAGCCTGCGCGTCTTTCTCGCGCTTGATGACGGCGCCTCCTTAAGCCTGCGCCAACCCAGCCATTACGAGGCCGCCCGCCGCATCCCGCCGATCGGCGAGCGCCTCGCGGTCAGCCTGCATCCGCAAGACACGATCATCGTTCCGAAAACGGACGGCTGATCGAGTCCTTTATCCGTCCAACTGTCCAAATCCTTCCAACTGTCCAAATTCTTGCAACTGTCCAAGAGAAGTCGACGCCATGGCGCTCAGTGATTTCAAGGTTCTCACATTCGATGTCGTCGGCACGCTGATCGACTTCGAAAGCGGCGTTCTCAATTCCGTGCGCCGCATCGGCGGGCCAGCGGCGGCGAAGCTGAGCGACGACGAGATCTTCGCGCCCTATCTCAGGGGGCGCGAGCTCAATTACGAGCGCTCCAGCGAGGTGATGAAGCTGGTCTACATCCACCTTGCCAAGGAACTCGGCCTGCCTGCCGACGAGGCCTCCGCCGACTCCTTCCAATACGCCATTTTGCAGCATCCGGCCTTCCCGGATTCCGTCCAGGCGCTGGCGCGGCTGCGCAAGCACTACCGGCTGGTCGCGATGACCAATGCCGACCGCTCGACCTTCACCTTCTATTCGCACACGCTCGGCAACCCGTTCCACGACAGCGTCACCGCCGACGAGGCGATCCACCCCAAGCCCGATCCGCTGTTCTTCGCCTTCAACCGCGGCCGCCAATCGGCCTTCGGCTACAAGCAGGAGGAGATCCTGCACGTCGCCCAAAGCCAGTATCACGACATCGGCGTGGCGAAATCGCTCGGCTACAAGACCTGCTGGATCGAGCGGCGCCAGGGCCAGAAGGGTTTCGGCGGCACGCCGGCCGTGCCGCAATTGACCAAGCCCGACTACCACTTCCCGACCTTGGCGGCGCTCGCCGACGCGGTCGAGGCCGAAAAGGCGTAAGCGCCAGTGCCCGGCGAAGCGCCCTGGCAAGCCCTCGATCCCGCCCCGTCGCTCTGGCAGGCAACGGCCGCGCCATTGCACGACCTGCCGCCCCTTCAGGGCGACGCACAGGCCGATGTCGTCATCATCGGCGCGGGTTATACGGGGCTGTCGGCGGCGCATCATGTGGCGCAAAGCGGCCTTCGGCCGATCGTGCTGGAGGCCAACCGGCCGGGCTGGGGTGCAAGCGGGCGCAATGGCGGCGTCATCACCGCCAAATTCCGCATCTCCTTCCCCGCCATTGCTGCCGCTTATGGCCGGGACATGGCGCGGCGCATGTACGATATCGCGCTTGAGGCGACAGATATCGTCTCCGAGCTCGTCGAAGAATTCGGCATAGACAACGCGGCCCTGACGCGCTCGGGCCAGGTCAAGGCGGCGCATAACCACGAGACTCTGAACTACGCCATCACCGAGGCGCAATGGCTGAAGGCCGAGCTCGGCGACACCACCATGTCGGTGCTCAGCGCCGATCAGGTGCGCGAGGAGACCGGCTCGGACGGCTTCGTCGGCGGCGTGCTCAATGCCGGCTCCGGCGGCATCCACCCGCTGAACTACCTGCATGGCCTCGCCAGGGGCGTCGCCAAACGGGGCATCGCGATCCATGCGGAAACGCCGGCCTTGCGGCTGCGGCGCGAGGGCAGTGGCGTGCTGGTCGAGACGCCGAGTGGAATCGTCCGGGCGCGGCAGGCGATCATCGCCACCAACAGCTATTCCGACCTGACCCCGGCGACGGCCGCGTTCCGCACCACGCTGATCCCGTTCCGCAGCGCCATCATCGCAACCGAAAAACTCTCGCCCAATCTGGCAGCGAGCGTGATGCCGACCCGGCGGACCTATACCGAGACCAAGCGGATGATGCGCTGGTTCCGCATGGTCGACGACCGGGTGATCTTCGGCGGGCGCGGCGCCTTCGGGAAGAAGGATTCTCCCGCCGCCTTCCGCGCCTTGCACAAGGCGATGACCGGTATCTTCCCGCAGCTTTCGGAGGTGCCCCTGGCCTATCGCTGGTCCGGGCTGGTCGCGATGACGCTCGACTCGGTGCCCCATGTCGGGCGCCTCGACGACCGCGTGCTGTTCGCCATGGGCTATAATGGCGCGGGCGTCGCGATGTCGAGCCTGATGGGGCGCTACCTTGCTGCCTACGCACGTGGCGAGGCGCCCGATCTCGGGCTGCTCGATGCCGCCCGGATGCGGCGCGTGCCCTTCTACCCGCTTCGAGAACCGGCCGTCCGCATGGTCGCCGGCTGGTATCAGTTTCTAGACGCGATCGGACGGTAGCTCGAGGATCCGATCCAAAAACAGGGGACTAGACATGCTTAAGCACGATTTGGCCAAACGACGCCTGAACACCCGGCTTGCCTGCGCTACTGCAGGTCTCGCCATGGCGCTGATGAGCACGGTCCCGGCATTCGCCGCCGAGCAGATGCTCTTCGTCTCGCAGGGCGGCGCCTATCAGAAGGCGCAGACGATCGCGATCCTCGACCCCGCCGCCAAGAAGCTCGGCATCACCATCAACCAGGACAGCGTGCCCGACGCCTGGCCGATCATGCGTTCACAGGTCGCCACGGGTAAGCCGACCTGGGACGTCGTCGACGTCGCCACCAATTTCTGCCTGCGCGGCGGCGAGCAGGGCATCGTCGAGAAGCTCGACTTCAGCAAGATCCCGAACGCGGCAGCGATGCCGGCGGAGTATCGCAGCGATTATTCGGTCGCCTACGAATTCTATTCCAGCGTGATGGGCTACAGCCTGAAGAAATTCCCGGACGCGGCCACCGCGCCCAAGACCTGGGCCGATTTCTGGGATGTGAAGAAGTTCCCGGGCCGGCGCTCGCTGCGCAACCACCCGCTCGCCACGCTCGAAGCCGCACTGATGGCCGACGGCGTCGCGCCCGACCAGCTCTACCCGCTCGATGTCGACCGCGCCTTCAAGAAGCTCGAGGAGATCAAGCCCAATATCACCGTCTGGTGGACCTCGGGCGCACAGTCGGCCCAGCTCCTCAACGATGGCGAGGTCGACATGGTGATGGCCTGGAACGGCCGCATCAGCGCGCTGGTCAAGGAAGGCGCCAAGGTCACCTACACCTACAACCAGGGCATCCTGCAGAGCACCTCGCTCTGCGTGCTCAAGGGCGCGCCGAACCTGCCGACCGCGATCAAGTTCCTGAACGAGGCGGTCGATCCGGTGCACCAGGCCAATCTGCCGATGCAGATCGATTACGGCCCGGCCAACCCGAAAGCCTACGACACCGGCGTGATCCCGGCGGCGCGCGTCGCGGAACTGCCGAGCGCGCCGGCGAACGCCAAGGCCCAGGCGTTGATGTCCTATGCCTGGTGGACCTCGGCTGACGGCGAAGCGGCGGAAAAGCGCTGGCTCGCCTTCACCCAGAAGTGAGGAACGTCACTCTCGGGGCCGCGCCAGGCGCGGACCCGAGACCCTCTTGCAGGAGATGCTCGGGCCAAGCCCGAGCATGACGGGAAAGACGAGATGAGCGCCATCGACCCATCCCTCCGCTACCGGCGCCGCGAACAGGGGCTGATGCTCCTGCTCGCCTCGCCGGCCGTGATCGTGATCGTGGCGCTCGTCGTGCTGCCCGTGGGCTGGCTGATGGGCCAGTCCTTCTATGATGGCGGCTTCACGCTGGAGCACTACAAGCGCATCTTCAGCGAGGACATCTATTGGCGCAGCTTCCTGCTGACCTTCCGCATCGCGTTCACGGTCACGGTCCTGACGCTCATCCTCGGCTATCCCGTCGCCTATGCCGCCGCCCATGCCAGGCGGCCCTGGGACATGCTGATCCTGTCCTTCGTGATCCTGCCGTTCTGGACCAGCGTCCTGGTGCGCGCCTATGCCTGGCTCGTGCTGCTGCAACGCACGGGCGTGGCCAATCAGGTGCTCGAACGGTTCGGACTGATCAGCGACCCGCTGGCGCTGGTGCATAACGAGCTCGGCACGGTGATCGCGACCGTCCACATCCTGCTGCCCTTCATGGTGCTGCCGCTCTACTCGACCATGCAGAAGATCCCGCGCGACCTGATGCTGGCCGGTGCGAGCCTCGGCGGCGGGCCGCTCCATACCTTCCTGCGCGTGTTCCTGCCCTTGTCCCTGCCTGGCGTCGTCGCCGGGCTGACGCTGGTCTTCGTGCTGACGCTCGGCTTCTACATCACGCCGGAGCTGCTCGGCGGCGGTCGGACGATCATGATCTCGATGGTCGTGAGCCGGAATGTCGAGCTCTACAATCAATGGGGCGCGGCGAGCGCGATCGGCGTCGTTCTGCTCGTCTGTGTGCTGGCGATCTTCATGCTGGTCGGCCGCGTCATCCCGCTCGACAAGATGCTGGGGCAGAAATGAAACATCCCCTCTTACCCCGTCTCGCCTTCGGCCTCTTCGTCGGGCTGGTGCTGGCCTATCTGATCGTGCCGCTCGCGATCATCGTGCCGATGTCGTTCTCCGGCACGCGCTTCCTGACCTTCCCGCCGCCGTCCTTCTCACTGCGCTGGTATGAGGAGTATTTCGGCAACCCGGCCTGGATGCAGGCGACCAAGGTAAGCCTGACGATCGCGGCGCTGACGGTCGCGCTCGCGACGCCGCTCGGCGTGGCCGCCGCCTATGCCATCAGCAATTCGCAGAGCCGGCTGATGCGCTCGCTCCACATGGTGCTGATGCTGCCGCTGATCGTGCCGATCATCATCATCGCGATCGGCATCTTCTTCGTCTATGCGAAGGTCGGCCTGATCGCGACGCTGCCCGGGCTCGTTCTCGCCAATGTCATGCTCGGCCTGCCCTATGTCATCACCTCGGTGGTCGCCGGGCTGCAGAGCTTCGATCCGGCGCAGGAGATGGTGGCGCGCAGCCTCGGCATGAACCGCCTGCGCGCCTTCCTCACCGTGACCCTGCCGCAGATCAAGGCCAGCGTCTTCGCCGGCGGCATCTTCGCCTTCATCTCGGCGATCGACGAGACGATCATCTCGCTCTTCGTCTCGGGCGGGCAGTATCAGACGCTGACACGACGGATGTTCACCGCGCTGCGCGACGAGATCGACCCGACCATCGCCTCGATCTCGACCTTGCTGACGGCGGCCTCCTTCGTGCTCGTGCTGCTGGCGATGAGCGGGCAGAAGAAGGCGGCGTAACGAGCACGGGACGCTCTGCCCATAGAGGCTGTTCCGAAACTCGCTCCGGTGAGTCGGCTGGCGCGGATTTCGAGAATCGGAGCGCAGCGGACTTCTTGTCCGTGAGCACCGGAAACGCAGAAAGCTGCGTCAGACGGCCGCCGGAGTAGAGTTTCGGGGCAGGCTCAATGCCGCCAGTCCTGATAGCGATAATAGGCTCCCACGAAGGGCAGGAACCAGGGCGGGCCGAAATGACCGGGCACGGCCGGCCAGTCGAGCCCGGCCAGCGGGTTCGCCTTGGCGTCGCCGCCCATGACGCGCGCCATGATCTGCCCCATATGCACCGACATCTGCGTGCCATGGCCGCTATAGCCCAGCGCGTAGAACAGGCCGTCGCGCTCGCCGGCGCGCGGCAGGCGGTCCGAGGTCATGTCGACCAGCCCGCCCCAGCAATAATCGATGCGTGTGCCGGCGAGCTGGGGGAAGAGCTCCAGCATCCGCGCCTGCAGGATTGCGCCGCTCTTGGCGTCCGATTTCGGGCTCGACAGCGCAAAGCGCGCCCGCCCGCCGAAGATCAGCCGGTTGTCGGGCGTCAGGCGGAAGTAATTGCCGATATTCTTGGTCGTCGTCGCGGTGCGTCGCGTCGGCATGATCGAGGCCGCGAGATTATCCGAGAGCGGCTCGGTCGCGATGATGAAGCTGCCGACCGGAACGATGCGCCGCCGCAACCAGGCGAAGGGGCCCTGCCGGGAAGCGCCGGTCGCCAACAGAACCTGCCCGGCCTCGATCTCGCCGCGCGTCGTCACGACCCGATGCGCGCTGCCGTTCAAGCGATGAAGGCCGGTGACGCGGGCATTCTCGAAGATGCTGGCGCCGCGCCGCGCCGCCGCATTCGCCAGGCCAACGCCGAAGCGGCCCATATGCATATGGGCGCCGCGCGGGAAGACGAGGCCGCCATGGAAGCCGTCCGAGCCGATCTCGCTCCTGATCTCTTCCGGCCGCACGATGACGAGATCGGGCTCGACCGTGCGCTGCAGCAGTTCGGCGCTTTTTTCGAGCTTGGCAAAATGCTCGGGCTTGGCGGCAAGCTTGATCTTGCCGGTGCGGCGGAAATCGCAATCGATCGCCTCCTCCGCGACCAGCGCCTCGACCTGATCGACGGCGGCGTCAAAAGCGCGGTAGAGCGCACACGCAGGTTCGAGCCCGAGGCTCGCGGCCAGGCCACCAAGATCATGCGCCGTGCCGTTGTTGCAATGCCCGCCATTGCGGCCAGAAGCCTCGCCAATGACGCGGCCGGCCTCCAGAACAGCCACATTCGCCCCGGACTTCGCCAGGGCCAGCGCCGCCGACAGGCCGGTGAAACCGCCGCCGACTATGGCGACATCGACCTTGCCGGCCAGTGGTCCAGCTGCATCCGCATCAAAGCGCGGCGCCGAATCGAGCCAATAAGGTTCCAGTTTCATGAGCATACGGGTCCGCGCGTCGGCATGAGCTATCAGGGTCAGCGAAGCGTATCGAGCCGATCCGGGCAAATATCGACCCCGGATCAGTTCCAACCCCGCAGCCTCACCTTGCACCAAGTTAAGCCTCTGTATTGTATGAATTTTACTATTCTCGAATGCTCCCGACGGTCCTATACTTGCGTTCCATTTCGCACGAGGCCAGCAGCGGTGGTTTACAGAACGGCCAAGCGCAAACTCGACTACGACATCGAGATCCGGGCGATGACCGAAGCCGATCTGGTGCAGGCGCATCAGCTCTCGATCGGCGTCGGCTGGCCGCATCGCCCCGAGGATTGGCGGCTGGTGCTCGAGATCGGGCACGGCTTCGTCGCCTGCGACGCGATCGGACGCGCGCTCGGCTCGGCGATGTGGTGGCCTTTCGGTGAGCATTTCGCCACCTGCGGCATGGTCATCACCTCGCCCAGGCTGCAGGCGCAAGGTGCGGGACGGCGCCTGATGGACACGATCTTCGAGCAGTCCGGCGCGCGCGATCTGCGCCTCAATTCGACGCGGGCTGGCTATCGGCTCTATCGCTCGCTCGGCTTCGAGCCGGTCGGGCGCATCTTCCAGCACCAGGGCCGGCCCCAGCTTTCGGAGCCCCCGACCGGGGACGAGATTGCAGTGCGCGGCGTCGTCGCAGCCGATCGCGACGCCATCGCCCGCCTCGACGGCATGGCCTATGGTGCGGACCGGGCGCGGGTGATCGCGGCCTTGATGGCGCAATCGGCCGGGACGATCGTCGAGCGCAATGGCGAGGTCGTCGGCTTCGCTTTGTGCCGGCGCTTCGGCCGCGGCCATGTCGTCGGGCCGATCGTCGCCGAGGACGACGCGATGGCGATCGCGCTGACGAGGCCGCATGTGGCTGCGCATGAAGGCGCTTTCCTGCGCATCGACACCGCCCAGGAACAAGGCTTGTTCGGCGGCTTCCTCGAAACCTGCGGCATGACGATCTTCGACAGCGTGACGACGATGATCCGCGGCCGCAATCACGGCGCGCAGGGCGCTGCACGCACCTTCGGGTTGGTCAACCAGGCGCTGGGCTGACCTGGAGCAATGTCCGATCCGATTTCACGCGAACCGGTGTCCACTTCGCTCGAAAACGCTCTCGCGATCAGGTTTCGAACAGCACCGGCAGCGGATAGCCCGATTTCTGGATCGGCGTCTTGATGACGATGTAGCTGAAATATTTCGAGATGCCGAGATTACGGTCGAGCAGTGTCTCGATCAGCGACTGATAATGCGTCAGCCCGCGCGTCACGAACTTGACCAGATAGTCGTAGCCGCCGCTGACCAGATGGCATTCCACCACCTCGTCGACCCGCCGCAGCGCGGTCTCGAAGCGGATGAAATACTCCTTGGTATGATCGGCCAGCGTGATCTCGGTGAAGACCGTGATGGTCTCGCCAAGCTTCTGCAGGTTGATCGTCGCGCCATAGCCGGAAATGAAACCGGCCTGCTCCAGCCGCTTCACCCGCAGCAGGCAGGGGCTTGGCGACAAGCCCACCGCATCGGCCAGGGTGACATTGGTCATCCGGCCATTGTTCTGGAGCTCGACCAGAATCTTCATGTCGATGCGGTCGAGCCGCACGCCCGGTGTCACGACGAAAGCCTCACCATCTCGCTCCTCAAGCCGGACATTCCCGTCTCACCGGCCGGGAGAGCGTAGACGGTTCGGCTGGCCTCGGCAAAGCGAGGATCATGCCGGCATCGCCGCGCTCAGCGCAGCTCCGCCTTGACCTCGGGAATGGCGAGCATGTCGTCGAGCGTCTGGCGCAGGCGCGCGACGATCAGATCGATCTCGCTCTCGCTGCAGCAGAGCGGCGGAGCGAGCCCGATGATGTCGTCGGCGAAGGCCCGGAAGATCACGCCATTGGCGTAACCGCGCGCAAAGAGATGCTCCGGCAGCCTGGCCGCACGGGAGAATTTCTCCTTGCTCGCCTTGTCGGCGACGAGCTCGATGCCGGCGAGCAGGCCGCGCGCCCGGACCTCGCCGACGAGGGGATGGTCGGCAAGCGTTGCCAGCTTCTTTTCGAAATAAGCGCCGACGCGCTGGCCATTGGCGAGGATGCCGCCCTCGTCATAGAGCCGCAGCACCTCGAGCGCGACGGCGGCCGAAACAGGATGGCCGGAATAGGTCTGGCCATGGCCGACCGGCCCACCGTCGGGGGCATTGTCCTTGATGCCGTTATAGACCTTCTCGCCGATCGCGAGCGCGCCCAGCGGCGCATAGCCCGAGGTCAAGCCCTTGGCCATCGTCATCATGTCCGGCACCACGCCTTCCGCCTCGCAGGCGAACATCGGCCCGGTGCGGCCGAAACCTGTGATGACCTCGTCGGCCAGGAAGAGGATGTCGAGTTCGGCCGCTGTGTCGCGCATCGCCTTGAGCCAACCCTTCGGCGGCACGATGACGCCGCCGGAGCCTACGACCGGCTCGCAGAAGAAGGCCGCGACATTGTCCGCTCCGAGTTCCTCGACCTTGGCGCGAAGCGAGGCGACGCTGGCCGCGATCACCGCCGCATCGTCGGAACCGGTCGGGTTGCGATAGGCATAAGGAGCGGCAACGTAGTGCCGGACATGGGAGGGGAAGTCGAAATTCGCATGAAAGGCCGGCAACGCGGTGACGCCGGCGCCCGTCGAGCTCGAGCCGTGATAGCCGCGCTCCAGCGAGAGGATGGCCTTCTTCGTCGGCCGGCCGGTGACATTGTAGTAGAACTGGATGAGGCGCAGCGCAGTATCGATCGCATCCGAACCGCCTAGCGAGAAATAGATGTGGTTGAGGTCCCCGGGCGTGATCTCGGCGAGCTTGGCCGCGAGCAGGATCGTCGGCTCGCTGCCGAAGCTGAAATAGCCGGTCGCATAGGGCAGTTCACGCATCTGCGCGGCTGCCGCCTCGACGATGCTCTCATGGCCATAGCCGACATTGACGCACCAGAGGCCGGCGAAGCCGTCGATCAATTCATGTCCGTCCGCATCGGTGATGAAGGCGCCCTTGGCCGACTTCATGATGGTGACGCCGCGCTTCTCATGACCCGCCCAGTTCGCCACCGGGTGGACCCAATGCATGCGGTCGAGAGCTTCGAGCGAATTGACGGTCATGGGCACAGGCCTTGGTCAGTGTGTCTTCTGGAAAACGAAGGATCGGACGCGTCAGACCGCGACGGCCTGGACATAGCCGCCGCGCGCGGCCCGAGGCCTCTCGGGCTGCGCCAGGTCGCGCAGATAGCGCCCGGGCGTCACGCCGCAGATGCTCTTGAAATGGCGCGAGAGGTGGCTCTGGTCGAAGAAGCCGGCCTCGGATGCGGCCTGCGCCATCGGCACGCCCTCGCGCAGCAGCGCCTTGGCATGGCGAATGCGCCGGTGACAGATGAAGCGATGCGGCGTCAGGCCGACCTGCCGGCGAAACACCGTGACGAAGCGACAGACGCTCAGGCCCGCGAGAACGGCGAGGTCCTCGAGATAGACACTGTCGGTGAAATGCCGCTCGATATGGACAAGCGCACGCCGGATTCCGGGATTGATCCCGGGCGGGAGCTTTTCGCCGAAATCAAGAACGGGCTCTTGCATGGATCCGCTTTCCTCGCTCACGGCGCCGGCGCCGCTTCGTCACAAGGCTAGAGGCAAGCCGCCATGCTGTCGGCGCGGCGTGGCGGGCCGCGCCGACATCCCCTGCGCAATTGGCTCGCGGCGACAGCAGATCATGCTTCGAGCGCTCTCGATCGCTCCATGGGCAATAGACCTACCCAAGCAGAGGTGCCTCGGCATGCTGGCCATGCTAAAAGTGAGAGCAGGATGTCGTCTTCCGGCTAGATCATGCCGGCGATATGGCTGGTGATCAGCACGCGGGGATCGCTCCAGAGCGCATGGCCCTTGGGAAGCTGCGCCTCGGAGGAGACATCCAGCATGGCAGCCGAAACCTGGCCATCGTCGAGCGCAGCGAGCAGCGCATCCTGATCGAGATGATCGCGATCGCCCGCACTCAGCAGCCTCGCACCACGCGGCAATCTCGCGAAAAGCGCGGCATCGAGCCTGATGCGCGCCTCCCCGGCCGGCGGCGACAGGCACACCAGGATCTCGCTGCGGGCGAGAAATGCCGCCATCGCGTCGGGGCCGGCAGAACAGGCGACGCCGTCGATCTCGCACCGCGAACCGCTCCAGCCCGCGACCTGGAAGCCAAAGCCCGCGAGCTTGCGGCAAGCCGCCTGGCCCAGCGCGCCCAGCCCGAGAACACCGACATGGCGGCTCGAAGCGGGCAGGATTCGCATCTGCTGCCAGCCCTGGCTGCGCTGCATGGCGATATAGGGCACAAGGTCGCGATGCAGCGCCAGTACCGACATGGTGACATATTCCACCCTGCCATCGACGATGTCCAGCCGGTCGGATTTGGAAAGAAGCACCATCATATCCGCCTGTTCTGAGACTCAGCCGAGTGCCTGGTTGATCACCGCGTAGAGCTGCGCGGGCCCTGACGGAACCGGTTTTTCGCCGCGCACCATCGAGGTCACGGGGCCCGCAGGTTTCAGGCCATTCTGCATCAGCCAATCCTCCAGCCCGGTATCCAAGGGAATATCGATCCGCAGGAACTGGCCGCGTCGTTCATAGAGCCAATGCGCGATCAGAGCTTGCGCATCGCCGCCATTGGTAGCGACCACCGGGCCGATGACATGCCCCCGGCCGAAACGGCGCAGGATACTGAAGCCGGCAGCTTCGCCGTCTCGCTCCAGCACGATGCATTCGCCGCAAGCGAGGAGCACCTTGAGCGCCGGCTCGCGTGGCAGGCCCGTTGCCTGCGTATCGAACCGCTCCAACAGCGGCAGGTCATCGGGGCCGCCAAGACGCAGCATCTCGCCGGGTTGCAGCACCGGCGCGACGTCAGCACGCGATACGCCATGATACTGGAGCACGCCGCCCCAGGGCACGAAGCCGTTCCTGGCGTAAAGCGGCTCGCCCGCCACCGTGGCGTTGAGCAGCTGCGAGCGCCCCTGCGTCTGTTCGAGCAGCGCGCGTATCAAGTGCTTGCCGATGCCGCCGCCCTGCTGCGCGGGCGAGACGATGATCGAGCCGAGCGTGGCGTGCGTCTCGCCATAGGGCCACCAGAGCGCCGACGCCACGATCTCGTCGCCCAGCGTCGCCACGACGCCATGGCCGAGATCGATCAGCATCTCCCAATCCTCGACGCGATGCGGCCAGCCGACCGCGTGCGACAGCGTCTGGCAGGCGGCAGCATCGGCCAGCGCAACCTCGCGCAGGATCAGCGCCTCTTGAGGGGCAGTGTCGGACATGACGGACTCCAGAGCCGGGAACGCGGCGCGAGCGCTGACGCTCAGCCGGCGACCTCCTGCACGACATAGAACTTGGCGACGTGAACGCTGCTGTCCCAGGCGCAGGGCGCGCCATGGGCGACGAAGACGCTGTCGCCTTGATTGACGCGTGTCACGGTTCCATCCGGCCCGGTCAGATCAATGCTACCCGTCACCACATGCATCAGCTCGTTGAGGCGGTGCGGGCGCAAAATCCGGCGATAGGGCGTCGAATCCCAGGTGCCCGCCCGGAAGCGCGTAGCCTCGTCGGTGAAGGCGTTGAAGCTGCGGCATTGCGGCGTCGGCCCGACCAGCGCCTCGACCGGCGGCGCGGCGGAGGGCGAAAGCGGCGCGTCCGCCAGGATCTCCTGCAAGCCTGGCGCAGCCGAGAATGCGCCAGTCGCAGCGCAGAAAACAAGACGCGTGCCGGGTGCAGCCTCGGCCTTCACCACGGTTCCGCGCGCGATCACGGCGGCGCGGCCGGGTGAAAGCTCCAGGGCAGCCTTGCCGGGCTCGGCAAGACGCAGATGGCCCGAGACCACCACGACGAATTCGGTGTGCGGAAACGCTGCGCTCTCATAGGCACCGGCCAGATTCACCCGGCCCGCAGCCATGGCGTCAGGCCCCGTCCAGGCGATGTCGCGCCCGGCGCCGAAGGGGTCGTTCTCGCCGAGCGCGGCCGACCGGAAGGGCGTGGCGAGCGGCGCATCGCCGGCCCGGTTGAGAAGAAGGATTCCTGAGGACATCAGCCGCTGTTCCATCATTCGAGATGTTCCCGAGCTAACGCGAATGGCCCGGCCGTGATTGGACGGTTTTGTCGGCGCGCACCGGGACTGCTCTACGCGCGACCGATCCCGGTCAAAGCGTCCGGGTCACCTTGTTGAGATGCGGGGGATTGTCGGGATCGAGCCCGCGCGCGACCGCAAGCGCGGCAATGCCGCCATAGAAAGCCCGCGCCTGGACGAGCGGGGCGAGCGCGGCAGAGACGTCAGGCGGCATCGGCAGGGCCGCGCCGATATTCGAGCCATGTCCGGCATAGGCGATCTCAGCGCCAAAGCGCGCGAGCGCCGAAGCGACGGACAAGGTGCTGTCGCGCCCCTCATCGGCTGGATCGAGCACGATCGCCGGGAAGCCCGGACCGACCAGCGCCAAAGGTCCATGCAGCACTTCGGCGGCGCTGAAGGCTTCGGCGTGGATGCGGCAGGTCTCCTTGAACTTCAGCGCCATTTCCTGCGCGATGCCGAGACCGAGGCCACGGCCGATCACATAGAGGCTGGCGGCATCCTTCAGCCCTGCGAACATCGGCGACCAGTCGCAATCGCCCGCCTCGGCGAGCAACCGCGGCGCCTGCTCCAGCGCCGCGACGAGCGCCTCGTCCTGGCTCCAGGCCGCCGTGAGATGAAGGAAGGCGATGCAGGTGGCGAGGAAGCTCTTCGTCGCCGCGACGCTTTTCTCCGGCCCCGCCCGCAACGGAACCAGCACATCGACCAGACCCGCCAGCGGCGAAGCCTCGTCATTGACGAAGCCGACCACCAGCGCGCCGCCGCGCTTGGCGGCCTCGGTCAGGCGCAAGGCGTCGGGACTATGGCCGGATTGCGAGACGGCGATGAACAACGCCCCGGAGAGATCAAGCTTGCCGCCATAAACCGAGGCCAGGCTCGGGCCGAGCGACGCCACCGGCAAGCCCAGCGTCCGCTCGATCAGGTATTTGCCATAGGTCGCGGCATGGTCCGACGAGCCGCGCGCGCAGCTCGCGACGAAGGCTGGCCTTTGCCGGCGCAAGAGTTCGCCAAGCTCTGCCATGACCACGGCATTGCCCGTGATCTGCCTGTCGGCGACCAGGGCGGCTTCGGCGGCCTCGCTCGTCAGGAGCGCTTCAGGCATCGATGCGACCATGCTCCTCGAGCAGCGTCTTGCTGATATCGGCGACCCGGCCGCGAGCGAGCCGCATACCGGCGCCGCCCACCCCCTGGACCGACAGCGTCCCGCAGGCGATCCCCTCGGCAAGGGCCTGGCTCGGCGGACGGCCCGCGATCCAGGCCGCGATGAAACCGGCATTGAAGGCATCACCCGCGCCGGTGGTATCGAGAACCGGGCCGCCCTGTGGCGCGGGCAGGTTCAGGCTCTGCTCGCGCTGGAACAGGCGTGCACCGGCCGCACCATCCTTGATGACGACGACGGGGAAATGACGGGCGAGCCGGCGGCCCGCCTGGTCGAGATCCTCGCAACCGGCAATCGCCCGGGCCTCGGAGGCGTTGGGCAGGAAGATATCTGTGCCGGTCGAGCGCAGGACGAGATCGGGATCGTGGATCAGGGCGTCGTCCCAGCTCGGATCAAGCGAGACGGTGAGGCCTGCGAGCTTGGCGAGCGAGACCAGTTCCGGACTCTCGGCGAGCGTCGCGAATTCGGCGATGTGCAGATGGCGCGCCTCGGCATCTGCCAAGGCGGCTTCGAGAGTGGTGGGCCGCGCCTTGCCGGCCCGGCGCGACAGGAAGGCGCGTTCGCCTGCTTGCACCATCACCACGGTGGGTTGCGGCCCGGCATCGGGCGCCCGCTCGAGCCAGCGCAGATCGACACCGCTCTGCTGCAGGGCCGGTGCGATGACCTCCGACAACGGATCGGTTCCGATGCGCGCGAGCAGCGCCGCCCGCTCACCGAGCGACGCCAGATGGGCCGCCGTGATGAAGCCGCCGCCGCCCGGCACGACCGAGACATCCTTGGCGAAGCGCTCCTCGCCGAGCCTGGGCAGCGCTTCCAACCCCCGGAAGACGAGATCGCAATAGAGCCGGCCGATGCTGAGGACGAGATTGCGCCCGCCAGTCATAGCGCGCGCTCGCTTGCGGCATCGAACAGCGTCAGGCTGGCCACGGGCGCACCGAGCCGCACGGCCGCGCCGACAGCAGGCGGCGACTTGGCGGGAGCCGAGGCCAGGATCAGCCCGCCGCCGAACTCGACATGGACGAAGGTCTCGGAGCCGAGCGGCTCGATCACCGCCACGATGCCGGTCAGCACGAGATCGGCCGGCTCGTCGCCCGCCAGAACACGCAATTGCTGCGGCCTGACGCCGACGAGGACATCCGCGGGAATCCCCTCCGGGCTGCCCGGCAAGGCGACCGGTTTTTCGCCCAGTGTCAGCGTCGCAATCCCGGCCTGGATCGTTACGCAGCCAGGCAGGACATTCATGGTCGGCGAGCCGATGAAGCGGGCGGTGAAGACATCGGCGGGCTTCTCATAAAGCTCCATCGGTGCGCCGACCTGGAGGATGCGGCCATCGCGCATCACGACGATGCGGTCAGCCAGGGTCATCGCCTCGACCTGGTCATGCGTGACGAAGACGATGGTGGTGCCGAGCCGCTGGTGCAGGCGCTTGATCTCGAGCCGCATCTGCGCACGCAATTGCGCGTCGAGATTGGAGAGCGGCTCGTCAAAGAGGAAAACCGTGGGGTCGCGCACCATGGCGCGGCCGATGGCGACGCGCTGGCGCTGGCCGCCGGACAAGGCCGAGGGCCTGCGCTCCAGCAACGGCTCCAGCCCGAGAATGCCGGCGACCTGCTCGACCCGCTTGCGCTTCTCGGCCTTGTCGAGCTTGGCGGTATGGAGGCCGAAGCCGATATTCTCGGCGACGCTCATATGCGGATAGATCGCATAGTTCTGGAACACCATCGCGATGTTGCGATCCTTCGGCTCCAGCCGGTTCACGACCTTGCCGCCGATGCTGATCTCTCCACCGTCGATGTCCTCCAGCCCCGCGATCATGCGCAAGGTCGTCGACTTGCCGCAGCCTGAAGGGCCGACGAAGACGACGAACTCGCCATCGGCGACGGTGAGGTCGATGCCGTGGACGACCTGCGTCGCGCCATAGCGCTTGATCAGCCCTTGAAGTTCGATACCCGCCATTACGCCGTTTCCATCAGGGCGGCGAAGGCCGCGTCGAGTTCCTGCCGCGCCGCTTGTTCGCGCATGGCTATGTCGGCTGCAGCGCCATCGGCCGCATCGAGCCTGGCGCGATAACCCGCCAGCGCCTTGCCCAGCGCCTGCGGTCCCGGCCCGCCGAAGCGCTCGCGCACCGCGACGAAGTTTTCCGGCGACACCACGTCCGCGAAATCGCCTGCCATCAGCGCCGGCTCACGGCCGGTGTGATGGCGGAAGGCCTCGAGGAAGGGGGCATAGCCATCGCGCGGCAGATCGCCGTCGAGCGCGACGACGGCGCGCGCGACGCTGGCTGCAATCTCATGCGCGGCTCGGAAGGAGAGCCCCTCGCGGCGCACCAGCGTATCGGCGAGTTCGGTGATGGTGATGCAGGAGCGGCGGATGTTCTCGGCGACACGGCGGCCGTCGACGCTCATCGATGGCAGCAGCGCGGCGAGCAGATCGAGCACGCGCTCGCCCGTGGCGAAGGCCTGGTAGCCGGCCTCGTTGGTCTCGCCTTCCGCGTCGTTCATGTCGGTGAAGGGGGTGTTGTGGACGACGTCCCTGACCAAACGGGCGCGCGCCATCGCCTGCGAGGAGAGATGGCGCAGATGTTCGATCGGCACCGGATTGCGCTTCTGCGGCATGATCGAGGAGATCTGCACGAAGGCATTGGGCACATAGAGCTGGCCGACCTCGAAGGCGGTCCAGACCTGGAGGTCCTGGATCAGTCGGCCGAGATGCAGGAAGACCAGTTCGACCGCGCTATAGGTCGCGGTGACGTAGTCGATCGCGGCGATGCAGCCATAGGAATTCTCCAGCGGCGCGGCGAAACCCAGGAGATGCGCGACACGGGCTCGGTCGAGCGGGAATCCCGAGGTGGTGATCGCGGCCGCGCCCATCGGCGAAAGGTCGAGCAATGCGCGCGCCTGCAGCAATCGCTCATGGTCGCGCAGCATCACTTCGACGGCCGCTGCCAGGTAGTGCCCGAAGGTCGTCGGCTGGGCCGGCTGGCCATGGGTGTAGGCGACGATCAGCGTCGCCTTCTCGCGTTCGGCCAGGGCCAGTGTCGCGGCGATCAGCGCGCGCAGCTTGGCCGCGAGCCGGTCGAGGCGCGGCTTCAGCGCCAGCTTGAACAAGGTATGGTCGATATCGTTGCGCGAGCGGCCGGTGTGCAGACGGCCGGTGTCGTCGGGGCTGAGCCGCTTGCGCAGCTCCGCTTCGATCAGGAAGAAGAAATCCTCGACCTCGCCGGTATAGCTCAACGCGGCCGGATCGATCTCCGCATCGATCTCAGCGAGCGCCCTGGCGATACTGCCTGCGGTCTCGCGCGGCAGGATGCCGGTCTCGGCCAGCATGACGAGATGGGCGCGGTCGATGGCGCGGAAAGCCTCGACATGATGGGTCTTGGCCCCGTCGAAGAGCGGGCGCAGCACCGTTTCCTTGTATACCGGATCAGGGAAGACGGAGGCGTCGCTCAGGCGCGGATCTGCATATCTGCTCATCGGATCAACCCTTCAGACCGGCCATCACGACGCCGCGCACGATGTAGCGCTGCAGCACGAGGAAGACCGTCAGCGTCGGCAGCGTCGCGAGCGCCGCGCCCGTCATGATCAGCTCCCACTGGATCTGCGACTCCACGGCGAAGCTCGAGAGGCCGACGGGCAGCGTGTAAAGTTCCTTGCTGGTCGTCACGATCAGCGGCCAGATGAAGGCCGTCCAGTTGCTCAGGAAGGTGAAGATCGCGAGCGCCGAGAGCGCTGGCGTCACCAGCGGCATGGCGATGCGCCAGAAGATCGCGAATTCGTTGAGCCCATCGACGCGGGCGGCTTCGAGGAAATCGTCGGGCACCGTCTCGAAGAACTGCTTCATCAGGAAGGTGCCGAAGGCCGTCATCATGCCCGGGAACATGATGCCCCAATAGCTGTCGAGCCAGCCGAAATTCCGGGCCATGACGTACCAGGGAATGACCAGCATCTCGGTCGGGATCATCAGGGTCGAGAGGATCGCCAAGAAGACGAAGTAGCGCCCGCGGAACTGGAATTTCGCCAGGGTGTAGCCGACCAGGCTGTCGAAGAAGACGTTCGACAGCGTCACCGCCGTGGCGATGCCCAGCGAATTGCCGAACCAGCGCAGAAAGCGCCCGTCGGACAGCACCGTGACATAGTTGTCGAGCGTCGGATGGGCCGGCACCAATCTGAGATCATAGACCTCGGAGGCGTCCTTCAGCGAGGTCGAGAACATGAAGAGCAGCGGCGTGATCATCAGCACGCCGCCCGCAAGCAGCAACAGCCAGATGGCGATGCGGCCGGGTTTGAAACGGCCAGACTTGGCAAGAGCAGACTTGGCGAGAGCTGGCATGGTAAAGGACAGCGCGGCCATCAGCGGTCCCTCAGCAGGCGCAATTGCAGGAAGGAGACGGCGAGCAGGACGAGGAAGAGCACCACTGTCTGCGCCGCCGCATAGCCCATCTCGAAGGAGGAGAAGGCGGTCTGGTAGATCATCAGCACCAGCGGCTTGGTGGCGTTCAAAGGCCCGCCGGGATCGCCGCTCGTCATGTTGTAGACCTGGTCGAAGATGCGCAGGAAGCCGATTGAGGAGAACACGACGAGGAAGATGATCGTCGGCTTCAGCAGGGGAATCGTGATCCGGCGCAGGATCGTCAGATTGGAGACGCCGTCGATGCGCGCCGCCTCGTAATAGGTGTTGGGGATGGCGCGCAGGCCGGCGAGGAAGATCACCACCTGGAAGCCTAAGCCCGCCCAGATCGCCGGCGCCAGCACCGAAGGCAGAGCCTGGCTGGTCGAACGCAGGAAGGGCTGCTGCGGCAGGCCGAAGCCTGAGAGCAGATCGTTGATCATGCCGATCGGCACCGGCTGGTAGAACCAGCGCCAGACCCAGGCCATGGCCGCCGCCGTCGTGAGGAAGGGCAGGAAATAGAGCGCCCGGATGAAGCCGTGCAGGAAGCGGACGCGGTCGAGGTGATAGGCGATGGTGAAGGCCAGGATCAGGCTCACCGGCGTGCCGATGGCGAGATAGAGCACGGTGTTGCGGAAGACCTGCCAGAACACGACATCGGCCCAGAGCCGCTGGAAGTTCGCCAATCCGACGAAGCCGGGCTTGGAGAACAGGTTCCAATTGGTCGTCGACAGATAGAACGCCTCGACCGTCGGATAGAAGCGGATCAGCGCATAGAACAGGATCGGGACGGCCAGGAAGGCCCAGGCCCAGACGACCTGCTTCCGGCGCAGGGAGAGCCCGCCCCAAAAGCGGCCGCCGGAGGTCTCCTGTTGGATTGGCATGCTCATCGCGACGAGATCTGAACTCTACGGGAAAACTGTTTCTGGTCGCCCCGCCACGTCATTCCGGGCGGAGCGAAACGGAGACCCGGAATCCATCGGAGGGTTCCGGAGCTCCAGGATGGATTCCGGATCGGAGCGGCTTCGCCGCTTGTCCGGAATGACGATGCGGTTTCGAGGGAACCCGCCCCTACTTCTTGTAGAACTTGTCGAGGATCGCCTGTTCCGCCTTGGCCGCCTCAGCGAGCGAGGCCTTGGCGTCCTGGTTCTGGATCAGCACGCGGTTGATCATGTCGAGCGAGACCTGGCGCTGGCCCATCTCGTCGACGAAGACCGTGGCATGGGAATAGTTCAGCGCCTTGAGGAAGGGCCCATAGATCGGGTGGTTCAGGTTCTTCTCCGTCTCGGCCGCTGCCTTGCGGGCCGGCAGTTCGCCGACAGTCTCGAGCCAGAGCTGCATCGCCTCGGGCGAGGTGACGAAGGCCATGAACTTCTTGGCGGCTTCGAGCTTCTCGCCGGTCGGCTTGGCGGTGATGGCGTTGACCCAGTAGCTGGCGAAGTTCGCCTTCTTGCCGTCCGCGCCCGCCGGCAGTTCGGCGACGCCCCACTCGAAGGCCTTGATCGCCCCGAACCCGCCGAGCCGGAACGAGCCGTCGATGGTCATTGCGGCGCGGCCGGCGCGGAAGGCGGCCTGACCTTCATCCATGAAGCCGACCTGGCCGACCTTGTGGACACGCTGGAGATCGGCATACCAGTTCAGGGACTTGGCGCCGGCCTCGCTGTCATAGGTGACCTTCCTATTGTCGTCGCTATAGGGCGCGCCGCCATTCTGGCGCAGCAGCGTCTCACGCCACCAATGATAGTCCTGCCCGGGGAAATCGAGCGTGATGCCGGCCGAGAGCATGTTGCCGGCAGCGTCGCGCTTGGTCGTCTTCTTGGCCGCGTCGAGGAGTTCGTCGATCGTCGCGGGTGGCTTGGCGGGATCGAGACCCGCCTCCTGGAACAGCTTCTTGTTGTAGAACAGCGCCAGCGAGCGCACCGCGGTCGGCAGGCCGTAATACTCGCCATCGCGCTTCATCGCGGAGACGATCGGATAGAATTCCTTCTCGATCATCGCCGGCGGAAAGGCGTCGCGCGGCAGCGGCTGGATGAATTTGGCGGCGACGAAATTGTCGAGCCAGCCATAGAACAGCTGCACCACATCCGGCCCCTGGCCGGCGGGAACGGCGGCCGCGATCTTGGTCTGGTAGTCGGCATAGGGGAAGGTCGTGTGCTTGACCTTGATATTGGGATTGGCAGCCTCGAACCGCTTGATCAGCTCGTTCATCGCCTTGATGCGGGCGTCGAAGACATATTGCCAATATTCGATCTCGACCGTCTGAGCCGCCGCGCCGGTGACTGCACCGAACGAAACCAGCAGACCCAACAGCATTCCTCGAAAGCCGCGCATGATCCTCTCCCCTGTCGTGACGACGCCTGTGCCCTTGCCCTCAAATTCGGCATTCAAGACGTGCGACCGTCATGCTCGCTCCAGCCCCACCATCCTGTCAATCGATTAATTCACTTGAGTTGGATTAATCGAAAGCGCAGCCTGTCGATCTCAAGAAGCACTGGCCCATCATGCCTCACCGCCGCTCTTCCCCGTCCCGCAGCGTCGCCGTCGGCACCAATCCCGAGCGAACGCGCAGCCATAACCGCCGCGTGGTGCTGGAGACGGTGCGCCAGCACGGCCGGCTCGGCCGCTCCGACATCGCCGCCCTGACGCGGCTGACGGCGCAGGCGGTCTCGAACATCGTCGCGGAGCTGGTCGATGAAGGTTTCCTGATCGAGTTGGGCCGCCGGCGCACGGCGCGCGGCCAGCCGCCGATGGAGCTTGCGGTCAATGCCGATGGCGGCATGACAGCCGGCATGGAGATCGCCGCCGACCACATCACCACCGTCCTGGTCGATCTCGCCGGCGAAGTCCGGGCGCAGCGCATCGTGCCCCTGGGCAATTCCGGGCTCGAGGCCGTGCAGGCGCTCGCCGCTGCCGAACTCGCCCTTGCCCGCACCGGGGCGGGATTGCCACGCCGCCTGCTCGGCTGCGGCGTGGTGATGCCGGGCCCGTTCGAGATCGAGGGGATGAACTCGGTCGGCTCATCACCCCTGCCGGGCTGGGCCGGGCACGATGCCGGCCAGCTCCTGTCATTGGCACTGCAAACACCCGTCACGATCGAGAACGACGCGACGGCGGCCGCCGTCGGCGAGCATCTGCATGGGCTGGGGCGGAATCTGCGGCATTTCTGCCTGATCTATTTCGGCGCGGGCCTGGGGCTCGGCAGCATCATCGGCGGGCAGCCTTATCGCGGCGCCTTCGGCAATGCCGGCGAGATCGGCCATATCCCGGTGGTTCAGCACGGGCTCGCCTGCGCCTGCGGCGGCCAGGGCTGCCTCGAACGCTATGCTTCGACCCATGCGCTGAGCGAGGCCCTGCGCGCCGCCGGGATTGCCCATGCCGGCCCCGATGAGGTCGCGCGGCTGCATCTGGCCGGGCACCCCGCCGTGCTGGGCTGGATCACGGAAGCGGCCCGGCTGCTCGCGCCGATGCTGGTGATGCTGGAAAACCTGTTCGACCCGGAGACGATCATCCTAGGCGGCGGCTTGCCCGATGGCGTCATCGACGCCTTGATCGACGCGATGTCGCCTTTGGCCGTCTCGGTCTCGAACCGCTCCGGCCGCAGCGTGCCGCGCGTGCAGCGCGGCGCGACCGGCAGGCTCACGGCGGCTCTTGGCGCAGCGGCCTTGCCGCTACTCGACACGATGACGCCGAAACTCGACCGCACCGTCCTGCATGAGCAGGACGAGACCGCGGCGGCAGAAGAGCAGACCTCCTAAGGATCAGCCGGCGGTCGCTCTCGCGAAGAAATCGACCGGTCCCATCTGGCCGCCCTTCAGGACGATATCGAGATCGTCCAGGCGAGGATCGTCGCTATGGGTCCGGCAGAGCGGCGCGCCCGAAGCCAGCGGACCGCGATAGGACAGCCCCCAGATGTCGAGCGATTTGACGGCCAGGCTCGACGTGTCGCCGCCGGCGACGACGAGCCGGGACAGGCGCGCCTCGGCAATGATGCCGCGCAGCAGCAGGCCGGTTGCCGCCGCGACGCCGCCGGCATTCTCCGGAGCCTGAGACGGACGCTCGGTGATCAGCATGACATGGCCCTCCGTCAATCGCCGGAGCGCCTCCTGCCGCAGCGCCTCGGCATAGGCTGCGTCATCGAGAAGCCTGCGCGGCTCGATCGCCAGCTTGGCAAAGCCCGTCGCGACCTCGACCTGCGCCCGGGTCACCGGCGAAAGGCTGCCGACCAGCGCCAGTACGGGACCATCGCGCCGCGGCGGAACAGCCCTCGCTGCGGCTTCCTCCTGGGCACCCCACAGGCCAGCCAGCGCCTGGGCGACGGAGCTTGGACCGACGGCAAGCATCGGCTGCGCCTGCGCCCGCTGCGCGATCAGCTTGCCGATGACCAGGAGATCGGAAGCGCGGGCGACATCGAGCAGGACTGCGCCAGGCTCCGTGGCAAGACAGGCGGCGAGCGCAGCCTCCGCCCCGTCCTCCCAGCTGCGATAGTCGAGCAGGGCGATCCGCTCCAGCCCCTGCGCCGTGAGATGCCGGCGCAGATCCGCCTCCGCCATCGGCGTGACAGGGTGCACGCTCATCGTTGGATGGCGATCGATCCTGTGGACCACGCCGCCGATGCCGGCCGCGGCGAACAGGTTTCCGAACAGGCAGTAGCGGCCGAGATTGGGCTGGCCGCCGAGGATCGGCAGGAACGGATTCTGAAAATAGGGGCGCAGCGCCTTCACCGCCGCGCCGATGCTGCCGATAAGTGGCGCGCTGTCGAAGGTCGAGCAGCATTTATAGTGCAGCAGTGCGACGCCCTGCGCGGCGAAGAAGCGGCCGGCCTCGTCGAGCTCGGCTGCCATCGCGACCGGTTCCATCGAGCGGGTCGCCCCGGCGATGCCGATGGCGTCGAGCGGACCTGCAGCGCTCAGTTGCTCCGGCGTCGGAATCCGCAGGAACAGGAGCGCGCGCCTCCTCTGCTCCGCCAGCGCCGACAAGGTGTCGGTCGCGCCGGTGAAATCGTCGCCATACCAGCCATAGAGCGGCGATGGGTTTGCCATCAGGGCCTCAACCAGCAAGCTTGCCGAAGAAATCGAGCGCCTGCCGCAATTCGCCCTGCGTCCTGGCGGCCTCCTCCAGCGAAATGCCTGCCATCACGGCATCCCAGGCCTGCCGGATGCTGACCACGCCGGCCGCCGGCCCGCCGGGATGGGCGAGAATGCCGCCGCCAGCCATGAAGAGCAGGTCGGAATGGCCGATCGCATCCCAGGTCGGCTGGGCCGTGCCGGCCCATTGGCCCGAGGAGAAGGCCGGCATGACGCGGTCATCGATGCCCGCGGTCAAGGGCGTCACGCAATCCCTGGCGGAGGAGACGACCTCCTCGTCCTCCTGCGCGAATTTTCCCTGCAGGCCGTGGACATGCATGTGATCGACGCCGGCGAGCCGCCAGAGCGTCTGATAGGCCTGGAACGAGATACCGAGCATGGGATGGCGCGAGAGCGCGCCATAGCCGTTGCGATGGCCGTGCACGGCGAGATCGGTCGAGCGGCGCAGCGTCTCCATGGCCGAGAACCCGCACCAGTTCAGGCTCGTCATGACGCAGGTTCCGCCCTCGCGCGCCACCAGATCGGCATGGCGGCGCATCGCGTCGGTCTCGTCGGTGATGTTGAAGGCGACCATCACCGCCTTGCCGGTGCGATCCTGATGGCGGCGCACGGCAGCCATCACCGCCGGCACGCGTTGCGCCAGCGGCGCATGGACGGGATCGGCAGAGATCTCGTCATCCTTGATGAAATCGAGCCCCGCCTCGCAGAGCTTGGCGATGAGCGTCGCCGTCTCCTCCACGCTCAGCCCGACATTGGGCTTGATGATCGAGCCGACCAGCGGCCCCTTCTGGACGCCCGTCAGCCGGCGCGTCCCACTAATGCCCTGGCTCGGCAGCGGGAAGCGGGCCCGGAAGGAGGCAGGCAGCGTGATCGTATCGAGCCTGAGCCCCGTGACCTCGCCGAGATCATAGAGATTACCCGCGACGATCGCGGCCAGGGTCGCCAGATTGGCGCCGACATTGTCGACCGGGAACGAGATCGCGACACGGGCCCGCCGCCAGGGGCCGGAGACGCCTTTGCGGGCGAGCCAGGCATTGGGCAGGCTCGGCGTGGCGACCGTTTCAAGCTCCTCGACCTTGGTGACGACGGCGCTCGCCCGCTCGCGCAATTCGTCGGTCTCGCCGGCGACGCGGGTGAAGGTGCCGCTGGACTGCTCGCCCGCCATCACCTGCGCCACCTTCCTCGGATCAAGCGGTGTCTCGATCAGATAGCTCGCCTCGAAACGCTCACTGGTCATCTCGTCGATCCATCGTTGGGCCTGCCATTGTTCGGCCCGCCATCCTTCGGCCTGCCGTCATTACACGGAGGCACGGCCGAATAAGCAATCCGGGGAACCGCCTGCGAGACTCAGCATTGCTTCACCGCGCTCGCAATGACGGGGAAGGCGCCGCCTCGCCTTGCCGCTCTCAGAGCTTGCTGAGATCGGGGAATGGACGCACGGGATCCTTGCCGTCCCAGCCTTCCGAGGCCTCGCGGATAAGGCGGAACATCTCGCCCTTGGGGCCGGCGACCTCCGACAGCTCGATCACGGTGCCGGGATGGTAGTGCGTGTCGAAATAGATGAAGCGGCCGCGCTCGCCGACTTCGCCTGACATCACCGGCTTGAAGCCCTGCCCGACCAGGCGTTCGAGATCGGCGTCGTAGCTGTCGGTCCAGTAGGCGACATGCTGCAGACCGCTATGCCCGGCCTGGGTGAAGTCGCGATACATCGAGGGCACGTCGTTGCGGCATTGGATCAGTTCGATCTGGAGCGGCCCGGAATTGGCCAGCGCGACCGAATTATGCGGCTCGTAGCTCTCACCCTTGTAGCGGTAATTCCTGATCGGAACCTTCGGGTTGTAGAAGAACGGTCCGACGCCGAGGACACGACTCCAGTAGTCCATCGCCGCCTCGATATCGGGGACGACATAGCCAGCCTGGCGGATCTGGCCGAAGAAGCGGCTCATGGGATTGCCTCGCGTTCGAAGAGCGGTGAAGGGTCAGAATTTCAGGAAGCCGGTGGAGATCCACGGCACGGCGGCGACCACAACGAGGCCGATCAGCAGGGCCAGCATGTAGCCCCAGATGTATTTCAGGCCCTCGTCGGGATTGATCTTGCTGATCGCGCAGGCGCCGTAATAGCCAACGCCGAAGGGCGGCGCGAAGAGGCCGATGCCCATCGCGAAGATCACCACCATGGCGTAATGGACCTCATGCACGCCGACCTGCTTGGCGATCGGGAACAGGAGCGGTCCGAACAGCACGATCGCCGGAATGCCCTCCAGCACGCTACCGAGGATGATGAAGGCGACGATCGAGATCGCCAGGAAGCCCCAGGTTCCACCCGGCACAGCGGCCATGATCTTCGCCAGATCCTGCGAGAAGCCGGATTGGGTCAGGCCCCAGGCCATGGCCGTGGCGCAGCCGACGATGAAGATGATCGCGCCCGTCAGCGAGGCGGTGTCGACCAGCATGCGCGGCAGCCGGCGCCAGTCGAACTGGCGGTAGACCAGAAGCCCCATCACGACGGAATAGGCGATGCCGATGGTCGAGACCTCGGTCGCCGTCGCCACGCCCTCGACGACCGCGGCGCGAATGACGAAAGGCAGCGAGACGGCCGGCAGCGCGACCAGAGCGAGCTTGCCGATCTCGCGCTTCGAGTAGCGCGCGACATGGCTGAGATCCTCGCCGCGATAGCGCCACCAGATCACGAAGCAGAGCGCGGCGCCGAGCACGACACCAGGCAGCATGCCGCCGGTGAAGAGCGCCGCGATCGAGACGCCCGTCACCGAGCCGATGGTGATCAACACGATCGAGGGCGGGATCGTCTCGGTCTGCGCGCCTGTCGCCGAGAGCAGGGCGACGAGATCGCCGGGCTTGGCGCCGCGCTTCTGCATCTCCGGGAAGAGCACCGGCGCGATCGCGGCCATGTCGGCGATCTTCGAGCCCGAAATGCCGGAGACGAGATACATCGCCCCGACCAGCACATAGGACAGGCCGCCGCGGACATGGCCGAGCAGCGAGGCGAGGAACTGGATCATGGCGCGGGCCATGCCGGTCATCTCGATCAGCGCGCCCAGGAAGATGAACAGCGGCACGGCGAGCAGGATGAGATGGCTCATGCCCTCGTCGAGCCGCCCGACCATGACGATCAATGGCGTCGCGGTGGTGAGCGCGAGATAGCCGAAGGTGGCGAGCGCGAAGGAGAAGGCGATCGGCACGCCTGAGAAGACGTTGAGCGCCACCACCCCGACGAAGAAGACCACGAGGTTGAGCTTGCCCAGCGGCTTCAGCGCGGGGCCGGCAAGCCAGAACAGCAGAACGAGGGCAACTGTGAGGCCGAGCGCCAGCAATACGGGTTTGAGCGAACCGAAGCGCAGCAGGCGGAAACACGCCGCCAGCAGCATCAGCCCCATGCCGACGGGAATTGCCGCCGCGCGCCAGGCATTGGTGATCTCCAGCGCCGGGGTGACGATGAACCTCTCCTCCTCGGCATATTCCAGCGCGTGGGGCAGGATCATCAGCAGGAAGGCGATCGAGGCGGTGATCGCCAGCGCCTCCAGCAAAGCGCGCGTCTGCGGCCCGACACGGCTGACGAGGCCGGTCATGCGCATATGCTCGCCGCGCCGGAGCGCAACGACCGCGCCCAGCATCGAGAGCCAGAGGAACAGGATCGAGGCAAGTTCGTCCGACCAGATCAGGGGCTTGTGGAAGACATAGCGCGCCGTCACGCCCGCCCCGAGAATGACGATCTCGACCAGGACGAGCGCGGCCGCCACGGCCTCGACGAAGCCGCCGACCGCGCGGTCGAGCTTGCCGGCGAGATGGGCAATGCCCTTCTCGGGGACAGGCGCAGGCGACAGCACCGCATGTCCATGCATGACAGGGTTCTCCATCGGCTCGACCGCGCGGCGCGCCGGCCTCAAGCCAGCTTGCCGACAGCGCCTTCGAGCAGCCCCCAGGCCTCGTCGCCGAAGCGCGCCTGCCAATCCTTGTAGAAGCCGGCCTCGCGCAGCTTGGCGCGGAAGGAATCGGGATTGGTCTTGTTGAAGGCGAGGCCCTTGGACTGCAGATCGGCCTGGACCGTCTCGTTGAGGCCCTTGATGTCGGCGCGCTGCCTGACGCCGGCCTCGTTGATGGCGTCGCTGACGATCGTCTTGACGTCGGCCGGCAAGGCGTTCCAGGCGCGGCCATTGGCGATGAACCAGAAGCCGTCCCAGATATGGTTGCTGACGGCGCAGTTCTTCTGCACCTCATAGAGCTTGGCGACCTGGATGATCGGCAGCGGGTTTTCCTGCGCGTCGACGATCTTGGTCTGGAGCGAGGAATAGACCTCGCTGAACTGCAGGCTGGCGGGAGCGGCCTCCAGCGCCTTGAACATCGCAATCGAGAGCGGGCTCACCGGCACGCGGATCTTCAGGCCTGCCATGTCCTTGGCGGTCTCGATCGGCTTGCCTGACGTCGTCATCTGGCGGAAGCCGTTGTCCCACATCTTCTCGAAGGCGAAGAGGTTCACCTTGGCGATCGCGGCGCGGACATGGGCGCCGAGCGCGCCGTCCATCGCCTTCCAGACCTGGTCGTAATCGGCAAAGGCAAAGCCGACCGCATTGATCGCGGCGACGGGCACCAGCGTCGCGATCACCAGGGCGGACGGCGTGAAGAAGGTGATGCCGCCATTGCGGACCTGGCTCAGCATGTCGGTGTCGCCGCCAAGCTGGTTGTTGGGGAAGATCTTGATCTCGACCCGGCCGTTGGTCTTCGCCTTGATCTGTTCGGCAGCCTCGGCGGCGCGCACGTTCAAGGGATGGCTGAGCGGCAGGTTGTTGCCGTATTTCAATTCGATCTCGGCGGCGCGCGCGATATGCGGCATGCCGATGAGGGGAATGGCCGGCGCAGCCGCAAGCGTGCGCAGCACCGTGCGGCGGGTCAATGACGTCATCGTAACCTCCCTGGATCGCCTTGCGACCTGATTGTTCGTCGTCTTCTTGCCAAAACGATAGGAATTGCCGATGAGGTCCGTCAAACTCATTCTCTGATGGTTTTTGATTGGATTTGAATGCCCCTCTCTCAGAATGACAACGTTATGGACGAGGGCGCGGAGAGCCTGCCGCGCCGCCGCCTCATGGCGCGAATGGACGATGTGGCCCGGCTCGCCGGCGTCTCGAGCGCGACCGTCGACAGGGTCTTGAACCAGCGCCCCGGCGTGCGTGCGGTCACGGTGCAGCGCGTCCTGAAGGCGGCCGGCGAGCTCGGCTACGTCATGGATGGCGCCCTGCCGGCCAGCGCGCTCAAGCCCTTGCGTCTGGCTTTCCTGATCCCGGCCGGCACGAACCGCTTCCTCGGCATGCTCGGGCGCCTGATCGGCAGCTCCCAGGACCAGCTCGCCTCGTTCAACATGCGGGCGCGCGTCGATTATATCGAGAGCTTCAAGCCCGAATTGCTGGCCCAGCATCTGCGCCGCATCGGGCGCGACGTCGACGGCATCGCCTTCATGGCGCTGGAGCACCCGACTGTCCGCGAAGCGGTCGATTGGCTGGCCGAGCGCGGCGTGCCGACGGTGACGCTGATCTCCGACATCGCCAAGACACAGCGCGTCGCCTATGTCGGGCTCGACAACCGCTCGGCGGGCCGCTCGGCCGGATACCTCATCGCCCGCTTCATCGGGCCCAAACCCGCCAAGGTCGCGATGATCGCCGGCAGCCTGAGCTATCGCGCCCATGAAGAGCGCGAGATGGGCTTCCTGCATCTGTTCGAGGAGCTCTTCCCGGCAATCGAGGTCGTCGGCCTGCGCGAGGGCCATGACGACGAGGCCAGGAATTATCGCCAGACCAAGACCCTCCTGGCGCAGCACCCCGATCTCGCCGGCATCTACAATATCGGCGGCGGTCCCGAAGGCATCGCCAGGGCGCTGAAGGAGGCCGGCCGGCAGCATGAGGTCGTCTTCGTCGGCCATGGCCTGACGCCGGAGACGCGGGCCCTGCTCATCGAGGGCGCGATGGATGCGGTCATTACCCAGAACCCGCAGACGGCGCTGATGGATTGCGTCGCGATCTTCGCCAATCTGCGTGCTGGGCGGCCGGCCCTGCACGGCACGGCAAGCCCGCGCACCGAGATCATCCTGCGCGAGAACCTGCCGTGAGAGGCCGTGGCCTCAGGCCTTGAAGTGCATGCTGACCAGCACGGTGATCTCCGCCCCCGCGGGCAAGGACGCCGCGACACGCAGAAAATTGCCGAAATGGGCGACCCGCTGGAAGGTGACGGCGTTCTCCACCGCCGGCAGGTCGAATTCCGAACCTTCCGGGGCCCAATGCATGCCGTCGGCCGAGATCTCGATGCGCGCTTTGGGGAGTTTGCCCTTGGGCGGTTTCAGCGCCCGCACGAAGACGATCGCCTCCTTCGCCCAGCCGGCCTCATAGGGTTCGGTCGCGCTCATCCCCGTCCAGATCTCGTTGCGGGCGACGATGGCGGTGAGGTTCTCGGGCAGCATCAGAAATCTCCCGACAGGCAGACGGAATCGAGATAGGCGAAGGCGCGCTTGTCGGTGTCGGTCTCGGCGAAGAAGCCGATATTCAGCATGCACCAGAGGTTCTTCATCGCCGGGATGCGGATGCAGTCATAGGTCGACATGTCGAAGACGCGGTCATTCACCTGGAAGCGCGTCGCCTGCATCGTCGCGAGATCGAAGTCGAAGCGCAGATAGTGCCAGTTCACCTTGGTCGGGATCTCGTTGTAGCAGAGCCTCTGCTCGCCGCCGGGCAGGTCCTCCCAGTCGGTCGGGGCGAGATGGTAATGCGTGATCGTCTTGCCGGCCGTGCCGATCGGTTTGATCGGCGTCGTCTCGCGCTTGAACTGCCATTTCTGCAGATGCACGCCGTTCTCGGCGTTGAGGAAGCGCAGATGCGGCATCACCCGGTTGCCGCCCGCGCCATGCTGGTCGCCGACCTGGAGATCGTAGAGGAAGCCGAAGGAGCGGATGTCGGTCTCCGAAAGCTCGAGCTCGGTCGCCTCGGGCTTGAAGGTGAAATAGGTCTCGAGCCGGATCGGGCCGGCCTTGCGGAAGGTCAGCCGCTTGATCGCGACGTTCTGCGCGCCCGTCTTCGGCCGCGTCGCGATCTTCAGCGCATAGGAGCCGTCGACCCCGCCATGCGAGCCGAAATCCCAGTTCGGCAGGGTCGAGAGCATGGCATGGCTGTGCTGGGCGTAGCCCGGCAGCATCGCATCGAGCGAGTGCTCGTAATTGCCGACGAGCTGGGTCCAGCCGCACATGCCACGGTCGAAATCGTCGAGGCAGATGATGCGCGGCAGCGGGTCGAAGCGGCTCAGGCTGGGATCGGCCTCGCGGATGGCGCGGCGCATGTCGTCGAGCTGCGAATTGGGTGAGGTCATTGGTTTCTACCCCTTCACCGCGCCGGCAGTCAGGCCGGCGACGAGATGCTTCTGCATGAGGATGACGAAGGCGAGCACCGGCAGGAGCTGGACGGTCGAGGCGGCGAAGAGCACGCCCCATTCGACGCCCTCGACCGCGCCGATCATCTCCGAGATCACCAAAGGCGCGGTCTTGGCCTTGGTGGTGGTGAAGATGAAGGCGAAGAGGAACTCGTTCCAGGCATAGACGATGACGAAGACCGCGACCGCGAGCATGCCCTGGGCCGCCATCGGCAGGATGACGCGCCAGACGATCTGCATCTGCGAAGCGCCGTCGATCATCGCCGCCTCGTCGAGCTCGCGCGGGATCTGGTCGATGAAGGTGCGCATCACGATGGTGCCGAGCGAGACGAAGAAGGTGGCGTAGAGCACGATCAGGATCAGATGCGTATCGTTGAGCCCGAGCCAGTTCACCACCGGAAACAGCGGCAGCGTGATCACGATCGGCGGGATCAAGCGGATGAAGATCAGGAAGAAGGCGCTGGCCTGCAGACCCTTGGAGGCATGACGCGAATAGGCGAAGCCGGCGAGCAAGGAGACCAGGACGGCGAGCACGGTCGCCCCGACCGTGACGATGAAGCTGTTCCAGAGCCCGAAGAAGAAGTCGCCCCAGCGGCTCCAGAGCAGTTCGTAATTCGCCAATGTCGGCGCGAAGCTGAAACGCGAGGTCAGCGAGAAGATATCGCGGTCCGATTTGAACGAGGACATCGCGATCAGGGCGATCGGCAGAACCGACCAGGCGACGATGACGAGGACGCCGAGAAGCTTCAGGGCCGCGCGAAGGAGGGAGGGTGGTTTAGACATGCTTGCCGAACATCTCCCTGTAGAGCCGGCGCAGATAGAACAGCGCGAGCAGGAGCGAGGCGAGCACGAGCAGCCAGCCCGTGGCGGCAGCCGAGCCGAAGGCGTTGTAACGAAAGGCCTCGAGATAGAGATAGACCGCCAGCACCTCCGTGGTGCGCGCCGGCCCGCCGCCGGTCATCAGCCAGACCTCGGAGAACAGCCGGAAGGCGAAGATGTAGCGGAACAAAGCCGCGATCAGCAGGGCCGGCATGAGTAGCGGCAAGGTGATGCGGCGAAACGCCGTCCAGCTGCTGGCCCCGTCGATCGCGCCGGCCTCGTAGAGATCGCTAGGGATCGAGAGCCTGGCCGCGTAGATGATGATGAAGGAGAAGGGCAGGTGCAGCCAGATCGAGAGCAGCGAGACCATGAACAAGCCATGGCTCGGCTTCACCGCCCATTCGATCGGCGGCAGGCCGAAGAATAAGAGCATCTGGCTCATCATCCCGACATCGGGCTCGAACAGATAGCGCCACATCACCACGGCCGAGACCTCGCTGACCGCATAGGGCGCGAGCACGATGGCGAGCAGGATCGGCCGAAACGGCACGCCCGAGGCGAAGAACAGCGCCATCAAGAGGCCAAGCAGCAATTCGAGATGCACGACCACGGCGACGACGATCACCGTGTTGACGAGCGCGCGCCAGAAATAGGGGTCGCTCAGGACCTTGGCGTAGTTGGCGAGGCCGACGAAGCTTGCCGCCTGGCCGAAGGAGGACTGGTTCAGGCTGAGCCAGAACACATAGATCGCCGGCAGGAAGATGATGCCGCCGACCATGAGCTGAACGGGGCCGACCAGCGCGATGGCGGAAAGGGGCGTACGCGCGGTCATCAGGCGAGCCGGAAACGCTTGAGCGCGTCGCGATCGATCTCGATGCCGAGGCCCGGGCCCTGCGGCACGGCGAGCTTGCCGTCGGTGAGCTGAGAACCCTCGCCGACCACGGGATGCGTGAAGGCATCGCGCAGCGGGTTCTCGTAGACCATGCACTCGAAGGTGCGGAAGCTCTCGGCGGCGGCCGCGAGCTGGAGGCTGGCGGCGACGCAGATCGCGCCCGACCAGCCGACATGGGGGGCGTAGGCGGTGTTGAAGGCAGCGGCGAGTTCGGCGATGCGCCAGGTCTCGGTGATGCCGCCCGAGCGCGTCACATCGGGCTGGATCAGTCCCAACGAACGGTCCTGCAGCATGATCAGCGCCTCGGAGGCGACATAGTCGCTTTCGCCCGCCGCGAGCCTGATCGGCAGGTGCTGGGCGAGCCGACGATAGCCCTCGCGATCATGCGGCGCGATCGGTTCCTCGAAGAATCCATAGCCGAGATCGGCCAGCGCCCGGCCGACGATCAGCGCGTCATCGACATCATAGGCCCAGTTGGCGTCGACATAGAGGGCGATGTCGTCGCCCGCGAGCCTGCGAATGAAGCGCGCCCTGGCGATCGCATCCTTCAGCGGGTGGCCGAGCTTGACCTTGATCTCACGGAAACCGGCTTTCAGCGCGGCATTGACCTCCGCTTCCACCGTCGCATCGTCGAGCCAGTTGATCGAGGAGGCATAGGCCGCGACCTGCGTGCGCCCGATGCCGCCAAGCAGCTTGTGGATCGGCAGGCCGGCCTGTTTGCCGGCGATGTCCCAGAGCGCGATGTCGACGCCCGAAATCGCCTCGACCAATTGCCCGCCGGGCCTGCCAGAAAGCGCAGCACGCATCGCCTTCCAATGCGCGCGCCGGTCGGCCGGGTCCTTGCCGATCAGGCGGGGGCCGAGCACTTCGTCGACCAACCGCGCATAGCCGGCCGCGCCGCGCCGCGCCAGGGCCTCGCCGAACCCGACCACGCCGTCGCTGGTCACGACCTCGACGACGACAAGCTCGATGGCGGGATAGTCGCCCTGCGAGGTGCGCTGCACCTTGGGAAGCGTGGCGCGCAAGGGATGCGCGATGATCTGCGTGATGCGGCTTGCCGTCATGGCGGCGCTGTCCTCCCCAGGACATTCAACTTATCTGATAGGTTGATCAGTTGCAAAGATGAGCAGCATCTGTCAATCATCAATTCATGGAGACGATGATGAACGACGCCGCCCTTGCAGCCGCGATCGACAACGACCCGTTCGGCGGGTCCGATGTCGTGCCGACGCGGCTCGGCGACGCGCTGATCGCGCGTATCACCCAGGCGATCCATGACGGGCGCTTGAAGCCGGGTGACGCGCTCCCCTCGGAATCGCGGATCGCGGCCTCCTTCGGCGTCAGCAAGCCGATCGCGCGCGAGGCCATCCGCCAGCTCGCCGCAATGGGCGTCGTCCATATCCAGCAGGGCAAGGTCACGCGCGTGCAGGCGCTGAACGCAGCCCCGCTCGACCGCTTCTTCCGCTTCGCCGTCAGCGGCAGCAAGACCGGGCTGATCGAGGCGGTCGAATTGCGCCGCATCCTCGAGCCGCCGATCGCCGCCCATAGCGCCGAGCGCCGCAGCGACGCCGATCTCGAGCGCCTGCGAGAGATTCTGCAGCGCATGGAAGCCGCGCTCGGCGACGTGCCGCTCTGGATCGAGGCCGATCTCGATTTTCATGAGGCCATCGCCGCGTCAGCCGGCAACCGCCTGCTCGATTTCCAGATCAGGGGCCTGCGACCGGTGATCCGGCAGGTGATGGAGATCTTCAATTCGCGCGAGGCCCGCACGCAGGCCGATTGGCGCCAGACCTATGAGCGGCATGTCCGCGTCGTCGAGGCCATCGTCATCGGCGACGCCCCGGCGGCCCAGGCCGCCATGAACAAGCATTTCGAAGCGGCTGAAGCCGCCATCGCGGAAATCGCGGCATCCCGGGAGGAATATCATGACGGCAGGACAAGGGCTCGACCGTAGAGAACTGCTGGTTGGCATCGCAGGCCTGGGCATCGCAGGTCTGAGCTTCGCTGGGCCGATGGCTGCGCCCGCCCTCGCGCAGGCCGGTCCGCTCAACGTCTTCGCCCACCGCGTCATGCAGACGGTCGCGACCGGTGCGCAGGGCGGCGACATCACCAGAGACTGGAGCCAGAAGACCGGCGCCACGATCCAGTGGACGACCTTCGACACCGGGCCGCTGCAGGAGCGATTGTTCCGCGAGGCGAGCCTCGGCGAGACCTCCGTCGATGTCGGTTTCCTCCTGAACACCCAGGCGATCCCGCGCGCCGCCAATCTGTTCGAACCGCTCGACGACTATCTCAAGCGCGACCCGCTGGAGGATACAGCCGACATTTTTCCGGGCCTGATGGAAGGGATGAAGGTCGGCGGAAAGCAGCTCGCCATCCCCTTCCGCCATGCCTCCTCGGGCCTGCACTACAATGAGGAGCTTCTGGCCGAGAAGGGCTTCAGCAAGCCGCCGGCGACGATCGAGGAAATGATCGAGATCGCGCGCGCCTGCACCTATCGCCGCAGCGACGGCACGGCGGTGACGGGGCTGTGCATGCCAGGCGTGACCTATCCCAATGTGATCGACATCGCCCGCGCCTGGGACGGCGATTTCATTACGGCCGACTTCAAATGCGTCGCCGACCAGCCGGCCATGCTGAACGCGATCAAGCTCTTGCGCGCACTCTTCGAAAACGGGGCGTTTCCGCGCAATTTCGCGACGCTCTCGCCCGAGGACGTCAATGTCTGGATGCAGACCGGCCGCGCCGCGATGAGCCTGCAGAGCATGGGCCGCAACCGCATCTACAACGACCCGCAGAAGTCGAAATTCCCCGGCAAGATCAAGACGGTCGCGGTGCCGGCCTCGAAGACGCTGGCGGGAAAATACGATGCCGCGCCCGCCAAGGTCGAGTTCTGGGGTCTCGTCATCCCCAGGAACGCCAGGCGCAAGGAGCTCTCCTGGAGCTTCATCAAGGCTATGGTCTCGAAGGAAGCGACGCTGAAGGCCGCGCTCAACGGCAATGGCCCGGTGCGCGCCTCGACCTATGCCGATGCAGGCTTCGCCGGCACCGTGCCCTATGCGGCCGAGGAGCTGAAGGTGCTGAAGGTGGCGCGCGTACCGATGCCCGCCTTCGACGAAGCCGCACGTGCCGGCGACCTGTTCAAGGAAGAGGCGGAAGCCGCCGTGCTCGGACTGAAGACGCCGGAGGAGGCGATGGCCTCGCTGGTCAAGCGCGTGCAGCCGCTGCTGCCGGCCTGAGATCGAACACATCACAACGCGCGAGACAGCGCGAGCCAAACCTCGGAGGAAAAGCCATGACCAGATCCATCTCCCGCCGCGCATTCGGCCTGATCTCGGGCGGCGCCGCGGCCTCGCTTGCCTTGCCGCGCATCGCCTGCGCCCAGGCAAAAACCGTCACCGCACTCGGCCACCGCGTCCACCAAACCTCGGCCACGACCGGGCCGGGCGGCGACGCAACCGAGGCCTGGCGCAAGCAATCCGGCGCAACCGTCAACTGGGTCACCTTCGGCGACGTCAACGCCATCCATGAGCGGCTGCTGCGCGAGGCGACGCTGGGCGAGACCACGATCGACGTCGCCTATCTGCTCAACGGGCGGGCCGTGCCGCGCAATCTCAAGCTGTTCGAGCCGCTCGACGCCCTGCTGAAGGATTCGGCCATCGAGGCGATGGATGATTTCGCACCCGGCCTGATCGCGCCGATGAAGCTCGATGGCGCGCTGCACGGCATCCCCGTCCGCCACGCCACCAACGCGCTGATCTACAACGAGGCGATCCTGGAGGAGCGTGGCGTCAGCAAGCTGCCGGCGAGCTTCGAGGAATTGGCCGAGCTTGCCCGCAAGCTGACCTTCAAGCGCGACGACGGCACGCAGGTGAACGGCCTCGCCTTCACTGCCGTCTTCGCCTCGAATTTCCTGACGCTCGCGCGCTGTCTCGGCGGCGACTACATGACCCCCGACGGCAAGCTCGTCGCCAATGAGCCAGGCATGGTCAAGGCGCTGACGCTGCTGGCCGATTTCTACAAGGCCGGCGTGCTGCCGCGCAATTTCGCGACGGTGAACAATGAGGAGATCACGACCTGGATGCAGCAGGGCCGCGCCGCGATGACGATCAACCCCTTCGCCCGGCTCGTGACCTATAACGACCCGGCCAAGGGCAAATATGGCGGCCGTTTCAAATCGCTGCTGCCGCCGATGGCTTCGGACCTCGCAGGCAAGGTCGCTTACGCACCGACGACCGAATTCTGGTCACTGGTGATCCCGAAGAACGCGAAGCAGAAGCCGCTGAGCTGGGAGATGATCCGGGCGCTGTCGTCCAAGGCCGGGACCTTGGCCATGGCCCTGAACGGCAACGGCCCGACGCGGGTTTCGACCTATACCGACGAGAAGCTGAAAGCCGCGATGCCCTATGCCGCCGATGAGGCCGCCGCGCTCAAGGCCTCGCGTATCCATCTGCCCGCCTTCGACGAGCAGGCCCGCGCCCACGACATCTTCCTGGAGGAGACGCAGGCCGCCGTGCTCGGCATCAAGCCGGCGCAACAGGCGATGGACGACGCGGTGAAGCGCGTGAAGCCGCTGCTCGGCTGATGGGCGAGACGCTGTCAGGACGCGTCGCCCTCGTCACGGGCGGAGCGCGCGGAATCGGACTGGCAATCGCGACAGCGCTGGCGGAAGCCGGCGCCCATGCGATCCTGCATGATCGCGACCGGGAGGCGGCCCAGGCCGCGACAGCGGCGCTTCTCGGCAGCGGAGCCTCGGCCTCCAGCCTGATCGCCGATCTCGCCGAACCGCTGGCGCCCGCCGCCATGCTGACGGAACTTCGGGCGCGCGGATATGAGCCCGATATCCTCGTGCTCTGCGCCTCCGTGGAAATCCGCGAGAGCTGGGATGCGATCAGCGAGAAGGCCCTGCGGGTCCAGAGCGAGGTCAATCTGCACGCGACCGTACGGTTGATCAGGAGCTTCCTGCCCGGCATGGTCGCGCGCGGCTTCGGCAGGATCATCGCGATCGGCTCGGTGCAGGAGGCGCGCGCCAATGCCGACTGCCTCTACTACGCCGCGACCAAGGCGGCGCAGACCAGCATGATCCTCACCCTCGCCCGCACGCTGCGTGCGCCGGACGTGACCTGCAACATCATCCAGCCCGGCGCGATCCGCACGGAACGCAACCGCGCGGTCCTGGCCGAGCCCGGCCGCGAGGCGCTCGCGCTGGAGCGCATCCCGCTCGGACGGATCGGCGCGCCACAGGACTGCGCCGGCATCGCGCGGCTGCTGTGCTCGCCCGAGGGCGCCTATATCAACGGCGCCGAGATCGCCGTCGACGGCGGCATGCGCCTGTGACCGCGCTCAGAGCATGATGCCGAAAAGTGGGAACCGGTTTTCGGACGACATCATGCTCTAACTCTTCGATGAGAGACGGTTTTAGATTTCGGGCGGGATCACTTTTGGATCCCGTCTGAAACCATCCGGCTTTAAGCCGGCAGCCGCCGCCCCTCGGCAATATCACGGGCCTTGTCCTCCGCAGCGCGCTCCGATGGCGGGCCGTAGCCGCCAGCCCCCGGTGTGATGATCTCGACGATCTGCCCCGCTTCCAGCGCGCCGTCGCCCCTGACGAAGGGGCCGACGCCATCACTGAAGACAAAGGAGCCACCCTGCCCGGATTCGCCGCCGGCGATGCCCCAGGGACGCGAGTTCAGGCGGGAATTGTCGACATTGAGGCGGCAAGGAGCCTCGGCGCGGTAGACGCGGCGCAGGCCCATGCCGCCGCGATGGCGGCCCTGGCCGCCGGAACCGTCGACAAGTTCGTAGCGCAGCAGCGTCAGCGGATATTCGACCTCCAGCGCCTCAACCGGGAGGTTCGAGGTGTTGGTCATATGGACATGGACGCCGTCGAGACCATCTTTTGTCGCGCGCGCGCCGGAACCGCCGCCGATCGTCTCCAGATAGACCCAGAGCTGACCGGAGCCCGGCATCTCGCCTGCGAATGTCGCCGACGCCGCCGTGCCGCAGCAGGCGGCGATCACACGCTCTGGCACAGCCTGCGCGAGCGCCCCATGGATCAGGTCGACGACGCGCTGGCAGGCCGCGATGCGCCCGTTCACCGCCGCCGGGTGGACGCAGTTCAGCACCGTGCCCTCCTTCGCTGTGACGGTCAGCGGCCGGGCGAGGCCGGCATTGGGCGGGATCGTCGGGTCGGCCACGGTTTTGACCGCGTAATAGACCGTCGAGAGCAGCGCTGTGTAGACCATGTTGAAGCCGGCGCGCGCCTGCGGCGGGGATTCGAAAGCGAGCTTCATCTCCTCACCCGCGACCGTGATCGCGACCGAGAACGTCATCGGCTCGTCGATTTCGGGATTGTCGAAATAATCCTCGAAAAGATAGACCCCGTCGGGGATCGACTTGATCCCGGCGCGCATCTTGCGCTCGGCATAATCCTGCAGCGCCTTACCGGCAGAAAGCACGGTCGAGCGTCCATATTTGTCGCAGAGCGCCCGCACGCGCTCGACGCCGAGGCGGTTTGCCGCCATCTGGGCGCGCAGGTCCGAAAGCCGCTCGCGCGGCACCTGGCAGTTGAGCAGGATCAATTCCTGCACGTCCTTCATCAAAACGCCGCCGTCATAAAGCCGGATCGGCGGAATGCGCAGGCCTTCCTGGTAGATATGGGCGTGGCCGCGATCGGCGAAATCGGCATGGTGGGCGGTATTGACCGCCCAGGCGACCATCGCGCCGTCATGGAAGATCGGCTCGGCCAGGACGATATCGGGCAGATGGGTGCCGCCGCCCTCATAGGCGTCATTGCCGATGAAGACGTCGCCGGGCTTCATCTCGGCGACGGGATGGCGCTTCAGGATATGCGGAATGATGCCGATGAAGGAGCCGAGATGCATCGGGATATGCTCGGCCTGGCAGAGCGTGTCGCCGGCGATGTCGAAAAGCGCGGTCGAGCAGTCGCGGCGCTCCTTGATGTTGGTGGAATAGCTCGCCTTGACGAGCGCCTCGCCCATTTCCTCAGTGATCGAGGCGAAGGAGGAGCCGATGACCTCGACGGTGATCGGATCGACGGTGACGGTGGCGGTGGCGTTCATCACGGCGTCTCCAGGATCAGGTTGAGATAGGGTTCGACGGTCGCGATCATCCCCGGCAGCAGCACGGTGGTCGAATCCATCTGCTCGATGATCGCGGGCCCCGCAATGACGTTGCCGGATTTCAGCTTGTCGCGATCATAGATCTTGCACGCCACGAAGCCGCCGGCCTCGGGGAACCAGACCTCGCGGCTGCCGATGATCGCATGATCCGATTCCGGCCCGGCATCGGCTTGCGGCCGGAACTGCGCCTTGGGCACGAAGCCGATCGCCTCGACACGGTAGGTCACGAGCTGCACCGCCTCGCCTTCGGCGACGAAGCCGTAGAGCCGCCTATGCGCCTCGGCGAAGCCATCGGCCAGGGCCGCGATGGTCGCGCTCGAGATCGGGCCTTCCGGCACGTCGATCGACAATTCGTAATTCTGGCCCTGATAGCGCAAATCCGCCGTGCGCCGGAGCTTGCGGTCGCTGGGCGCAACCTTCTCCTCGGCGAACCAGTGCTCGCCCTGCGCGACCAGGCCGGCATAGGCCTCCGTCATCGCGCCGACCAGACCGTCACCCAATGTGGCGAGGCGGGTGGTGGCGAAATTGGCGCGCAGATCGGTCAGCAGCAGGCCGAGCGCGCAGCCGATGCCGGGATTGCGCGGCACGACGATGCGCTTCATCTCCAATTCGCGGGCGAGCCGCGCCGCATGCAGCGGACCGGCGCCGCCGAAGGCGACGAGCGCATAGTCGCGCGGATCGTGCCCGCGCTGGACCGAGACGACGCGGATCGCCTTGGCCATGTTGGCGGTGACGACCGAGATGATGCCCTGGGCGGTGGCCATGAGGTCGAGGCCGAGCTGGTCGGCGAGCCGGCCGATAGCCTGCTTCGAGAGATCCTGCCGGATCGGCATGCGGCCACCGAGCAGATGGGTCGGGTTCAGCGTCTGCAGCACGACATTGGCGTCGGTGACGGCGGGCTCGGTCGCACCGCGACCATAGCAGACCGGGCCGGGATCGGCGCCGGCACTGCGCGGGCCGACCTTGAGCAAACCGCCGGAATCGATCGCGGCGAGCGAGCCGCCGCCGGCCCCGACGGTGTGGATGTCGAGCATCGGCGCCTTGATCGGGTAACCGTGGACGATCGCGTCGCTGGCGAACTTCGCCTCGCCGCCGCGCAATAGCGCGACGTCCGAAGAGGTGCCGCCCATGTCGAAGGTGATCAGGTTTTCGATACCGGTCATCTGGCCGATCGCCTGCGCGGCGACGACGCCGGTGGACGGCCCCGACAGCACGGTGCGCACCGGCAGGCGGGCGGCCATGTCGAAGCCGATGACGCCGCCATTGGACTGCGTCAGATGCGGTGTCGTGGTGACGCCGAGCTCCATCAGCCGGTCGGCAAGGCGGTGGATATAGCCCTGCATGACCGGGCCGAGATAGGCGTTCACCACCGCAGTCGAGATGCGCTCATATTCGCGGAACTCGGGCGCGACCTCATGCGAGGCACAGATGAAAGCCTCCGGAAATTCCTCGGCGACGATGCGCTTGGCGGCCTGCTCATGGGCGGGGTTCACGAAGCCATAGAGGAAGCCGATCGCCACCGCCTTGACGCCGGCCGCTTTCAGCGCACGGGCGGCAACCCGCACGCCCTCTTCGTCGAGCGGAATCTCGACCGAACCGTCATGGCGCAGGCGTTCCGAGACACCAAAGCGCAGATCACGGGTCACCAGGGGCGGCGCCTTGTCGGCCTGGAGATCGTAGAGATCGGGGCGCTTCTGGCGGCCAATCTCGATCAGATCGCGGAAGCCCTCGGTGGTGATGAGACCGGTCTTGACGCCGCGATGCTGGATCAGGGCATTGGTGCCGACCGTGGTGCCATGGCCGAAATAGGCGACTTCGCTGGGCTTGGCGCCGACGCGTTCGGTGCCTTCCTGCGTGCCGCGCGCAATCGCGCGGGAGGGATCATCCGGCGTGGAGGGCACTTTCCAGACCGACACCTCGCCGGTCGCGTCGTCGAACAGACAGACGTCGGTAAAAGTTCCCCCGGAATCGATCCCGATCCGCCAAGCCATGAAGCCACTCCCGCCCTCAGTTCGATGTCATGCTCTAGAGCCGGATGATGTCAGATGGGCTCACGAAGTGATCCCATCTGACATCTGAATCCGTCTCTCATCTAAAAGTGAGAGCAGGATCAATGCGAAAAACCGGTGCCCACTTTTTCGCATCCTGCTCTCGCCGTGCAGGGCGGCATCGACCATGCCGCGCCGTGGCCGAAGCCGCCTTGATATCCGCAGACCATAGCGGCGTGATCGGCGCCGGCGGCAAGCGCCTCATCCAGACCCGCGCCATGCAGCAGGCGCAGGATGAAGGCGGCGATGAAGCCGTCTCCAGCGCCCAACGTATCGACGATGCGCGCTTCGCTGATGCCCTGCGCGTGGAAGGCGCCGTCCGACAAGGCCATTGAACCCTGCGCGCCCCGGGTCACGACCGCGATCCTTGCGCCTTGACCGACGCAGCGCTCCAGCAATGCGCGGCACTCCGCATCCGAGCTATTGGGAAAGGACAGGAAGGCGATGTCGAGCGCCGGCAGCGTCGCCGCCAGATTGGCGTCGGTCCAGCGCTCGGAGAAGTCATAGGACAGCAGGCGGGCGGCGCCTCGTATCGTCTCAAGCTCGGCCTCCAGCTCGCTATAGACGCTGGAATGGACGAGATCGAAGCCCGCTATATAAGCGAGGTCTTCAGCGCCGAAGCCACCCCATTGCCCGCGCACGCCGCGCTCCGAGCGCAGGAAGCGGCGGTCATTGCCGTCATGGCCGATGAAGGCGCGCGCATTGCCGCCGGGCAGAACGCGGCACTGCGCGGTATCGACGCCCTCCTGCCGCAAGGCATCGACCAACAGCATGCCAGCCACGTCCGTGCCGATGCAGCCGAGATAGCCGGCCTGCGCGCCAAGCCTGCGGGCGAGCACGGCGACATTGACGGCGTTGCCGCCGGGAAACTGCAGACCCCGATCGACATAGGTGTCGACCGTATTGTCGCCGAGGCCGAGCAGCCTGTGGGCCATCGCCGCGCTCCGCTCAGTAAGCCACTTTCCACATATAGCGGCGGGTCGTCAGCGGCTGGTTGTGCAGCACCGAGAGATGCACCGACAAGCGCTTCAGCGCCGATTGCAGGATATAGGGCGCCACGATCGGGCGGATTTCAGGCGCGATGCCTTTCATCGCGAAATCGCGGGAATCATATTTCATCACGCGCTCGGCATAGGTGTCGCAGAAGCTCGAGACGCGCTCCATCAGCGGGCGGCTCGGATCCTCGCCGGTGATCAGGATCAGCGGCGTCGAGCGGTCGACGATCTCGAAGGGGCCGTGGAAGAACTCGGCCGCCTCGATCGGGTAGCTGTGCAGCCAGAGCATCTCCATCAGGATGCAGACGCCGAAGACATAGGCCGTGGTGAAGCCCGGCCCCGAGGCGACGTGATAGAAATTCCGGTCCTTGGCGTAGAGCGCCGCATCGGCCGCGGCGCGCTCCTCGTTCTGCTCGGCCGCGTCGGCAATCGCGCGCGGCAAGGCGTCGAGCGAGGCGAGCAGCTTGTCGCCGAGCGGCCAGCCTTCCTTCTCCGTCATGATGCCACCGACCAGAGCCTGCATCAGCATGAACATGGCGATGAAGGATTCGCTGGTGTCACCGACGATGAAATGCTGCGGCACGGCCTGCGCCAGCGGCTTGTCGGCATATTGGCTGAAGGCCACGACCTGGCAGGGCTTGTCCTTCAGGAAGTGCGCGGCGGCGACCGTCTCCGGCGTCGTGCCCGATTTCGAGGCGAGCAGCACCACTGTACGGCCATCGAGCCGGGGCGGATCGATCGCCATGAACTCGGCCGGGAAGTAGCGGCGCACCTCGATGCCGGGCGAATAATGCTCGAGCCAGTATGCGATGCCGAGCATGGCGCGGTTGGCCGAGCCCGCGGCGACGAGATAGATCCTGTCGACGCCGGCGGCGAGCTTGCGGCCGAGCGCGAAAGCCTCGGGAACCGCAGCCTGCGTCTGCGCGAGGCCGTCCAGCACGCGGGCGCGGTCGTAAGCGATGGACATGAGAGCAAGCCACTTCCTGACGAGCGAGAATTGGTGTATACCAATCAGCTATACCAATTGCTGTCAAGCATAGTCCAATCAACCAGGATATGTCGTCACCTGGGTTGGTCTGGCGTGTTTTTCGGCTTCCAGTGATGGGAACCGGGCGCTACAGCATCGGACCGAATATCGTATTCGGTCCGATGCTGTAGCTCCTTGATTTTGCATCGGCTTCTTCCGAAAACCGGATTCCACTTTTCGGGCCGATGCTCTATCCCAGTTCAACGCGACGACGGGAATTCGAGAGACGCCAGCCATGCGCGAACCCGTGAAGCGGGCCAAGCCGATCTATGTCGAGGTGCAGGACTACCTGCTCGACCTCATCAACGGGCCCGATTACGGCCCGGGAGACCGGATTCCGTCCGAGCGCGTTCTGGCGGACACGCTGCGCATCAACCGCATGACCGTGCGCAAGGCTATCGACAAGCTGGTCGAGCGCAATGTGCTGGAGCGCAACGGCACCAGCGGCACGCGTGTCCCCCTGGTCCAGGTCACGCGCCCGATCGAGGTCAGCTCCTCGCTCGGCATCACCCGGATCATCCGCAACTCCGGCGGCAGTCCCGGCAACAAGCTGCTGCATTTCGGCGAGGAAGCGGCGACCGAGAGCATCGCCCGCCGGCTCGATCTCGCTGCTGGCGCCGACCTCATCATGTTCCGCCGGCTGCGCACGGTGAATGACGAACCGTTCTGCATCGAGACGAGCTATCTGCCGGCCGCGCGCTTCGCCGGGCTGGTCGCGGAGGATCTCGTCGCCGGGCAGTCGCTCTACGCGCTGCTGAAGGCCCGCTACGGCGTCGAGGCCAGCGCCCGCGATCGCGAGATCGGCGTCGGTACCGCGACCGACATGGAAGCCCGCCTGCTCTCGCTCAAGCCCGGCTCGCCCACCCTCGTGCTGAGGCTGGTGGCGCGCGACGGCGGCGGCGCGCCGATCGAGTACATGAAATCGGTGAACCACCCCCACCACGTCGTCTTCCGCAATTCCACGCCGACCCCGCAGGACTGACCATGCCGCCGCTGATGCCCCGCCCCCGCCGCGAAGCCGGCTCATTTCCTCCGGCCGGGGAGACCATCTGATGGGCATCACCATCGAGACGATCGACCCCGACGCCACATTGCCTACGAGCAGCGATGTCGTCGTCATCGGCGGCGGCATCATCGGCATCATGACGGCGATCTTCCTGGCCAAGGAGGGGGTTTCCGTCACCGTCTGCGAGAAGGGCGAGGTCGGCCACGAACAGTCCGGGCGCAACTGGGGCTGGGTCCGGATCATGGGCCGCGACGCCAGCGAAATCCCGCTCGGGCTGGAGAGCATGCGGCTCTGGTCGGAGATGGACAAGCTGGTCGGCGGCGATACCGGCTTCACGCGCTCCGGCATCGTCTATGTCGCCGATACGCCCGGCAAGCTCGCCGAGCACGAGGCCTGGCTCGACCATGCCAAGCAGTACCAGCTCGATTCACGCCTGCTGAGCTCGCGCGAGATCGAAAGCGTGCTGCCCGGCTGCAAGCGCGCTTTCGCAGGCGCCCTGTTCACGCCGAGCGATGCGCGCGCCGAGCCGCAAAAGGCTGTGCCGGCCATGGCGCGCGCGCTGCAGCGGCTTGGCGGGCAGGTTCTGACGCGCTGCGCCGTGCGCGGCATCGAGACCAAGGCCGGCCGGGTCAGCGCGGTGGTGACGGAGCGCGGCACGATCGCCTGCCAGCGCGTCGTGCTCGCCGGTGGCGCCTGGTCGCGGCTCTTCCTCGGCAATCTCGGCATCGACTTCCCGCAGCTCAAGGTGCTGGGCTCGGTCCTGCGCACCGAGCCCCTCGACGGCCCGCCGACCCATGCCGTCGGCGGCTCCGACTTCGCCTTCCGCAAGCGCCAGGACGGCGGCTACACCATCGCCCATCGCGGCGCGAGCGTGGCCGAGATCGTACCCGACAGTTTCCGCCTGATGACCGATTTCCTGCCCTCCCTCGTCAAGCAGCGGCACGAATTGAAGCTCCGGCTCGGCCAGCGCTTCCTGGAGGAGGCGAAGACGACGCGGCGCTGGGCGCTCGACGAGACGACGCCCTTTGAAAAAACCCGCGTGCTCGATCCGGCGCCTTACGACTCGATCCTGAGCGAGGCGCAGGCCAATCTCGTCGCGGCTTTCCCCGCCTTCAAGGGCATGAAGGTCGCGCAGGCCTGGGGCGGCTTCGTCGATGCGACGCCCGACGCCGTGCCGGTGATCGGCGAAGTGCCGCGCCTGCCCGGCTTCTTCATCGCCAGCGGTTTCTCCGGCCATGGCTTCGGCATCGGCCCGGGAGCGGGCCGGCTGATCGCCGATCTCGTCGCAGGCAAAACCTCGATGATCGACGCCAAGCCGTTCCGGCTGGAGCGTTTCGCGCGACTGGAGCGGACGACGCGGGCGGGGTGAGCAAAGCGCGTCATGCTCGGGCGTGACCCGAGCATCTCCTGCAAGAGATTCTCGGGTCGGCGCTTCGCGCCGCCCGAGAATGACGGTTGCAGCCTCAGGAGAACGAGGTCTCTTCCATCGAATAGGCTGAGAAGAAGTTCGTGCCGCCGGGCAGGCTCTTGAAGCCGGTCACGCCCTTGACCATGCCGTAGCCCTGCGAGCGCCAGGCGAGGCCGACCAGTGGCGCCTGCTGCTGTGCGACCCTTTCGAGCTCGGCATAGATCACCTTGCGCTTGGCGGGATCGAACTCCGAGCGGCCCTTGACGAAGAGGGCGTGGATTTCGGGCGTCGGCATCTGCCAGCTGCGCGCCATGTTCGCCGGCAGTTCGCCGTCGATCAAGGGCGCGAGGCCGTCGGGATCGTTGTTGTCGGCGGCCGTGCCCTGGATCATGAACTCGTAGCGGCCCTTGCCGGCGGCATCGACGCGCCCTGCCCAGTCCGGCAGGTTGAGCTTCACCTCGATGCCGATCTCGCCGAGATGGGCCTGCACGACCTCGGCGGTGGATTTGTGCATGCCGTACTGGGCCGTCGAGAGCAGGGTGCAGGAGAAGCCCTTGGCGAACCCGGCATCGGCCATCAGCTTCTTCGCCTTGTCGGGATTGTAGCTCCAGAACTCCGAGCGGGCCTTGTCGAAATAGGGGCTCGAGGGCGGGATCGGGATGCTCTCCAGCTTGCTGCCGCGGCCGAAGAAGGCCGCCTGGACGATCTCCTCACGGCGGATGGCATGGGCGACCGCCTGGCGCAGGCGCACATCCTTGAACGGCCCGCTGCCGCCATTGAAGTTCAGCCCCATGAAGGGGCCGTCGGCGGCAACCAGCGTCAGGCGCGGATCCTTCTCGATCACGCCCATATGCTGCCAGGGCACATATTCGATCAGGTCGATATCGCCGGCCTGCAGTGCCGCGACACGCAGGTTCTCGTCGGCATAGGCGACGAGCTTCACGCCGGCGAGCTTGGGCAGGCCGGGCTTGTAGTATTTGTCGAACTTCGCGACCTCGATCGAGACGCCGCGTTCCTGATCCTTCAGCATGAACGGCCCGGCGCCGACGCCCAGACCGGTCCGGCCCTCGATCGAGTCCTTGGCGATGATCGGCATATGCGGGCTCGCCAGCCAGATCGGCAATGTGGCGGTGGGCTCCTTCATGACGATGCGCACGGTGCGCTGATCGGGTGTCTCGATGCGCTCGACACCGCCGAACTCGGCTTTGAGGAAGGCCGTCGAGGTTGGCGCCGCGACCTGCTCCAGCGTCCACTTCACATCCTCGGCCGTGACCGGCTTGCCGTTGTGGAAGGTGGCCTGGCGCAATTTGAAGAGCCAGCCGGTCGGTCCGTCCTGCGTCCAGGATTCCGCGAGTTCGGGCCTGGCCTCGCCGTTCTCGTCGAAGCCGGTCAGGCCGCGGAAGATCAAGAGCTTGACCGTCAACGCGGCGGTGCCGGTATGGACCCAGGGCTGCATGCTCGGCGGAAAGCTCGACAGGCCGAAGCGCAGCACTTTCCCTGAGGCTTGCGCAAAGGCGGAGCCTCGGACCAGCGGCAAGCTAGCCCCGGCGGCAAGGAGGGCGCGGCGCGAAATCATCGTCATCGGAAATCCCCTTTTTTATCAGCCTGAAGCCAGCATGGATTGGTGTATACCAAACTGTCAATCGTGGCCCTCGGCTGGCGCAGCGCGCCCTGCATCGGGCGTGCCATTGCATCACGGCGATCGACCGGAGCCGACAACCACAGGCAGCCTATTCTTCTCCGTCATGGATGCCATCACGAAATAATCGGCCGAGCCAACCACGCCGCGGAGAAAGCTGTTTTCGAGCGGATCGGCCTCGCGCACCGCCAAACGCGGGCCGCTACGGGCAAAAACCGTCTCACCGAACACGGCTCGGCGCCGCCTGGCCTCGCGTTTGATCGTCTTGACAGCAGTGAAAGGCTTGAATGGTATACACCAAGCCGCTCTCTCGAGCCGGCCAACAGATCGCCGGCCGCATGACGAAACCCGTCGAGCCCGGCGCACCATGCCTGAAGGAGGCCTCCCGTGAGCGAGATCATCAAAGTCAAATCCGGCAGCAAATATGAGGATTTGAACAGCTACTCGCGGGTCGTCGTCGCCGGCGACATGATCTTCGTCTCCAACACCGCCGGCCGCAACTACAAGACCCGCGCCATCGCCAGCGATGCCAAGGGCCAGGCCGAGCAGGCCTTCAGCAATATCGAGGGCGCGCTCGCCGCCGTGAACGCCTCACTGAAGGACGTCGTCGCGATCAAGGTCTTCGTGCCCGATATCGCCGATATGGAAGAGGTCAACGAGGTCGTCGGGCGCAAGTTCAGGGGCATCGACCCCGCCAACACCACAACCTGCACGCCGCTCGGCCAGCCCGAGCTCAAGGTCGAGTTCGAGGTCACCGCCTATAAGCGCCGCAAGCCCGACGAGGCCGAAAAGCGCATCAGCGTCGACCTCTCCTGAGGTTTGGCCCGATGCCTGACGTCGTCATCGTCGGAGGAGGGATCAGCGGCGCGGCGGCGGCCTATGAGATCGCGCGCGCCGGCCATTCCGTGACGCTGTTCGAGGCGCGCAGCCTCGCGGCGATGGCGTCGGGCTGGACGCTCGGCGGCGTCAGGCAATCGGGCCGCGACCCGGCCGAATTGCCGCTGGCGAAGGCTGCGGTGGCGCGCTGGAGCGGGCTCGACGAGGAGCTCGAGGCCGCGACCGGCTACCGCCGGCGCGGCAATCTGCGCCTGGCGCGGACGGAAGCGGAAGTCGAGGTGATCCGCGAGCTCGTCGTCCAGCAGCGCGGGCATGGACTCGAGATCGAGTACCTACCGGACAATGCCGCGATCCGTGCGATCGCGCCGGCAATTGCGCCATCGATCCTCGCCGCATCCTTCTGTCCGGGCGATGGCCATGCCGACCCGATTCCGGCCGTGCGAGCCCTCGCCGCAGCGGCCGCACGCCATGGCGCGGTGATCCGCGACGGCGTCGGCGTGCGGGCGCTGATCCGCTCCGGCGATACGATCAGCGGCGTCGAGACGAATGATGGCGAGATCGTCTCCGCCGGGCGCGTCATCCTGGCGACAGGCATCCATGCGCCCGAACTGCTGCGGCCGCTCGGGCTCGACCTGCCCCTGCGGATCAGGCTGGTCTGCGTCCTGCAGAGCGTGCCGCTGCCGCCCTTGTTCGAGCAGGTTTTCGGCGTCGCCAATGCCGATGCAGCCGGCCGGCAAGAGGTCGACGGGCGCTTGCGCGTCACCACCGGCATCGGCGACTGGCCGCATGAGCCCGGCTCCTGGAGCCCCGACACTCTCGCACCGCGCGCAGCCGACATCGCCACCTTGATCGATCGGGTGACGCAGGTTCTACCAGTTATGGCGGATGCCGGAGTCTCGCGGATCTGGGGCGGGCTGATCGATCTCACGCCCGACGCGCTCCCGGCGATCGATGCTCATACCGGGATCGACGGCTTGGTCGTCGCAGCAGGTTTTTCCGGGCATGGCTTCGGCATCGGTCCGATCACCGGCGAAATCCTTGCCGATCTTGCGCTGATGCGGCAGCCGCGCTTCGATCTCAGCCCCTTCAGGCTAGGCCGCTTCGCCGGCTCCACCGCCCCAGACTCCGCGCTGACCCTGCACGGCTAGAGGACTGTCCGATGCTTGCCCCCACCGAACGCGTGATCCTGATCTCCGGCGCCAATCGCGGCATCGGCCGCGCGGTGGCGCAGGCGCTCTATGAGCAAGGCTATGCCTTGAGCCTGGGCGGGCGCGATCTCGCTTCGCTCAAGGCGATGAGCGCCGATTGGGACGAAACCCGCATCCATATCGCGCGCTATGATGCGCAGGACTGGGCGACGCACCGGGCCTGGACGGATGCAGCGGTTGCGCGCTTCGGCCGGATCGACGGGCTCGTCAACAATGCCGGCATGCACAGCGCCATCACCTTGCGCGCACCGGACGAGGCGGTACTCGACGCGATCTGGGCCGTGAACTGCAAGGGGCCGCTCAGCCTGATCCATTGCGCGCTGCCGCATCTGGAAGCGAGCGGGGCCGGGCGCATCATCAACATCGCCTCGATGTCGGGCAAGCGCGTGCGCAACGATGCCGTCGCCTACAACATGACCAAGCATGCGATGGTGGCGCTGACCCATGCGGCGCGCCGGATCTCCTGGGACAAGGGCGTGCGGGCAACCGCGCTCTGCCCCTCCTTCGTACCCACCGACATGACGGCCGCGAGCAATGCGATGAACCGCCAGGACATGACGCAACCGGGCGATCTCGCGCAATTGGTTGCTACTGTCCTCGCTCTGCCTAACAATGCATCAGTCGCGGAATTGCTGGTGAATTGCCGGCTGGAGGATACGCTTTAGACGGGCACGGCGCGAAGATCTTGGCCCGAAGATTGCGGGCAGGTGTCGGCGAAACCGCCGGCCGCATCGAATATCCAAGAAAATCGAATACCCAAGAAAAGCAGGGGAATAACGATGAAAAAAACCGGACTGGTGATCGCCGCCGCGCTCGCGGGGGCCTTGTTGGGCTCGCCCGCACTGGCTCAGAAGACGGTGCTGACCGTCGGCATGCAAAGCACCGATGCTGGCGTGCTCGATCCGCATCTGAACTCCGGCACGCCCGGCAAGGCGATGCTGCAATGGATGTTCAACGGCCTTGTCCGGATCAAGCCGGGCGAGCTCTCGCCGGAATTCATGGAGCCTGATCTGGCCGAAAGCTGGACCTCCTCGACCGACGGCAAGGAATGGACCTTCAAGCTGCGCCAGGGCGTGCAGTGCCATCACAACTATGGTGAGTTCACCGCGGAGGACGCGGTCTATTCGCTGGCCCGCGCCGCCAACAAGGAAACCTCGGCCTTCTCCTCCGACTACTCCGCCTTCGACAAGGTCGAGGCGCCCGACAAATACACGGTCAAGATCACGCTGAAGCAGGCCATTCCGAGCCTGCTCGGCATCGTCATGAATTACCATGGCGGCAACATGGTCTGTAAGAAGGCCGCCGAGGAGCTGGGCAAGGAAGGCTTCGCCAAGAAGCCTGTCGGCACCGGCCCGTTCATGTTCCAGGAATATGTGCCACAGCAATACGCCAAGCTCGTCGCCAACCCGAACTATTTCCGCGGCAAGCCGAAGCTGACCGAGATCCTCTACCGCTTCATCCCGTCCGATTCCTCGCGCGATCTCGCCTTCCAGTCCGGCGAGCTCGACATGATGCTCGGCCGGCAGGAGCAGGCCTGGGTCGACCGCATGAACGCGCTGCCAGGCGTCAAGGTCGTCGCCATGGGCCCGGCCGAGATGTCGATGCTGCATCTCAATATGAGCCAGCCGCCGCTCGACAACCTCAAGGTCCGCCAAGCCATCGCCTATGCGATCGACCGCAACGCGATCTGGCAGTTCCGCGGCAAGAACATCTCCCGGCCGGCGGTCTCGGTGGTGCCATCGGGCTATCTCGGCACCGACGAGAAGGCGCCGCTCTACCCGTTCGATCTCGCCAAGTCGAAGGCGCTGCTGGCCGAGGCCGGCTTCCCCAACGGCGTCACGGTCAAGGCGATCAACACGACGCTGCCCTCGATGCTGAGCTTCACCGAGGCGACACAGGCGCTGTTGAAGCGGGCCGGCATCACGCTGGAGATCCAGCCGGTGGAGCACGCGACCTTCCACCAGCAGATCCGACAGGACCTGTCGCAGGTGGTGCATTTCCAGGCGGCGCGCTTCCCCATTGCGGATGTCTATCTCTCGCAGTTCTTCCATTCGCGCGCGATCGTGAAGACGCCGACGGCGGTGACGAACTTCTCGCACTGCAAGGTCGCCGATGCCGAGATCGATGCGGCCCGCTCGGAAACCGACAAGGCCAAGCAGCTCGCGCTCTGGAAGACGGCGCAGGAGAAGATCATCAAGGAGGTCTGCGCGATCCCGGTCAACGAGATGATGCAGCTCTGGGCCTATAAGGACAGCCTCGACCTCGGCTACGACCTCAAGGCCTCGCTCAACCTGGGCCCGCCGGTGCTCGAGACGACGCGTTTCACCAAGTGAACCTTTGCGTCCGGGGTGCGGAAACACCGTCATCCCGGACGTAGCGAAGTGGAGATCCGGGATCCATCTTAGAGCGCCGGCATAGCCCTATGATGGATCCCGGATCGGCGCCGCTACGCGGCTTGTCCGGGATGACGCGCGGCGGAATACGATAGGATTTCGATAGACCGGGTGGCTCGCAACGGGCCGCCTTCTCCTCCAACATGGCGGCATCATGGGCGCCTTTCTCGTCAAACGGCTCGGCTTTGCGGTCGTCACGCTCTGGGCCGTGCTCTCCCTCGTCTTCGTCGTGGTGCGGATCGTGCCGGGCGATCCGGCGCAGGTCATCCTCGGCGACCAGGCCGACGCCACCGCGATCGCGGCGATGCGGACACGGCTCGGTCTCGACGCATCTCTCATCGAGCAATACTGGACCTTCCTCAGCGGTGCGATCCGGGGTGACTGGGGCGTCTCGCTCGTCACCGGCCGGCCGGTGATCCAGGAGATCCTCTCCGTCCTGCCCTGGACGCTGGAGCTGACGGTGGTCTCCATGCTGATCGGCGTCGCCATCGGCGTGCCGCTCGGCGTCTGGGCCGCGATCAACCGCAACCGCATGCCCGATTATGTGACGCGCATCGCCTCGCTGCTCGGCCTGTCCTTCCCGCCCTTCGTCTCGGCGATCATCCTGCTGATCCTGTTTGCGATCATGCTGCGCTGGTTCCCGGTGATCAGCGCCCGCTCCGGTTCGGCCTCCGCCTGGTTCCAGTCGATGGCGCTGCCGGCGCTCAATCTCGGATTGATCATGGCGGCCTACATCACCCGCGTGGCGCGCTCGGCGATGCTCGAGGTGATGCAGGAGGATTATGTGCGCAGCGCCCGGGCCAAGGGCGTGCCCTGGCATGTCGTCGTGTGGCGGCATGCGCTGCGCAACGCCTTGATCCCGGTCATCACCATCGTCGGCCTGTATCTCGGCATCCTGATCGGCAATTCGGTGCTGACCGAGATCGTCTTCAACCGGCCGGGCCTGGGCAAGCTCATCGTCGGCGCGCTGAACCAGCGCGACTACACCATGCTGCAGGGCATGATGGTGATCTACACGCTGATCGTCGTGCTGGTGAACATCGCCACCGACCTGACCTATGCCTTCGTCGATCCAAGGGTGAAGTTGTCATGAGCGCCTCGGTCCATGATGCCGGCCAGGCCGCCCCGCCGCGGCTGCGCTGGCTTGCCGCCACGATCGGCGCCTTCAACGCCAACAAGACCTCCTGGGTCGGCCTCGTCATCGTCGTCGCGGTGATCCTGGCCGCCGTGCTCGCGCCCATCATCGCCCCGCATGACCCGCTGGAGCAGAACATCCTGTCGCGGCTGCAGCCGCCGCATGACGACTACTATCTCGGCACCGATTATTTCGGCCGCGACATCCTCTCCCGCCTGCTCTACGGCGCGCGGATCTCGCTGGTCATCGGCGTCGCCTCAACCGTGATCGCGCTGGTGCTGGGGTCGCTGATCGGCATCCTGGCCGGCTGGTATGGCGGGAAGTTCGATGTCGTGGTGATGCAGACGATGGACATCCTGCTCGCCTTCCCCTCGCTCATCCTCGGCCTGATCCTGGTCGCCATGCTCGGCCCCTCGATGGAGAACATCACCATCGCGATCGCGCTGACCTCGATCCCCTCCTTCGCCCGCATTGCCCGCGCGCCGACGATCTCGGTGAAGGAGCGCGACTATATCGAGGCCGGAAGAGCGCTCGCCTTCTCCGACGTCCGGATCATGGCAGGCCATATCCTGCCCAACATCTTCCCGGAGATCCTGGTGATGGGCTCGCTCTGGCTCGCCAACGCGATCCGCACCGAGGCCTCGCTCGCCTTCATCGGGCTCGGCGTCAAGCCGCCGACCGCGACCTGGGGCGGCATGATCCGCGAGGGTTTCGAGAACATCCTCGACAGCTACTGGCTCGTGCTGGCGCCGAGCCTGGCCATCCTGATCATCGTCTTCGCCCTCAACATCCTCGGCGACGGTCTGCGCGACGCCATCGACCCCAAGCTGAAGGGCGAACGATGAGCCGGCCTGTCCTCTCCGTCCAAAATCTGCAGACGGCCTTTCGCGTCGGCGGGCAATGGCGCTGGGCAATCGAAGATCTGAGCTTCGATGTCGCGCCGGGCGAAACCGTCGCGATCGTCGGTGAATCCGGCTCGGGCAAATCGGTTACCGCGCTCTCGATCATGCGGCTCGTCTCTGCCGCGAATGGCCGCATCGAAGGCAAGATCGCGCTCGAAGGCCGCGACCTGCTGGCGCTCTCGGAAGAGGAGATGCGCAAGGTCCGCGGCAATGATGTCGCGATGATCTTCCAGGAGCCGATGACCAGCCTGAATCCCGTACTGACCGTCGGCTACCAGATCTGCGAGGCGCTGCGCTATCATCGCGGGCTCGACAAGGCGGCGGCCGAGGCCGAGGCGCTGCGCATGCTGGAGAAGGTGCGCATCCCCTCCGCCAAGACGCGCTTCGGCAACTATCCGCACCAGCTGTCCGGCGGCATGCGCCAGCGCGTGATGATTGCGACCGCGCTCGCCTGCAAGCCAAAACTCCTGATCGCCGACGAGCCGACGACCGCGCTCGACGTCACGATCCAGGCGCAGATCCTCGAACTGATCAAGACGCTGCAGGACGAGGAGGGCATGTCGGTGCTCTTCATCACCCATGACATGGGCGTCGTCGCCGAGATCGCCGACCGCGTCGTGGTGATGTGGAAGGGGCGCAAGCTCGAGGATGCGCCTGCTCCACAGGTCTTCAACACGCCGGTGCACGGCTACACCAAGGCGCTGCTCGCCGCCGTGCCCAGGCTGGGCGACATGGAGGGGCATGGCAGGCCGCTGCGCTTCCCCCATATCGATCCCGATAATGGCGAGGTGCGCGGCAAGCCTGTCGAGGCCGCCGACACGGTCAAGGCCGAAGAGGCGCCGCTGCTGGAGGTCTCCGGCCTGACGACACGCTTCGGCATTCGCGGCGGCCTGCTCGGGCGTTTGCGCGGCCGGGTCCATGCGGTCGAGAACGTCTCCTTCACGCTGCAGCGCGGCGAGACGCTGGCGCTGGTCGGCGAATCCGGCTGCGGCAAGTCGACGACTGGGCGCTCGATCCTGCGCTTGATCGAGCCCACGGCCGGCACGGTGCGTTTCGAGGGCCGCGACGTCACCGGTTTCGGCAAGGGCGACCTGCTCAATGTCCGCCGCGACATGCAGATGATCTTCCAGGATCCCTTCGCCAGCCTGAACCCGCGCAAGAGCGTGGGCGCGGCCATCGCCGAGCCGATCGTCGTCCATGCTCTCGCCAAGGGCGCCGAGGCCAGGGAGCGCGTGGCGGAGCTGATGCGCCGCGTCGGCCTGTCGCCCGCCATGGGCACGCGCTACCCGCATGAGTTCTCGGGCGGGCAGCGCCAGCGCCTCGCCATCGCGCGTGCGCTCGCGCTCTCGCCCAAGCTGGTCGTGGCGGATGAGGCGGTCTCGGCGCTCGACGTCTCCGTCAAGGCGCAGGTGCTCAACCTGATGCTCGACCTGCAGGCCGAATTCGGCCTCGCCTATCTCTTCATCTCGCATGACATGGCGGTGGTCGAACGGGTGAGCCATCGCGTTGCGGTGATGTATCTCGGCGAGATCGTCGAACTCGGCACGCGCGAGGCCGTCTTCGCCAATCCGCGCCACCCCTATACGCGCAAGCTGCTCTCGGCCGTGCCGGTGCCCGATCCGGCGCGGCGATCCCTGCGCCGCGAACTCGCGATCGACGAGATTCCGAGCCCGATCCGCACGCTCGACTGGCGCGCTCCGGCGCAGGCGCTGGTCGAGGTCGCGCCCGGCCATTTCGTCAGGCAGGCGGTGTAACGGAACCTATTGGACATGATCCCCAGATGAGGGGCCGCCGATGTGCGTTCCCCTCATCACAAGGCACCAATGCGGCGGCTATCTTGCTGCTTCTCCGATGGCATCAACCAATTGGCTCATCGGGAAACAGATATGCTCCGTGCAGCGTCCAGGCGTCCTCGCCCATCGCTATCCACCGTGCTGATTTGGATCAGCTTCACGATCCTGTTCTGGATTTCGCTCTGCGTGGCTGCCGGCCGCGCCATCTGGTTCTGGTGATCACGCATCGTCCTTCGTGCCGAGATAGGCTCCGAGGAGATAGCCGCTCTGAAGCGCGGCAAGATAGCCGATCAGGACGAAGATGCCGAACAGCGTGAGGCTGCCCAATATCAGCCATAGCAGCACCATGGCGACCGCCAACACGACGCTGGCCGCCAGAATCGCGATATAGCCGTACGATAGCCCAATCAATATGCCGACCAGGAACACTATCCCTGCAATTACCATAACTTATCGCCGGCCATACGCATCCACGGCGGACGCAAGGCAGCTTAAGTTGGCATATCCGCAAATATCAAGCCGGTCCTGTGGAAGTTATAGTTAGGTTTATTAAAACTATACGAAAATTTAATTCGTTATTTCGAATCGACGCTCACTTGATGACGGCACCAATAGACAAGGGACATCACTGGCGACGCGTTCACACGCCGCCGCCTGACCTGCCGGAGCGTTTCGCAGATGCGCGCTTGGACGATCGACGAAATCGACGCTCCACCCGTTTGCGGGCCGTTTCGGCTCAGCCGGCGCGGAAACGGCTTGCCGCAGCCGAAGCTCCAATCCGCTCATCTTCGGCGAAATGTTCGCCGATCACCGCCGCGCCGTCCTCGATCGCCTTGCGGATCAGCCTGACCGCCTTTTCGGTGTCGCGCCGGGCCAGCGCCTCCAGCAGCAGATCATGGTTGTGCGGCTCGCCCAGCCGGGTGGAATCGACCGGAAAGAGATAGTTCAGGCTCGGCCCGATCTTGAGCCAGAGCGATTCGATCACCGCATAGAGCGCCGGCATCGCCGCGCGCTCATAGAGCATCAAGCGGAATTCCTTGTTCTCATGCAGGGCCTCGCGTGCGGCGTTGCGGGCCCGGGCATCCTTGAAGCGCTCGTTGATGTCCCGCAGCATGACGAGATCCTGCTCGGTCAACAGCGGCGTTGCGCGCTCGACAGCCAAGCTCTCGACCACCATGCGGATGTCGATGATCTCGCGATAGCCCTCGAGCGAGAGCGCCGGCACGGTGAAGGACTGCGCCGGCGCCATCTCCAGCGCGCCGCTGGCGACGAGCTTCAGCAGCGCCTCGCGGACCGGGGTGGGGCTGGTACCGAGCCGTGCGGCAAGATCGCGCGCAACCAGCCTTTCGCCGGGCTTCAGGCTGCCTTCCATCAGCGCCTGCTTGAGCGTTCTTTCGACATGCCCGGTCAGGCCGCCCTTGGGCGCGATCGGCAATTGGTCAAGGCTCACGAAGCGGCTCCGTCGGCGCAAGCGCGGAAGATGTCGCGGCGCTGCGCGATTGGCAATGGGCGGCTGCAACGCCCGGTGGCACGGCGCGGAGCCCTCGTCACAGCCTTCCGGAACACGGCTAATCTGCCCATCAAACGTTCTCCCGCCTGCCGCAAATTCAGACGCAATATCTCTTGCGGTCGATGTTACAGAATATATTCTGCAGCGCGACGGAATTCTGGCACAGCCGACAAGGCCGCCATAAAAAAGGGGATTGCCATGCGACGGATCCTATCTGGAGTGCTGAGCCTGGGCCTGCTGGCGGCAGCCGCCGCATCGCCCGTCCTCGCTGCCCCCAACGAGCTCGTGATCGGGCGCGCCGCGTCCGCCGCGACGCTCGACCCCGGCTTCCTGCGTGAGGCGGGCACGCTGGTCGACAATGTCTTCGACACGCTGATCTTGCGCGACACGGAGATGAAGCTGATCCCGGGCCTTGCCCTGTCCTGGGCCGCGATCGACGACACGACCTGGGAGTTCAAGCTCCGGCCCGGCGTGAAATTCCACAATGGCGAGGCCTTCGACGCGACCGCCGTCAAATTCACCTTCGACCGCGTGATCGACCCCGACGCCAAATCGCCGACGATTTCCTATGTCCGTTCCGTGGTCGGCGTCGACGTGGTGGATCCGCTGACCGTGCGCGTGCGCACCAACGGCCCCGACCCGCTGCTGCCGACGCGGATGAGCCGCTACCCCGCCTATATCGTGCCGCCGAAATACATCGCCGAGGTCGGCAAGGACGTCTTCGCCCGCAAGCCGGTCGGCACCGGGCCCTACAAGGTCACCGAATTCGTCCAGGACGACCGCGTCGTCATGGTCGCCAATCCCGATTACTGGCGCGGCAAGCCGACGATCGGGCGCGTCGTCTGGAAGCCGATCCCCGAGGCGACGGCCCGCATCGCGGCGTTGGTCTCCGGCGAGGTGCAGTTGATCGAAGGCGTGCCGGCCGAGCTCGTCAGCCTCGTCAAGGCGAGCCCCGAGCTCAATCTCGAGCAGGTCCGCAATGGCGGGCTGACGATCTATCTCGGCCTGAAATCGACGGAGAAGCCGCTCTCCGACGTCAAGGTCCGGCGTGCGCTTTCGATGGCGATCGACCGCAAGACCATCGTCGCCGAGATCCTCAAGGGTCTGGGCACCGCGACCGGGAGCCAGACCAGCCCGGCCGATTTCGGCTACAAGGCAATCGAGCCGCCAGCCTTCGATCCGGCCAAGGCCAAGGCGCTGCTGGCGGAAGCCGGCTACCCCGACGGTTTCTCGATCAAGATGCAGGTGCCGCGCCGCTACATCTCCTCGGCCGAGGTCGGCCAGGCGATCGCGCAGCAATTCGCCGCCATCGGCGTCAAGGCCGAGCTCGAAGTGCCGGAATGGTCGGTCTATGCGCAGCAGGTTCCGGCCGGCAAGCAGGCGCCGATCTACATGCTGGCCTGGGGCTCGACCCAGACGCTCGACGCCGACGCCGCGCTCTTCGCCATCCTGCGCACGGGCGAGCCCTATTCGACCGTCTCGATGCCGGCGCTCGATACGCTGCTCGACCAGAGCCGCAAGATCGTCGACGCCGATAAGCGCAAGGCCGTGCTGCTGGAGATCCAGGACAAGATGGTCGAGGGTGTGCCGCTGCTGACGCTCTACCAGGAAGACTCGCTCTATGCGGCGCGCAAGGAGCTCGTCTTCAAGGGACGCCCCGATGCACGCCTGCCCTTGTTCGACCTGAAGTTCGGTCCGTGACACCGGAGCTGAGACGCTCTTTCGCCGGCATCGATGGCTGGGTCGGCGCAATACTCCTGATCGCCGTGCTGCTGCTGGCCGTGCTCGGCCCGCAGCTCTGGGCGCTCGACCCGATCAAGGGCGTGCTGACCGCGACCTTCAAGCCGCCCGGAACCATCGTCTCGGGACAATGGCACCCGCTCGGCACCGACCAGCTCGGCCGCGACCTGCTCGTGCGGATCATGGCCGGGACACAGCTTTCCCTCGGCATCGTCGTGATCGCGGGGCTGATCTCGGCGCTGATCGGCACCGGCCTCGGACTGCTGGCGGGTTATGCCGGCGGCTGGACCGACATCGTCATCATGCGGCTCGTCGACATCCAGCTCTCGATCCCGTTCATCCTGCTGGTGCTGCTGGTGATCGCGGTGCTGGGGCCCAGCATCGCCAATGTCGTGATCGTCCTCGGCGTCACCGGCTGGGCGATCTTCGCCCGCGTCGCCCGCGCCCGCACGCTGGAGGTGCGCGAGCTCGATTATGTCGAGGCGGCGCGCGCGCTCGGCGCCTCGCGCCTGCGCATCGTGCTGCGCTATATCCTGCCCAACATCATCACGCCGCAGATCGTGCTGCTGACGCTCGATCTTCCCCGCCTGATCGTGCTCGAAGCCTCGATTGGCTTCCTCGGCCTGGGCGTGCAGCCGCCCGTGCCGACGCTCGGCAACCTGATCGGCGAAGGGCGCTCCTATCTCCTGGTCGCCGACTGGCTGGTGATCTATCCCGGCCTCGTCATCGCGGCCCTGGTGATCGGCTTCAATTTCCTCGGCGACGGCCTCATCCGCCTGACGCAAGTGCGGGTCGACTGAGCCATGCTGCGTTTCCTCGGCAACCGCCTGCTGCAATCGGCCGTCGTCCTGCTCGGGGTCTCGGCGATCGTGTTCTTCTGCCTGTTCCTGGCGGGCGACCCGGCCGCACTGATGATGTCGCCCGACGCCAGCCGCGCCGAGATCGACGCCTTCCGCAAGGCGATGGGCTTCGACGATCCGGTCCTGATCCAGTATCTGCGCTATCTCGGCAAGGCCTTGACCGGCGATTTCGGCCTGTCGCTGCGCTTCCAGCGGCCGGTACTGGAGCTGGTGCTCGAGCGCCTGCCGGCGACCGCGCTGCTCGCAGTGGCGGCGCTGGCCTGGAGCACGACGCTCGGCTTCGTCTTCGGCGTGCTGGCCGCGATCAAGCCCGGCGGCCTCGTCGATTTCATGGTGCGAACCGTGGCGCTGGCCGGACAGGCCGTGCCGGTGTTCTGGCTCGGCCTGGTGCTGATCCTGTTCTTCGCGATGAAATGGCGGCTGCTGCCGACCGGGGGCTATGGCGAGGCGCGCCATCTCATTCTGCCGGCGCTGACGCTCGGCGCCTATTACACCAGCGCGGTGACGCGCCTCGTACGTGCGAGCCTGATCGATGTGATGGGCGAGGATTATATCCGCACCGCCCGCGCCAAGGGCCTTTCGCCGGGCCGCGTCATCATCGGCCATGCGCTGCGCAACGCGCTGATCCCGGTGCTCACGGTGCAGGCGATGTATTTCGCCGCCCTGCTCGGCGGCGCGCTCGTCACCGAGATCATCTTCGCCTGGCCCGGCATCGGTCGACTCGCAGTGCAGGCAATCCAGAACCGCGATTTCCCGCTGGTGCAGGCGGTGGTGCTGCTGGCCTCGACCGTGTTCGTGCTGGCGAACCTCATGGTCGATATCGCCTATGTGCTGCTGAATCCGAGGATCAGGCTGTGACCGGGCCGGATGTGATCGCAGGCTTGCGCACGCGCACGCTCGACCTGCTGGCGGAATGGACGCCGATCCGCTCCTTCGCCGGCAACGAGGCCGGGTTGAAGGTGATGGCGCAGACCCTCATTGCCCATCTGCGCGACGATCTCGGTGCGACCATCATCGCAGACGGCCTGAAGCTCGATCCGCCGGTCGTCCATGCCCGGATCGAGCGCGGGGCTCCCATCACCATCCTGCTCTACAATATGTATGACGTGATGCCGGCCACGGCGGAGGGCTGGAGCGTCGATCCCTTCATCGGCGGCGTGATCAAGGGGCCGATGGGGCCGCGTTATGTCGGGCGCGGGGCGGAGAACAATAAGGGCCCGATGGCGGCGATGCTGGTTGCGCTCGGCCATCTCATCGCGACCTCCGGCCTCGATGCCAATATCGAGATCCTGCTCGAAGGCCAGGAAGAGACCGGCAGCGGCACGCTCCGGCGTTACCTGACCGCTCCGGACACGCCGGTGCGGCGGGCTTCGACAGCGCTGTTCCCCTCCTTCTGCGAGTATGGCGGCGGGCCACCGCGAATCTATTTCGGCTTCAAGGGCCTGGCTCAGGGCAGGATATCGGTCGAAAGCGGTGACTGGGGCGGGCCGATGAAGCCTTGCCACGCTTCGAACTCGCCCTGGATCGCCAACCCGATCTGGGAGCTCGCCAAGGCGCTCGCCGGCCTCGATGGCGGCTCGCGCGGAGCCGTCGCCCTCCCCGCCCCACTCGCGCCCGTGCTCGACGAACTCGCGGCCGCGTTCGACCCGCAGGCCGAGCTCGCCTTCCGCGCGACCAGCCGCTTCTCCCGCGACGGCACGCCGCGCGAATTGCTGGAGCATGTGCTGACAGCCGCCCATCTCAATCTGGCCGAAGTCTCGTCGTCTCCTTTGGGCGGGCGCAGCGTCATCCCGACGGGCGCAAGCGCGCGCTTCGACATGCGCTTGCCGGCCGGGCTCGATCCGGCTGACGAGATCGCCCGCCTCGTCCGGGACAGCGCTCCAGCCGTGCTTTCGCTCGACGACGCCTATCCCGGCTGCTGGTTCGATCCCACCGCGCTCGGCTTCGCCGAACTCGCTTGGAGCTACCGGGCGCTCGGCGCAAGACCGCAATCCTGGCCCTGGGCCATTGGCGCAGCGCCGGCCTATGCCTTCGCGGGGGTCAGCGACGCCTTCATCATCGGCGGGCTCGGCCATGGCGGCAATGCCCATGGCCCCAATGAATTCGTCGAGCTTTCCGGCATCGACCGCTTCATCCAGTCGCTGCTGCTCTGGCTCCCTGCCATCGCGGCCAAGGGCCGATCATGAACCACACCATCACCATCCGGAGTATCTCGCGATGACACCCGACGATTTCCCGCGCGTCGAACTCGGCTTCTTCCCGACGCCTATCGACGAACTGCCCAATCTCTCGGCCGAGACCGGCATCACGCTCCGAATGAAGCGCGACGACTATTCCGGCTTCGGCGGCGGCGGCAACAAGGTGCGCAAGCTTGAGTTCCTGCTCGCCGACGCGCTGGCCAAGCAGGCCGGCGTGCTGATCACCACCGGCGGCCACCAGTCCAACCATGCCCGCATGGTCGCGGCCGCGGCGCGGCGTTTCGGCATGGAAGCCGTGCTGGTGCTGCGCGGCAACCCGCCGACCGAATACCAGGGCAATCTCCTGCTCGATCGCCTCCTCGGTGCGACGCTCGAATTCTTGGAGCCGACAGCCTATTTCACCCAGGTCGACCCGCGCATGGCCGCCCATGCGCAAGCCGCCGAAGCCAACGGCAAGACGGCTTACGTCATCCCGCTCGGCGGGGCGAACCCGCTCGGCGCGCTCGGCTATGTCCGCGCCGTCGAGGAGATGTCGCGCCAGCTCGATGCGGCCGGGCGCCAGCCGCCCGCCATCGTCGCTGCGCCCACCGGCTCCGGCGGCACGCTGGCGGGCCTTTATGTCGGCATCCGCCGCTACTGGCCGAAGACAAGGATCGTCGGCATCAGCGTCAGCCGCGACGCCGCCTGGTTCCAGGAGCGCATCGCCGGCATGGCCAATGATTGCGCGGCGCTGCTAGGCTGGCCTCAGGACTTCAAGCCGGCCGATATCTGGATCGAGGACGGCTTCGTCGGCTCGGCCTATGGCGTGCCGAGTCCGGGCGGCATCGCCACGATCAACCGTGTCGCCCAGAGCGACGGCGTGCTGCTCGACCCGGTCTATACCGGCAAGGCGATGGACGGCGTGCTCGCGCTGGCGGCCAGCGGCAAAATCCCCGCCGGCAGCGATGTGCTCTTCGTGCATTGCGGCGGCAGCCCGGCGCTCTACCCCTTCGCCAAGGTGCTGACCGAGGCGCCAGAAGCCTTGCCAGCATGAGTCTTGTCGGCATGCGCGTGCTCGATCGCGCCGCGGTGATCGCGGCCGGCGGCGCGGATTTCGGCCTCGCACTTGCCGATGTCCGCGACGCCTTCGCGCTGCTGCGCGCGGGCGAGGCCGAGATGCCGGCCGAGACCTCGGTTGCGCTCGGCATCCCCGATGTGCCCGGCCGGGCCTATGCCCTGCCCGCCTCGCTCGGCGGCCGCTTTCAGGCCGCAGGCGTGAAATGGACGGCGCATCGGCCGGCGCTCGACGACGGGCAGCCGATGATCACCTCCTCCACCATCGTCAATGATCGCCGGAGCGGGCTGCCGCTCGGCATCGTCGAGAGCGCGCTGCTGACCGCGATGCGCACCGCCGCCGTCTCGGCGCTGGCATTGGACAGCTTGATGCCGGTGCCGCTGCGCAGCGCGGCCGTGCTCGGCGCCGGCTTCCATGCCCGCACCCATCTCGAAATGCTGGCGGCGCTGCATCAGGGGCTGGAGCGCGTCTTGATCTGGAACCGGACGCGTTCCAGGGCCGAGGCGCTGGCGGCGCGGAATTGGCCCTTCCCTGTGAAGGTGGCGGAGAGCCCGGAGGAGGCTGCGCGCTGCGACGCCGTCCTGACCTGCACCAATGCCAAGGAGCCGATCCTCGACGCCGCCGCATTGGCACCCGGCCGGCTGGTCGTCCAGGTCGGCTATCACGAGGTTTCCTTCCAAGCGATCGACAAAGCCGACCATGTCGTGGTCGATCTCTGGGGCGAATTCCGGCTGAAGAGCGCCAAGAGCCTGTTCCAGATGCATCGCGCCGGCCGTTTCCCCGAGGAGCGCGTCGCCGCCGATCTCGGGACAGTGCTCGCCGGCGGCTTCACGCCGACGCCCGGCAGCCTCGTCTATCTCTCGAGCTTCGGGCTCAACATCTTTGACATCGCGCTCGCCGCCCGCGTCATCGCCACGGCAGGGGCCGCGAATTCAGCGCCAACCACGCATCAGGAGAGGAGCGACTGGCCATGGCTGTGACGATCGACGCCAAGGCGCTCCAAGTGCGGCTCGGCGAAGCCGGGCTCGTCCTCGTCGATGTGCGCGGCATCGAAGCCTGGCGCGAGGCCAGCCTGCCCGGTGCCATCCATCTCAATGTCTACGACTACTTCATCCCGCAAAGCGACGAAGCCGGCATCGCCTCGCTTGCTGCGGCAGCCGAGGCGGCGTTCGAGAGCCTGAAGCTGTTTGAAGCGAAGACCGTCGTCTTCTTCGAGGAGGACACCGGCATGATCTCGCCGCGCGGCCTCTGGTTCCACGAGTTTCTCGGCCTTGAAGGCGGTCTGATCCTCGATGGCGGCATCAAGGCCTGGCGCGCGGCGGGCTTCGCAGTCGAACCCGGCAAGGGTCCGGCTGCGATCATCGCCCCGGCAGAAGAAGGCGCTGAACCGAGCCGCCCGTTCCGGCGCGAGCTGATCGCCTCGATCGATGAAACCGGCCAATCCACGATGCTGCTCGATGTGCGCCGGCGCAGCGAGTTCACCGGCGAATTCGTCCATCCCTGCTGCGCTCGCGCCGGCCGCATCCCCGGTTGCAGTCACATCTTCTGGGAAGATCTGGTCGAGGGCGGGGCCTATCGCACACCGGTGGAGGTCGCCGCACTCGCCCTCAAGGCGGGCTTGCGCAAGGATCAGCCGATCGTGACCTATTGCCATCGCGGCGCGCGGGCGGCGACCGCGCTCTACGCGCTCAGGCAAGCGGGCTTCGCGGATGTCCGCGTCTTCGTCGGGTCCTGGCACGAATGGGCCGGGCGCAGCGACCTGCCGATAGCGAGCGGCGAATAAAGCCGCGCGCCTCGGCCTCAAAACGCTGGGAGCGAGGATTGCAGCAATCTCGGTGTCCGCGAAACCGGCGGTCGGCCACTGGGATGACGACCGCTGAATTGTCATGACGGCGGCGGGAATCGATCTGAGGCCGCATGACATGCGGAAGGCTCGCAAACCATGCCCAGCTCTCGGGGGGCACCTGTCGCCGCATAGCTTGCGCCCGTCAATTCCGGCGCTCTAGGATCAGCCGACATCGCGGCGACGCTCTATTCGCGACCATTCCATTTGCTCGAACGGAAGGTTCCAGGCATGAAGCGTCGTACTTTTCTTGGCGCCGCGGCTGGCGCTGCCGTATCGGCGCTCGCGAAGCCCAGCCTTGCGCAGCCTGCGAAGGTGCTGAAATTCGTGCCTGAATCGGATGTTGCGATCGTCGACCCGGTCTGGACGACGGCGACGGTGACGCGCAACCACGGCTACCTCGTCTTCGATACGCTCTACGGGCAGACCAGCGACTATAATTTCGAGCCGCAGATGGTGGCCGGCCATACGGTTGAGGATGACGGCAAGCTGTGGCGGCTGACTTTGCGCGAGGGCTTGCGTTTCCACGACGGCGAGCCGGTGCGTGCACAGGATGTCGTGCCAAGCGTGCGCCGCTTCGCCGCCCGCGACGCCTTCGGTCGCGCCTTGATGGATGCAACTGACGAGCTGTCGGTCGAATCCGACCGCGTCGTGAAATTCCGCCTGAAACGGCCTTTCCCGTTGCTGCCGGCAGCGCTCGGCAAGACCGGAACCTCGATGCCATGCATCATGCCGGAACGCTTCGCGGTCACCGATCCCAATAAGCAGGTGACGGAGATGGTCGGCAGCGGTCCGTTCCGCTTCAAGGCCAATGAGCGGGTTTCCGGCGCGCTGACGGTCTATGAGAAGTTCAGCGGCTATGTTCCGCGGTCGGGGGGCTCCGCCAGCTTTACCGCAGGTCCCAAGCACGTCTTCTTCGACCGCGTCGAATGGCGCATCATGCCCGACCCTTCGACGGCGGCCAATGCGCTCAGCGCCGGCGAGATCGATTGGTGGCAAAACCCGACGCCGGACCTGCTGGGCGTGCTGAAGCGCAAGGCTGGAATCAAGATCGAAGGGCTCGATCCCGCTGGCGGCATCGGCTGCCTGCGCTTCAACTGCCTGCATCCGCCTTTCGACAATCCGGCCATCCGGCGGGCCCTGCTCGGCGCCATCGACCAGACCGAATACATGACGGCCGTCGCCGGCGACGAACGCTCGATGTGGAAGGACCATGTCGGCGTCTTCAGCCCGGATACGCCGCTGGCGACGACGGCTGGAACCGAAATCCTGGTCGGCAAGCGGGATTTCGAGAAGGTCAAACGCGAGTTGGCGGCAGCCGGCTACAAGGGCGAGCGCGTGGTGATGCTCGACCCGACCGATTATCCCTCGACCCACGCGTTGGCGATGGTGGCGGCCGATGCGCTGCAGAAATGCGGCATGAACGTGGATCTGGTTTCGAGCGACTGGGGCACCGTGGTCCAGCGCCGCGCCAGCCGGCAGCCCACCGACAAGGGCGGCTGGAATATCTTCTTCACCTATCTGAACGGCACTAATAATTTCGATCCGGCCAGTCAGCTCGGCATCCGCGGCAATGGCGACCAGGCCTGGTTCGGCTGGCCGAAGTCGCAGCGCCTGGAAGATCTGCGCGCCGAGTGGTTCGTCGCCAAGGATCTTGCGGCCCAGAAGGCGATCTGCGCCGAGATCCAGAAACAGTTCTTCACCGACGTGCCCTATATCCCGCTGGGCGCCTACTACGAGAAGACTGCCTATCGCGGGCTGACCGGCATGCGCAACGGTTTCGCCCAGTTCTACGACGTGAAGCCGGCGTGAGGCAGCTCCCTATGCGTATCGCAGTCCTGCAATTCGCCCATGAGACCGTCACCTTCCTCCCCAACGACACGACGCGGGAGGATTTCATCTATCCAGGTTCGCCGGCCGGCGGCGAAGCGCTGCTCGCCACCGACCCGAAGGGCTATATGGGCGGCTTCGTGCAGGTCGCGCGCGAATATGGCGATGTCGAGCTGATCGGCATCACCTCCCCGCTCTGGCCGCGCACCGGCACGGGGTCGGGCTGGATCACCCAAGACGCCTACGAGCATTTCCTGCGCATCATGATCGCGGAACTGAAGGCGCAGCAGGGGCTCGACGGCGTCTATCTGGCGCTTCACGGCGCATTGGCAGTGCGGGGCGTGCCGCGCCCCGAAGCCGATATCGCGCGGCGGGTTCGCGAGGTGGTCGGCCGGCACGTCTTCATCTCCGCGACCTTCGATCCCCATGGCAATGAGGACGAGGCGTTTCTGGAGCAGGCCGACATGGCCTTCACCGTCAAATACTTCCCCCATTACGACATGCATCTGCAGGGCGAGCGCGCGGCGCGCATGCTGGTCAGGGCGATCCGCGGCAGCTTCAAACCGCTGCATCGCACGGTCCGGATTCCGATCATCGCTCCGACCGTCGTGATGTGGACCGGCGCCTCGCCCTGGTCCGACCTCATCCAGCGGGCGCTGATCTGGGAGGCGCGGGAGCCCGATGTCTTCGTCAATGTGTTCTTTGGCTTTCCCTGGTCGGACGTGCCCGATGCCGGCATGGGGCTCCAGGTCCTGACCAACAACGACCCGGCCCTTGCCGACCGCGTCATCCGCGACATGGCGGAATGGACCTGGCGGCGGCGCGAGGCGCTGCTCAATACCGTCAAGATCCATGCGATGAAGCAGGGCGTCGCACTGGCCCGCGAGGCCGTGACATCAGGCAAAGCCCCGGTCGTGCTCGCCGACTACAGCGACCGCTCGGGCTACGCGACCTGGCTGCTGCAGGAGATCATCGAGCAGAGGCTTGAACGCACCCTGATCGCCACGATCGCCTCGCCCGACATCATTCGTTCGGTGCTGGCAACTGGGGCCAAGCCGGGCGATGCGTTCGATGCGGAGATCGGCGGCCTGTTCGATGAATCGGCCGGCGAGTCCGTCCGCATCTGCGGGACCATACGCTATCTCAGCCACGCCACGACGGCACGGGGCACTGGCAACGAATGGATCTGCGTCAGCTTCGGCAAGGGGAATGTGCTGGTGCTGAGCCCCTATCTCGTCCAGATCATGGAGCCGTCGGAACTCTGGCAGCTCGGCTTCAAGCCTGATGAATTCGATGTGATCGCGATCAAGTCGCGCGCGCATTTCCGCCGCGGCTTCGACGATAGCGGTTTTGCCCCGACGATCCTCCTGGTCGAACCGCCGCAACCGTTCATGGGCACGGTGCATCTCCAGGCGCTGCCCTACGAAAATCTCAGGCTGATGGACTATTATCCCTACGGCGACCCAAGCTTTCCGCCGGCGGATTGGAACTAGTCCGAAAAGTGGGAACCGCCCTTCGGGGCAAGCCGATGCATCATCAAAGCTCCAGAGCGTGATGACTTGATCCGGACACAGCCTCGACGCGGGAAGGGTTCCCCGCGCCCTTCGTCGCTGCATACCCGAACCTCGCCGCAGAACCCTCTCCTGTAAGGAGAGGGCAGGGTGAGGTGTAGGCCGTTATCCGGAGGGGACGAGCCCTCGCCGCCACATGCGGTCGGCTCAGCGTTTCGCTGGTCAAGGGGCCGACACCTCATCCCTGCCCTTCTCCTTACAGGAGAAGGGTTCCCCGCGCTTTTCGCCACAGCCGCGACGCCTCTCCCCGTCTCCCGGCTGACATCATGAGTGTCCAGCTGCCTGGTCCCCGAACCTCGGCCGGCATAAAGAACATTTTTCTGCGGCATGTTGAAAATTGGAAGCGCCATTGCGCCTGACGCCATGGACTTCGCGTGCATCGAAATCGTAAAACCTCACAGCTGTTCTTTTTTAAGAACGATCTGGAGTCGCTTTCATGCCGATATCGTTCGCTCGTATCAGCACTGCCTTTCGGTCCCTGGCCGTGGTCGCCGCGCTGGGGCTTGCCAGCCCGTCGCTTGCGGCCGGGCAGATCACGGTCGGCGTCGGCGACAATATCCTCGGTCTCGACCCGACCGATCTCAATGACTCGGTCTCGCTCTCGGCCAGCCGGCTTTTCTTCCAGGGGCTCTATGGCTTCGACCGCGAGCTGAAGCTTGTTCCGGTGCTGGCCGAGAGCACCGAGGTCAACGGCGACTCGACCCAGTACACCGTCCACCTGCGGCGCGGCGTCAAATTCCATGACGGTACGTCCTTCGATGCCGCCGCAGTCAAGCTGAACTACGACCGGCTGCGCGACCCGGCCAACCATCTCAAGCGCCAGAGCCTGCTGGAGGCCGTCGACAAGGTCGAGGTGGTCGACGAATTCACCATCCGTCTCGTCCTCAAGGCGCCGTCAGGCGTGCTGCTCAACTATCTCGCCCATACCGGGGCCTCCATCCTGAGTCCCAAGGCCATCGCCCAATATGGCGCAGAGATTTCGCGCCACCCGGTCGGCACCGGTCCCTTTGTCTTCACCAGCTGGACGCCCGACACCCTCAAGGCCGCGCGCAACCCGCAATACTGGCGCCAGGGCCTGCCGCGGCTCGACGGCGTCACGATCCGGAGCGTGCCCGAAAGCGGCGCAAGGCTGGCCCTGCTGCGTTCGGGCGAAGCGCAGTTCGTGTTTCCGCTGCCGCCCGAGACGGTGCAGCTCATCGAACGCGACGAGCGCCTCGCCATCGACAAGACGCCGTCGATCGTGATCCAGTATGTCGCCCTCAACACCCGCAAGAAGCCGTTCGACGATCCGCGCGTCAGGCAGGCCCTGAACTACGCGATCGACAAGACCGCTTTCATCAAGGTCGTCTACAACGGCTTCGGCATTCCCATGGATGCGCCGGTGGCGCCGGGCATCGCCTTCTACAGCAAGCAGGGCGTCTGGCCCTATGATCCCGCCAAGGCCAAGCAGCTGCTGGCGGAAGCGGGCTATCCGAACGGCTTCGAGACCGAAATCTGGAACTTCAGCAACACGCTGAACAACCGGGCGTCGCAGTTCCTGCAGCAGCAACTCGCCCTCGTCGGCGTGAAGGTTGCGGTCAACCCGCTCGAGGCCGGCGTCGCGACCACGCGGCTCTGGGGCGCCAAGACCCCGGAGGACGCCGAAGTGCGCATGTTCTTCGGCAGCTGGGCCCCTTCGACCGGTGACGCCGACTGGGCGCTGCGGCCGCTGCTGTCGAGCCGCAGCTATCCGCCGGCGCTCTACAACCTGGCCTATTTCAAGAACGACGCAGTCGATGCGGCGCTTCTGAAGGGGCTGTCCACGGCCGATCCCGCGGAGCGCAAGACCGCTTATGACGCCGTCCAGAAAGCAGTCTGGCAAGAGGCGCCCTGGATCTTCCTCTCGGTCAACACGCTGGTGGCCGGCCGCGACAAGCGCCTGACGGGTCTCACCCAGCAGCCCGATACGGCCCTGACCTATGAGGAAGCAGACCTGAAATAGGTGCTGCTTCCCATGGGCGAGCCGGAACTGCTCGACGTCCAGGATCTCTCTGTCAGCTTTCCCGCCGACAGAGGCCGGACAACCGTGGTTCGCGGCCTTGGGCTGACGGTCAGGCCGGGCGAGACCGTGGCGCTGGTGGGTGAATCAGGCTCCGGCAAATCCGTCGCCTCGCTGGCGATCACCCGGCTTCTCGACTATGGGCCCGGCCGGATCGATACCGGCCGCATCCTCTATCGCGACAATGGCGGCAAGGTCCGCGATCTCGTGCAGGAAGATGCGGAGACGATGCGGGGATTGCGTGGCCCCGAGATCGCCATGGTGTTCCAGCAGCCGATGAGTTCGCTCAACCCGGTCATGCGGATCGGCGACCAGATCGCCGAGGCCATCGTGCAGCACCGCCAGCTCGACTGGACGGCAGCTCTCGCCGAGGCGCAGCGCCTGCTCGAGCGAGTCCGCATCCCCGATGCAAACCGGCACTTGCGCTCCTATCCGTTCGAGATCTCGGGCGGCATGCGCCAGCGCGCGATGATCGCCATCGCGCTGGCGAGCCAGCCGCGGCTTCTCATCGCCGACGAGCCGACGACGGCTCTCGACGTGACTGTCCAGGCGCAGGTGCTGCGCCTGCTGCGCGAACTCCAGCGCGATCTCGGCACCGGCCTGCTGTTCATCACCCATGACATGGGCGTCGTCGCCGAACTCGCCGACCGCGTCGTGGTGATGCGTGCCGGCGAACGTCTCGAAGAAGGCGAGGTCGGTGCGCTCTTCGCCACGCCATCCCACCCCTATACGCGCAGCCTGCTCGCCGCCGTGCCGGTGCTCGGCAGCCTCAACGACGAGACCCTGCCGGTGCCGTTCCCGGAACCGCCCGCGCCGACCGGGCCGCAGGATACCGTGGCAGCGGCAGCGCCGGTGCTGGAGCTGCGCGATCTCGTCACGCGGTTCGACATCAGGGGCATGCTTGGCCGCGTCCGGGCCCGGATCCACGCCGTCGAGCAGGTGAGCCTCGATATCCGCCCCGGCGAGACGCTCGCGCTGGTCGGCGAGAGCGGCTGCGGCAAGAGCACGCTCGGACGCAGCATCGTGCGTCTCGAAGAGCCGTCCTCGGGGCGCATCCTGTTCCAGGGCCAGGATGTTCTCACCGTGGCTGCGAACAGCGCCGCAGACAGCGCTTTGCGGCGCGGCATCCAATATGTCTTCCAGGATCCGTTCAGCGCGCTGGACCCGCGGCTCACGGTCGGCTTCTCCGTGGCGGAGCCGATACGCACCCATGGCCTCCTCGAGGGCACGGCCGTCATCCGCCGCGTCGAAGAGCTGCTCGAACGCGTCGGTCTCCCGCGCGCATTCGTCTCGCGCTATCCTCACGAGCTCTCGGGCGGCCAGTGCCAGCGTGTCGGAATCGCGCGTGCGCTGGCCTCGGAGCCGCGATTGATCATCGCCGACGAGGCGGTCGCGGCGCTCGACGTGTCGATCCGCGCACAGATCGTCAACCTGCTGATGGATTTGCAGCGAAAGCTCGGCCTCGCCTGCCTGTTCATCTCCCACGACATGGCGGTGGTCGAGCGGATAAGCCACCGCGTCGCGGTGATGTATCTTGGGCAGATCGTCGAAATCGGGCCGCGTCAGGCCGTGCTCTCCTCACCGCAGCACGCTTATACGCGCCGGCTGCTCAGCGCTGTCCCGGTTCCAGATCCTGCGCGACGCCGCGAGGAGGTCGCGATCGACGACAGCGAAGTGCCAAGCCCGCTGCGGGCATTGGACGACGTGCCGGAGGTCGCCCCGCTGGTTCAGGTCGGGCCCGACCATTATGTCGCTCGGCACCGCGTGGGAGGTCTCTATTGAGGACAATGCGATGCGCGCTGTGCTGAACGCCCAGCTGAAGGTCCAGGCAAGGAAGGAGAGCCGATGCCCGTCTTCTTCCTGAAGCGGCTTATCGGCGCAGTGCCGGTGCTGTTTGCCGTGTCGCTGTTCGTCTTCGGCTTCGTCCGGCTGCTGCCGGGCGATCCGGCGCGGCTGGTGGCGGGTGCGGATGCGACGGAACAGGAGGTGGCATCCGCGCGCGAAGCGCTCGGGCTCGACCGGCCGATCTGGGAGCAGTACCTGCGTTACGCTGGCGCGACCCTTCATGGCGATTTCGGCATCTCCAGCCGCACGCATGAACCGGTGATCGCGGTTATCGGGGCGCGCTTCCTGCCGACCCTGTGGCTCACTCTGGCGGCGATGGGGTGGGCAACCCTGACGGGGGGCCTGCTCGGCGTTTGGGCCGGGGTCAAGCGCGGGCGATGGCAGGATCAGGCGGCCATGCTGGTGGCGATCGGCGGCCTGTCCTTTCCCGGCTTTTGGCTCGGGCTGCTGCTGATCGATCTGTTTTCGGTGCATCTCGGCTGGCTGCCGACCGGCGGCTATGACGGATGGCGTTCGCTGCTCATGCCCTCCTTCACGCTCGGCGTCGGGGTGGCTGCGGTGCTTGCCCGCTTCACGCGCTCGGCCTTCGTCGATGTCGCCGGCGAGGATTTCGTCCGCACGGCGCGCAGCAAGGGCCTGACCGAACGCCGCGTGATCTGGCGCCACGCGGCGCGCAACGCCTTGATCCCGGTCGTCACCCTGACGGGGCTGGAGTTCGGAACGCTGCTGGGCGGCGCGATCGTGGTCGAGACGGTGTTCGCCTGGCCGGGCCTGGGCCGCCTGCTCGTCGACAGCATCTCCTTCCGCGACTACCCCGTGATCCAGGCGCTGATCCTGCTCCTGTCCGCCGAGTTCGTGCTGATAAACCTCGTGGTCGATGTCCTCTACGGCGTGCTGAACCCGGCAATCCGGTTGCGATCATGACAGCGCCCGCCATCCGCTCGCCCGCTCGGGAATTCTGGCGGCGTTTTCGCCGCAGGCACACAGCGCTTCTGGCCGCCGCCATCATCGCTCTCATCGTCTTTGCAGCGGCGTTCGCGCCGTATATCGCGCCTTACGATCCGGCAGCCGCTGACTACGATGCGCTCCTGCAAGCGCCGACATGGGCCCATCTTGCCGGCACCGATTCCTATGGCCGCGACATCCTGAGCCGGATCATCTGGGGCGGCCGCGTCTCCCTCGCCGTGGGCCTGATCTCGGCCTTTGTCGGCGGCTTCATCGGCACGATCATGGGGCTTGTCAGCGGTTGGAGCGGCGGCTGGGTCGACACGCTGCTGATGCGGCTATGCGATGTGCTGTTCGCCTTTCCCGGCCTCCTCCTGGCCATCGCCGTGGTGGCGCTGCTGGGGCCGGGAGTGGGAAATGTCATCTGGGCGGTGGCGGTGTTCAGCGTGCCGGTTTTTGCCCGGCTCGTCCGCGGCAGCACCTTGGTGCTGAAGCAGACCCAATATGTTCAGGCGGCCCGCAGCATCGGCGTGTCCAGGTTCAGGCTGATCCTTCACCATATCCTGCCCGGAGCCCTGCCGGCGGTGATCGTCTATATGAGCCTGCGCATCGGCTCGGCGATCCTTGTCGGTGCGGCGCTGTCCTTCATCGGGCTAGGGGCGCAACCGCCAAGCTCGGAATGGGGCGCCATGTTGGCGGATGGGCGCAGCTATCTCGGCGTCGCCGATCACCTGACCCTGTTTCCGGGTCTCGCCATTTTCGTCGTCGTGCTCTGCTTCAACATCCTCGGCGACGGCCTGCGCGATGCCCTGAACCAGAAGCTGCAATGAAGCGCGATCGTCAGATCGACGGTTGAGGGTGGCCTTTACCGTTTAGGCTCCGCCCAGAGCTAAACCACCTCGCAGCTGTCGGAGGCTGTCCCCGAAACTGCGAGGCGAGGAGGTCCCTCTACCGGTTTTCATGCAGCTGTTTTGCGGAAAGCGGCGGTCAGGCCGCCTTCTTGGCCGCATCGAACGGGATCTCGACATCGACGGCGAGCGTCGAATATTGCGCGCCGCGCTCCATCTTCACGGTGACCTTGTCGTGATCGATCTGCATGTGCATCGAGATGGCGCGCAGGATTTCGTCCCGCAGCTTGGAGACCAGGTCGGAATCACCGACCGCCGCGCGCTCATGGGCGAGGAGAACCTTCAAGCGCTCGCGGGCGGCCGGGGCCGACTGGGTGCGGGAGAACAGGCGACGCAAATTCATGCCGCTTTCCTTCCGAAGATCTTGCCGAAGAAGCCGCGCTTTTCGCCCGGAATCATGATCGGCAGGTTTTCGCCCTTGAGCCGGCGGGCCGCCTCGAAATAGGCGATCGACGGTGCGCTGCGATCATCGGCCAGGGTCACGGGAGAGCCGAGATTGGACGCGCGCAGTACATCCATGCTTTCCGGGATGATGCCGAGCAGCGGGATCGACAGGATTTCGAGGACGTCATCCACCTTCAGCATGTCGCCGCGTTCGGCGCGGGCCGAGTCGTAGCGAGTGAGCAGCAGATGCTTCTCCATATGCTCGCCATTCTCGGCCCTGAGCGTCTTGGAATCGAGCAGGCCGATGATGCGGTCGGAATCGCGAACCGAGGAGACCTCCGGATTGGTCACGACGATGGCCACGTCGGCATGGCGCATGGCCAGCGTCGCACCGCGCTCGATACCGGCCGGGCTGTCGCAGATGACCCAGTCGAAGACGCTCTTCAGGGCACTGACGACCTTCTCGACCCCCTCCGGCGTGAGGTTGTCCTTGTCGCGCGTCTGCGAAGCCGGCAGCAGGTAGAGCGTCTCGACCCGCTTGTCGCGGATGAGCGCCTGCGTCAGCTTGGCCTCGCCCTGGATCACGTTGACGAGGTCGTAGACCACCCGTCTTTCCGCGCCCATGACGAGATCGAGATTGCGCAAGCCGACATCGAAATCCACGACCACGACCTTGTCGCCGCTTTTTGCAAGAGCAGCTCCCAGCGCCGCGGAAGACGTCGTTTTGCCGACGCCGCCTTTGCCGGATGTGACCACGATGACTTTGCCCATAGACCTCTCCTGTTTGTAGTGATGCGCCGTGAGCGATTCTAAAAATTGAGAGCATTGCTCATGCGAAAAGCCGGTACCCACTTTCGCGCAATGCTCTAGGCGAGCGATCCGACCTTGAACGTTTCGCCCTCGAGCCAGATCTGGACGGCCTTGCCGCGCGTTTCGGGTTCCATGTCCTCGGCCGTCTTGTAGAAGCCGTCGATGGCGAGGAGTTCCGCTTCGAGCTTGCTGCAGAAGATGCGCGCGGACGCGTTGCCCATCGTGCCGGCCAGCGCTCGTCCCCGAAGCGTGCCGTAGATGTGGATGGAACCGCCCGCGACGACTTCGGCGCCGGATGCGACCGACCCGATGACGGTCACGTCGCCCTCGGGAAAGAACAGCGACTGGCCGGAGCGCACGGGCTGCGTCACGATGATCGAAGGCGTGGTCTTGATCGGCAGCGGGTCGGAGCGAATGATGCTCTCGGACACGACTGCCTCCTTGATCGGCTCGGCCACCGGCGCTTCGATGTCCGATGTCGAGCGCCCGCCGGAGATCGCGGGCGGCAGATCCGCGCCGAGCAATGAGGTGCGGGCGCCTTCAATGCCCATGATTCGCACATTGCGCGTGCACAGCTCGCCGACGAGCTCGCGGAGCTGCGAGCGGTCGAGCTCAAGGCCCTCGACATCGAGCACCACCGGCCGCCTCAGGAAGAATCCGGCGGACAGCGCAGCCAGCTCATCGAGCCGCACCAGCCAGTCCTCGATGGGCAGCTCGGGGGTCAGTGTGAGCGCAAGGTAGGAGCGCCCCTTGAGGCGGATCGGCCTGGGTTTCGTTAACACGGCGGTCATCTTGGTAAACTTTCGGTAGCCCCGGTGTATCGGGCGAATGGTTAACAGATGGTAAATCGGCGGGGCGCGCGGACGCCAGCGCGCCGCCCTTGACATCGGATGAGGCACGGCAAGCGGCGAAAATTTTCAACCAATCCGGCGTCAAAAACCGCGGGCATTGAAGGCATCCGCGGGTCGCCGAAAACGCTCCTCGCAGGGCCCGAAACCGTTCGCGGCAGCGTTTGCCCGGGCGGCGATGCGAGGCATCGCTGCCCAACGGCATCGGCCGTGCGAAGGCGAATGCGACCGCATCCGCCTCGACGTTCTCCCCGCAAACCCGGACGATCGAAGCCGGAGTTTTCCACTTGTTTTCCGGTTATCGGGGCGTGGAGAGTTCGATGAAGTTGTCGAAGGTCATCGCGCCCCAGATCGGTCAGAAGCAGGCCGAGAACAGGCGCTGGTTGCGCAGATGTGCCGGAGGACCGGAATCCGGGCCGTGGCGTTCTGCAACCGGCGCAAGACGCATGGCGGGCCTGTTCTGATCTACCCCAACCCTGGCGACGCCTGTCGTCGCCGCGTCATGGAGCTGGAAGGCCTTCTCGACGATCCCGATAGGCGAGGCGGCGCTGGGACCTTACGGGATCCGGCGCGGATTCTGCGGCTAGCGTCCGGAACGACAAAACCCCGCCTGCTGAGCAGACGGGGTTTTGCTTGTCTTTGGTTGCGGGGGCTGGATTTGAACCAACGACCTTCAGGTTATGAGCCTGACGAGCTACCGGGCTGCTCCACCCCGCGATAAGGCGTGTTTGGA
>NZ_JAVDTY010000014.1:0-198978 GCF_031456075.1 Allobosea sp. BE125
AGGTCAAAGCGAGCCATCTCAACCTCCAAGGCTGAGATCAATGAATCAGAACTCAGTCCCGCAGGGAATCCCGTTTATGAGTATGTGACCTAGAGTCCGTCTCGAAACTCTAAGCGCCCAACCGCTCTCGCGCACAGGGAGGCGTCATGCGTCCTGCGGCACATAACGCCGCGACAACTCGCTACTGTTGTCATAGGACGCTTCGAAGATGGCGGCGGCCAGGGTCGCGCGCACGCGCAGAATGCCGGTGCCGACATTCTTGAAGCCGTGGCGGGCGCCGGCCGGGATCAGCACGGACTGATTGGCCGTCACGATCATGCTCTCATTGCGAAGGTAGATTTCGGCCGTACCCTCGTAAACCTCGAGCACCTCCTCGACCGCGTGAATATGCATGGGGGCTCCCAGCCCCGGGTCGCAGAACTGGTCGAAGATGCATAATTGCTTGCTCTGCACCGTTGCCGAGGCGCGCATCAGGGTCATCACGCCGTCACGCCACTTTTCCAAGGGCTGGGTGTTGTGATCGAGAACTTGCATCGGAATGCCTTCATCCTTCGTGATTTCGTGGGCCGGCCCGGTGTCGCGTCGAGACAAGCTGATCTCCCCTCATCTCTCAGCATATGACGCGCAGCGATGGAAGAGGGTCGCCAGCATGCGCGGCCGCTCCCACGGGCCTCTCCATGCACCTGGCGGATGGCAGTACCGCTCTGATCGGATGTTGATTGTTCTCAATCGAAAGTAGAGCCTCGCCTGGTTAGCAATGGCTGCGGCTTGTCCGGCCAGCGATGCGGACAGTCGAGGCCGGCATGACATCATCCACACCGTTTCGCCCCAGTCGCCGCGGTTTCCTTTCTTCGACAGGCATGACCTTGCTCGTGGCCTCCATCGCCGGCGCGAGGGCGGCCGAGCACTCCGGAGCCTTGCCGTGGAAGCCGTTCGCGGCGCTGCCGCCGCAGCCGCTGCCCGGAGGGCGCTGGTATGTCTTCACGCCTGATGAGGTGCGGATGGTCGAGGCCATCGTCGACCGTCTGATTCCGGCTGACGATCTCAGCATCGGCGGCAAGGAGGCCGGCTGCGCGACCTTTATCGACCGCCAGCTTGCCGGCAGCTACGGCTCGTCCGAGCGGCTTTACACGCAAGGCCCGTTCCTGCCCGGCCTGCCGACGCAGGGCTATCAGGGTGCCGAGGCGCCGGTGGCGCGCTACCGGGCCGGGCTTGCCGCGCTGGCGCAGCATGTTCGCTCTCAATTCGCCGGCAAAGCTTTCGCCGATCTCGCCCCCGCCGACCAGGACAAGGTGCTGGGTGATTTCGATGCCGGCAAGGTCGCCTATCCCGCCGCCGCCGGCTTCTTCAACCTGCTGCTGCAGAACACGATGGAAGGCTTCTTCGCCGACCCGATCTATGGCGGCAACAAGGATATGGCGGGCTGGAAGCTGCTCGGCTTCCCCGGCGCCCGCTACGACTACCGCGACTATGTCACGGCCCATAACCAGCCCTTCCCTCTGCCGCCGCTCTCGATCGCCGGCCGGCCGGAGTGGAAGGTCGGCAGCAAGTAACCGGCGGGATCAGGCACGATGGTGAGGAAACTGCCCCGCAAGGATGTCGTCATCGTCGGCCTCGGCTGGACGGGCGCGATCCTGGCGCATGAATTGACTGATGCCGGGCTCGATGTCGTCGCGATCGAGCGCGGACCCTGGCGCGATACGGCGACCGATTTCAACGTCGCCTATGCGCCCGACGAGTTGCGCTACGCCATCCGCAAGGACCTGTTCCTGCAGCCGGCGCAGGAAGCGATGACGATGCGCAACACCATCTCGCAGACGGCGCTGCCGATGCGCGATTACGGCTCCTTCCTGCCGGGCACCGGGGTCGGCGGCGCGGGCACGCATTGGAACGGTCACACCTGGCGTTTCTTCCCGAGCGATTTCGTCCTGAAGACGCATCTGACCGAGCGCTATGGCGCAAGCCGCATCGCCGATCTGACGGTGCAGGATTGGGGCGTCAGCTATGACGAGCTGGAGAATGCCTTCGACCGCTTCGAATATCTCGCCGGCATCTCCGGCAAAGCCGGTAATCTGAACGGCAAGATCGAGGCCGGCGGCAATCCCTTCGAGGGGCCGCGCAGCCGGGAATATCCACTGCCGCCGATGCAGATGACCTATGCGCCGACGCTGTTTGCGGAAGCGGCGCGCTCGATCGGCCTGCATCCCTTCCCGACGCCGTCGGCCAATCTCTCCAAGGCCTATGTCAATCCGCTCGGCATCGCGATGGGGCAATGCACCTTCTGCGGCTTCTGCGAGCGTTTTGGCTGCGCCAATTATTCGAAGTCCAGCGCCCACACCACGATCCTGCCGGTGCTGATGCGCAAGTCGAATTTCGAGGCGCGTACGGAATGCGAGGTGCTCAAGGTCGATCTCGCATCCGACGGCAAGACGGCCAAGGGCGTGACCTATGTCGACGTCACCGGCGAGCTCTGCGAGCAGCCCGCCGATATCGTGCTGCTCAACGCCTACGGCCTGCACAATGTCCGCTTGATGCTGCTCTCCAAGATCGGCACGCCCTATGACCCCGCGACCGGCACGGGCACGGTCGGGCGCAACTATGCCTATCAGACCAACGCCTCGACCCAGGTCTTCTTCGAGGGCAAGAACTTCAATCCCTTCATCGCGGCCGGCGCGCTCGGCCAGACGGTCGACGACTATAATGGCGACGCCTTCGACCATGCCGCTCTCGACTTCGTCGGCGGCGCCGGCATCAACTGCATCCCGACCAATGGCCGGCCGATCGCCTACCGGCCGACGCCGCCGGGCACGCCACGCTGGGGCAGCGCCTGGAAGAAGGCAGCCAAGGAGAATTACGGCAATACGCTGACCTTCAGCTCGCAGGGCTCGTCCTACGCCGCACGCGGCAATTATCTCGATCTCGACCCGACCTATAAGGACCGCTTCGGCCGGCCCTTGCTGCGCGTCACCTTCGATTTCCCCGACAACGACATCCGCATGTCGAACTGGGTCAGCGACCGTATGCAGCAGATCGCGACCGCGCTCGGCGGCAAGCAGGCGGTGGTCGGCCGGACGCGCAAGGGTTGGAATTCCGTGCCCTATCAGAGCACGCACAACACCGGCGGCGCGATCATGGGAACGGATCCCAACACCAGCGCGGTCAACCGCCATTTGCAAAGCTGGGACGTGCCCAATGTCTTCGTCGTCGGCGCCTCGGCCTTTCCGCAGAACGCCGGCAAGAACCCGACCGGCCCTGTCGGTGCGCTCGCCTTCTGGGCTGCGGATGCGATCCGCAACCATTATCTGAAGAATCCCGGCAAGCTGGTGCAGGCATGAAGAAGGCAGCGCTTCTCGCCGGCGTCGTCGCAGCCGCACTCGTCAGCGCGAGCGGCTTCGCCTCCGACCTGTTCGACCGCATCAATGCGGGCCGCTACAAGGCCGTCCTGGCCGATTGCGCCGCCTGCCACACCAAGCCCGGCGGTCGGCCCTTCGCCGGCGGGGCGCCGCTCGACACGCCCTTCGGCAAGCTGATTCCATCGAACATCACGCCCGATCGCGAGACCGGCATCGGCAATTGGAGCTATGCCGATTTCCGCGGTGCGCTGAAAGAGGGCGTCGGCAAGGGCGGCAAGCGGCTCTATCCGGCGATGCCCTATCCAGCCTATTCCGCCATGACGGAGGCCGATATCGCCGATCTCTGGGCCTATTTCCAGAAGATCGAGCCGGTCAGCAACCGCGTCGTCTCGAACCAATTGCCCTTTCCGTTCAGCATTCGCACGGTGATGATCGGCTGGAACCTGCTGAATTTCTCGCCCAGCGAATTCAAGCCCGAGCCGGCCAAATCAGCCGAATGGAATCGCGGCGCCTATCTCCTCAACGGACCCGCCCATTGCGGCACCTGCCATACGCCCAAGAGCCTGCTCGGCGCCGACAAGACCGACCAGTTCCTGCGCGGCGGGAACCTGCAGAGCTGGGTCGCGCCCGACATCACCAATGACGCCCATAAGGGTATCGGCGGCTGGGCGGCCGAGGATATCGTTGCTTACCTGAAAACCGGTGCGAACCGCTTCGACATCGCCTCTGGCCCGATGGCCGAGGTCGTCGCGAACTCGACGCAATATTGGACCGATGCCGATCTGAACGCGGTTGCGACCTATCTCAAGGACATCAAGGGCGCAGGCGCCGCCCCGCCGCGGCCGCTCGATGCCGGCGATCCCCTGATGCTGGCCGGCAAGGCCGTCTTCGTCGATCGTTGCTCGGCCTGCCATGTCAGCTCGGGCGAGGGCGCTCCCTTCCTGTTCCCGAAACTGGCCAAGGCGCCGGTGGTCAATGGCGATGACCCGACCTCCCTGATCCGCGTCGTGCTCGAGGGCAGCCAGGCCGGAACGACCAAGGCCAGGCCCACGACCCCGGCGATGCCGTCCTTCGCCTGGAATCTGGGCGATGCCGAGGTGGCGAGCGTTCTCAGCTATGTCCGCAACAGCTGGGGCAACGCCGCCCCGGCGGTGACGCCGGCCCAGGTCAAGGACATGCGCGCGAAGCTCGCGCGCTAGGTTGAGGCTGCATCACGGCCGCTGGCCGCCAGGATCTTCCGCGCCTGGTCCAGCACCGGCTTGTCGACGAGCTTGCCGTCGACGGTGACGGCGCCGCTTGCGCTGGCGGCCGCGATGATGCGCTTGGCCCAGTCGATCTCGTCGCTGGTGGGGGAGAAGCCCTCGTTCACGGCCGCGACCTGGGCCGGGTGGATGCAGAGCTTGCCGCCGCAGCCGAGCCGTCTGGCGCGCTCGATATCCGCGGCGAGCAGATCGGCGTTCTTGACCTCGAGCGTCACGCCGTCGATCGGGGGCGGCAGCCCCGTCGCCGCCGACGTGATCACGAGCTCGATGCGAACAGGGTCGAGCTCGCTGCCCAGGCCGCGAATGCCGGTCTCGCTGCAGAAATCCACAGAACCGAAGGCGAGCCGGCTCAGCCCGCGCGAGCGTGCGAGATCGAGACGGTCGACATAGCCCAGAGAGGTCTCGACCAGTGCGATGAGCTGCTGCCGGCGCTGCAGGCGCGCGGCTACCGCCTCGACTGTCTTGCGGCTTTCAGCCTTGGGCAGGATGACCGCGACGATGTTCGGCAGGGACGCAACGAGGCGCAGATCGTCGCTGTTCCACACCGTGTCGATGGCATTGACCCGGACCGCGATCTCTTTCGCCTCGGAGGACGAGGCCCAGTTCGCGATATGGTCGCGCGCGGCCTCCTTGGCGTCAGGCAGCACGGCGTCTTCGAGGTCGATGATGACCCGGTCCGCTCCTGCCCCAACCGCCTTGGTGAACCGCTCGGGCCTGTCGCCGGGGACGAACAGAAAGCTTCGCTCGAGAATCATGCTCTGTTTCCGTCTAGGCCGCCGGCGCGCGCAGGGGCGCCCAGACCGGCGCGCCTGGAACGGGCTCGACCGCGGCTCCGGACCGGATGATCGCGTCGCATTCGGTGTCGTTGAAGGCAAGCGTGCGTAGGATCTCGCGCGTGTGCTCGCCGAGCAGCGGCGGCGGCAGTTCGGCGGCACTGGGAGCGTCGGTCTGGAACGGCAGGTCCGGCAGGTCGAAGCCCATGTCCTGGAAGAGCAAATGGGCGACCTTGTCGCCATGGCGGGCCTGCGGCGCCTCCAGCACGCGCTCCATCGGCAGCACCTCGGTGAAGCCGAAGCGCGCGGCGGCAAGCTGCGCCGCGATCTCGTCATAGGACCAGCGCTTGACGGCGGCCCGGACCAGCGCCTCGACATGAGGCCGTTCCTTCTTGCGTTGCCGCAGCGTTGCCAGGCTCGGATCGACCGGTTGGCGCAGCGCCGCCCAGAAATCGCTCCAATGCCGGTCCGTCAGCATCACCAGATAGATCCAGCGCCCGTCCGTGGTCTCGTAGGCGCCATAGCCGGGCATGCTGAATTCGCCGGAGGGCTCCGGATCGGGCTTTCCGGTGAGGTGCAGCTTCAATTGGATGCCGGCGAAGTCCCGGGCCGCGACATGCAGGCCCGCCTCATAGAGCCCGACTTCGATCTTGCGCTGGGCGGGTCCCGTGGCGGGATCCAGCAAGGCGGCGAGGATCCCGATCACGGCGTAGCAGCCGGCGAATTGGTCGTGATAGGAGGGGCCGAGCCGTGTCGGTCGTCCGTCGATGCGATGCGCATGCATGACACCCGTCGCCGCCTCGGCGATCGGGTTTGAGGCCAGGTCCTCGGCCTGCGGGCCGTCATTATAGCCGCGGATATGGCAGAAGACGATATTGGGGTTGTGCCGCGCGCAGTTCTCATAGGTGACCCCGAGACGGCGCGCCGAGCCCGGGGCGAGATTGTGCAGGACGATGTCGACCCTCTGTAGAAGCCGCTCGAACACCGCCTTGCCCTCATCGCTGCCGAGATCGAGGCAGAGGCTCCTCTTGCCGCGGCTATAGGCGATGTAGGTCCCACTTGGCCCGCCGCGGACGAGGTTGCGGGTCGGGTCGCCGGCGGGCGGCTCCAGCTTGATTACCTCGGCCCCGAGCTGCGCCAGGATATGGGCGGCAAAGGGTGCCGCCAGCATAGACCCGATCTCGAGGACGGTCTTACCGGTGAGGATGCTGCGGTTCATGGCGTGTCTCGATCGTAGACGGCGTTTGCCGCCATGGCCTGGCCACCGCCGGAATCGCGGATCCAGAGGAGAAGATCGTCGGGCCCGGCGCCTGGGCTTGCCTCGATCCGGAAGGGCGCATCGACGAAAACCGGCGCCAAGCCTCTGAACGCGAAGCGTCGCAGCCTCGCATCGGGGCGGGCTGCGCTGGCGAGGCCCTGGAGCAAGGTCGCAAGCAAGGGGCCGTGCACGACGAGATCGCGATAGCCTTCCTCCGCTTGCGCATAGCTGCGGTCGTAATGGATGCGGTGGCCGTTGAAGGTCAGCGCGGAATAGCGGAACAGCAGCACGGGATCCGGGCTGAGTTCGATCACATGCGCCGGGGCGACTGGTGCGGGCTCAGGCTGAGGGGGCGCTGCGCCAGGCAGCGGCGGGTCGCGATAGACGATGTCCTGCTCCTCGACGATGCAGGGTCCGGTTCCCATGCTGATGATGTGGCGGACGGTGACGAAGACGAGATTGCCCCGCCGTCCCGACTTGTTTTCGATCTTCGTGATCTCGCTGGTCTTGGTCGCGGTCTGACCCAGAATCAGCGGGGCGAGGCAATCGATGCGCCCGCCCGCCCACATCCGTCGCGGCAGCGGTACGGGAGGCAGGAAGCCACCCCGTTTGGGGTGGCCGTCCGTGCCGACCTCGCTGCGCGGCACGAAACTGTTGAAGAAGATCCAGTGCCATCCCGGCGGGAGCGCGTCGCCGGCGGCCGGGGGCGGTACGTCGAGTGTCGCAGCGAGCGCAGCAGCGCGTTCAACCGTGATGATGTCGCGCGCCGTTTCGCTTCGCCCGATCCAGTCCAACCAGTCCTGCGGGGCGGGGGTGGTTTCTGCGATCAATCTGCTCTGCTCCGTCACGGCGTCCTGTCCAATCCGCAATCAGAAAATCACCTGGGCCTCGGCCAGGCGCTGGCGCTCGGCCCGCCCGATGCCGAGAAGCTCGCCGAAGACGTAATCCTCATCCTCGCCGAGCCGGGGCGTGCCGCGCGCGATGCCGACATCCGAGGTGCTGGAGAAGCGCATCGGCACGCCGACTGCCGCGCGCATGCGCCCGTCGGGCTCGGCCACATGGACGACGGCGTTGCGCGCCTGGAGGTGCTCGTCCTCGACAATGTCGCGCGTGGTCCAGGAGACATGGGCTGGAATGCCGGCGCGCTGCAGAAGCTCCGCGGCGGTGGCGGCGTCCTGCTGCCGGGTCCAGCTCGCGACGAGGGCATCGAGCTCGCTGCCATGGGCTTGCCGATAGGCTGCCGTGTCGAAGCGGGGATCGACTGAATGCCCTGCTTGTTCGATGAGCCCGGCGAGCGCCGCCCATTGCCGGTCCGTGCCGACTGCGATCGTCAGCCAGCGATCGTGATCGCGCGAGGGATAGACGCCGTGCGGAGCCATGCGCAGGTCGTCATTGCCCATGCGCCGGGGCGCGCCGCCGGTCGCTGCCTCGAGCAGCGCTTCTCCGATCAGGGAAGACGCCACTTCGCGGGCCGCCACATCGACATGCGTGCCCTTGCCGCTCCGTCGGCGCTGCAGCAGCGCCGCCATCGTCGCCATCGCGGCATTCAGCCCGACCGAATGGTCCATGACATGCCGCATTTCGACCGGCGGGCCGTCGGCATAGCCGGTGAGATAGCCGAGCCCACCCCAGGCGCCGAACAGAGGAGCGTAGCCGGCAAAATGAGAATCGGGGCCGGTCTGGCCCGAGGACGAGACCGAAACCAGCACGATCTCCGGCTTTACCGCGCATAAGGCGTCATAGGAGAGGCCGAGACGCGCCATCACGCCGGGGCGGAAACTCTCCGCGGCGACATCCGAGACGGCGACCAGCCGCTTGGCGAGTGCGATGCCTTCGGGATGCTTCAGGTTGATCCGCACGGAGAGCTTGTTCGACGCCACCTGGTCGAAGCTGGCCGGGCCGTTGCGTCCATAAACCGGATGCGGCTTGCGGAAGATGTCGGGCCGCAGCGCGCTCTCGATCTTGATGCATTCGGCGCCGAGCTGCGACAGCATATGCGTGCAGAACGGCCCAGCCGCATGAACCGTGAAATCCGCGATCCTGATGCCGGACAGGGGTTTCATTCGGCTGCTCCCACGACCTTGCGCGCCCTGATGGCTGGGGCGGCAAGCCTATGTTCGCCCAGGGCCGGAGGGCCGCTTGCGAGCCGCAGCGGAGAACCACCGAAATGGAAGGGCGCCACCAGCATCGACCTTGTCCCGACACCGGGGATCTCGACAGGCTGGAACAGGCCCCTGGCCTGCTCATGCGGGTCGCAGAGGATGTCGGCCGGGGCGTTGTAGCGCGCCATCGGCACGCCGAGCCTCTGGGCGCGGCCGACCAGTTCCACCACATCGTGGTCGCGGGCCCAGGCCCGGATGTAGCGGTTGATCTCGGCGCCGCGCCGGCTGCGCTCCAGGGCATCGTCAAGCGCCTTGTCCGTCGCCCAGGCGGGATGGCCCATCAGTTCGACCATCGCGGTCCATTGGCGTTCCTCCAATGTCAGGACCTCGACGAAGCCGTCGCGGCATTCGAGCACGCCGCCATATTTGAAGGAGCGCTCGACACGGTGTTCGAGCGAACCGTCGCCGAGCCGCTGCACCGCGAAACAGGCAACGGCCAGGCCGGCATCCTGAACCGATATGTCGGCAGACTGACCTTGTTCGGCCCATAGCGCCGAGAGCGCGGCGAGGGCGGCCGCGACGCCGCCCTGCATGGCGGTGAAATGCCCGTAGATCTTCAGCGGCGGGCGATCGGGGAACAGCTCCACCGACAACCCGTTCGGCAACAGGAAGCCCTCGCCCGTGGCATGGATGGCGTTGATTTCCTCGGCCCGCCATCCCGCTTTCGGCCCATGGGCCCCGAAAGGCAGAACCGAGACGGGGATCAGCTTCGGAAATCGCCGGGAGAGGTCATCGGGATCGAGCCCGCGCGAACGCCGCTCCGCGATGGGCGTGTCGTCGATCAGGATGTCTGCATCGGCCAGCAATGCATCCAGCTCTGCCCGCCCCATATCCTCCGCGAGGTCGCAGATGACGCTCTGCTTCCCGGCAGCGAGATAGGAAAAGAGCGCGCTCGTATCCGGTGCCTCGGCCAGGAAGGGAGGCTCCCGTCGCAGCCGGTGCCCGCTTTGGGGTTCGAGAAGGATCACCTCCGCGCCCATGACGCTGAGGAGGCGGCCGCAATAGGCCGCCGCCACGCCGTGCGAGCATTCGACGACCCTGACCCCTGCGAGCGGCTGCTGGTTCGACTGCTTGAGCACGGCGTGCCTCGGTTTCAGCGGACGACAGGGAGGTCCAGGTCGAGGGCCGCGCCATCAAAGGCGACGCGAATGCTCACGTCGCGCGCCGGCAGGATGACGGTCGCCAGGCCCGGCGTCGTGAGCTCGCCGCGCTGGTTTTCGCCCCAGATCTCGATATCGACGAGGGCATGGCCGTCCTTGATGTATTTCCGGCTGACCTTGCCCTTGCACCAGGTCGAGTCGCCCATGGTGTTGAAGCGGCGCATCTCCGTGCGGACGCGCTTGAGGAAGGCGGCGTCACCCATCCAGTTGGTCACGAGGCTGCACATCCAGGATGAGCGCTGCGGGCCATAATCATAGGTGCCGGGAACGCCGACTTCCTTGGCGACCGACTCGCGATGATGGCCGATGCCGGTGTATTCGATGCCGCCGCCGGCTTCCGGATTGCGGAAGAAATGGCCGGGATGCTTCATCGCCGCCTTGAAGACGACGCCATGGGTGTGGCCGCGCCCGCAGCCGACGAGAAATCCCATCGTGTCCATCAATGAGAGCGGTCCACGCACGATGCTGGGCAGCGTTTCGCCCTCGACGACATCCTCCCAGTAGCGAATATGGCTGCCGCGGATGTTCTTTTCCTCATCCATGATCGCCTGATCGAGCTGCTGGAACTCCTCGGGCGTGTATTCGTAGGGCACGATGTCCTTGTATTTGCCGGCGTCGCGCGCGGCTTTGCGTTCATGGCGCGTGCAGGTGCCGAGCGCACGGGCGATCAGTTCGCCATGCTGGTTGCTGTAGCTCGCCTCGACATATTGCAGCACGAGGCGGCCGGAGAACTTGCTCTCCTTCTCCTCGACGCCGACGACACGCTCGATCGCCGTGATGCGGTCTCCCGGCCTGATATGGCGGAAGAGCTCCCAGTCATTGCCGGCATAGAAGCCATGGACGCCGGGCAGGCCCCAGCGCGTACGGCCGACCCAGCCAAAGGCCATGGGAAACATCGGGTGGCCGAGCTGCGACCCGTAGCGGCTTACGCCGCCATAATCCGCTTCGCGATAGATCGGGTTGAGATCGCCGATGCCGTTGCAGAAATTGCGCAGCGTGTCCGCCGTGGCGTCCTGGAGATAGGGCCCCTCGGGGCGCAATTGCAGCCCGATCATCTTGCGCGCCTCGGCGACCGCCTGGTCGGTGATCTTTCCCTCTGCCGGGGCGTCTCCGACATTCGCGTTGGGCTTCAGGGCTTCGACGACGTTCATGGTGGATGTCCTTTCAATGGCAGCCCGGCTGTCGGCCGGCTGCGGATGTCGCCTGCCGGATGAAGCCGGGACGGCGGATGGCCGCCTCGGCTTCATCCCGCGGTTCGCATGCGAGCCCTCTGGAAGCGCCGGGTCGGAAGGGGGCTCCCGATCCCTGGCTCTCCCGGTCAGTCCTTAATCTCAATTCATAGAATGCACAATGCATTAATTGAGGGAGGTGGTCAATGCCGCTTCCACCAATCGCGGCGGAGAAGGATGGGCTTTCTGTTCCCCGCGGAGGGCCGATGGGACGGCTAGTCGAGACGCAGGATATGGCCTGCCAGATCCGGCCTGGCGGGGGGGTAACGCTCGCTCACGAGCGGGTCGTGGCTGACGACGATATGCGCGTCGGATTCGGCGAGTTCGCGCATCCGGTCATGGGCGGTCAGCATCTCTGCGACGTTGAAGGCCACGGTGAACGGCACGCCGCGTTCCAGCTCCTCGTAGTAATGCAGCGCGTCGGAGGCGAGCACGACCCAGCCGCGGCGGGTCCAGACCCGCACGATTTCTTGGCCCGCGCAGTGCCCGCCGACGAGATGCACCGAGAGCCCCGGAGCGATCTGCTTGTCCGGGCCGTGGAGAACCAGCCGATCCCGATGCAGAAGTTCGACGAAATGCGAGATTTCATCGACTTCATAGGCGCGGCGGCACCAATTCTTCTGCATGAAGGGGCTGACGACGAAGTCCATCTCGGCCTTCTGCAGCTCGAAGCGCGCCTTCGGAAGAGCCCCGACATTCCCGATATGGTCGTAATGGAGATGGGTGATGACGACCCGTTCCACCTGCTCCGGCGCCACGCCCAGAAGGCGCAGGCTGTCGATCGGGCAGTGCAGATAGTCGTGCCCGTGCTTCTCCGCCTTGGCTCTGGCCATGCCGGTGTCGATGACGAAGGTTCCCGCCTCGCCGATCGCCACCCAGCTGTAGAAGTCCATGGGCTGCAGCGTCTCGGGCTGCGCCTCGAAAATGAAGTTCTGGCCCCGGGTGCGCTTGCGGTTGGTCGCATAGCGGATGGCGTAGAGCTCATACGGAGGTATCGCGCCGGCTGTCGACATCGCAGTCACCTTGGAGCGTTCGTGGCTTGATAATGCATCAGGCACAATGCCTGCGGTTCTGACTCGAGTCGTTATCGGCGCTTGGCTAGGTCGGCGAAACCAGCACCGCCGACGCGTCATGTCCCTGGGCAGGGCCGAGATAGCTGTTGATCGCATCCTGGCGCGCGGAAGGCGTGCGCAGCGCGGATGCGGGGTGGCGGCTGACGATTCGGCCGCCGCGCATGAAATAGACCTCCTCGGCCAGTTGCACGCTCATCCGGAAATTCTGCTCGACGAGCACGACAGAGAGATTGGTCTGGCCGCGCACGATCTCGAGCCGCTCGAAGACGCGCTTGACCAGGAGCGGGGCCAAGCCGAGGGAGGGTTCGTCGAGCAGCAGCAGGCGCGGCCCGGCCATCAGCGCCCGCCCGATCGCCAGCATCTGCTGTTCGCCGCCGCTCAGCATCCAGGCCGGCCGGTTGACGCGATTGGCGATCTCGGGAAACAGGTCCAGCACCATCTGCTGCCGCTGCGCGCGCAGGCCGCCATCGACATGGTAGCCGCCGAGCGTGAGATTCTCGCCGACCGACAGGGTGGCGACGATCTGCCGGCCCTCTGGGACATAGACGATGCCGCGATGGACCCGCTGCCGGGTGCTGAGGCCGTCCACCGCCTCGCCGTCGAAGATGATCGAGCCTTCGGCGCGGACGAGGCCGGCGATGGCCTTCAGCGTGGTCGATTTGCCGGCTCCGTTGGCGCCCAGCAGGGCCGCCACGGCGCCTGTCTTCACGCTCAACCCGACATCGCTGACGGCGACATAGCGTCCATATCGCGCGCACAGGCCGCTGACAGTGAGCAGATCAGTCATCGTCCTCTCCCAGATAGATCCGGGCCACCTCCGGATCGCTGCGGACGGCGTCCGGCGTGCCGTGTGCGATCAGTTTCCCGAAATTGAGGACATAGATCCGGTCGCAGATCTCCATGATGAGATCCATGTCGTGCTCGACCACGACCATGACCAGGTCGGGCGTTCTGAGTTGATGCAGAACCCGGGTGAGCTCGCGTGTCTCGGCCGCGTTGAGCCCGGCGGCGGGCTCGTCGAGCAGCAGAATCTTTGGCGTGCCGGCGATCGCCCTTGCGATTTCGACCAGGCGTAGGATGCCGGGCGGCAGTTCCGCCGGAAGCATATTGGCGATGTCCGCGATGCCGAGCTTTTTCAGCGCCTGCTCGGCGCGGTGTCGTGCGTCGGCCTCTTCCGTTCGCGCCAGCTTCAGGCCGAGCAGAGCCCCGGCCCAGCCGCTCCTGCCCAGGCGCGAGAGACCGAACATCACATTCTCGATCGCCGTCAGATCGGGGCACAGAGCGACATGCTGGAAGCTGCGGGCCATGCCATGCCGGGCGCGCTGGGTCGTGGGGAGTGCGCCGAAATCCGTGCCGGCGAAGCGGATGCTCCCCTGCTGCGGCCGGTAGAGCCCGGCCAAACAGTTGAACAGGCTGGTCTTGCCGGCGCCGTTGGGGCCGATCAGCCCGGTGATCTCGCCGGATTGAAAGACCGCGCCGATATCCTTGAGGACGGAGAGACCGCCGAAGCTCAGCGACAGGTTGCTCGCCTCGAGCTGTGCGGGGGCGTTGGCGCCGGTCATGATGCGGACCTCCCCGCGGCGCGCCAGCGCGGCAGATAGTGGCCGGCCAGGATGACGGCGAGAAGGGCTACGCCGTAGAGGATCGGAATCCAATCGCCCGATCCCGCGAGGAGCTGGGGCACGAGCGTGACGAAAGCGCCGCCGAGCAAGGCGCGCCCGAGCGTCAGTCCGTAAACGCTGACGACCGATCCGACGAGCAGGAAGATCGAGGTCCACAGCGTGAAGCTGTTGGGCGACACGGTCGAGCTGGTGAAGGCGAGAGCCGCGCCTGACGCCGCACCGAGGCCGCCGCTGATGCCCATGGCCGAGACGCGCGCCCAGTCCCGGCCGACGCCGAAGGCCTCGGCCGCCGCCGGATGGGAGCGGGCGGTCAGCAGCGCCAATCCTTGCCGCGATTGCCGGAACCTGCCGAGCATCGCAGTTGCGACGACCAGGGCTGCCAGCGCGAAGTAATATTGCTGCAGTGGTTTCGGGACGCCTGGCAGAAGCTCGCGGGAGACGTAGAGCCCTTCGAACCCGCCGGTCCACGGGCCGGCCTGCAGGATCAATTCCGGCAGCGCCAGCGCCAGCGCCATCGTCGTCACCGCCAGATAGATCCCCGACAGCTTCCGCGAGGGGAAGGCGAAGCCGATGCCCAGCAGAACCCCCAGCGCGATCGCCGGCCAGACGCTGACGAGAGCCGATAATCCGAAGGAGCGGTCCGCGATCGCCACCGTATAAGCCCCGGCGGCGACGAAGAAGCTGTGGCCGATCGAGACCTCGCCAGCATAGCGCACGAGGAAGGTCACGGCGAGCACGCCCAGGCCGTTGGCGAAGCAAAGGCCGAGGCTGTAGAGCCAGAAGCCCTGGATCGCCAGGGGCAGCGCGATGAGCGCGATGACGAGCAGGGCGGAGGCGCCGAGGAGCCAGGGCCGCTCGCTCATCGCCCGCTCCGATGCTGCACCGGGCGGGGCCGAAAGGACGTCGTCAGACACGGGATCCGGTTCCCCTCTCGAGCAGGCCGTTCGGGAAGATGTTCAGCGTCACCAGGATCACGCAGAGCAGGAAGGTGTTGCTGAACTCCGGCGAGACGTAAAAGCTGAACAGGTTGACGAGGATGCCGACCACGATCCCGCCGAGCACCGTTCCCGGCAGGCTGCTGAAGCCGCCGACGACCGCCGCCGCAAAAGCCTGCAGCATGAAGGAGGAGACGGTGGTCGAGCTCAGGAAGGTGGTGGGAACGATCAGCAGCGCGGCCGTCACGCCGAGCGCCGCTGCGACGACCCAGGCGAAGACATGGACCGAGCGCAGGCTGAGGCCGCAGATCTCCGCTGCGAAGGGGTTCGCTGAAACCGCCCGGAAGGCGATGCCGAGCCGGGTCTTGTCGATGACCAGGAACAGGCCAGTGACGATGACGCCTGTCGCGGCCAGGATCGTCAGATCATAGGAGGTGATCCGCTGCCCGAGCATGGTCATGTGCCAGTTCGGGATCGGCAGATCCATGCTGACGATATCGGCGCCGAAGAGCAGCTGGATGATGCCCTGGGCGATCAGACCGATGCCCAGCGTCGCAATGGTGCTGGTCAATTCGGACTCGAAGATCAGCGGCGCGATGAGCGCATAGGTCAGCGCTGCGAGCGCGACGATGATGACGAGCGCCAGCAGGACGGCCGACCCCCAGGAGAGCTGCAGCAATGATCCGGTCGAGAATCCGTAGACCAGGAAGGCGGCCAGCCCCGCGACATTGCCGTGCGAGAAGTTCACGACGCGAGAGCATTTGAAGATCATGACGAGGCCGAGCGCGCCCAGGGCATAAAGACACCCCGCGACCGTTCCGGCCCAGATCAGAGAAAGCAGGTCGCCGCCGGTCCGCAGGAGGTTGAAGCTCATGCCTTCACCTCCTCGCCGGCGGGCGCGCCGCCCTTCTCGATCAATTCGATCACCGCGGGGAAATAGCGCCCGCTGCCGCCAGTCTCGGCCGAGGCCTGGTAATAGCGCCGCGTCATCTCGGCGAGATGCGGCGTGACCTCGCAGCCGCGTGCAAGCTCGAGAACATAGGAGATGTCCTTGAGCACATATTCCGGCGGAAACGCCTTGTCCGGGAAGCTGTGCGGCAGCATGGCGTTGATGCCGTGATTGCGCAGGACGAAGCTGTCGCCGGAGCCCTTGGAGACCGCCGCCAGCATCACCTCAGGCTTCACCCCGGCGCGCTCGGCCACGACCATCATCTCGGCGAGCGCCACGACATGCTCGAACACCAGCATGTTGTTGACGAGCTTCAGGACCTGTCCGCAGCCGACCTCGCCGCCATGGGTGACGTCGGTCGCGATGTAGTCGATCAATGGCCGGATGCGCGCGTAGAGCGGCTCCGGCGCTCCCACCATCACGCTGAGCTGCCCTCTCCTTGCCGCTTCCCGCGTCCGCGCCACCGGTGCATCGGCGAATTCCAGGCCTTGGGCGGCAAGCTCGCGCGCGACCTCGCGGGCAAGCTCGACCGCAGTGGTGCTGAGATCGACGATGATCGCCCCGGTGTGGGCGGAGGCGCTGATCCCGCCTTCGCCGAGGCAGACCGATTTGACCTGCGCTCCGCCGGGCAGGGAGAGGAAGATGACGTCGGCCGCATGTGCGACCTCCGCGATCGAAGCGGCGCGCTCGGCCTTGGTATCCCCCAGGGCCTCATCGAAGGAGGCCGGGTTGAGGTCGAAGGCGATGAGACGCCCGCCATGCTTGAGGGCCATGTTACGGCACATCGGGCCGCCCATGACGCCCAACCCGATGAAGCCGATGGTCGCGTTTTCGGTCATGGTCTCAATCCATCAACATGCCGCCATTGACGTCGAGCACCGTCCCGGTGATCCAGTTCGACGCAGGCGAGCACAGGAACAGGATGGACTGCGCGATGTCTTCCGGCTGGCCGTAACGGCCGAGCGGCACGCTGCCATGCGGGGAGGGGGCTGCCCGCTGCGTGACCTTGGACCACATCGGCGTCTCCACCGGGCCGGGTGCGACGACATTGGCGTAGACGCCCTTGGCGGCACCGGCCTTGGCGACCCATTTCATCAGCCCGTGCACGGCGGATTTGGCCGCCACATAGGACGGGCCCGACGCCACGCCGCCGATCTTGGCGGCGATCGAGCCCAGCGCAACGATCTTGCCGTAACCCTGCTCGGCCATCACCGGGAACAGCTTGCGCACGGGATTGACCACGCCGAACAGGTTCACATCCAGGATCGCACGCCACTCCTCCTCGGTGGAGTCCGCCAGGGGGGCGTGCGAGATCGTCCCGGCGCAGAGGACCAGGATGTCGATGCGGCCATGCTCCCCAAGGATCGCGTCGATGACGGCATCGGTCGCCGCAGCGGAGGAGACGTCGCAGCGGCGGAAGCTGACGCCGGCAGGCCACTCGCCTTGAGGTTCCGTGATGTCGGTCGCGATGACCCGTGCTCCCGCCTCCACTAGTGCGGCGACGGTCGCGCGTCCGATGCCGCCCGCCGCGCCGGTGACCAGCGCGACCTGTCGTTCGAGCCGTGCCGGCCCGCTCAAGGGAACATCAACCATTATCGACTCCTGGAACCCTTGGGTTCGGTGGGCATGGTGGTCGTGAGGCGAAGACTATTCAGCTTTCGCGTCGAACACGACGGCAGGGTAGGGGCGGAACTCCCTGACCAGCTCGAATCCGCCATCCTTCGCCCGGATGATCGCTTCCTGGCGCGTGCCGCGATGATCGCCGGGTTTGAAGGAGACCTTGCGCGAGCCGCCGACATCCGCATCGGTAAGAGAGTTCATCGCCGCGATCAGGTTCTCGCGGGTGAGCGGCTTGCCGCTGTCGAGCAGCTTCTCGAAGCCCGTCGCGAAGAGGGCGGCGTTGCTCCAGCCATTGAGGCCGAAAACGCCGACGGGATCGTTCGGATAATATTTCTTGATCGAGTCGCGATAGGCCTTCACCTGCGCATCGTCGCCCGAGACCGGCAGGAGCCAGGACGAGAAATAGACCCCGTTGAGCAGGTCTCCGGCGAGCTTCACGGTCGAGGGGTCGGCGGTGAAGAAGGGCGCGAACCAGGTGACCTTCAGCCCCTGGCGGTCGGCCGATTTCAGCGCAGCCGCCAGATTGGCGTTCGAGCCGAAGAGGACGACGCCCTCAGTTCCCGAATTCGCCAGGCGGCGGATATGGGGGGTGAAATCGGTGGTCTTCACCTCGAAGGGGATGGACTCCGCCGGCTCGATCTTGCGGTCGGCGAGGTACTGGTCGAAGCCGCGCTTGGCGGAGCGGCCGAGCTCGTCATTCTCCCAGAGCAGGGCGATGCGCTTGAATTTCAGTTCGTTGAGCGCGAACTCCGCATTCGAGGCCGCCGACCAGCCATAATCGGGAAGCAGCGGGAAGAGGTTGGGCTCGACGAAGAAGGCGCTGGCGCCGCCGATCGGCCCGATGATCGGCAGCCCGACTTCCTTCGCGTAGGGGATGACGGCGACCGTCGTCGCGGTGCCGACCGGCGCCGCCAGCGCGAAGACCTTGGTCTCCTCCACCAATCGCTTGGTCACTGCGACGCTGCGGGCCGGCTCATAGCCGTCGTCGAAGGTGACGTAATTGACCTTCCAGCCACGGATGCCGCCGGTCTCGTTCAGGTTTTTGAAGAAGGCTTCGGCGGCATGGGTCAGGATGGAGTAGAACGGTACGGGCCCCGTCACCGGCGTAAAGGCGCCGACCGTGACGGTCTTTTGCGCCGTATCGATCCCCGACGGGGCGGATTGTGCATGGACGCTTGGGGCAACCATCATGGATGCGACGGCCAGCGCGGCGGCGGCGATTGAGTGCAGGCGTTTCACGGTCATCCTCCCTCTGTGCTCTTGTTTTGATTATTGCCGGGCAGCCTACATGAGCCTTTTCGGCAAAACAATGCACAATGCACTTATGGAGGAGGCAAAATACGCCGTGCCGATCCGCGCTGAACGCGCGGCTGCGAAGGGGGCTGGCTCAGATCATTCGTTCAGCGAGCTGCGCAGTTCCGCCCAGCCGGTCTCGATATGGCGGCGTGTGGTCAGCATCGCGCCTGCCGTGTCGCCGGCGATCATCTGGTCGAGCAGCTCGGCATGCTCGGCCGCGGCGCGTTCGGCCCGGCCGGAGAGGCGGTTGATCAGGTCGAACGGGTAGCGCGCCCACAGGATCTGCACGAAGTGCAAGGTGTGCGGCAGGTCGGCGATATCGTAGATGCGGCGATGGAAGCGGTAATTGATCGCCCGGGCGGCCGAACTGTCGCCCTTCTTCGCCGCGGCCTCGAATTCCGCGGCAAGCGTGCGCAGCTTCTCGACATCGGATGTCTGTAGCTTCTCGACCGCGCCGCGCACGAGCTGCGCTTCCAGCAGCATCCGCAGCATCAGGATCTCGGAGGAGGCGGTGACGTCGAAGGGAACGACCGTAGCGCCCTTATAGGAGCTGCCGGTGATGTAGCCCTCGGCTTCCAGCAGCTTCAGCGCTTCCCGAACCGGCGTGATGCTCGTCTTCAGGAGCTCGGCGATCTCGACCTGCTTGAGACGCGTTCCGCGCGGGAACTGGCCGGACAGGATTCCTTCGCGCAGGAAATCAGCGACCTGCTCTTCCTTGGTCCGGTATTCCATCGTCATTCGGCCGCTGGCTCCGCTCGTCAACGCGCATCCGCCTGCCGCGCAATGCCGGGGGGCAGAAGTGCATTATCCACGACATAAGCCAGCAAGGGCTTGCTGTCACGCGGATGTGCCTAGCTTTGCGGCACGCCCGGATCAGAAGGACACGCTTCCCGAGGTGCTGATCTCCGCATAGCGCCGCAGCCCTGCAAGCGCGAAATTGTGTTCCTCCTCGGTGGCGCCGCAGCAACAATCCTCCAGGATCGTGCAGGCATAGTCGCGGTCGTGCCCCTCGCGCACCGCCGCCTGGACGACGCCATTGGTGGAGACGCCGCACAGGACGAGCCGTTGGAACGCGTTGGCGCGGAGGATGGGCTCGAGATTCGTTCCGTAGAAGGGGCTGACGCGGTGCTTGATGATGTCGAAATCGCTGGCTTGCGGCGCAAAGCCGGAAAACACTTCGGTTCCCCAGCTTCCGAGCTTGAACAGGCCGGCCTCCCTGGCGCGGGAGAAGATCGGCGAGGCGGGCGGGCACTCCCGGTAATCCTGGGAGAAGCCGACACGGACATAGCCGACGGCCGCACCGGCAGCCCGCGCCTTTGCGATCGCTGTGACCGTGTTCTCGTACAAGCCCTTGGCCAAGCCGCAGGCGACATAGGTCTTGGCGTTCGGCCCATCGGGATGGACGAGGTCATTGATCATGTCCATCACGAGCAGGATCGTCTTCATGGCGGTGTCATCCTCGGTCGAAGAGAAGGGGTGGGGCCGGCGGAGGCTCCGCAGCTTACAGGCCGACGGCGTCGATCAGGCTTGAATTGATGACGTCGCCGAACTTCACCGCGCGCACCTCGTCGCCGAAGCGCAGCATGAAGTCCCGGTTCTGGTTGTAGGCGCCCTCGCTCAGCGTCATGCGAGGTGCGAAGGCTGTCCTCTGGTCCTGTACCGTTGCCAGGAGCAGGTCGAAATCGGTCTGCGCCCAGATCGTGCGATGTACGGCTTTCGCCGCCGCGACGGGGTCGGCATGGATCAGCGCGAGGCCACGTGCGAGCCCGCGCACGAAGCGCGTCACGGTTGGTCGCTCGGCCTGGAGGAAAGCCGGATCGATCGCGAGGATCGTGTAGATGAAGTTCTCCAATCCGGGCACCTCGCCCTGCGAGGGCCGGGCGACCCAGACGCCGAGCCCTTCCTGCACCGCCCGGTTGTTCGAGGGCGCGGTGGTGTTGTAGCCGTCGATCTGGCCGGCGCGCAGCGCGGGATACATCTGGTCCAGCTTGATCACGGTGAGCGTCACGTCCTTGTCGGCGTCCAGACCGACTTGGCCGAGGAGATAGCGCCACATCTTGTCGATCCCGCTGCCGCGGCCGCTGACGGCGAGCGTGAGGCCCTTGAGCCGCTTCAGGCGCTCGGGCAGGGGCATGTCCGGCTTCATGCCGACCCGCTCGGCCGCGGCCTTGCTGATGATGGCGTCGCTCGCATATTGCGTCATCAGGGGCGCGAAGACCGTCATCTTCTGGCCCTTGCTCGCGGCGAGGATCACATCGCTGAGGACGAGGCCGGTGATCTGGAAGCTGCCGCCGAGCATGGCCGCCATGGCAGTGGTGCCGCTTCCGGTCTGGACCAGCGAGACCTCAAGATCCTCATCGCGGAACAGCCCAGCCGCCTCCGCCACGAACAGCGGCAGATAGGCGAAGGTGAAGCCGCCGACGCCGATGGTGAGCTTGCGGCGGCCCGGCTGCGCCTGGCCCAGCGCAGAGCCCATAGTCAGCGGGCCGAGCGCCGGCAGGGCCAGAGCCGATCGGATGAAGCTGCGTCGCGTGGTCATGCTGTCCTCCCCTGGGCCTGTTTCTTGCCCGGACGTGTTTTTTTCTTGAAGCGTCAGCGCCACCGGAAAAGCCGGCGCTCGAGCGCGCCGAGGCCGGCATTCAACAGGGTCGTCACGACCATGAGGGCAAACAGCGCGGCGAAAACGCCGGCCGTGTTGAACTGCCCGGCGGAATCCTGCGTGAGGAAGCCGATGCCCTGGTTGGAGGCCATCATCTCGGCGGCGACTGCGCCCACGAAACCGTAGGGCAGGCCGAGCTTCAGCCCGGTGAAGATCCAGGGCAGGCTGGCGGGCAGCACCACTCTCCTCTGCACATCGGCGCGGCTTCCGCCCATCAGGACCATGGCCTCGACGAGGCGGCGGTCGACCTCGCGGATACCGCTCAGCGTGTTGAAAAAGACCAGGAAGAACACGCTGACGGCGGCGAGCACGATCTTCGGCATCAGGCCGATGCCGAACCACATGATGAACAAGGGCGCGAGCGCGACCTTAGGGACCCCGTAGATCGCCGTCAGGAAGGGATCGAGCGTGCGCCGCGCCGTCTCGCTGCGTCCCACCAGCAGCGCGCCGGTGATGGCGAGGCTGGCGCCGATCAGGAAGCCGGCGGCGGTTTCCTGGAAGGTGACGAAGAGGTGCCGCCAGAGCAGCCCGGATAAGGACCAGGCCCATAAGGTCGCGCCGATCTCCATGGGGCTGCTGACCCAGAACGGACTCACCAGCCGTCCGGAAACCGCTTGCCAGGCCCCGATCACGACGAGGAAGAACAGGACCCGGTAAGCCGGCACCGGATCGCGCGGCCGGCGCAGCATCGACGGGGCGATCGTCTTCATCACGGCAGCCGGCAGATCGAGCGCCGGCGTCGTCACGAGACGGGCTCCGCGATTTCACGCCCTGTCGTCCCGAAAATCTCGATTGCGTCCCAGAGCGCCTTGTAATGGGCCTCGAAACTGGGTGCGAAGCGCACATCCCGGACGTCGCGCGGACGCGGAATCGTGATCTCCTCGATATGCTTGATCCGGGTCGGTTGCCTGGAGAGGACCACCACCCGGTCCGACAAGGTGATCGCCTCGACGATGTCATGCGTGACGAACAGGATCGTCTTGCCGGACCCCGACCAGAGCCGCATCAGCTCCGCCTGAAGCACCAGCTTCAACTGCGCGTCCAGCGGGCCGAACGGCTCGTCCATCAGGATCGTCTCGGGCTCATAGATGAGCGTGCGCGCCAGCATGGCCCGCTTCTGCATCCCGCCGGAAAGCTGGCGCGGGTAGTGCCGCTCATAACCCGCCAGACCGACCTTGTTCAGGATGTCGCCTACGGCCTGGCGCCGCGTTTGCCGGTCGATGTTCCTGATATCGAGGGGAAGGGCGACATTGTCTTCGACGCAGAGCCACGGAAACAGGCTGTCATGCTGCGTCAGATAGGCGATCCGCGGGCTGATGCCGTCCAAGGGGCGGCCATCATAGCGGATGCTCCCACCGCTCGGCCTGTCCAGCCCCGCAAGCAGGTTGAGAATGGTGGACTTGCCGCTGCCGCTTGGGCCGATCAGCGAGACGAATTCACCGCGGGCGACGCTGAGATCGACAGCGCTGAGAACCTCCGCCCGCCGGCCTGCCGTTTCAAAGACCTTGGAGACATCCGTCAGTTCCAGAAGATGAGGCTGCATGGTCGCCCGCCGCTCGTCAGCACACGCAAGAGGGGATCGCGTGAATTCAGATTACGCATTGTGCATTATGCATAGTGTGGTTTGGTCCGCAAGGCGACCGCTTCCCGGAAATCGGGAACAAGCGTCACGGCAAGGGCTGGATCGTGCGATGGCGGCAGGACGGGAGTCGCTGGCGACGCAGGGGCTCGAGGGCTCGCCTCGATCTCCTCAGGCAGCTGCTCTGCGCCTTAGACATCTGGGAGAAGGGCGAACGCGTCGCCCAAGCCGCATATGGGCACGCAGCATAGGGGGGTACCCCGTTAGTGCGATCTCCTGCCCCTATGCCCGCCTTCTGTTCTCCTCCGAACCGGGGTCATCTCGATCGTTGCGAGGGCGTGGGGCCGCCAACTGAACAGGCGTCTGTTACATGCGCGACGTGACAGAGAGCGCACAGGAAGATCGGCAAATCGTCATCGGAAAGGGTGGCGCGACCGAGCCATACGATGCCACTCACTGGGCTGGTCAGTGGGGCGGCGCAAGGCCGCCCGCCAAACCCCATCGTACTGACATATCAGCAGCCACTGGCGCCCGAGAGCCCCCTTCTGCGCGCAATCAACGCGGTAAGTCCGCCCAGGCCGAGCGCGCGAAACGTCGGCGCCGCTATATCGCGCTGGCGAGCGGTGTCGCTGCGGTGGGTCTCCTGCTTGTCGTTGCGATCCCTGACTTGGACCAACCGAAGCACTTGGACCAACCGAAGCCCACTCAGTTTGCGCGGACGAGTTTGGCGCCGAGCCAAGTGCCGCGCCAAGTCTCGAATACGACGCTGCCTCCGAGCAATGCCGATGCCGCCGGCGCGCTGGAGCGCGCACCACGGCTTGCCGCGGCCCCGGAACCCGCAATCCAGCGATCGCAGAACGCAGAGCAAGCCGTCGCAATACCGCAGGAGCTTGTCGTGGCCCGGCGCGCAATCGAGAACCTCTCGGCGCAGCTCCGCACCCAGGCGAGCGAGAATGACCATGCATTGGCACAGGAGCGCGAGAGAACGGCCGCCCTCGTGCAGGAAGCCGAAGCCGCGCGAAAGGAACTGACCGCAACGCGCGCGCAGCAAGGTCAAGCGCTCGAGCAGGAACGCGCGAGCGCCGCCGCGCTGGCGAGCCAATTATCGGCGTCGCGGCAGGAAGGCGAGGCGCTGGCGGCGCAGCTGCGCAAGGCGGCGGCCGAAGCCGGACAACCCAAGCAGGCGGATTCTGCAAAAACCGCACAATCGTTCGAACAGGAGCAGCAGAAGGCAGCACTGACTGAGGCTGAAGCCGCCCGCAGGGAGCTGTCCGCGACCACGGCGCAACAACGCCAAATGCTCGAGCAGGAGCGCGCACGTGGCGCGGCGCTGGCAAACCAGCTGTTGGCGGCGCGACAGGAGACCGATGCACTGGCGGCGCAGCTGCGCAAGGTCGTCAGCGAAACCGCACAGCTCAAGCAGTCGGAGACTGCTAGGAGTGCCCAGCTCCTCCAGCAGGAGCAGCAGAAGGCGGCTGTTTTATCAACCGAGGCGGATGCCGCACGGCAGGCGTTGGCCACGGCAACGCGGCAACATCGTCAAGCGCTCGAGCAGGAGCGTGCGCGTGGCGCCGCGCTGGCGAACCAGGTTGCAGCCGCGCGCCAGGATAGCGAGGCGCAGGCGGCGCAATTGCGCAAGGCCGTCAGCGAAACCGCACAGCTCAAGCAAGCGGAAACCGCGAAGAATGCGCAAATTCTCCAGCTGGAGCAGCAGAAGCTGGCTGCTCTTGCCGAGGTTGAAGCTGCGCGACAGGCGCTGACGGCAACCAGGGCAGAGCAACGTCAAGCGCTTGAGGAGGAGCGCGCACGCGGTGCCGCGCTGGCGAGCCAAGTGTCGACGGCGCGGCAAGACACCGAGACGCTGGAGGCGCAACTGCGCAAGGCGCAGGACGAAGCAGGCCAGTCCAGGCAGGCGGCAGAGACTGCAATCGCGGAACTGCGCCAAACCCTGCAGCAAGAGCGCGATCGCGCTGCGGCCATGACCTTGGAATCGAGAGCGGCGCTATTTGGCGTCTTCGGGCCTGCAGCGACCGAACCCTCGGCGATCAGCCAGGATACCCGGCATGCGCCGGAAGCGGCGGTCGTCGGGGCCGAGCAGCCGGCGGTCGCGGAGGCGCATGTCGGCCAGGAGGCGATACGGTTGATCGCTCGCGCCAGTGCATTGCTTGGCCAGGGGGATATCGGCTCTGCGCGGATCGTGCTCGAGCGCGCGATCGAGATGGGCAGCGCGCGAGCGAGCTTCATGCTCGCGGAGACCTATGATCCCCGCATTCTTTCAGCCTGGGGAACCTATGGCACGCGCGGCGAAGTGACGAGGGCCCGCGAGCTCTACGCGAAGGCGCAGGCCGGCGGCATTCAGGAGGCGGGGGATCGCGTCGGCGCGCTGCTCCGGTAACGCCCGACGAAGGCGATGCTCCCGCCTTTGGGTTTCACGCTCAAAAGAGGATTTGGGCAAGAGGGGATTTGGGAATGAAGATTTTGCCGGGACGGTTTTGGCTCCTGCTGGCCGCGTTGACTGCGCTTGTGCCGACGCTCCAGCCAACCGGCCTGCAGGCGCAGACGCCCCAGGCGAGCACCCGCAATATTGCCGTGTCGTCGCGCGGGCGTGCGCCCGCGACGGAGCAGGAGAAGATCAATACATGGACAGTCGGCCTTGCCGCAGGATTGATCGAGGGTGCGCCGCTGCGTCTCGGGGCCGAGATGGCCCGCGTCGTCGATGACGGGCCGAATATGCTCCTGCTGCCGATCGTCACCCGTGGCGCCACGGAAAACCTGAACGCGCTGCTTTATCTGCGTGGCATCGATACGGCGATCATCAACTCCGATGCGCTGGAAGAATACAGGGTCCAGGTCCCCCAGATCAGGAGCAAGATCACTTACCTGCTGAATCTCTTCCCCTCGGAACTGCATATCCTCGTCCGACCCGAAATACAGACCTTGCAGGACCTGAACGGCAAGAAAGTGAACTTCAACACACTGGGCACGGCCGCCGCCTATTCCGGACCGATGATCTTCAGCCGGCTCGGCATCAATGCGGAGAAAATGTTCATTCCGCATCCGGTCGCTCTCGAGCAGATGCGCAAGGGAGAGATCGCCGCCGTCGTTTTCATCACGTCCAAGCCAGTCGACGCCTTCGTGCGCGGACGCTTCGAGCCCGGCTTCAAGTTCCTTGCGGTCCAATACGAGAGCAAGTTCGAGGACTACTATCTTCCCGCCGTGCTGGAGGCTCGCGAATATCCCGGCCTCATCAAGCCCAATGAAAGAGTGGCGACGATTGCGGTGCCGACGGCTCTGGTTGCGTTCAATTGGGCCCAACAGACCAACCGCTACGACCGCGTCGCCCGCTTCGTCGACCTCCTGTTCAGCCGTATCGAGAAGCTCCAGGGACCGGGCTTCGACGAGAAATGGAAGTCGATCAACCTCGCCGCGACGGTTCCCGGTCTCAGCCGTTTTGCCGCGGCGCAGGAGTGGCTCGACCGCCGGGCGTCTGCTCCGCGAGCGTTACGGTGAGAGTGATCATGATGACCGTAGCCTTCGCGGTGGCGAGCCAGACCGCTCTCGCCCAGAGCGCTGCCGATCCCATGACCCGGTCTCGCGCCTGTTCGCAGCTGGAGCAGGCGGAGCGGGTGGTCTGCTTGGATAAGCTTCCGCGAGCCGGCGACGATTGGGTCATCAGCGAGACGACGTCACCGGTGGATTATGCGCCGATTGTCACCGCCACCGCGTTGTCCCGTGACAACGCGGGTACCTCCCTGGCGCAGCTCTCGGTTCTCTGCCGTGGCGGCCGGACGGAGTTGGTGGTCGGGGGGCCGGCCCTCGCCAGCAGCAGTACGGATTACGACCTGTCCTACCGCCTCAATAGCGGCCAGCCCGTGCGGGTTGCGGCCGGCAGGGCTTCGCTTGGGACAGGTATCGCATTCAGGGGCGATGTTGTGAGTTTGCTGCAGTCGCTCCCCGAAGAGGGCGCGCTGGCGATCCGCCTCTCCGCGCGATCCGGCGCCGTTCATGAAGGGCTTTTCTCCCTGAGCGGCCTGAAGGCGGTGCGCAGCAAGGTGGCTGCCGCCTGCAACTGGCCACGCCATGCCGCCAAGCCGGGTCCCGAATAGTCCTCAAACTCATGGGCGAAAGACAATGATGGTCAGCTTTAGAGACGTTGTCGGCACCACCCTGGTGGCTGGTGTCGCACTCTTCATCACCTTCGCGCCTGTGGCAGCGGAGGAGGTGAAGCAAACCTCGGTGCAAACCTCCAAGCGCCCCGCTGTCGAAAAGAAGGCGCACCGGCTCGTCCTGCAGGTGAACACGAATGAACCCGGGACGATGAATCTGGCGCTCAACAACGCCACCAATGTCGCGCAGTACTATCAGGAGCGCGGCGAGAAAGTGGAGATCGAAATCGTGACCTTCGGGCCCGGCCTGAACATGTTGCGCGATGACACGTCACCGGTGAAAGCGCGCATCAAGGCAATCGCGGCGAGCACTCCGGGGATCTCCTTCAAAGCCTGCGGCAACACCCAGGGCAATATGAGCAAGGCGGAGAACAAGGACATTTCCCTTATCCCCGAGGCGGTGGTGGTGAAATCCGGCGTCGTCTATGTGATGGAATTGCAGGAGCGAGGCTGGACCTATGTCAGGCCGTGATCCAGCGCAGCTAGCTCTGTCGTCCCGACAAGGGTTCGGGCCTCTAAAGCATTGCACGAGGGCAGCTAGGGCGGCGCGACTAAAACGCGTCGATCGGGTTGCTTGAAGACGCAACGATCGGGGCTGGTGTATCGTGCCTCGGCCCCGTCGCGCGACCCGGCGCAGCTTGCGCCGGCGCACGACAATTGAGCCGGAAGAATCCCTACTTGGTAGTGAAGGGATGGATCATCGCAAGGGGGTGAGGTGAATGCGCCCGGTGAGGGGCAGATACGCCATAAGGCCTTGCAAGATCGTGACTCTTTCTCCTGCTGAGGAAAAAGAGTGGTGCCCAGGAGAGGACTCGAACCTCCACGCCCTTGCGAGCGCCAGCACCTGAAGCTGGTGCGTCTACCAATTCCGCCACCTGGGCAACGGCGGTTCGTTTACGGGGGCAAGATGGTCCTGTCAACGCATAGATCGACATTCATGTCGTTTCGTTGACGGAAGAGTTTGGGCCAGGCCTGAGGGCGTGGTTTCGCCGCTCAGAACTCCTCCCAGCCGGCGTCATTGGCGCGGCCGTTGACGGCGCGCTTGGCCGGTGCGGAGGCCCGCGCCGGGGCAGGGGCGGATCTGGCTGGAGCTTCCGCCCTGGAGCTCTGTCCGAAAGCGGCCTCGGCGAGCTTGCGCAGGCGCGCGGGCTCGGAGGCCGGTTCATGAGCCAGGGCAGCGCTTGCCCTGGCAGCCGGGTGCGGCGCCGGGGCGTAGCTGGCCGATGAGGCGGTCGCGCCCTCAGGGCCGGTCCTGAAGGCGGCGACGAGGTCGTTGAGCTGGACGATGCGGCCCGAGAGCGAACCGGCCGAGGCCGCGCTCTGTTCGGCCAGCGCCGCATTGGCCTGCGTCATCTCATCGAGATGGGCGACAGCCTGGCTCATCTCGTCGATGCCATTGGCCTGCTCGCCCGAGGCCGCCGAGATCTCGGCGATGGTGGCCGCGACCTTTTGCGAAGCCGCCAGGATCTGGGTCAGCGCGTCGCCGGCCTGGCGCACCAGCTTGACGCCCTCGCCGACCTCGCTGTTGGACGAGGAGATCAGCCCCGAAATGTCCTTGGCTGCGGCGCCCGAGCGCTGCGCCAAGGTGCGCACTTCCGATGCCACCACGGCAAAGCCCTTGCCGGCATCGCCGGCGCGTGCGGCCTCCACCGCCGCGTTCAGCGCCAGCAGATTGGTCTGGAAGGCGATGTCGTCGATCACCCGGATGATGTCGGAGATCTTCTGCGAGGCACTCTCGATGCGCGCCATGGCGGCGACCGCTTCAGTCGCGATCGTTCCGCCCGACTGCGCTGCCTGCATCGCCTCGGTCGCGATCGCGGCGGCCTGCTTCGAGGCCTGGGCCGAGGCCTTCACCGAGGCTGCGAGCTCCTCGGTGGTGGCCGCGGTCTCCTCCAGCGAGGAAGCCTGCTCCTCCGTGCGCTTCGACAGGTCGTCGGCGCCCATGGTGATCTCGCGGGCGGCCAGGCCGACATCCGCCGAGGTCGTCTGGATCGTGCGCACCGTCGAGGACAGGCGGTCGACCGTCTCATTGATCGCGCTCTTGAGCTCGGCGAACTTGCCGCGATAGGCGGTCTCGATCCGGGAGGTCAGGTCGCCGCCGGCCACCGCCTGCAGGGCGGCCGCGAATTCGGATGTGGCTGAATCAACCACCGCATTGATCTCGTTGATGCCGGCGACGAGCTTCTGCATCTGCTCATCGGCATGCTCGATCTCGAGCCGCGCCGAGAAATCGCCAGACGCCGCAGCCGCGACCACATCGCCGACATCCGTCACGACGGAAGCCATCGACTCCGCTGCCCGCAACCGCGCTGCGGCCGATTCGCGCTCCTGCTCCTGAAACGCCGCGACCTTCTCGGTGCTTTCGCGCAGCACCGAAACCGCGCGCGCCATGGTACCGACTTCATCCTGGCGTGCGACATGGGGCACGTCGATCTTGGTGTCGCCAGCGGTCAGGCGCTGCATCACGCCGCTGAGATCGATCAGCGGCTTGATGATGGCGCGCGCCGAAAATGCCAGGGCGCCGGCAATCGAGGCGCCCAGCAGCAGAAGCAGGGCGACGGGAAGGATGATGCGCAGCTTCGAGGCGAAGGCAGCCGTCTCGGCCTCTACGGCGTCGCTGGCCTCCTCATTGGCCTGGCTGAACGTGGCCAATTCCTCCATCAGGGCAGCGCGATTGCGCCGGCTGGCGTCGCCATTGCCCCAGGCGTCGGCGGCCCGCCCGGAGACCTCCTGGACCAGGCGGATCGTTTCGACCCGGTTGGCGACGAATTCCTCGATCAGCTTGCTGATCTTTTCAGTCCGCGATCGCTCGGTCTCGGGAATGGTCTTCAGGAGAATCTTGAGCCGGTCATCGACCTTGCCCAACCCCTTCTCCATGGCCGTGGCGGCGAGTTTCGCCTCATGGGGATTGCGCGACATATAGGCCAGTCGGGAATCCTCACTGAGCTGGTTGATCGCGACATTGAGCCGCTCCGTCGCCAGCATCGTGTCATTCTGGCGGGAGACGCGCTGATTCATCGTCTCGAGGCTGGAAATCGCCATGAGTGCGCTGGCCAGTGCGATGATGGCGCCGAAGGCGACAATGCCGATCAGACCGAGAATTTTGACCCGAATTGATTTCATCTTATCCCCTGGCCGATCGCGCAATATCGACAAATTTCGTGTGTTTTAGCGGGGGTAATTGAAGGCCGAGTTAATCTTGCCCCCAGAAACGAACAAAAAAGCCAGAAAGCTGCCCATTTTCAAGGCGCTGCCTGCCCTCGGCGGAGCAGCGATTTCGTGATGGCGGTGCGAGCGCGCCGGCCCGGGCGTTGCGAGGATGTTTCAAGCTCCGGCGGTTGCTTCCGCAGAGCTCATCCAGGCCCTTGTCGCGATCGATGCCCTTGTCGCGCTCGATTTCTTCGCATTCGATTCCTGCAGGCTGCGTCCCAAACCGCCTTTCCAGATCGGGGCGAAATGCTTTAGGAGCGTTCCAACCAACGCGCATGAGGCATGACGAGCATGGCGAACGATCTGTCCCCTCCGAGCCAGCAGCTCGTCACGGTCTTCGGTGGTTCGGGTTTCGTCGGGCGCCATGTCGTGCGCGCCCTCGTCAAGCGCGGCTACCGCGTGCGCGTCGCGGTGCGCAGGCCCGATCTCGCCGGCTTCCTGCAGCCGCTCGGCACCGTCGGCCAGATCCACGCGGTGCAGGCCAATCTGCGCTATCCCGATTCTGTCGCGGCTGCGATCAAGGGGGCGGACGCCGTCGTCAACCTGGTCGGCATCCTGCAGGAGAGCGGCCGCCAGAGCTTTGCCGGCGTCCATGCCAATGGCGCGCGCGCCATCGCCCAGGCTTGCGCAGCGTTGGGCGTCCCGCGGCTGGTCCAGATTTCGGCGATCGGCGCCAACACGGATTCGAAGTCGAGCTATGGCCGCAGCAAGGCCGAGGGCGAGGCCGCGGTCCTTGCGCTCGTACCCGGCGCGGTCGTGCTGCGGCCTTCGATCATGTTCGGTCCCGAGGACGGTTTCTTCAACCGCTTCGCTGCGCTCGCCCGGATGCTGCCGGTGCTGCCGCTGGTCGGCGGTGGCGAGACGAAATTCCAGCCTGCCTTTGTCGGCGATGTCGCGGAAGCGATCGCGCTGGCCGTTGATGGTGCGGTCGCTGGCGGGCGCATCTACGAATTGGGCGGCCCCGAGGTGAAGAGCTTCAGGGAGCTCGTCGCCTATATCTGCGAGGTCACCGGCCGCAAGCGTCTCCTGCTCTCGCTGCCATTCCCGCTGGCGCGGCTGCAGGCGCGCATCATCGAGATCGTCGACATGCTGACGCTCGGGCTCTTGCCGAACGAGCTGAAGCTGACCCGCGATCAGGTCACGCTGCTGGAGAGCGACAATGTCGTCTCCCATGCGGCGAAGGCGGAGGGGCGCGATTTCGCCGGGCTCGGCATCGCGCCGAGTTCCGTCGAGGCCGTGGTGCCGTCCTATCTCTGGCGCTTCCGCAAGACCGGCCAGTTCGACGCGGCGCGCGCGGGCTGAGACTTATCGCGACCATGGGCTTCGACCTGATCATCTATGACTGCGATGGCACGCTCATCGATACCGAGACGCTCTATGGCGAGGTCAGCCTTGCCGCTTGCCATGCGCTCGGCCTGACGCAATGGACCCTCGACCACTATGTCGACCAGATCGTCGGCATTCCGTGGTCGGACGGCGTCAAGATCATCGAGGCCGCGCATGGCAGCGCGCTGCCGGCCGATTTCGAGACAAGGATCGAGGAGGCCGTCGCACTGCGGCTTCAGAACGAAGTGCGCGCCCTGCCGGGCGTGCGCGAGGCGGTCGGCGCGATCGGCGGCCTGCGCTGCGTCGCATCGTCGACGAGCCTGGCCCCGCTGCGGCGCAATCTCGGCATTGCCGGTCTCGTGGATCTGTTCGACCCTCATATCTTCTCGGCGTCGCAGGTCGCCCGCGGCAAGCCCCATCCCGACGTGTTCCTGTTCGCGAGCGATCAGATGGGGGTTGCGCCGCGCAATTGTCTCGTGATCGAGGATTCCGTGCCGGGCGTGCTGGCGGCGCGTGCCGCCGGGATGACCGTCATCGGCTTCACCGGCGTCTCGCATGACAAGCCGCGCAGCGCGGCCCGCCTGAGCGAAGCTGGCGCCGTGCAGGTCATCGACGATTTCGGGCTCTGGCCCGATGTCGTGGCTGGCCTCGGCGCGCCTGCCGCAGCCTGAGACGGCGACGCCGGCCTCCGCTCATCTCAGAGCCCGTTTAGGAATTCCCTCAGCCCTCATCCTGAGGAGCGCTCCGCAGGAGCGCGTCTCGAAGGATGCTCCAGGAGGCTCCGGAACCATCTGGAGCATCCTTCGAGACGCCGTTGCGCGGGCTCCTCAGGATGAGGGCTGGAGGTTCCAGACGGTGCCTCAAAGCATGCTGGGCAGGACGCGGTCCGGCGGCTTGTGCCCGTCCATGAAGGTCTTGATGTTGACGATGACCTTCTCGCCCATATCGGCGCGGCCTTCATGCGTGGCCGAGCCCATATGGGGTAGAACCACGATGCGGTGCTGGCGGGCGAGCCTGAGCAGGCGCGGATTGACCGCGGGCTCGCTCTCGAAGACGTCGAGCCCCGCACCGGCGAGCTCTCCGGCCTCCAGCATGCGCGCCAGTGCGGTCTCGTCAACGATCTCGCCGCGCGCCGTGTTCACGAGGATCGCGTCGGGCTTCATCAGCTTCAATCGGCGGGCCGAGAGCAGATGGTAGGTCGCCGGCGTATGCGGGCAGTTGACCGAGACGATGTCCATCCGCGCCAGCATCTGGTCGAGCGAATCCCAATAGGTCGCGTCGAGCTTCTCCTCGATGCGGGCGTCGAGGCGGCGGCGGTTGTGATAATGGATCGAGAGGCCGAAGGCGGCGGCGCGGCGCGCGACCGCCTGGCCGATGCGGCCCATGCCGACGATGCCGAGCCGTTTGCCGGTGATGCGGCGGCCGAGCATCCAGGTCGGCGACCAGCCGGCCCATTCGTCATCGGGGATGACGCGCGCGCCCTCACTGATGCGCCGCGCCACGGCGAGGATCAGCGCGATCGTCATATCGGCGGTGTCGTCGGTCAGCACGCCAGGCGTGTTGGTCACGGTGATGCCGCGCTGCACCGCGCTGGTCACGTCGATATTATCGACGCCGTTGCCGAAATTCGCGATCAGCCTGAGCTGGTCGCCGGCCTGAGCGATGATCCCGGCGTCGATCCTGTCGGTCACGGTCGGCACCAGCACATCGGCGGTCTTCACCGCCTCGACCAGCGCGGCCTGGCTCATCGGGGTATCGTCGATATTGAGGCGGGCATCGAACAGCTCGCGCATGCGCGTTTCGACCACCGCAGGGAGCTTGCGTGTCACGACGACCAGCGGCTTTTTCTTCGTCATGGACGCCTCCTCCAACGCTTGCCTGTGCTTCGCCGCCTTTTGGCCTCAACCCGCCATTAACCGCAGGGCTTCAGGAATGAGGGGTGGCGTGACCGCGCGTGCTTGCCTCGTTGTCTAAGTGGCGGCGCGGCGGATGACAACATGGCCCTTCGCCGGATGTCTCCGGCGCGCAGGCCTTGTTGTGGGACGGAGATTGGACGGATGCTGGGTTTGTCGGTGCGCGGTGTTTGGCTTGGCCTTGCGATGTTCGCGGCCATGAGCGGGGGCTCTGTCGCGCTGGCCCAGGATACGCAGGCGGGCTCGGTCACGGGTTTGCCCGTGCCGCGCTATGTCAGCCTGAAATCGGACCGGGTGAATCTGCGCGAAGGCCCCTCCAAGGAACATCGCACGCGCTGGGTCTATCAGCGCGCCGGCCTGCCGGTCGAGATCGTCGCCGAATTCGAAACCTGGCGGCGCGTGCGCGACGCCGACGGCTCCGAGGGCTGGGTCCTGCACAGCCTGCTGTCGGGCCGTCGCACCGCGCTCGTCGCGCCGTGGTCGAAGGCCAAGGACGAGACCTTCACCTTGCGCGCCTCCGCCGATGAGAAATCGGCCGTGGTGGCGCAGCTTCAGTCGGGCGTGATCACCAATGTCGCGAGCTGCGCCAATGCCTGGTGCCGTGTCGGTATCGGCAAGGTCGAGGGCTATCTCCGCCAGGACCGGCTCTGGGGCGTCTATCCCAATGAGAAGATCGACTAGGGGAGGCGGACGCACCACCCTCTTCCCTTCTCCCCTGGCGGGAGAAGGTGCCCCGGCAGGGGCGGATGAGGGGGCGCCGTGCCCTTTCCGGTCGGCGTCGTGTTCCGCCAGACGGTTGAGCTCACAGCGCCCCCTCATCCGTCTCGGCTTCGCCGAGCCACCTTCTCCCGCCAGGGGAGAAGGGTTCCCCGCGCTCTTGCCTTGTTAGGCGAAGGAGCGTCTGCCTCAGTTGGCAATCTTGCGCAGGCGCACCACGACATCGACCCGGGCGATCTCGTAACCCGCGGGCGGCTCCGGCAGTTCGGCGACGTCCACCGCCGAGGCCGGGATATCGATCACCGTGTTCTCGCCATCCACCACGAAATGATGGTGCTCGCTGTTGTCGGTGTCGAAATAGGTCTTGGCGCCGTCGATCGCGAGTTCGCGCAGCAGGCCGGCCTGGGTGAATTGGTGCAGCGTGTTGTAGACGGTGGCGAGCGAAACCGGCACGCGCGCCTTCATCGCTTCCTCATAGAGCATCTCGGCGCTGACATGCCGGTCGCCCTTGGCGAACAGGAGCCAGCCCAGCGAGACGCGCTGGCGGGTGGGGCGCAAGCCCACGCGCCGCAGGCGCTGGCGCACATCATGGAACGGGCAGCCTTGTCGCGCGCTCGATCCGTAGCCCTGGTCCTGGGGAATCAGATCGGTCATGCCTCGGGCGGGCCTCTTCAAAGGGTTGGCTGACGCGGATGCTGCGCCGCGAATAGATTACAACAGATGTAAGGCTTCAGTCCGTGCCCCGCAAGCTTGAGGCCGTTTTCCGGATGGCGCGCGCCTCCTGACAGCTTCGTGAGGCAAGCTGTCGCAATGCTCCGGTCCACCGGGAGCGGCGTCATGTCCGATACAAGCTATCTCTGGATGTTTTTCTCACTCGTTCTCGGCATCGTCATCGTGCCGGGCATGGATATGGCGTTCGTGCTGGCGAATTCGCTCGCCGGGGGGCGCCGCGGCGGCTTCTTCGCAATAGGCGGTGTCATCGCGGCGGGAATCTGCCACGTCGTCATCGGCGTGCTTGGCGTCGGCATCGTGCTGCAGCTCGTGCCGGCCGCCTTCAACATCATGCTGTTGCTCGGCGCCGCCTATGTCGCGTGGCTCGGCTTTTGTCTGTTCCGGAACGGCGCCGCGCTGGGCAGGGTCGAGCTCGCCGAACAGCGGACGGCCTGGACGATCTTCAGCCAGGGAGCTCTGACCAACCTTCTGAATCCAAAGGCCTATCTGTTCATGCTTGCGGTGTTTCCGCAGTTCCTGAAGCCCGAGGCTGGACGGATCTGGCTCCAGGCCGCCATTTTGAGCCTGATCATCGCGCTGACGCAGGCGTTGGTCTATGGTTGCCTGGCTGTCGTGGCCGGCGGAGGCCGCACGGCACTCGCGGCACGCCCCCATGCGACGGTCCTGATCGGCCGGGCGGTCGGGGTTCTGCTGATGCTGGTGGCGGCCGTCACGGCCTTCGAAGGCTGGCGCCGTCCCTGATCTTTGCCGGAATCGCTGTGCCTGCGCCCTTCCGTTCCCGCGCAGCGCCGTGTTAGGCACGGCGCGAGATCAGATGAACCGCCGGCCCTGACGGCCGGAACGGAACGGAGCGGAACGAGAATGGAGCGGCAATCGTCATTCAGCTACGAGGAGATCCTCGCCTGCGGTCGCGGGGAGCTGTTCGGGCCCGGCAATGCGCAATTGCCGCTGCCGCCCATGCTGATGGTCGACCGCATCGTCGAGATCAGCGAAACCGGCGGCCCCAACGGCAAGGGCCTGGTGCGCGCCGAGCTCGATGTGCGCCCCGACCTCTGGTTCTTCGACTGCCATTTCAAGGGCGATCCGGTCATGCCGGGCTGCCTTGGCCTGGACGCGCTCTGGCAGCTCACCGGCTTCTTCCTGGGCTGGCTCGGCCTGCCCGGCCGGGGCCGGGCGCTGGGCGTCGGCGAGGTCAAGTTCGCCGACCAGGTGCTGCCATCAGTCAAGCAGGTGGTCTACGGCGTCGAGTTCAAGCGCGTCTTCAAATCGAAGCTCGTGCTCGGCATCGCCGATGGCTGGCTGGAGGCCGACGGCAAGCGAATCTACACGGTCAGCGACATGCGCGTCGGCCTGTTCAAGCCGGAAGCCGCTTGAGGAAAAGCGCCGCGCAGCCTTGCGTGCGCCAGCCGCGCGGTCCATTTGCGCGGTGACGACAGAAAAGAGCCGGGGCCCTGGAGCGCCGGCCGCATGAGATATCGAGCTGGAGAAGCGAGCATGAGACGCGTTGTGGTCACCGGGATGGGCATCGTCTCGTCCATCGGCAACAATACGCAGGAAGTGCTGTCCTCGCTGCACGAGGCCAAATCGGGCATCTCCTTCATGCCGGATTTTGCCGAGCACGGCTTCCGCAGCCGCGTCGGCGGCGTGCCGACGCTCGATCCGGCGACCGTGCTCGACCGGCGCGCCATGCGCTTCCATGGCGGCGGCTCGGCCTGGAACCAGGTCGCCATGGAGCAGGCGATCCTCGATTCGGGCCTCGAGACGCCCGAGGTCAGCCATGAGCGCACCGGCATCATCATGGGCTCGGGCGGCCCCTCCACGCGTGCCCTGATCGACGCCTATGACAAGGCGCGCGAGAGCGGCTCCTCCAAGAAGGTCGGCCCCTTCGCCGTGCCCAAGGGCATGTCCTCGACCGCCTCGGCCACGCTCGCGACCTGGTTCAAGATCAAGGGCGTGAATTATTCGATCTCCTCGGCCTGCGCGACCTCCAATCACTGCATCGGCAATGCCTATGAATTGATCCAGTGGGGCAAGCAGGACGTCATCTTCGCCGGCGGCTGCGAGGAGCTCGACTGGACCTTGTCGGTGCTCTTCGACGCCATGGGCGCGATGTCGTCGGACTTCAACGAGACGCCGTCGCGCGCCTCGCGCGCCTATGACGTCAAGCGCGACGGTTTCGTCATCGCCGGCGGCGCCGGCGTCGTCGTGCTGGAGGAGCTGGAGCACGCCAAGGCGCGCGGCGCCAAGATCTATGGCGAGATCGTCGGCTATGGCGCGACCTCGGACGGCTACGACATGGTCGCCCCCTCCGGCGAGGGCGCGGTGCGCTGCATGAGGATGGCGCTGGAGACCGTCAAGGCCAAGGTCGACTACATCAACCCGCATGGCACCTCGACCCCGGTCGGCGATGCCAAGGAGATCGAGGCGATCCGCGAGGTCTTCGGGGCCGGCGAGAAGGCCCCGCCGATCTCGGCGACCAAGTCGCTGACCGGCCATTCGCTCGGCGCTACCGGCGTTCAGGAGGCGATCTACTCGCTCTTGATGCTGAACAACGACTTCATCTGCGAGAGCGCCCATATCGAGGAGCTCGACCCCGCCTTCGCCGACATGCCGATCGTGCGCAAGCGCATCGACAATGCCGGCCTCGGCTGCGTGCTGTCGAATTCCTTCGGCTTTGGCGGCACCAACGCCACGATCGTGATGAAGCGGCTGGAGGCGTAACGCCCCATGCTCTTCATGGTGATCGAGCATTTCGACCAGGCCCGGGTGAAGGAGGTCTATGCCCGCTTCCACGAGCGCGGCCGCATGGCGCCCGAAGGCCTGACCTATGTCGATAGCTGGATTTCCGCTGACTTCGCCCGCTGCTTCCAGATCATGGCATGCGACGACGTCACGCTGCTGCAGGAATGGGTGCTGGAATGGGCCGATCTCGCCCGCTTCGAGATCGTGCCGCTGGCCTCGTCCAAGGACACCGCAGCGGCGGTGAAGAAGCATTTATAGTGCTGGCGCCCGCCTTGGGCGCTTGCGTGATTCCGGGCGCTTGCGTGATTCATTGAAGCGCTTTGACTGATACTGCCGTTTGACAAGTCCTCGACGCTGACCTCTCGGGATATCCCCATGCTCCCCCTCATGCACAACAAGCGCGGCCTCGTCATGGGTGTCGCCAACCAGAACTCGATCGCCTGGGGCATCGCGCGCACCTTGCACGCGCATGGCGCCGAGATGGCCTTCACCTATCAGGGCGATGCGCTCGGCAAGCGGGTCAAGCCGCTGGCGGACAGCATCGGCTCGAAGCTCGTCCTGCCCTGCGATGTCGAGGACATCGCCACGGTCGATGCGACCTTCGCCACGCTCGACGAAGTCTGGGGTGGCGATCCCGAGCGCAACACGCTGGACTTCGTCGTCCATGCCATCGGTTTCTCCGACAAGAACGAATTGAAGGGGCTTTATGCCGACACCAGCCGCGAGAATTTCTCGCGCACCATGGTGATCTCCTGCTTCTCCTTCACCGAGGTCGCCAAGCGCGCGGCGCAGCGCATGCCCAAGGGTGGCAGCATGATCACGCTGACCTATGGCGGCTCGACCCGGGTGATGCCGAACTACAATGTCATGGGCGTCGCCAAGGCCGCGCTGGAGGCCAGCATGCGCTATCTCGCGGCCGACTACGGGCCCAAGGGCATCCGCGTGAACGCGCTCTCGCCCGGGCCAGTGCGGACGCTGGCCGGCGCCGGCATTTCGGATGCACGCGCCATGTATTCCTGGCAGCGCGCCAACTCGCCCCTGCGCAAATCGGTGTCCCTGGAGGAGATCGGCGGCTCGGCGCTGTATTATCTCTCGGATCTCTCCGGGGGCGTCACCGGCGACATCCACCATGTCGATGCCGGCTACAACATCACCTCGATGCCGGTGCTGGACGGCCTGCGCGCCGCCGATCAGGCCGACGCCGGGTGAATTGGCTATGCAGGCCGCGCAGGTGAGCCGCCGGGTCAGCCTGCGCCTTACCGAGCGCGATCTGGTTGCAGCTCAGCATCTCTTGCTGCGCGCCGCTTTCAGGAATCCGGTTCGGCTGGGTCTGCTTGCTGCGCTCTGGTGCGGCGCCACCGTCTTCGTCACGCTGTCGTTCCGGAGCGATCTGCCCGTGGCGCTACCGGCGGCCATCGCCGTGGCGGCTTTCGCCGCCGCCGCCGTGGTCTTCGGCCTGCCGGTCCTCATCGTCCATCTGCTTTCGCCACGGGCGGCTCGGCGTACGCTGCGGCTGGTCCCGGGGCTTCAGGGCGATCTGCACTATTCCTGGTCTGAAACCGGCTTTGCCTGCAATGCGGATGCGGGCTCATCGCTGACGCATTGGGCGGCCTATCGCCGCTGGCTTGAAAATGAGAAGCTGCTGCTGATCTGGCCCGGCTCCAAACTCTATCAGGTTCTGCCCAAGCGCGGGCTCGATCCCGCTCAGATCGACGAGATCCGCGCCTTCCTGATCGCGGCGCGACAGGAACGGTCTGGAACCTGAGAGAGTCGACCGGGTTTCCTGTCTTTAAATGGGAGAGCGCGATGGTCACGGTCAGATATGAAATCGTCGAGCATGATGGCGGCTGGGCCTACAAGGTCGGCGACGCCTTGTCCGAGACCTTTCGCACGCATGATGCCGCTCTCAAGGCGGCGACGAGCGCGGCGGCGCGGCAGACCCTGGCCGGCACGACCGACGGCATCGTCTATCAGGACAAGGACGGCGCCTGGCACGAGGAGCTTGCCGACGGTAAGGACAGGCCCCTGACCAGGGTCATCGACCAGAAATAGCCGCAAGAACAGGATGCGAAAAGTGGGCACCGGTTTTTCGCATTGAGCCCGCTCTCACTCTGAGATGAGATCTTTGCTCTAACGCGTTTTTTCAAGCGAACCGGTGCCCACTTCGCTTGAAAGCGCTTTGGCTCTGCGGCCGCGCTCGGATCTTATCGCGCCGTGAAGAAGGTCAGCAGCACCTTGCCCTTCTCGCCGATGAGGCAGAGGAAGCGGCGCGGCTTGTCCGATCGGTCGGTGCGCAGATAGGCCTCGCCCATGATGATGCGCGTGATCGGCGTGTCCTCGACCTTGGTTTCGGCGGTGGCGATCGTTGCCCCGTCCTCGTCGATATAGATGTCCTTGATCTCCGGATCCTTGGCCGAGATCGTGTGAAGCGCGGTCGTCTTGCAGGAGGCGATTTCGGTCGAGGCCGGCTTCTCCGGCGGCGTGCCGGAGGTTGGTCCGGCGGTCGGCGCGGTTTGGGCGAGCGCCGGCGCGGCAAAAAAAGTCGCGATCAGCAGGGCAGGGACAGTCAGGCGCGTCATGAGGTGCACTCGGTTTGAGGTGAGTGCTGAACGCATGAGATAGGCGGCGGTTCAAATGCCCTGTGTCATCCCGTGCGCGCTGCGGCACGCAGTGCCGCTGCGCAGACACGGGACCCGATCGTCGTCATGGTCGGACTTGTCCCGACCATCCACGCCTTCCACCGTCGAGTTCTGAGGCGAAAGTGTGGATGCTCGCCACAAGGGCGAGCATGACGCAGAGGCTCTGCTTTACGATCGTCGGCGCGCCCTTACAGCCCCAGCTTCTTCTTGCGCTGGCCGAGCGTGCGCAGCCGCAGCGCGTTCAGCTTGATGAAGCCGGCCGCGTCGCGGTGGTCATAGGCGACGGCGCCTTCCTCGAAGGTGACGAGGTCCTGGTCGTAGAGCGAATAGGGGCTGGAGCGGCCGATGACGTGGACGCCGCCCTTGTAGAGCTTGAGGCGCACCGAGCCGGCGACGAATTCCTGGCTCTTGTCGATCAGCGCCTGCAGCATCTCGCGCTCCGGCGAGAACCAGAAGCCGTTATAGATCAGCTCCGCATATTGCGGCATGATCTGGTCCTTGAGATGGGCCGCGCCGCGATCGAGCGTGATCGATTCGATGGCGCGATGCGCGACGGCCAGGATCGTGCCGCCGGGCGTCTCGTACATGCCGCGCGACTTCATGCCGACGAAGCGGTTCTCGACCAGGTCGAGCCGGCCGATGCCGTTGTCGCGGCCGAGATCGTTGAGCCTGGCGAGCAGCGTCGCGGGCGAGAGCTTTTCACCGTCGATGCCGACCGCATCGCCCTTCTCGAACTCGATCGAGATCACGGTCGGCTTGTCCGGCGCGTCCTCGGGCGAGATCGTGCGGGAATAGACATAGTCCGGCACTTCCTGCGCGGGATCCTCCAGAACCTTCCCTTCCGAGGAGGCATGCAGCAGGTTGGCGTCGACCGAGAACGGCGCCTCGCCGCGCTTGTCCTTGGCGATCGGGATCTGGTGCTGCTCGGCAAACGCGATGAGCTGTTCGCGCGAGCGCATGTCCCATTCGCGCCAGGGCGCGATCACCACGACGTCGGGCTTCAGCGCATAGGCGGTCAATTCGAAGCGAACCTGGTCGTTGCCCTTGCCGGTCGCGCCATGGGAGACGGCGTCGGCGCCGAGCTTTTCGGCGATCTCGATCAGCTTCTTGGCGATCAGCGGGCGCGCGATCGAGGTTCCCAGCAGATAGACGCCCTCATAGGCGGCGTTGGCGCGGAACATCGGGAAGACGTAGTCGCGCACGAATTCCTCGCGCAGATCCTCGATGAAGATGTTCTCGGGCTTGATGCCGAGCAGCAGCGCTTTGTCGCGCGCCGGTCCGAGTTCCTCGCCCTGGCCGAGATCGGCAGTGAAGGTCACGACCTCGCACGAGTACGTGGTCTGCAGCCATTTCAGGATGATCGAGGTGTCGAGGCCGCCGGAATAGGCGAGAACGACCTTCTTCACGCTTTTATCGGACATCGGGCAATCTTCCTGTTGCTGCGCGCTCCCGCGTCCCGTCGGGCCGCGTTTTGAACGCAATGGCGCACTATCGCAGCCTCAGCGGCGAAGCAATCGGAACCTTCTGATCGATCCCGCGTCTTCCCGTGATGGATCGGTGTTGATGACGCCCATCACGAGCGACAGACCGCACCGACTGCCCTTGCAGTTGGATGTCTGGAAGCCGAAGCTCCGGACGCGCGATTTCAACCTGGATCATCGACTTGGAGGCTGAATGCCGAAGCGTCCTGTTCTGGACTTCTGGTACGAGTTCGCATCGACCTACTCCTGCTTGAGTGCATTGCGGATCGAGGCTCTGGCGGAGGAGGCCGGCGTGACATTGCGCTGGCGCCCCTTTTTGCTGGGACCGATCTTCGCTGCGCAGGGCTGGACGACGTCACCGTTCAATCTGTTCCCCAACAAGGGCCGCTATATGTGGCGTGACATGGCGCGCCGCGGCGGCCGCCACGGGCTGACGATCGTCAAGCCCGAGACCTTCCCGCAGAACTCGCTGATCGCGGCGCGGCTCGCGCTGGCAGGACGCGAAGCCGGCTGGATGCCGGCCTTCTCGAAGGCGCTGTTCAGGGCCGAGTTCTCCGAGGGAAGGAACATTGCCGAAGAGGCCGTGCTCAACGCGGCGCTCAAGGTGGCTGGGGCCGATCCTGGCGTCGCCTACGCGGCCTCCCGCAGCGAGGAGGTCAAGGGTCGGCTCAAGGCCGAGACCGAATACGCCAAGTCGATCGGCATCTTCGGGGCGCCGACCTTCGTCACCGAGGATGGGGAACTGTTCTGGGGCGACGACCGGCTTGAGGAAGCCCTCGACTGGGCCAAGGACGGGTGCTGAGCACGCCATGGCGGGCTTGCCGGATCGCAAGAGTTTGCCGGATCGGAGAAGTTTCGTATCGGGTGCCACTGCGGGCCTGCTCTGCGCAAGCCTCTCTCGTGCCCAGGGTCGCCTTGCTCCTGCCCAGGATCGCCTTGCCATCGCCGGCGAGCCGCCACGCTACGACCAGCGTCCACTGAGCCTCGTCCCCAACGCGCAGGCCATCGGCCGGCGCTATTGGGCGCCAGGCCTGAACGAGGGCTATGTGCCGCAGGGCCTGACCGTGACGGGAGCTGAGATCCTCGTCGCCGCCTATCGCAGCGTCGACCCCAGGCAGGATAACGGCCTCGCGCGGGTGTTTCGCCTGGCGCAGGGCGATGGCCGCCTTGCCGGCGGTTTCGATCTGCCCGAGGCTTACGGCCATCCAGGCGGGTTGGCGGCGCGGGGCACGACGCTCTTCGTCGCCAATTCCGGTCGGCTTCTGGCGCTCGATCTCCCGGCTTCGCTCCGGAGCGGGGCGCCCGCCATCATCGCAGAGCGACGCGTCGACAAGGCGATGGGGCCCTCTTTCCTGGCGTGCGACGGCGATGCGCTCTGGTTCGGCCCGTTTCGCCGCCAAGGCGAGGCTACGCTCTATGCCATCCCGCTGGCGCGCATCGTCGAAGGAGGCAGTGACCCGCTGGGCCCCGCAGACGCCGGCCGGCGCCTGCCTCTGCCGCTCCTGGCTCAGGGCGCGACCTTCGATCGCTCGGGCGGGCTCTGGATTTCGGAAAGTGTCGGCAACAGGCCAGGCGCCTTGCACCGGCTCGACGCTGGCAGCGGCGCCGTGCTCGCGAGCTATGCGGCTCCGGGCGGCATCGAGGATCTCGGCTGCGCCGCCGACGGCAGCCTCTGGGCGGTCAGCGAGGCGGGTTCGCAACGCTGGAGCCGCTGGGAGACCTTCTACCCGCTGGTCTTCGAGATCGATCCGGGCAAGCTGATCGCGCGGGGCTAGCTCTTTGCTCTAGCCCTGCGGCGGTCGCGCCCAGGGGCCGCGTGCGGCGGATTCCTCGACCATGGTCGGCAGGGTCTGCCGGTCCGCCAGCTTGGGCGGCTGCGGCGGCATCGATGGTACGCGCCCACCGGCGGTCTCGACCAGCGCCTGCACGCGCTTGGTGATGGAAGGGTGGGTCGAGAACAGATCGGCGAAATCGTCGGGATCGTTCTCGAAGCACATATCCATCACGCCCGAGGGCACGCCGTCGATATCGGCGCGGCCGGCGATCTTGAGCAGCGCCGAGATCATCGCATCCGGGTTCTTGGTCAATTCGACCGCACCCGCATCCGCCAGATATTCGCGCGCCCGCGACAAGGAGAGCCGGATCAGCACGGCGAGCAGCCAGGAGACCGCGATCACGGCGAAACCGATCAGGATTGCGACGAAATTGCCTTTCTTGGCGTCGTCGGAGGAGACCCGCACGCGCCCGAGATTGCGGAAGATGATTTCGCCCACGAAGGAGATCACGCCGGCGATGACCACTGCGATCACCATCAGCTTGACGTCGCCATTGCGGATATGGGTCAGCTCATGGGCGAGCACCGCCTCGACCTCGGCATCGTCGAGCTGGTCGAGCAGGCCGCGCGTCACCGTCACGGTGAACTGCTTGTCGTTGACGCCGCTGGCGAAGGCGTTGAGCGCCTCGCTCTCGACGATGGCGAGCTTGGGCATGGTCAGGCCGCGCGAGATGCAGAGGTTCTCCAGCATCCGGTAGAGTTTGGGATTGTCCTCCCGCGACACCTCGGTCGCGCCGGCCGCAGCGCCGATCAGGCCGACATTGATGCGAAAGCCGATGAAGATCCAGGCCGCGGTGGCGACCGTGATGAAGGGCCACCACGACCAGAACAATCGCGTCACCTCGCTGAAGGCGCTGCGCCCGCGCGGCACGCCACCATAGCCGTAACCGACCAGGATCAGGCCCCAGCAGGTCAGGTAGACCAGCAGGAACAGCCCGACGAGCAGGAAGCCGGAGCGGATCCGGTTGTTGCGCTGATGTGTGTAGAGCCCGAAGGCCTGGCCGACCATCGCCGCCGCCCCGTCTGCCGGTTGTCGTGGCCCGTCCCTAGAACTTCACGGTCGGCGGCGCATCGAGCTGGGTCCGCGCCGCCTCGCCGACATCGAAGAATTCGCGCGGCGTGAAGCCCATTTGCGGGGCAAATAGCACGGCTGGAAAGGCCTGGATCGCGCCGTTGAATTCGCCGACCGCATTGTTGAAGAAGCGCCGCGCCGCTGCGAGCTTGTCCTCGACATTGCCGAGATCGACCTGGAGCTGCTGGAAATTGGCGCTGGCCTTGAGATCGGGATAGGCCTCGCCCAGCGCCAGCAGCCGGCCGACGGCGCCCGATAATTGCTGCTCGGCTGCAGCTTGGGCATGCACGCCGGTCGCGCCCTGGGCCGCGTTGCGCGCCGCGATCACGGCATCGAGCGTGCCGCGCTCATGGGCGGCATAGCCCTTCACCGTCTCGATCAGGTTCGGGATCAGATCGTGCCGCTGCTTCAGCTGCACATCGATATCGGCGAAAGCCTGGCCGACGCGCTGCCGCATCGCGACGAGGCCGTTATAGGTGATGATCAGGTAGACGACGACGGCTGCGAGCAGCCCCAGAATGACCCAACCCATGGCGCGCTCCCGTGCAGGCAAAACCCGACGCGCAACCTTGCATGAAGGGTGGCGTTGGGGAAGCCGGGCATCAATCCAGCTCAGCAATGTGGCGATACAAACTGTGCCGGAGTCGACAGCAATTTTGCCAAGATGCATCGCTTTATGGCCCGACGCGGCCCCTTGGAGGGGCATCCCCGTGCGGGGCTGTCGGAGAATCGTTAAGAATGGATTTTGCTGTACGTGGGGCTGCCGATATCCTCGGAGGCATCGGGGCTTGGCGCATGTGGTGGATGCTGGCCAAGAATGATGTGATCCGCCGTTACCGGCGGTCTCGCCTCGGCCAACTTTGGCTTACTCTTAGCATGGCGGTCATGATCTTCGGCATGGGCGCGGTCTACGCATCCTTGTTCGGCACCTCCATGTCCGCCTACCTGCCGCATCTCGGCACAGGCCTCGTACTATGGGGACTGATTTCATCCACGATCACCGAAAGCTGCTCAAGTTTCATAGAAAACGACAGTATTATTCGCCAGGTTGCGCTTCCGCGTTTTACCTATCTGCTTCGGACAATCGCGCGAAATCTCTTCGCTTTCGCTCATAACCTGATCATCCTACCGGTGGTTTATCTGGTCTTCGGATCGCCAATCAATTGGCATATTCTGCTGTTCATCCCCGGCCTGCTGCTCGTGCTCGCCAATCTGGCCTGGGTCGGATATTTACTGGCGATCCTGTCAGCTCGGTTCCGCGACATACCGCAGATCGTCGCGAGTATCGTTCAGGTGGCGTTTTTCGTCTCACCTGTCGTCTTCAAGCCCTCCCAGCTACGGATCGACCACCCAGTGCTCATCCTGAACCCCTTTGCGAGCATGCTGGATGTGATGCGCGAGCCGCTCCTCGGCAATCTGCCGAGTGCGACCTCATATCTCATTCTGCTTGGCTTGCTGGTTTGCGGTTGGTTGTTCAGCCTGGCTTTCGCGGGCAAATACTCGCACCGCGTCGTCTACTGGCTCTGAGGGCGTCATGGCACATATTGTCCTGGACAGGGCCAGCGTCGAGCTCGCCGTCTATAATTCACGCGGTCGCGGTCTGAAGAGTGAGATTCTCCGGCGCACCGTCGGCGGGGGCCTGCAGAATGACCGCGATAGCAGCATCCAGGTCGTTAAGGCGCTGAGCGAAGTCAGCTTCGAGGCCAGGGATGGCGACCGTATTGGCTTGATCGGTGGCAATGGCGCCGGCAAGACGACACTTTTGCGGGTGCTCAGCCGTGTCTATCCACCGATCTTGGGCAAAGTCTCGATCGAGGGGCGCATCTCGTCGCTGATCGACCTCTCAATGGGCATGGATACCGATGCAACGGGCTACGAGAATATCGAGATGCGCAGCATCATGCTCGGGCTCGACTACAAGCAAGCGCAGGCGATCATTCCCGATGTCGAGGAATTCAGCCAGCTCGGGGAGTTCCTGTCGCTGCCCATCCGCACCTATTCCAGCGGCATGCTGCTGCGGTTGGCCTTCGCCGTCAGCACAGCTGTTCATCCCGATATTCTGATCCTCGACGAGGTGATCGGCGTCGGCGACGCTGCCTTTGCAGAGCGCGCCGAGAATCGGCTGCACACCATGATCCAGAAGGCCAGCATCATGTTCCTGGCCTCGCATGACAACAATTCGATCAGGCGATTCTGCAACCGTACGCTTTGGATGAAGGGCGGAAAGCTGATGATGGACGGGCCGCCGGACGAGGTGTTGGCAGCGTATGCAGCGGATAAAGCCGCTTGAGACTGCGAGGCTTTTTGCTTGGGGCGGCGAATCCAAGCTGAGAATGCTTCCTGGCAAGCAGCCGCCGTCAAATAGATGACCGGCCGCCTATCGTCTATTCGGTCCGGATCGTCACCGCCTCGTTCGTGCGGGTCAGGTGAGGCGAATAATAGGGATCGAGCGCGATATAGTCCTCCCAGCGCGCTTTTAATATCTCGCTTTCACACTGAAACCGGGCGCGCTTCTCAGGTCCTATCTCGTATCCGCGTGACTTGCTCTCGAAGTGATAGAGTTCGGCGAAGGGTGTCCAGACATTGTAGTAACCGGCAGCGTGCACCTTGAGACAGAAGTCGACGTCGTTCAGGGCAATCTTCAGCGAGATCTCATCGAAGCCGCCGACTTCCAGCGCGATCGAGCGCCTGACGGCAAGGCATGCAGCAGTCACGGCGCTGAGGTTCTGTGCGACGCGAAGGCGGCCGAAATAGCCGAAATCGCCTTTCTCGAAGCCGCGATAAGGGTGGCAGGCAATACCGCACACGCCGACGAAGACGCCAGCATGCTGGATCGTGTCGTCCTCATAATAAAGCTTCGCGCCGACACAGCCGATTTCTGGGCGCATCGCCTGGGCTACGAGTTCCGACAGCCAGTCTTCGCCGATCACGCTGGTATCGTTGTTGAGAAAAACAAGGACATCGCCCCGTGCTTCCCTGATGCCGAGATTGTTCATGGCGGAATAGTTGAATTCGGCCGGATAGTCCGCGATCAGAACCCCTTCCTGCCGGAAGCGATCATAGAGTCTCAGCGTTTCCTCGTCTGTCGAGCCATTGTCTACGATCAAAATCTCGTAACGGGGATAGGCCGTCCTCGATCGGATCGAGGCAAGGCAGGCTCCGATGAGTGCCGGCATGTTCTTGTTGGGGATGATGATCGTCGCGAGCGGCGCGGGCTCGGGCAGGCGATAGCGAATCCTGGCGACAGGCGCGTCATCGAGACGGGTTACGTCGCCATCACGCCCTGTGCGGGCGAGATGGCTGGCGATGGCGCTTGCCATCGCCGCGACGGCGTAGGGCTTGGCCGCATCGCTTCCGGCGGTGGAGTTCTCCGCGACGCGCCAGTGGTACAGGATCTTCGGAATGTGCAGGATCTGGCGGCGTTCGAGTGTCTCGGTTACCTTGAGATACAGATCGTGGTCCTGAGCGCCCTCCAGGCCGAGTGTCCAACCGCCGACCCTGCGCACGTCCTCAGCTTTTAGGGCAGCCAGGTGACTAACGTAGTTGAACGACCGCAGCAGATCGGGAGACCAGTCGGGCTTGAAATGAGGATCGAAGCGCTTGGTTCCGGAGGCGTCGATCTTGTCCTCGTCCGAATAGATCAAGCGGGCATACGGGTTCGCCTCCGCCGCGAGCGCGACTTCGAGCAGCGCATGCGGTCGAAGCAGGTCATCGTGATCGAGCGGTATGATCCAATCGCCCGTGGCAAGGGCGAGCGACGCGTTCGAAGCGGCGGAAATGTTCTGGTTCCGTGCGAGACGGGTCCATTTGATGCGCGGTTCCTCGCGGCTGAGGCCGTCCAGGAACGCCGCAATACGAGGACTCGACGAGCCATCGTCGCAGATGCACAATTCCCAGTGCGGATAGATTTGGCTCCGCACGGACAGTATCGCGGCTTCGAGCAAGGCGGCGGGAGTCTCGAACACCGGCATGATGATGGAGAAAAGCGGCCGCTCCCTCAGCCTTAGCAAGAGAGCCTCCATGGCGGCTCGATCATCCCCAGGCCGGTCGTCGAACCGCGCGATCCAGTCTTCGTAGCGTGCTTCCTGCCGGACGGTTCGCTGAAGCCGACGGAGAAGACCGCGTGCACCTTCGCTGCGAAGGACATCGCTTACCCGCCGTAGCGCCGCACCGACCCCCCCGGCACGGCGAACTGCGCGCCAGAGCGGCTCCGTGATGCTCGGCATGACGATTGGTCTACTCCGCCGCTTGAATTCTACGGCTTGCTGCGCCGAGGGAATGATATCGATTTAAGAACGAATAATGCGAGACAGTGACCCGTTCAAGTATGCCAGCGCTTCGATGTATGCATCCCCCGCCAGGATAGGTTCAAACCAGTTCATGCAGGAAATGCGCGTTCGCTCGGTCTCCCATCTGCTGCGAAGCTCCAGCGGTATTGTCGGGAACCGCAAGTCGCGACTTTCCGGGAGCCTCGCTATTCGTGTGATCGGCGGCTATGTCGCCTGCGTACATGTCCTGGCCACAAAAGCCCAGGCTGCTTGTGGAACCAGGGATGCTATGTGGTGAAATGGTCGCTGGCCGGTCCGTGCCTCATTTGGTGATTCCCGATCCGTGATTGTCCGTCGATCGCCCCCCTCAAAGCCGCCGATCCTTGCTCGAGGCAAGGCCTTCGCTCGGCATGTGCTGCAGAAGGTGGCCGGGCTGACGCTTGGTGCCGCTTTCGTGTCGGATACCGGCAGGTCTCTGCGGAAGCGCTGGGCTACCCGAAGCGCGCGGGCTGAATGGCCGGGCCTCAGGGTCGCCATCGTCGCTCATGCCTATTACCCGGACCTGATGAACGAGATCCTGGCCTGCCAGGCCTTGCTCCCGGCCGGAACGCCGGTCCATGTCACCGTTCCGCCGGAGCGGAGCGCGCTCCTGAGCGAGGCTGTGGTCGGCGCGCAGGACGTGTTCATTCATGAACACGACAATCGCGGCCGTGACATCGCTCCGTTTCTGGCCGTGCTCGGATCAGGTGCGCTCGACGGCTATGATGCCGTCCTGAAGCTGCATACCAAGCGCAGCCCGCATCTGCTGGATGGAGAGATTCGCCGCAAGCTTCTGTTCGACAAGCTCTGCGGCAACTGGAACGCGACCTGCCGGGCGCTGTCTGCCTTCAACTCCGCCGCGACGGGAATTGTCGGATGGGGCCAAAGCTGGCGGGCGACGCCATCATACTGGATGGCGAACGAGGTCCGCACGCGCGAGATCGCAAAGCGTATGCAGGCCCCTGACGAGGCTATCCGCTTGGGCTTCTTCGAAGGCACGATGTTTTGGTTTCGGCCCGCCGCGCTGGCGTCGTTGCGTGAACTCGACCTGCGGCCGGAGGATTTCGAACCGGAAGCGCGCCAACTCGACGGCACCTTGCACCACGCCGTCGAGCGCTGCTTTACGATCGCGGCCTGGACGCGGGAGTTCACGGTGCGCGATTTGAAGGGGCGCGCTCTGTGATCGTCGCGAACAAGACCAGCGACCCTCATTTCTGACTGATATGGGCGATCCAATCGCACATTCCGATCAAGGTGATTGTCTCAGGCCAGGCGACGAAGTCGAGCTGATGGCCATCGCGGCTTTGAGGATCATTTGTCCACGTCGTCCCAATTTTCCCGGCCGTCTCTCTTTACGAAAATGAAGGTTCAGGCTTATTGCGCCTTCCACGAAAACGCCCGACCTGCTGTGCCGGCTCTATCGCCACATTAAACCAAGATGAACAAGGGGATGACTCGTTGGCAGCCTATTCGAAGGAAACTGCCGCGCAGCAAGCGCGGGAATCGTATGGCTCCGACGATCGTTTGATGGCCTGAAGGCGCTCAACTATGTCTTTCGGCTCACCCGTCTTCATATTCTTCTACCTGCCGATTTTCTTCGCGATTTATTTGGCGGCGCCTGCCGGCTGGCGCAATGGGCTGCTCCGCAACGGGCTGCTCATGTTGGCGAGCCTGCTTTTTTATTGGGTTGATGCTGGAGCCCTCTGCTGGATTCTCGTGGCTTCGGTTGTCGTGAACCAAATCATCGCGGTCTACATCGCGGATACGAGCATTGAAGCACGGCGCACGGCGCTCCTTTGCGTCGGCGTCACGCTGAACCTTTTGCCGCTGATCTATTACAAATATTGGGTTTTCCTGATGCAGAGCATGCCGGCCTCTCTGGTCGGCCTCTTGAGTGGGATAGGTATCCCCGTCGAAAACATCCTGCTGCCGGCCGGCATTTCGTTCTTCACGTTCCAAGGCATCTCCTACATCGTCGACGTCTATCGCCGCGATGTGCGCCCGACACAGAGCATGGTCGATTTCGGGATGTATCACACGCTGTTTCCGCAGCTGATCGCAGGCCCCATCGTCCGCTATGCCGAGGTCCAGCACCAGATCCGCAAGCGCTGGAGCAGTCTGACGGACATCCATACGGGGATCGTGCTCTTCTGCCTCGGATTGGGGTGCAAGATCATTATCGCCGACAATGCCGGTTTCGTTGCCGACAAGGTCTTCTTATCGCCGGCCGCGACGATGACGCTCGGCGACGCTTGGCTCGGCATCGGCGCCTACACGCTGCAGATCTTCTTCGATTTCTCGGGATATTCGACGATGGCGATCGGGCTCGGCCGCATGCTGGGCTTCCGCTTTCCGCAGAATTTCGAGCAGCCCTACCGCTCGCAGAGCATCACCGAATTCTGGCGGCGATGGCATATGACGCTATCGCGCTGGTTCCGGGATTATCTCTACATCCCGCTTGGCGGCAATCGAGCCGGCCCCGCCCGCACCTATGTCAATCTCGCCATCGTGTTCGCTCTGTGCGGTCTCTGGCATGGCGCGGCCGTCACATTTCTGATCTGGGGGCTCTGGCACGGCCTGCTGCTGGTACTTGAGCGGCTGTTGCAGCACCGCTTCGGCTGGAGCCCGTCGGGCCTTGCCGGATGGGCGTTGACGCTGCTGCTCGTTATGATCGGCTGGGTTTTCTTCCGCGCGCCGACCATCGACGCTGCGCTTTCTTATCTGTCGACGATGGCTGGAGGCGGGCGCGTTGGGCTCAGCGACGCGATCTGGCTGATCATGACGCCCAACCGGATCACCTTCCTCATCGTAGGTGCCGTCATCGCGCTGTCGGCCTATAACGTCGCACGGCTCGAACTCGAGGACGGATTGGGGCGATGGCGGCTTGCCGCGATCAATGCCGGCGCGCTGGTCGTCTTCGTGTACTCGCTGTCGCTCATCGCCACGAACGGTTTCAACCCGTTCATCTATTTCCGGTTTTAGAGGGCGACGACGATGCTCATCCGCGTCAGTTTCCTGCTGATCTTCGCCGGGCTGGTTTTCGCCCCCCTCGGTCAGATGGCGACCCGTCTGCTGCCGGAGAAGCCGTTGATCGAGAACCGCGTGCTCGCCGCCTGGCCCAAAGACGTGGATATTTCCCACCGTTTCGTGCGCGGCGTCAGCGACTGGTTCAACGATAATTTCGGCCTGCGGGCTCTGCTGATCCGCATCAAGACGCAGATCGACTATTCCCTCTTCAAGACTTCGGATCGCGTCCATATCGGACATGGCGGTTGGATGTTCTACCGCAGTGTGCTCGATGTCGAGCGGCCCAATGTCGAGAACTACCTGGCCGCCAATTCCGATGTGGTGCGCGCCGGCGTTGTCGCGTTATCGGAAGCGTTCCAGCGTCACGGCATCCAGACGATCTTCGTGATCAACGAGATGGCGGATCGGTTCTATCCCGAAATGGTACCGGGTTCGGCGCTGCCGGCCAAGGAAAACCCCAGAATCCGGCAACTCGGCCGCTCGCTCGCCAATGCGGATTCGCTCTCGGTCGTCGATGCCACGGCCATCCTGCTGGACGCTGCAAAAACACGGCAGGTCTTCCACAAGACCGATTTCCATTGGAACGACACCGGCGCATTCGAGGTCGCTCAGAAGATCGTCGCGTTGGCGAGTGCTGCCGAAGGCCAGCCGGCTTCGGTCTGGAAGTATCCGCTGGCCATCTCCACGCAGAGGTTCAGCGGCGGCATTGCCACCTTCATGCCGCTCTTGCGCTCGCCTGTGGAAGACATGCTGCTGGTGAAACCGAACTGGCCGACCCCACCCGATTTTCGGCAGGACAACGCCCGCGGCATCTTCGAGTTCAGCATCCATTTCCCCAAGACGGGGCCGAGCTTGCTCAAACCGCTGACGATCCTCGGCGACAGCTTCACCGACGGATTCACGCGCTCGGGCATTTATCTCTACTTTTCGGACATGTACCGCGTGCGCTGGGACCACGTTCCGAAGCTCAGCGTGTTTGCCCGCGAATTGCCGCTGGAGACCAGGCATGTCGTCATTCAGATGATCGAGGTCCAGTTCGGGGCGCTGCTGGCCTTTGCCGACAAGGCCGACATCGCTCTTGCCGTCAAGACGATCGACGAGCGCTTCGGGGCACCGAAGTAGCGCATCTGGGTCAAAGGCCGTCGCGGGTCAAAGGCTCTCGAGCGTCACCTTCATGTTCGGCAGGCCCATCAACCCCCTGTGCCCATGCCGGGCATAGGACTTGAAGACGAACGCGTCATTGACCCAGTGATGTTGAACATGCGCAACCTGAGTGCCATCGGCGACAGCAACGCAGACGCTATAGTCGCCATTTAGAAGATACGGCATCTGGAAGGCGAACCGTGCGCGGGCGACCTGGCCGGCTACGACCGGTCGATGATCGTGTTCATATGCGAGGTAGGTGTTCTCACCCATGAGATTCTGCCCGAGCCGATCGCGGATGTAAAATCCAATGAGGGGTTGAGCCATGTCCGCGAGCGCTTTTACGAGCACGACCAGCGTGACGTTCTCTCCGCCCTCGACACCGCGTAGAACCTTGCCGTCGGCGTCCAGCAGCACGACGTTGCGGATTTCCGCCCCGCCGGCGCCAAAGGACGAAGATCCCTCATGTAACGGATAGGAGACCTCGCCGATGGTCTCGATCGCGTAGTCTATCCCCGCTCCCTGCGCGTCCGCTTGGATCGGTCCCTTCTTCATAGCCGACTGCGGACCTTGCATCGTCTCGTAGAGCTTGGCGAGGTAGGCGTCGGACACGTCCTTGGGCGTGCCGTCCTGCACCATCGTGCCGCCGTCGAGCCAGATCGCACGATCGCAGAGGGACAGGACGGCGGAGCTGTCATGGCTGACGAAGAGCAACGTACCCTGCTGCGCGAAATCGCGCAGAAAGCGCATGCACTTCTGAACGAAGAAGGCGTCCCCGACCGCGAGCGCTTCGTCGATAATGAGAATGTCGGCATCGACATGAGCCACCACGGCGAAGGCCAGCCGCACCGACATGCCGCTCGAATATGTCTTGACCGGCTGGTCGATGAAATCGCCCAGGCCCGCGAATTCGGCGATCGCGGGAAACCGCGCCTCGATCTCTGCATCGGTTAATCCAAGGATCGAGGCATTGAGGTGGACGTTCTCGCGGCCGGTGAACTCCGGATTGAAACCCGCCCCCAATTCGAGCAGCGCCGCGATCCTGCCACGGGTCTGGATATGCCCGACCGTGGGGGTCAGCGTGCCGCAGATCATCTGCAGCAAGGTCGATTTTCCAGCGCCGTTGCGCCCAATGATACCGACGGTCTCGCCGCGCCGGATCTCGAAGTCGACATTGCGGAGCGCCCAGAATTCACGGAAATACTTCGGGATCGGCCGGCCCAGAAGCTGCGCCGTACGGCCGAAGACGGCCTGTTTCAGCCGGTCCTCGGGCTTCTCGTAGACGAGGTAGCATTTGCCCGCGCCCGCGACGCTGATGGCGATCTCAGAGGACATCCGCGAACCCCTTGCGAATGCGCTGGAACCAGGCGAACCCTCCGACAGCGACGATCCAACTGACGGCAGAGTAGACCGCCAGCCCGCTCCAGGACGGCATCTTGCCCCAGATCAGCACGTCTCGAGCCTGTTCGACGGGAAAGGTGAGCGGGTTCAGGAGAACGATGGCGCGGTAGGATTCAGGGATCGCCGACAGCGGATAGAAAACCGGCGAGAGGAACAGCAGCGCCGTCACCAACAATCCGATCATCTGCCCGATATCGCGCAGAAAGACGCCCAATGCAGCCAGGAACCAGCTCAAGCCCAAGGTCAGCAACAGGAACGGAGCCAGCACCACGGGCATGAGCAGGATCGTCCAGTGGAACGGGTTGCCAGCGAGCAGCATCGCCAGGAACAGCACGATGAAACTGACGAAACTGTGGAACAGGGCCGACCCCATCGCGACGACGGGCAATATCTCGATCGGGAAAACGACCTTCTTCACAAAGGTCGCGTGACTGACGATCAGCCCCGGCGCGCGGCCGATACACTCCGCAAAGAGCCCTTGCACGATCAGGCCGACGAAGAGCACGACTGCGAAGCTGACCCCCGCCACCTCGTTCTGCGCTGCCCAGCGCGCCTTGAACACGACCGAAAACACGAACGTGTAAATGACCAGCATCGCCATCGGTTGAACGAGCGACCAGGATAAACCGCCGATCGAGCCACGATAACGCCCCACAATCTCCCGTCGCACGAATCTGCGGATCAGTTGACGGTGGGTCCAAGCATTCGTCACGGGAGCAAGAAACGGCAATCTTCTCCAAAACCGATCGGCCATCCGCGTCGCAATCCATGTTTCCAGTCAAGCGTCGCACCGAGGCGCCTGTCGGCATGTCGGCCCGTATCGAGGCTCGGCGTGGCATGGCAGGTAACCCGCGCAAGTCCGGCGGCGCGGGCGAACGCTTAAGCGCTATTGCACGACCAGTCCAGCCTCGGGCCGATCAGCGGCCCGCGCCCGGCGGCTGGCGCAGATAGCGCGCAATCGCCCGGCTCGGCTCCGCATTGATATCATAGGCCAGCGCCGAGAGCAGAAACTGAAGGCCGATCGTGACGTTGATCGCCGACATCATGATGATGCCGAGTGCCGTCGGCTCGCCGGTCGCGAAGGCCCTGACCAGATAGGTCGAGCCGAGCACGACACCGAAACCGAACATCAGGACGCCGAAAAGCGTCCAGATCGTCGCGATGTTGAAGTCGCGCAGGACGTACTGATAGAAGAACCGCGAGCAGAAATTCGTAAGGTGCTTGCGAAAGAAGGGCAGGAGCACCTTCCGGGCGCTCAGATTGCTGACCTCGTCACCATAACGGGCCGGAATCGGCACGTCGACGATGACCGCACGGATCAGGCCGAGTTGGAAGATCATATCGGATTCGAAGAAGAAGCGGCGATCGATCTTGTCGAAGTCGAGCATGTTGACGACCTTCGCGTCGAGACAAGTATAGCCGTTGGTTGGATCCATTAATTTCCAGTAGCCAGACGACATTTTGTTCAAAAATGATAGCATGGCATTGCCGAAGATTCTTATCTTAGGCATCTGGTTGAGGAAACTCGGCGCATGAAAGCGATTTCCTTTAGCGTAGTCAGCGTCCTTTAGTATGACCGGGGCGATCAGCTCGTTGAGATGCAGAGGGTCCATCTGATCATCGCCATCCATCTTGACCAGGATGTCGTAGTTTTCGGCGGCGGCCTTGTAGCCGGTCATCATCGCGCCGCCGACACCTTGGTTGACCTCGTGGAAAATCACCGTGACGTTCTGGCCGCTAAATTCTTTCGCAATTATTTGACCGCTGTTTTGCGGGCATTTATCGTCGACCACAAAGATATGGTCTACTCGATCCTTCAAATTGCGTACCACAGTTTCAATGTGTGCCGCGACTTTGAAACAGGGGATTATGACTGCAACGGTCGGGCGCGTGTACTGCTCTTGAATTGTCGCGGGTTGAGAAGCCTCGGTCGCGCCCTGGAATTTATCTTGTGTCATTCATCTCATCCCTGTCAGTCGCTCCGACTGAACACATTGATCGATCTTGAACAATTTGGCGCCTGGAACACCTAGGTTCAGGACAAAACCTCAACGTCATTGGCCAACCCGCCAACGCCATCTCGCAGCATTCGGGTGCGATGGGCGCTGTCATGAAGAGCGCCTGTCATAACGTATCCTGCGTCTCCCGGACCAGAACAACGTCACGACTTTCCGGGACCAAACCCCTGCCTCCGGTTCGCATTGGTCGATCGAATATCTCGAACTCAACGCGCTTTGAAAGTCGCCCCGATCTATTTCTGAAGGCACAGGACAAAAACGCCGCCGCAAGTGTTGGACGCGATGCCGTGGTATGCCGACTGGATCAGTCGCCAAAAGGCCCTCGAAAAACCGATGGCCTTCGCGCGCGCAAGCACGTCCCAGCCTGGAAGTTCGAAAACCAGCGAACCTTCTTCGCTCATCGGATTGCCGTGCCACTCCGGTTCGGTCACGTGGACAAGCCGGCCGTTTTCCAGGCGCGCCTTAACGATCGAATCATGCTGGCCGAACAGGAACGGGCACGTCCCGACATGCCAACCCCCGGGCTTCAGAACGCGGAAAATCTCTGACAAGGCCCGATCGATGCCCGGCACATGTTCAAGGACTTCCGTGGTCAGGACAGCGTCGAAGGCGTCGGACGCGAGGGACAGGGCGGTTAAATCCTCGCTGTTGATCGGATAGAGCCAGTCCTTGACATGATGGTTTGACGCATATTCGGAGCCGATATACTTGGCAAAGCGACCCCTTAGGAGGAATGCGAGTTCGGTGATTGCTTCCGGCCCGTAGATCTTGGATTCGTAGCGGTCGAGGTTTGGTACACACTGAGACATGGCCAGAAGAGCGGCGCGATGGCGTGAGATCAGGCCGCCCGCCAGCCCCGACTCCCGGTAGTTGTCCGGGTTCCAATCGATCTCATCGGGAGCAAAGCGCCTTCCCGTCAGTGGCTCGACGATGCCGTTGGCCTTAGACCACTGCCTGATCGAGTCCGTGATCGCGTCGTCGAAGAAGCGCGGATTCGCAGCCCTCCAGGCAAGCCATTGGTCCAGGCTGCTGAAATCCACTTCCGTCGTGCTGCTCTCGGCGCTCGAGCTGGTCATCGGGACTTCCTAAACATGTTCGGTTTGCGGTCAATGATCTGAAACACGGCCGCGTGATCTCGCCACCTTGTCCAAATGGGCTCTAAGATCCCCATACGAAGCGGTAGCCGGAATTCCTGAGTCGGTCGCCCCGATAGACCCATGCCATTCCAAAGCCGCGATAGCGGACCACGAAATCCGGCGGAATGGTCGGAAAGGTCGTCAGCAATCCACCGACGACCAACTGCCGGTTCAAGACATAATATGTTCCGGGACTGGGCGACCAGGCATCATCGGCAAAGAAGCCGCCGCCGTGCTGTTTCACGCCCAATCGCGAGCCGGGAAACCACCTGCCATTATAGACCGACCAGATGCCGATATCCGCGCAGGCCACACCTGCTAGAGAGCCCTGCCTTGCGCATTCCCTGTCAAGAAACTTGCCTGCGAGGATCGTTTCCTCGCCCCACCCGGTCCAAGAGAAATTGAGGTGACCCGCGACGGGGCGATCTGCCTCAGGGTAGTCGATCGTTACAGGCCTGAATGCTGCGTAGAGTGGGCGGAATGGAGCGATCTCCGCGATGATCAATGCAAGGCCGACAGGCAGCGCCAACGAAATCCAGCGGCGCTTGTGCACGAGCGGCAGCCAGACGCTGACGATCCGGATCACCATCACGATCGCGGCCAGAACGATCGGCAGGTTGAGATAGCGGTTGAAGGTCGGCGTATTGAGGAGAGCCAGCAGCCCCGGTGTCACTACGGCTATCGCGAAGATCAGGTCAAAGAAGGGTGCCGCACGCGGCCGCCATGCCAGCCTCAAAGCCGTCGCTCCCGCGGCGGCGATCAACGCGGTGGGAAATGCCGCGACGAAAACGCCGTAGGCGAAGCCGATCGCTGCCACGCGGTGTGCTGTCGCGCTGGATGTCCCGAAATGCAGTTGCACCCCGTTCATCACGCCGATGCTCATCACCGACGGGTCGAGAGGAACAAGCGGCGCCCAGAACGGCGTGACGAAAACCAACCCTAAGACACCGACGATCACGATGAGCAGCATACCAATCGGGAAAACATATGCCGATGATAGCCGAAGCCCGCGCGGGATCGCGATGCGGTGGGGCCAAGCTGCGACCACGATCGCCGCAGCAAGCGGCAGCAAGGTGAACGTCAGTGCTGCTGCGACCCACGCGTATAGGAAGCGGGCGGCAGGGTCGGCAAGTGCGTTGCCGATGCCGAAGACGAAGCGCAGCGGTGCATAGATCCAGACGGTCAGCAGCTCCATGAAAAGCGGCAGAGTCTTGAGGAGAGTCTGCAGCGCCGGCTCTCCCAGCAGACTGATCGCGGCGATGCCGTAGGAAACTAGGCTTACGACAAGCGCCAGAGCCATTGCTTTTACCGTCGACAGCGCGGCGGTCGCTGCCGGCCGATGCCGCTCGGCGCTGCCCTCGATAACCCCGACGACGAAACACAGCACCAACAGGATCAACGACGCGTTGAGCTTCTCTTGAGCGGCGAGTGCCGCCACCAATAGGCCCAGCCGTAACAACCGCGGCTTTGCTTCGAAATGGCCCCGTGCGACGAGCAGGACACCCGTGATGCTGCCGAAAAGCGAGATCGAATCATAGTTCAGCGTCTTCAGGGCGAGATTGTCGACCGGCAGCAGCAGCAAGACGCCGGCCAGCGCCAGACCGAGCCAAACACGATCCCGCTCCTGCCCTGGGGCCAACGCCAGAAGATTGCCGATCATGCAGGCGATCAGCCCGATTCCCACCAGCCAGTGAATTGCCTTCAGCAAGGCATCTATCCTGGCGGCCGGAACCGACAGCAACTGGAGCGCCCGTGTGACGGGGATCCAGATCAAGTTGGCAGTATGGGATGCACCTTGCGACCAGTTTGACGCGATATTGCGGTCAGCAGGACTCCGCAGAACTTCGCCGAATGCCGTTTCATCCAGCGTCATGAACTGCGTCACTTCGCTGACCGAAAGCAGGAGCGCCAGCGCGATGGTGAGGCAACACAGCAAGACCTCGGGCCTGGTCCACACATCCTCCCGGGCGACGCTTGCGGACGCGGGGGCGATGCGAGCGCGACGAGCGATAAGGACAGCCGCCAGTATCACGAGCAGCGCGAGCGCTGTCTCGAAAGGATTGATCTCAGTCAGGAACTTCACCGGGCGCTGCCAAGGTCGGTCAGTCGCGGCGTCGGCGTCGCCGCTCGATGCGAAGCGGAGTCGTGCACAGCACTATGCGCCAGCCCGCCTGTTTCCGACGGCCATGACATCTGTCGAGCCGTAGTTGTCATGAAGTGCCCCTGGTCCCGCCCGTTCTCAAGACGCTCTGATAGACACTCGCACTGGCCATTGGCAATGCAGCAGCGGTGTGAGCCGGTGTGTCGATCCAAGAGGTGCGGATGCAGATGTTTTCAACGATGGTCGGCCGCGCTTAAACAGTCTGGGCGAGACGAAATGCGGTTTTTGCGCTACGCGATCCCGATAGACGCAAGCAGGCGCGGGATGCACCGATGAACTTCAAAAGCCGCTGGCACAACGCGTGCTCAGACACCATAGGCACGGACATGTTTTGGCGGATCGCCGTAGACCACCGATCTTTGGCCGATGAATTGCTGCCGCTCATTCAGACCTACACCAGAGGCATCGTGCTCGACGCTGGAGCAGGGCGGATGGCTTGGCGCTCCAGCTTGCGGCCCTTGGCTACCGAATATCTATCCACGGACTATATCGTCGAGCATACGGATTTGACCTTCTGCGCGGACCTTCAAGGGGCGGTTCCCCTGCCGGATAAGTCCGTCGATACGATTTTTTGCTGCTCGGTGCTGGAACATACCCCCGAGCCCTGGCGTGTGCTTCCCGAGCTTCACAGAATCCTGCGCCCAGGAGGGCACATCATCCTGTCGGTCCCTTTCATGTATTATTTGCATGGCTGGCCGCATGACTATTTCCGCTTTACGCGCTTCGGCTTGACCCGGTTAGCAGAACAAGCTGGGCTGCGGGTCGTTCGCCAGATCAATGGTGGGGGCTTCGTGCGCATGGCGTGCCAAACGGTTTCTATGGCGGTCACCGCTATGATGTGGACGCCATCCGCGCCGTGGCTTTCGACAATCCCGACTAGCTTGCTCTATCGGGTTGGTCGGCTGTTCGATCGCCTCGATCGCAATGGTTTGTTTTCGCAAAATATACACGTCGTTCTCACTCGCGACTGATAGAAAGCCCCATAGGCAGGTTCTATCAAAAAATGAGTGGTGCGATTTGCCGATTAATCGACGGGCGGTAACTGTCTTGCCAAGAATATCTCTATTTGTTGCAGGGTTGAAAGGTCTGAATCTTCTTCGGGGCCTGATCGTCGATGCGGAAATTGGCGCCGTGTGTTCATATGCGAGTAAGGGTACACTTTGCAATTCGTATGAAGAAATCCAAAATTTATGTAAACTACATGCCATCCCATTTGCGAGCAGGGATCAATTTCAACCAGATTCGCTTGATGGATCGGATTTGATCTTCTGCGCAGGCTGGCAATTCATCATGCACGAGATCGATTCGCGCTTCATCGTTTTTCACGACTCTCTGCTGCCGAGATACCGGGGCTTTGCGCCGACCGTCGCAGCGCTCATTGTCGGCGACACAAGGATTGGCGTCTCTGCGTTCCGGCCGGAGCCTGGCGTCGATACCGGCGCAATAATTGACCAGGAGCCGCTCGATATCGCCTACCCCGCCACGATCCGCGAGGTCTACCAGCAGCTCGGCGGCGCCTATGCCAATCTGGCGAGGCGGCTGCTAGCGCAAGCAGAACGGCATCCGCTCGCGGGCGTCGCGCAAGTCGACGCCCTAGCGACCTATTCGCTCTGGCGCGACGAGGACGACTACGCCATCGATTGGACCCAGTCGTCGACCCAGATCCGCCGCTTCATCGATGCGGTCGGCTGGCCTTATCTTGGCGCAAAGACTCGATATCTCGGTGAAGAGATCCGGATCGGCCAGGCCGAGCCCCTGCCGGACCTCACATTCGTCAACCGACAGGCCGGCAAGCTGTGGTCAATCGGACCGACACGATCGACGGCCGAGGTCGTTTGCGGCGATGGTGTGCTGCGCATTGCAGAGGCCAAATTCGCCGATGGGCGTCCTGTGCTTTTCACGTCATTGCGACAGCGTCTCGGGCGATAAGGCGCCTTTTACGGCCTCAGGACGCGCTTGACGACGTCGGCGACGATATCCACGTCCTCGCCGAGGCCGATCCAGAGCGGCAGTCGCACAAGTCGCCCGCTGAGATCGTCTGTCTTGGCAAGATCGCCGACGGCACGGCCGAAACGTCTACCAGCAGGCGCGCTGTGCAGCGGAATGTAATGGAAGACGGCGTTGATTCCCTCGGCGCGCAACGCCTTGATCAGCCCATCCCGCTTCGCCTGATCGGGCAGGAGCAGGTAGTAGATATGGCCGTTGGCGACGACATCATCCGGAACAATGGGTCGGCGCAATATGCCCTGCTGTTCCAGTTCCGCAAAATGCGCGTGATAGCGATTCCATAGTGAGAGCCTCTGGGCAGTCAGGTCCTGGGCAATTTCCAGCTGCGACCAGAGGAAGGCGCTGATGATCTCACTCGGCAGGTAGCTCGAGCCCAGGTCGACCCACGTGTACTTCTGGATCTCGCCACGCGCGAAAGCAGTCCGATTCGTTCCTTTTTCCCGAATGATCTCAGCCTTCTCAATGATGTCGGGATCGTTGATCAACAAGGCGCCTCCCTCGCCCGCGATGATGTTTTTGGTTTCGTGGAAACTGAGCGCGGCGGTCTGTCCGATTGAGCCGAGCGGCCGGCCCTTGTAGCTGGACAGGATTGCCTGAGCCGCGTCCTCGATCACCGACAATCCATGACGGCGCGCGATATCCATGATGGGATCCATCTCGCAGGCGACACCGGCGTAGTGCACCACCATGATCGCGCGTGTCCTTGGGGTGATCGCGGCCTCGATCAAACGCTCGTCGATGTTGAGTGTGTCTTCGCGAATGTCGACAAAAACCGGCACCGCGCCACGCAGCACCATCGCGTTCGCCGACGAGCTGAAGGTGAACGAGGGCATGATGACCTCATCCCCCGGCTGAAGACCGGTTAGGATCGCTGCCATATCCAGCGCGGACGTGCCGGAGGTCGTGAGAAGCGCCTTGCGGATCCCGAGATGGCTCTCAAGCCATTCATGGCACTGTCGTGTAAAACGGCCATCTCCCGAAAGATGCCCCTCCTCGCATGCATCGGTCAGATGCTTGATGGCCCTGGCGCCCGCCAGCGGGCGATTGAACGGAATCCTGTATGCCATCATCCTGCTACCGTTGCCTCGACACAGCTGCCAACCATTCAGCGTCCCCGGCTCGTCGACATATCTACTGTCACGCCGGTGGCCGAGATTTGGCCGGACAATGTCGCAAAGAGGCGCGCAGCGCCAGTGGGGAGAAGCAGGTGTGACAGCCGGGCCCAATGCCTGGCTCGCACGATTTGACACGATCAGGCCCGTTCTCCAGAAGGTGCAGCCGGCATCGCAGCCAATCACTCGTGTCGAGAGCCCACGCCCATGGCCATCGAAAAGCCCGCCTCGCGAAGGGGGCTGCGCAGTTGGAGCCAAGCGCGTTTCCAGCTGACTTTTCTCGTCGCAGCTACCGTGTTCGCGTTTTTCTACTATCGGGACGCCTACAGGCTAGGCTTCGACTGGGGCGATATGGGGTCCTATGCCCTGTATGTCCGCGAGCTGACACTCGGTGCGAAATTTGGCGATGCCGTTGGATATGGGCCGCTCTGGTACTTTTTGGGCGTCGGCGTATTCCGCGTTTGGGGCGTCGACTTCGACGCCTTGCTGGCAGTGTTCCAGCTGATCATCTTTGCATCTGCAGTCTTGATCTGGCTGGCGACACGCGAGGCGACCGGCAGCGCGGTTGCGTCCGCTGCCGTCTTTCTGTGCGTATTATGCGTTCCACCCTTCCACGCATCGACGATGCGGATGCTCAGCCTGGCCCTGTTTGCCTATCCGCTGATCTGTCTTGCGAAAGCTGGCGCCGGACGGGAATTACGGCCTCTCATCGCGACTTCGGCAGCCATCGGCCTGAATTTCGCGATGCGGCCTGATTTCGGCTACCTCTACAGTGCAGCGCTCGGGCTATTGTTGCTCGTGCGCGCCTGCCAGCTTCAAGGCGAACAGGGCAGAACACTTGGTCTTCCCGGACGCCTAGGGTCTTTGCTGCGCAGCATCGGCATCAGCGCGGCTGTGATCCTGCTAAGTTTGGCGCCAGTTGTGGTCCACGCGGCGCTAAAAGGCTATCTGGCGGCGTTCCTGTCAGACCTGCTCAGCTACCCGGCGCGCCTGCTGTTCTTTCTGCGTCAGTCCGGCGGCGTAGGGGATCTGCTCCAGGACTCGTCGACCGCCGCCACCTTCCTCCGAATCCTTCCGGTTTCTGCGCTGGTAACGGGCACATTCTCTGAACAGATTTTTGCGTTCCTGATCCATTCGACCATAGCAGTCACGGTCCTGTGTTGCATCGCGCTGCTCTATCAAGTGGCCGTTGCCCGGACGCTCGCGGCGACGGAGACGCGCCTTCGCCTGGCGGTCGTGATGGTCGCGGTGCTCCAGTGGCCTGGGTTCGCTCTCTTCCGACCAGACTGGATTCACTTCATCAGTTTTATGCACGCCTACCTGATCCTCGCGGGCTGTGTCGCGGTTTGGCTCACACGCGATTTGCCGAGGGCATCGACAACAGAAAGGGCAATCAGGACAGCAGGCATTGTCGTGGTCTTGGCCCAGATGGGTCTATTTGTGGGTTACGGCGTATTCATCGACCCCAATGGATGGGGGGCCAAGCAGTCCCGGCGTGATGCGATTTTTACAGCCCGTTACGGCATCTCTCAACGGGTCTCGCGCGACGAAAAGCAGCTATTCGACAACCTGTCGGATTTGATCGAGCGGAACTCGAAGGACAGAGACAGGATCGTCTGTGTGCCATATTGCGCCGGGTTCGCCTTTATGACGGACCGCCGGATCCTGTTTCGGGAGCACTATGTCGATGATGGCACGCCGCTGCTCTACCCAGGTTGGATCGACCGTGCGCTGGCCCTCACACAAGAGGTTCGCCCGCCCATCGTGATCGTGCTGGACTGGGCTCCGAACGGTTCGCAGGCCTCGCGTTTCGACATTTGGGCAGCGCGCTACATGGACTATGTGCGGCAGACCTACGCCCGTGCCGTGCCGATCGGCATTGGTACGGCCTGGCTTCGGGACCCGGCGGCGCCGATGCAGGAACGCCTCGAGACCGTCTTGGCGTATGGCCCCGAGCGTGCAACGCAAGGCGAGCCATTCAACGTTCAGCCAGGGGGCGAATCGGCCTTGTGGATCAAGCTGTCGGTTCCTGCGGGTATCGGCGCAACGATCGTGTTTGACGATCTTCCCCTCAAGACGGTAGCGGATGGAGCGGTGGTCACCGCGCTCGTGCCAGCTGAGCGGCTGTCCAAGCCGGGTCGCCACTGGCTGAAGGTCGTGAACACCGCCACAGGTCTCACGACCTCGCCTGTGCCGTTCGACGTCGTGGCTGGCCAACGCTGACACGGAGGCTTTGAGGGCATCAGATGCTGATAAACGTCCCGGCCGACCGCTGACGAACTGCAGCAAACCGCCTGAGGCGCATCGACAAGGCTCGCCGGTGGGATTACTGAGCCTCGTCCTGGCCTTTCCAACGGAAAGCCGGGCTGGTTGTCTTGGCCCGTTCGACTGCTCGCATTGAGAACACCGCTGCGGCGATAGAGCTCGGCCATCCCGTTCGACATCCGAGCAGAGCGATATGGCGGCGACGGATGTCGCAGGTACTTGATAAGTGGGGAAGTCTCGATGGTCACCGCGATTCCGGATGTTTTTGTCAAAGATATCGAGGCATTTCTCCACGACACCCATGTCTCGGATTTTTGCAAAACTCCCATCGACCGCCTCGCGCGCGAATTCCTATCCGTCGAGCGGAGCGGAGAGCAGGTGCGGGAACTCAGCCGCTTTGCTGCGATCACGCCGACATCCCGCGTTCTGGAGGTCGGATCTGGCTTTGGCACCTTCGTGTATTATTGCCGCGTGAACGATATTTGCGACTGTCACGGCCTCGAACCGGGCCTGCCGCCCTACGCGGCCACGCTCGACATCTCACGCCGCCTGTTGGACTCGGCGGGCATACCAGCCTCGGTGATCGAGGAAGGCATCGGCGAGTCGATGCCTTACGCTGACGCCAGCTTCGATGCGATCTATTCGGTTTCCTGCCTCGAGCACACTCAGGATCCCAAGGCTGTCCTGTCGGAGGTCGCGCGCGTCCTGAAGCCTGGCGGCGTCGCAGTGATCAATTTCCCGAACTACGGCTCATGGTGGGAGGGCCACTACAACTTCTTCATGCTTCCCCACACGCCGAAGTGGCTGTTCAAGATCATCGCCCGTCTTCGCGGCCGTTCCCCGGATTTTGCCGATACGCTCCAGTTCATTACATATGGCAAGCTTATGGGCTGGCTCGCGCCGCTAAAGGATAAGGTCGACATCGTCTCGACCGGCCAGGAAATCTTTCGCGAGCGGGTCAACGGCCTGCAATTCTCCGAATGGAACGGGCTGGGCGCTGTTAAGCAGGGCGTAGGCTTGTTGAAGCGCCTGCATCTCGATCAACTGCTGATCAGGATCGGGATCAAGCTGCATTGGGAAACACCTTTCGTGCTTGTGCTGCGACGCAAGGCCTGACCTGCATTTTTACAACGCCCCGCGATTGCTGCCGTCGCGTCGGATCCCGAATTAATCAATGCGTCTTATCCGAAGTCCCGCTTTCAAGATCCTGACGACACTTGCGTTCTTCGTGCTGATCAGCCTGAAGGTAGACGTGGCGGAGGCGGGGCGACGCCTGCTCTCACTGGATCCGTTTCTGGCCATCGCCGTGACGGGCATGTCGTTCTTCGCCTTGCTTGTCCAGGCTTGGAAAACCAGTCTTCTTCTGCGCGAAAAGACCGTCGCGTCCATTTTGCGTGTCAGCATCATCTCGCAGATCTACAGCGTGCTGTTCCTCGGACAGTTTGGTGGCGACATCGCCAAAGCGGGTTATCTCCTACGCTCGGCGAGCGAGTTGCACCGGATTGTTGCCGCAGTCCTGTTCGACCGCATCACAGGCTTAATCGGACTCCTGCTCATCGGGCTCGCCGGATTGCTAGTAGACAAGCAGCAATTTGACCCGGTTATCGCGCCTACGCTGGCTCTGGCGATGGCAGCTTTACTGATGGCGCTCCTGGCATTGTTCGTGTTGACCGATACAAGCAGCGCACGTCTCATCAAATGGCTGCCTAATCGCGTCGGAAGGCACCTTTTCGACATCATTGGAGCCGTTCGAGTGTTTTCGTCGAGCTTGCCGACGCTGCTCGCGTCTATTGCGATGGGAGTGGCTTTCCAGGGCGTCGTGTTGATCAACTGCTCATGGCTTGGTTCCGGCCTAGGCATCAATCTGCCGCTGTCGACGTGGGCGGTCGTCATTTGTGTGATGTCGCTGGTCCTGCTTCTGCCGATCTCGATCGGCGGCATCGGTCTGCGTGACGTCACCCTCGTCGGCCTTCTCGGCAGTTGCGGCGTCGCCAGTGACCTGGCTCTGGCACTTTCGCTTGCCTTGCTGGGACTCCAGCTTGTTATGGTTGCGGTTGGCGGCATCCTGATGCTCTTGCCGCAACCGGAACTTCCCCCTCCCTGACAGGCACGGCAATCCAGTGGTCATGGCGATTATCCGGGCCGGCACTACATTGCGGCGCGGGCTCAACAAGCAGGATACGCGGCTGTCCCGCAGCTTCCTTGCAATCGTCCAGTCAGTCTTCTAGTAGCCTCCCATCATGCAAAAAGAGCCGATGTCACATCACCTTGTCGCGCCAGATGCGGAGCCGCCGCGCGCGGCATATAATGATGGGACAACTTCCATGATTTCCGTCGTGATCCCGATGTACAATGAGGCGGAAAGCGTCGAAGTGCTGTGCGACCAGTTGCGCGCGGCCCTGTCGACCGCCCCTTGGAGTTGGGAAGTCGTCTTCGTCAATGATGGGAGTAGCGACGAGACGGTCGCGCGATTGACCGATCAGGTTCAGCGCTTCCCGGATAGGTTCCGCCTAGTCGATCTCCAACGCAATTTCGGCCAGACGGCCGCTTTGATGGCCGGCATCGATCACGCGAAAGGCGATATCATCGTCCCGATGGATGGCGATCTCCAAAACGATCCGAAGGATATCGCTCGGCTCGTTGCCAAGATCGGCGAAGGTTTTGACGTCGTGTCGGGATGGCGCCGTGATCGTCAGGATGCGAGCTTCAGCCGCGTGCTGCCAAGTCGGATCGCCAACAAGTTGATCTCAGTGATCTCCGGCGTGCATCTGCACGATTACGGTTGCTCGCTGAAAGCTTATCGGTGCGACGTGCTTTCGGGTTTCCGCCTTTACGGCGAGATGCACCGTTTCGTGCCGATCTTCGCGCGCTGGCAGGGTGCGAAGATCACCGAGATGGTGGTCGATCATCACCCCCGCAAATTCGGAACGTCGAAATACGGGCTTGAGCGGATATTCAAGGTTCTCCTCGACTTGCTGCTCGTCAAGTTTCTTACGCAGTACGACACCAAACCGATATATGTGTTCGGTGGGGTTGGGGCCATGTTCTTTGGCTTGAGTGGGATTGGCGCGATCTATGCGATCTGGCTGAAACTGTTCAACAACATCTCGTTCATCCAGACACCGTTGCCGCTCATGGTGATGTTTGGCGCCATGACCGGAATTATGTGCATTCTGCTGGGCCTGCTGGCCGAAGTCTTGGTGAGGATCTATTTCGAATCCCAGGGAAAGACGCAGTATGCCGTCCGTAGTGTCATCGGCGGTCATGACGCCGCCCGGCAACCGGGTGGCGAGAGGACAGTTTGAATGTGCGGCATTGCCGGCTTTATCGGGCGGGGGGACCAAGCCGTCCTGACGGCGATGACCAATTGTTTGGCCCATCGCGGGCCCGACGGAGAGGGACGCTTCGTCGACCACGATAACTCGGTTTATCTCGGACATCGCCGTCTCGCGGTGATCGACATTGCCCTTGGGCAACAGCCAATGTGGAACGAGGATGGGCTCGTCGGCATTGTCTTCAATGGCATGATCTACAACCACGGCACCTTGCGGACAGAGCTCGTGGCACGGGGCCATGTCTTTCGCAGCCACCACAGTGACACCGAGGTCCTGGTACATGGCTGGGAGGAGTGGGGTCTCGGCCTCCTCGAACGGCTGAATGGCATGTTCGCGTTTGCGCTGCTCGACAGGCGAACATCGCGGCTGATCCTGGCCCGCGACCGCTTCGGCGAAAAGCCCTTGTTTTACGCGAGCGGTTCTGGTGGGACGGTGTTCGCATCCGAACTGTCCGCGATCCTGGCGCATCCGGACTATACCGCCGCGCCGATGGATCCGGCCGCCATTCGCAAATACCTAGCCTATGGTTTCTTCCCCGCTCCTTTGACACCTTACCGGAGGATCGCCAAGCTCCCGCAGGGCCATGTGCTAGAGGTCGATATTAAGACACACGAGACGCGGCTGCACCGCTACTGGCGCTTCGCAATCGAGGCCGAGGCGGCGCCGGCCGGGAGCCCCGAGAGTTGGGCGGAAGAGCTCGACAGCCTGTTGACCAGTGCCGTTTCTCTAAGACTTGATAGCGATCGGCCACTTGGTATTTTTCTGTCGGGCGGCGTCGACAGCAGTACGATTCTCAGCCACGCGGCGCAACTGCGGCCGCCAGAGAGCATCGAGACCTTCGCTATCGGCTTCAACGAGGCAAGCTTCGATGAATCTCGTTATGCCACGCAGATGGCCGCCCACGTCGGCTCTCATCATAACACGGAGATGTGCGACCTAGACACTGTCCGCTCGCTCATGGCGGAGCTCCCTACGATCATCGATGAACCGTTAGGCGACAGTTCGATCCTCCCGACCTACATGTTGTGCAAATTCGCGCGAAGGCACGTCACTGTCGCCCTGTCGGGAGATGGCGGCGATGAACTCTTTGGTGGCTACGACCCGTTCAAGGTTCTCGGCAAGGCTAAGCTGTACAACCGAATCGTTCCAAGGCCCGTCCATGCCGCGATCGCTGCGATAGCTGCGAGGCTGCCTCCATCGGACCGCAACATGAGCCTCGATTTCAAGCTGAACCGAGGACTGCGCGGCCTTGGGCTCCGACCGGCTCTGTGGAACCCTGTATGGCTCGGCCCGGCCTCGCCGTCGGATATAGCCGCCCTCATGTCCGAGCCGGTCAACGTCGAGGAGCTTTACAGCGAAGCGGTGACAGCATGGGATAGCTCCGCCAGTCCTGGCCTCGTCGACCGAACGCTCGAATTCTATACGAACTTCTACCTGGCCGACGACATCATGGTGAAAAGTGACAGGGCTGGCATGCGCAATGGCCTCGAAGTCCGCGCACCCTTTTTGGACAACCATATTGCAGACTTTGCGCGGCGCCTGCCTTCCTCGGCAAAGCTTCGGCGTGGCGAGACGAAGTGGGTTTTGCGGCAATCGGCTGCGAACCGGTTACCGGCAAATCTGCTGGGGCGACGGAAGAAGGGCTTTGGTATTCCATTGTCGCGGTGGCTGCGCGACATGCCCGAGGCCGCAATCGGCCAGCCAGCTATGCTGGACGCCGGCACGCTGCACCATCTCTGGCAAGAACATCACGACAGGAAGCGCGACCACCGTGGCGTGCTCTGGTGCGCGCTGACACTGCGCTGATCGAGCGCTTCGCCACGACACATGATTGTCGGCGCTTGGCTCAATTTGCCAGATAGCACACTAAATTGCGGCGCGTTGATCGCAACGTCAAAAACCGGCTTTCGGGAATCTGATTTTGCAAAAGAGTGTCTGCTTCATCCTCGATCACCTCGGCGTCGGCGGTGTGCAGGAGTTCATTTTGAATTACTGCAAGTTCGTGCGCACCAGGATCCAGGTCACGGTCGTTTCGATCTTTGGCAATGACATCTATTCTGAACGGCTAAGAGCGGCCGGCGCCGAGGTGATCGTCCTGACCGGTCGTGCCTATGGCTATGCAGCCGTCCTAGACCCTCGCTCTTTCCAAGCCTTCTCAACCTTCTACCGCAAAAATGCCTCGCGTTTCGACGAGATTCATCTCAAGCTCTTCGCAGCATTCGCCTATGCGTCGCTGATGGGCCAGTGGCGTTCCCCCAAGGTTAGTGCAGGGCTCGATTGCAATCGCAGCCAGCTTCCGTTTCCGATCCAGGCATTGTTCTGGATCTTTGCGCGTCGCTATCGGCGGTTCTACCTCAGCAAGCTGCTTTGGAACGATTACTCCGCTTTCGGCCTGCGGCGCGATCGCTTGCGGGACCAGCAATATCCCGTTACGCGGCGCAACAGCAAAACGCCTCGCATCTACCCAAAGGGTTCAGCCTTTCTGTCGGTTGGACGCGGCATTCCCCAAAAGGGGCACGCCGAAGCGGCCGCGCTGTTCGCCGAGCTCCAGCGCAATCTGAGTGGAGACGCTTGCCTGGTCATACTTGGTGAGGGCCCGGCCATCGATGCACTCAAGGCAACACACTCTGCAGCAGGCGATGATGCGATCAGCTTTCCCGGCTCCGTCGATGACTATGACGACTGGCTTGTCGGCGCGACAGGAATCATTCGCATGGCCGTTGGAGAGGACACGAACTCGGTCATCCGGGAAGGTATTCTCGCAGGCAAAATAGTCGCGACAACACTGGAGGGCCCAGGTTGCCGTGAACTTGCAGAACGGGGCCTGGTCGTCGCGATCGATCGGAAGGACCTGCCTGCCAGTGCCGTGCGATTGGCCGAGGCGGTGACGGCCACGACCCCGGAGAAGCGCGAGCAACTCAAGCTCGCAGCACAGAAACTCTGGCCGGAAGAGCAGGCCTTTGCGATGTATGACTGAAATAGCGTCTTGAGGCCCAGCGTTGTAACGCTGTGGATTTCGCGTTCGTCGATCCACTCGCGAAGATCAGGGAATTGTTCGAGCCCGCCATCATCGGATTGACAAATATGCGCCTGGGTGGCGAGGCATTCGTGACATTCGGCTTGCTCTGTGGTCTGGCCAACCGCTAGCGGTTGGCGCCTGTTCACGGCCGCGGTTGTAAAGCTCGAGGAATAACTATGTCGGCCTTCTGGCGATCCATATCCCGGCCTCTCATCCTGGACGTGGTGGTGTTGGCTTCGCTTGCGCTCGTGGCCATGGGGCTTGCCACGACAGATGTGCTTTCGCCGGTAGGCTGGTCGGCAACGACGCTGAAGGCCCTCTACGCGGTAGGGGCTGTCGCGCTCGTTGTGGTCGCCGCCACGCAGCTCCTGCAGCGTCGGTTTTTGATCTCAAGTGGGATGGTTACCGCGCTCGCTGGCGTTTTTCTGGCGGGGGCGCTGTTTGGTCCGGCTGCGACTGCGATCGTCGCGATGCTCCTGGCGGCCTCGGCGATTGCCGGCACGGTTGTCACCGGCGCGGCGTCCCCGGTCGCTCCGGCCTGGCCGATGGCGCAGCGGCTGAGCATTGGCCTTGCCCTCGTCACCATTGCCGTCACGTTCCTGAGCCCTTTTCGCGTCAACTTCCCGCTGACGCATCTGGCCATGCTGGCTCTTTTCGCTGCACCCATCCTGCACGCCGATATCCGTAGGCAGCTCGGGGCGGACTGGGCGGACATGGTGCGTCCAGCGGTGGTCCCGCAGGACCGGACGCGCCAGGGTTGGGCGCCGCAAGGCTGGATGCTGCTATGGCGCGTCGCGGCGGTCGCCCTCGCGTTGTTCTTCATGCTTCATGCGGCATTGCCCGAACGGTATCACGATGCCTTGGCGGTGCATCTCTATGTAGCCTCCTATGTCGCGGCCCACGGCGAATGGTCCTATGATCCTGGCCTGTTCGTGTTCGCGGTTATTCCGCTCGCCGCCGATTTCCTTTACGCCCACGTTTATCTGTTCGCCGGGGAGCCGGCGGTCAAGCTTCTGAACTACGTGACGTTTCTGGTCATCGTCGCGCTGATCCGCGGCGCGGTCGCGCGGCGCTATGGCGCGTCTGCAGGTCTGATTGCGGCGCTGCTGTTCGCATCGATGCCGCTGACCCTCGTCGAAAGCGCGTCGAGCTTCATCGAAAATCCGCTGACGATGTGGGTGACGGCTGCTGCGGTCATCATCCTTGACCGAGGCCGCGGCCTGACCCTGCGGGCGATCGCCGGGATCATGATCATTCTCGCGGCAGCCGCGCTCAGCAAGGTTCACGGCGCTATCGCCGCGACACTGCTCGGCCTGTTGGCAACGAGCTTCTATCTCGCAAGGCGTCGCCGCGCGATCGAATTGCTGGGCCTCGCCGGTTGCCTCGTCGTAGCCGCAGTGACGGCCCTGTCGATCTACATCCATGCTTATTGGATCACGGGTAATCCCGTCTTCCCCTTCTTCAACAATGTGTTCAAATCTCCCTTCTTTCAGCCGATCCAATTTGTCGACGGGCGCTGGATCAACCGGTTCAAGCTCGATCTTCTCTATCAGGCGACATTCCACTCTGATCATTTTCTCGAAGCCTATAACGGGGCGCTCGGGTTCAGTCTGATGGCGTTCCTCGGCGCGGGGCTGGTCGCGGCCGTGATCTACAGGCAGATGCGCTGGCTGGCGCTCGTCTTCCTGGCTTTCATCTGTGCGATCGGCTTCAGCACGCAGTATCTGCGCTATTTCTATCCAGTCCTGCCGGTTGCGTTCCTGCTGATCGGGCTCGTGGCCTCGCTCTATTTGGCCCGCCCGCGCATGGCTCTCGTCTTCAACCTGGCCGTCGTCGTGGTCCTTTGCCTCAACGTCTACAAACTGAATGCCGGCGGCTGGATCATGGCGAGCTATGATTTCAGGGTCCTCTTCGATCCCGAGAAGGCCAAACGATACGAGCAGGCGTTCGTGCCGGAAAAATCGCTCTTGCGGCTGGTCAACCAGCTTCAGGGCCGAAGCTCGCGGGTGTTGCTCAGCGGCGTGAGTTCGGCCGCTCCGCTCGAAGGCACGGCGCTCTATACCTCATGGTACAGCAAGGATTTCTCCGACTCCGGCGCTGCGGCCAAATCCGGCGCCGATGTCGAGGCCTATCTACACCGCGTCAAGCCGACCTATATCGTTCATCGGTCGCCGCCGGAGCCGAGTTACGCATTCCATGGTCTGCTGGATGCCGAAATCGGCCGCTTGGGACGCAAAGTCGCCACGATGGGCTCGGTCACGCTTTACGAGGTCCGTCTCCCTTGACGGTCCTTGGGCGGAGGTTCATCAACGCGCCTCACTTCAACCGGAGCCTCTCCATGATGGGATTGACCGAATAATGGGACTCGCCGATCTCCTGCGAGAACCCGCCTTGGCCGGCATCGATGTCGACGGTGTCGAGCGCATGCGGGCACATCGTGCGATCATCGACCGCAAACCGATGATCCGCGCGGTTTTCACGGAGATACATCGGCTCATGCTGGGGCTGGAGGCGCAGCATCTGACGGCTCAGGGCGTGCGCCTCGAAATCGGAGCAGGCGTGTGGCCGATCCGCGAAAGCGATCCCGGCGTGCTGGCCACGGATGTCGTCCCGGCTCCCCATCTTGATCGCGTCGTGGATGCCCAGGCGATGGATTTCGCCGATGGCAGCGTCAGGAGCGTGTTCGGACAGCATTGCTTCCATCACCTGCCCGATCCCGAGGCGTTCTTCTCAGAATTGTCGCGCGTCTGTCCGCCGGGCGGCGGAACGGTTCTCGTCGAGCCCTATTGGAGCCCGGTCGCCAACCTGCTCTTCAAGCGCCTCTTTGCCAGCGAGGACTACGACAAGTCGGCGCAAGGCTGGATAACCAGCGGCAGCGGCGCGATGAGCGGCGCGAACCAGGCGCTGAGCTACATCGTCTTCGAGCGGGACAGGGAGCGCTTCGAGCGCTTATTCCCGCAACTCGAGATCGTGTATCAAGCGCCTGTCGCCAACCATGTCCGCTATTTGCTGTCTGGCGGACTCAATTTCCGGCAACTTGTTCCCGATGTCCTGACGGGGCCGCTCAAGGGTGTCGAAGCGCTGCTTGGTCCGCTGAACCGCATCCTGGCGCTGCATCACGTCATCGTCCTGCGCAAGCGCTAGGCGGTCGGATGAGGGCTGCCGCACTTTACGTCATCGTCCAGCTCCTCGCTTACGGGCTCGATATCGGGACGTTCGCTTTACTCGTCGAGCGCTTTGCCGTGGCGCCGCTCTGGGCGAACATCAGTGCCAAGGCCGTTGCCGGATGCTTCGCCTTCTTCACGCATCGCCACGTCACCTTCGATGCTGCTGCCGGCGGGCGCCTATCGGATCAGGCGCTGCGGTATGTTCTGCTCCTGATTGCCAACAGCGTGGCGTCGTCGGCGATGCTGGCGCTGTTCATGCGCGTCGTCCCTTCGCCCGTGATGGCCAAGATCATTGCAGACGTCATCCTGATCGCGGTCAGTTTCAGCCTGTCAAAGTCGGTGGTCTTCCGCGGCGCCAAATCCGGGCAGGGGAACTGACCACGTGGAACCGGTGAAGACGGTCGCCGTCACGGGCGCGAGCGGCTATGTCGGGGAGGCGGTCTGTCGCGCATTGACGAAACGCGGCATCGCGGTCCGGGCACTTTCGCGACGCGATCCCGGCATCGCCGGTACGCGCTTCATGGCCTACGATCTCCGGCATGAGCTCGAACCCGGCTTGCTCGCCGGTGTTGATGCCGTCATTCACGCTGCAGCCGAGACCTCGCGCGGCGCGGAGCCTGACATCGGGGCTGAAATCGCGGCGCTTCATCGCCTCGCAGACGCGGCCGAGGCTGCATCGGCTCGTCTGATCTTCGTCTCGAGCCAGACCGCGAGGTCCGATGCTCCAACCGGCTATGGCCGCCTCAAGGCAAGCGCCGAACGGATCGTGCTGGACCGTCTCGGGGCCGTCGTCAGGCCCGGGCAGGTCTATGGAGGCCCTGAAAAGGGGCTGTGGGGCACCCTGGCGTCTGTGGCGCAGCGCGCGCCCGCGATTCCCCGCTTCGTGCCCGAGCCGCGGGTCCAGCCGATTCATGTCGATGATCTGGCGGACGCCTTGGTCGTACTCGCCTGTGAGGCTCGACCGAGCCCGCGCGTCTACGCCATAGCGGATTCGCGCTCCGTCGCGTTCTCGCGTTTCATCCAATTGGTGGCGATCCGCCGGTTCGGGCGCCGGCCGTTCCGTCTTCCCGTGCCGTTGGCGCCGATTCTCTGGACTCTTCGCGGTGTCGAGAAACTGGGTGTCCGGCCGGCCTTCGCAAGGCGTCTTGCCTCGCTGAACGACCTGCCTGCGCTCGACAGTGCAGCGGACATGGCTGAGCTGATCCCGCATCATCGGCGCTTTCCCGACGGCGCCTGTCGCGGTGCGCTCTGCCGCCACAGGGACCTGATCCGGGAAGGGGCCGTCCTGCTCCGTTATGCGACGGGCAGGAAGCCTGGCCGGTGGCTGCTGCGCAGCTACGCGCGTGCGGTCTCGTCCGTCGGCGAAGCCGGGCCGCTGGAGTTGTCCGGCCTGACGCGCCTGCTGCCAAGGGGGTTGACGCTGTTTGACCAGCCTGCCGCCCGTCGCCGCAACGGCGAACAGGATGCCCTGTCGCGCCGCATCGATCTCGCGCTGCTTCTTGGCGAGAGTTCGGCGCAGCATGTCGACGGCTTTCTGATGTCGTCCCATACGCCGACACGGCTTGCCCAGATCTTGCAGCTTGGACTGGCGCTGCCGCTCGAGGCTGTGGGCCGGCTCGCCGATACCGTGGCCGGGCCGTGGCTCGATCGTGTCAGGCCCCGGCCGATCGAAGGCTCAGACCATGCCGCATGATGTCGTGATCATCGGCACTGGCCCGGCGGGCGTCTCGGCGGCATGGCCCCTGGTGCAGGCTGGGCGGGACGTGCTGATGGTCGATGCGTCAGTCGGGGCGGCCGGGGTGCCGCCCCATGGCGAGTATTTCGACCTCCGCCGGCATGACGGCCATCAGCGCGACTGGATGTTCGGCCCCGATCTCGCGGTCTGGATCGATCGGGCCGCAACCTCGCCGAAGCTGCGTGTGCCAACCCTGCGGGCGGTGTTCGATGGCTTTGCGGAGGCAAACCGGATCGAGACGGTTAATTTCGCCGCGGTCGGTTCGCTGGCGAGCGGAGGCCTGTCGAATGCCTGGGGTTGCGGCGTGGCGCGCTATGATCGTGATGAAATGTCGGAGTTCCCCTTCGCGCATGCCGATCTCGACGAATCGTTTGCAGCTGTCAGCCGGCGCGTCGGCCTCTCGGGGCGAGCTGACGATGATCTGAGCGGGTATTTTGGACTGGATGACTGGGCGGATCCGGCGCCGGCACTGGACAACAACGCGCAGGACCTGATGCGGCGTTACGATGCGTTGCGCGCCGGCAAGTCTCTGCATGGACTGCGTCTGGGGCGCGCACGCCTGGCATTGCTGGCATCGGATCGGGCGGATCGGCGCGCCTGCGATCTGTCGGGGCTCTGCCTTTGGGGCTGCGCGCGGGGCGCGCTCTATTCCGCGTCTCAGGACTTACCCGGCCTCGCGCGAGCGGGGGCCGGTTTCCGCAAGGGCTTCGTTGCCGATCACATCGAGAAGATCGAAACGGGCTGGCGTGTTCACGGCGTCGAACGGGATACGGGTGCGTCCGCGACGATCGACGCGCGGCGCGTCGTGCTGGCTGCGGGAACACTCGCCACCACGGCGATCGCCTGGCGGACGCTCCGTCATTTCGAGACGCCGCAGCGCGTCATGTCCAACCCCACAGCGGCATTCCTGCTCCTGCGAATGGGCTTGCCCGGTCGGGCGCCCGTGGCTGGTCCGGCATTCGCGCAGCTGTCCTTCGCCCACCAGTCCGCGGCCGGTCACCTTGCGCATGGTGCCTTGTTCTCGCCACGACACCTGCCGGCCTTCGAATTCATCAAGCATATCCCGACGTCGCGCTCTGCTGCACGTCTGATCTGGCGGCTGCTCAATACCGCCACTCTCGTCGGGAATGTCTTTCTGCCGGCCAGCCTGACGCGACACAGCGCCATCCTCGGCCGCGACGGCAGGTTGCGTGTGACCGGGAAGGCCGGCGACGATCTCCCCGCAGCCATTGCCGGTATCGCCCGGGATTGGCGAAAGGCGGCGAGACGGTTGGGGTTTCTCGTGATGCCCGGGAGTTTCGCCATGGGCGAGCTTGGCTCGGATATCCACTATGCCGGCACGCTGCCCATGCGCAAGGACCCTCGGATTGGCGAAACGAATGCTGTTGGCGAACTGGCCGGACAGCCGGGATTGTTCGTCGCCGATGCAGCGACGTTTCCGGAATTGTCTGCAAAGCCGCATACGCTGACGATGATGGCGATGGCGGACCGCCTCGGTCGCCATCTGGCGCAACTGTGAACAGCTCAAGCGATCGGTTCCAAGACCCTGGCGCCAATAACGGCTTGGTCTTCGCACCCAGCGACAATACCACAGCAGCCTCATCGGCTTGCCCGACACGAAGGTTGCGATAGTAGATGCCTCTGGAGGCCAAATGGTTGCCGACTACGTTCGCCAGCGAAAGTTTCTATGATGGATAAGATGTCAAAGAGCGGAGCTGTCGCGACGCCGATGAATGTCAGCGGCGAGAAGCTGCAATCGGCGAGTTCGGGTGAGGGGGTGATGGAGCATCATCGCTATTTCCTGGCGCGCGACTTCTGCAATGATCTTGATGTGCTCGTTGTCGCCGCCCGGGAAGGCTATGGCTCTGCGCTGCTGGCGCAGGTGGCGCGATCTGTGGTGGGAGTCGAGACCGACCCGACCATGGTAGACGCCGCACGCGCGGCGTTCGTTCGCCCCAACCTGCGTTATATTCAGGGCGATGCACGGGCAATTCCATTGCCGGACGCCTGCGTCGATGTTGCGGTGTCTTTCGAGACATTCGAGCATTTCGGCGAAAACGAACTCTTTCTGGCGGAGTTGCGCCGGGTCCTGCGCCCGAATGGGCTCCTCGTCATCGGCACGCCGGATCGCGACATCGATTCCGGCCCCGGGGCGGCGCGGAACCCATCACACGTCAAGGAGGTTGACCGGCCCGGGTTCGAGAACGCGCTGCTCGCCTATTTCGGGAATGTACGGATCGCGCGCCAACGTTCGCTGATAGGATCCTCCATTGAGGGGGATCAGGAGAGCCTACCCATACGACACTTCGAAGCTCCAGGCAGTGGGCAGGTTGAAGCGGGCGAAACGATGACGCGGGCGCCATATCTTATCGCCCTCGCCTCTCACGCTGCACTGCCATCGCTGCCTTGCAGCCTGTACGTCTATCCAAGCGACTTCGATACGGACTCGCAGGGCCGTCAAGCGGCGCAAGCCCAATTGCAGAGCGTCAAGCAGTCGCACGCAGCGACCATGGCGCGCGAAGCCGAGCTTCATCGGACGACCAGAGAACTCGAAATGCAGCTCGCGGCGTCGATCGCTGCATTCGACGGCGCGCAGCAACAACTGGCGCTGGTCAAAGCATCGCTCAGTTGGCGTGTCTCGGCTCCCCTGCGGTATGTCATGACTCGCTATCCAGGCCTCGCCCGCCGCCTACGCCAGGCTACAAAGCTCACCTACTGGACCGTAACCGGCCAACTCTTCCGGCGCTTGCGAGCGTCGATCGCTTACCGCAATTCGCCGCCATCCGCCGACATGGCGGTCCCAGCCAGCGCCCTGGGAGGTTTGTCGCACGACGGGCTGCCGCGGTTTCTGGCAAATTACCTGTCCAGCCGCTGGAGTGGGCGGGATCTCGGTGCGGTCAAGAGCGCCTACCGTTTCGTTGCCGAGCGGCCTGCGGGTCCTATCGGCGAAGCGGAGTTGTCGGGTGCCGAGCTTGTCGCATTGCTTGATCGCCTGCGCGTCTACGCCGAAGAGCCGGCCCAGGCACCACGTCCCGAAGTGTCGATTATTGTTCCCGTCCACAACGCTTTGGCCCACACCCTGGCCTGTCTTTTGAGCCTGCTGGCGCAACCGACCAGGTACAATTTCGAGATACTCGTCGCTGACGATGTTTCGAACGATGCTACCGCGGCCGCCATATCTGCCATCGGCGGCAAGGTCCGTCTCGTGCGGCAACCGACGAATCTCGGTTTCGTCCGAAACTGCAATTCCGCAGGGGCGGAGGCGCGTGGCACCGTCCTTGTTTTCCTGAACAACGATACGATCGTCCTTCCCGGTTGGCTGGACGAACTGGTCGCCCCCCTGCAAGCGGATGAAGGCATCGGCTTGACCTGCTCTAAACTGCTCAATGCGGACGGCACATTGCAGGAGGCCGGCGGCATTTTCTGGCAGGATGGCTCGGCCTGGAATTACGGCCGGAGCGCCGATCCTCGTGCCTACCCGTTCAATTTCGTGCGCGATACCGACTTCGGATCCGGTGCGGCCATTGCGGTGCCAAGCCGCCTCTGGAACGAGGTCGGCGGCTTCGACGACAGGTTTGCCCCAGCCTATTGCGAGGATGCCGACCTCGCTTTCACGCTTCGGGCGCGCGGTTACCGCACGGTCTACATCCCGTTCGCAGAGGTGATCCACCACGAAGGCGTCAGCCATGGGCGGGACGACCGCTCTGGCATCAAGGCCTACCAGGTAACCAACCTCGCGAAACTCAAGGAAAAATGGTCCTCGACGCTCGCCGGCCATTTCCCAAGCGGCAGCAACCTTGCCCAGGCGGCCTCACGGAGCAGGTCCAAGACCCGCGTTCTAGTGATCGATCACTACGCCCCGCAACTCGACCGGGACGCAGGCTCGCGCTCCATGGATTGCTATATCCGCTTGCTGCTCGAAAGCGGTTTCCATCTCACATTCTGGTCTGAAAACCGCGCCTTTGATCCCGTCTACACCCCGCTCTACCAGCGGCTGGGAATCGAAATGGTCTATGCCCATCCAGGGCGCATCGAGTTCCGGGACTGGATCGCCCAGCGTGGCGGCGATTTTCAATATTGCTTCGTCAGCCGGCCACACGTGGCCGAACCCCTTCTCGCCGATCTCAGGCGGCTCACAACGGCCAAGCTCCTCTTCAACGGCGTGGATGTTCATATCATGCGGCTGCGAGCGGAGCGGGACTTGCGTGCATCCGCAGAACTCGACCAGGAAATCGCCAGGGTTGAGGCCATGGAACGCGCCGTTTGGGGCGCTGCCGATGCGATCTACTACCCGTCACAGGAAGAAGTCGACTTCGTCGTATCACAAGGTGTCAAAGTTCCCGTGCGGTCACTGCCTCTTTATCTCTTTGAGGAGAGCGACATTCGGCTACGCGATATCCGTGACAGCAACGGAGAAGGGCATTTGCTGTTCGTCGGCGGCTTTTCCCATCGCCCCAATGTCGACGGCATACTTTGGTTCGTCGACCAGGTCTGGCCCATGGTCAAGGAACGGCTTCCAAAGACCAAGCTTACGATTGCAGGGTCGAATCCATTGCCGGAGATCGTCAAGCTCGGCTCAGACGATATCAAGGTCGTGGGCTTCGTGAGCGACGAGACCCTTGCCCAGCTCTATGACGAGGTTGACGCGGCGATTGCTCCCCTGCGCTTTGGAGCCGGCGTCAAGGGCAAGGTGCTCGAGGCGCTAAGCGTCGGAACTCCCATCGTCATCACCTCGGTCGCAGCGCAGGGCATACCTGACATTCGCGACGTCTGCCCGGTGACGGATACTGCCGAAGCATTTGCCGAGGCCGTGATCGCCTTGTTGGAATCGCGAAGCTTGCGCGTGAGCACGTCCCGCAATGGCCAGGATCTCATCCGCCGCCATTTTTCGATCGACGCGGTGCGTGATGTTTTCTCCCGAGACATTCCCGAAATTCGACTCCCCAGCGCGAAGGCTGCTCCACCAATGCCATAGTCGATCGGCGGAGCCGTTGGTTTGAGTCATCGGCCAGCGGCTTCGCTCAATCGTGACTGCCGGCCTTTGGGTGAGCCGGCTTGGCCGGCTTGCGCTCGATGCCCTCGGCTATGCAGGCAGGTTCGAACATGCGCGCCATGACCGAGCGACGATCCTGCAGCGCAAAGAGCAATCTGCATATCAAGCTAGCCATCACGCCGTCCGTGCCGAGCCCGATGCCGGCAGCGCGAGGCTTGCGCAGCGGCCTGTGACCCCGTACGGATGTCGCGGAACAAGCCACAGCGCCATTTTCGATCAAGAGGGCGTGAATAGACGGTAGAAACGGCATGAAAAAGCGCGCACTGATAACCGGAATTACTGGCCAGGACGGCGCCTATCTGTCTCAGCTTTTGCTTTCAAAAGGATATGAGGTTTCCGGCCTTGTCCGGCGCTCGAGTACGGCCGACGTCAATGACGTTCGCTTGAAGTGGCTGGGGATTGCTGACAAGGTCAATCTGATCGATGGCAACCTGCTTGACCTGTCGGGGCTGATAAGGACGCTGCGGGACGTCAAGCCTGACGAGATTTACAATCTCGCAGCACAGTCCTTCGTGAAGTCGTCGTGGCAACAGCCGATTTTGACCGGCCAAGTGACCGCGCTTGCGGTGACGAATGTCTTGGAGGCGATCCGCCTCGAATGCCCGCATGCCCGTTTCTACCAGGCGTCATCCTCCGAAATGTACGGCCTGATCCAGGAAAGCATGCAATCTGAATCGACGCCATTTTACCCTCGCTCCCCCTATGCCGTCGCCAAGCTTTACGGCCACTGGATCACTATCAATTACCGCGAAAGCTATGGCATTCACGCGTCCAGCGGCATTCTATTCAATCACGAGTCGCCCTTGCGCGGCATCGAGTTCGTGACCCGGAAAGTCACGGATGGCGTGGCGCGCATCAAGCTCGGCCTCGCCAAGGAACTCCGGTTGGGCAATATCGACGCCAAGCGCGACTGGGGACACTCGCGCGACTATGTCGAAGCGATGTGGCTCATGCTTCAGCAGGACGTCGCTGACGACTATGTCGTGGCGACCGGCAGGACGACGACGGTGCGTCAGATGTGCCAGATCGCGTTCGACCATGCCAGGCTGAACATAGACGAGCATCTCATCATCGATCCGCAATTGTTCCGTCCTGCCGAGGTTGACGTTCTGCTCGGCAATCCGGCGAAGGCGAAGGCCAAGCTGGGCTGGCAGGCTACGACTTCGCTGGAGGACATGATCGTGGAGATGGTCGAGGCCGATCTCAAGCGTCTCTCCTGAGCTCTGGCGCCTCGCTGAAGACAAGCTCGCAGGACACACGGAGCCAGCGATGAACTCCAGACCTTGGCGGATTGCGGTCACGGGCGCCGCCGGCTTCGTGGGCTCCGTTTTTCTGAGGCATGTCGCCGAACTGGATATGCCGGGTATCGAAGCCGTTTCGATTTTCGGTTCTGCCGCCGGCGACATCCGAGATTTCGGGCAGGTCTCGCGGGCCATTGCGGCCATGCGTCCAGATGTCGTGCTGCACCTGGCCGCGGTTGCAGCGCCATCGGCTGCACGCGCTGACCCCAGCGAGGCTTGGCACGTCAACGTGATGGGCACTCTCCATATTGCGCAGGCCATTCGCGAGCAGTCGCCAAAGACCCGCCTCTTGTTCGTCGGCAGCTCCGAGGCCTATGGCGGCAGCTTCCTGACGTCGCCTTCCCCTGTCGCCGAGACGGCTGCCCTTTTGCCGCGCAACACCTATGCCGCAACCAAAGCCGCCGCCGACCTGATGATCGGACAGATGTCCGTGGATGGGCTCAATGCGATCCGGTTTCGCCCGTTTAATCACAGCGGACCGGGCCAGACCTCGGAATATGTCCTGCCGGCGTTCGCGCAACAGGTCGCCCGGATCGAGAAAGGGCAGCAGCCCCCGGTCCTCAATGTCGGCAACCTCGATGCCGAACGCGATTTCCTCGACGTTCGTGACGTCGTTCACGCCTATTTTCAGGCTGCGCTCCCGGAGACGCAGATTCCGATGGGCGCTGTGTTCAACGTTGCGACAGGTCATCCCGTGCGCATCGGGCAGATACTGAGCCTACTCCTCGATCAGGCGAAGGTGCCGATCGACGTCAAGCAGGACGCCGCCAAGTTCCGGCCCAATGATATTCCGCGCGCGTCTGGCGATTCGCGAGTGGTTCGCGAATCCTTGGGCTGGTATCCCACGATAACGCTCGAGCAAACCGTCGCCGATGTGCTGGAGTTCTTCCGGAGCCGGCCTTGACATTGATTGGGTGCTGGCCTGCCCAAGCTGAATTCGTCCACTCGAACACCCTGTCGTGAAGCGAGCGATTGCGCGGGCGATGGGGATGTGGGCAACCGGCCTGGCATCGGCCATTTCGGCGCGCGATAACCATGTCGATCACGCGGGCAGGTTTCTTCGGCTGTCCTTGGCATCAATTCAGGTGGCGAATGGACCAGTCGTGGCGAGGCTGGAGCGCAACTATCGTTCGGCTCGGATGGCGATCTGCCGAACAATGACATGCGAAGGAGCCAGCCTCGATCGGTTAACTTGAGCGAGTGCCGCGGAGGGCCTGCGCCAACGCCCGGAGCGGCCGCGTAATTTTCCAGCTGGTTGACTGCAGGAGGCGCTCGACATTTTGTTGTTCGTCTTCGAGAAGTGACTTAATTTCAAGTATCACGGATTTTAGGTGATCTTGCTCTCTGCGGTTATCTGCGTTTTGATCGCGAATAACACCCAAGAGATGCTCGTGTTCATTCTGAGCGCGCCCCAGGTCGCCCTCTAGTCGAAGTGTCATGCCTGTCGCGCTACACGCCGTGCCGAGCCGCTCGAAAAAGCTTTGAATGAAAGTCCAGCTGTGGGCGTCCTTCGTCAGAAAATTCTTTACGTCTTCGTCGAGAGAAGCTCCATATCCAAGTATGCCAAGTCCATTGCTATGCGTAAATTCTTGCGTGGGATACTTTGGCGACAGCTCGTCCCATAGCTTCCAGACCCCAAAATCCTTTTCTCGAATCTGCGTATCGTGAAATAGAACGACTGAGCGACTGCTCAATTTTGGTTTCCAGGTTTCAAAATCAGATTTTACGGCTTCATAAGTATGGAGTCCGTCGATGTGAAGTAGATCGATCGAATTGTCGTCAAATTTCTCTACCGCGTCTTCGAATCTTGCGCGCAGCAACGTCGAGAAATCGGAAAAGTTTTCAGAATTAAACTGAGACAAAGAATTGTAAATCTCGTCGCTGTATTGCCCCGCGTGGTCGTCGCCCTGCCAAGTATCGACCGCAAAACAGCGTGTCTGCATGCCGAGCGTCTGCACCGTCTGGCAAAATGCGCTGTAGGAATCGCCTTTATGCGTTCCCAATTCGACAAGCGTATGGGGCTTCAGCAAACTCACGAGAAAGTATGCGAATGGGATATGTCCCTGCCAGGACGGCACATCGCTCAGCCTGAGAGGCTTGGCAAAAACGTGCTCGCGGATGAGACTGCCAATCACTTTTTCGAACTCGCCTTGCATCCGAAATCCTATCGATTGTTAACGCCACGGTGGCGTGTGGAGCTTATCGGAGTCTGAGGCGGGCTGTCTCAAAACCGTGCAATCGAGGCAATCTGCGCCGCGGCAGAAAATCTGCATGAACGGATATCTTGAGAAAGGCGCAGAATTGGCGCTCAAACGCAATGCAAAGCCGTCCATATGCAGAGGAGGCGTTGCCATGCCGTTGAGTGACAGTTTCGAAATTCCGACGTAGTGCTTCTGTCATTTGCGGGCGTCGCGTGCGACCTGCAGGAGATACTTGCCATAATCCCCCTTTGCGAGCTTTTCTCCGAGCGCGGCGATCTGTTCGCGCGAAATCCACCCGTTCCGGTAGGCGATTTCCTCAGGGCAGGCGATACGTAACCCCTGCCGCGATTCAAGCGTGCGCACGAACTCACCGGCTTCGAGCAGGCTGTCGGGCGTGCCGGTGTCGAGCCAAGCGAAGCCGCGTCCCATGGTTTCGACCGAGAGTTCGCCGCGCTCGAGATAGACCCGGTTGACGTCGGTGATCTCGAGTTCACCACGCGGCGAGGGCTTGAGATTCCCTGCGATCTCGACGACCTGGGCATCGTAGAAATACAGCCCCGTGACAGCCCAGTTCGACTTCGGCACCTTCGGCTTCTCTTCGATCGAGTTCGCCTTGCCGTCGGCGTCGAAATCGACCACGCCGTAACGCTCCGGGTCGCGCACATGATAGGCGAAGACGCTGGCGCCCTTGGCGCGCGCGGCGGCCGAGGCCATCATTTCCGGGAGCGTGTGCCCGTAGAACAGGTTGTCGCCCAGGATCAGCACCGAGGGTTCGCCGGCGACGAAGTCGGCGCCGATGATATAGGCCTGTGCCAGCCCGCCGGGGTTGGGCTGCTCGGCATAGCTCAGCGTCATGCCCCAGTCCGAACCGTCGCCGAGCAGGCGCTTGAAGTTAGGCAGGTCGGTCGGGGTCGAGATGATCAGCACGTCGCGGATGCCCGCCAGCATCAGCGTGGTGAGCGGATAATAGATCATCGGCTTGTCGTAGACAGGCAGGAGCTGCTTCGACATCGCCAGCGTCATCGGGTGGAGCCGCGTTCCGGAACCGCCGGCCAGGATGATGCCCTTCATCGTCGTTTATCCCGTCTGTTCTGTCATGAGCCGCGTCAGGCAGCTCGAAAGCGATCCGCGCCACTCAGGCAGCGTCACGCCATGGATGGTAGCAAGCTTGGTGCAATCGAGCCGCGAATTTGCCGGGCGCGTTGCTGGTGTCGGATAGTCGCTGGTCGCGATGCGCTTGACCGCAACCGGGGCGGCCCCCATGGCGGCGCGCTGCGCGAAGATCGCCTCGGCGACATCGGCCCAGACGGCTTCGCCCTGGGCGCTCATATGGAAGACGCCGCGCAGGCGCCCATCCTGCGGCTGGGCCAGCAGGTTCCTCGCAACAGTGAAGACGGCGTCGGCAATGTCGAGCGCATTGGTCGGACAACCCCACTGATCGGCGACGACGCCGACTTCGTCGCGGGTCTCGGCCAGGCGCAGCATGGTGCGGACGAAATTCTTGCCGAAGGGGCTGTAGACCCAGGCCGTGCGCAGGATGGCGTGGTTCGAGGTCGCGGTCGCGACGGCCACCTCGCCGGCGAGCTTGCTGCGGCCGTAAGCCGAGATCGGCCCGACCGCGTCATCCTCGCGATAGGGCCGGTCCAGCGCACCATCGAAGACATAATCGGTCGAGATCTGGATCACCGGCACACCGAGTGCCGCAGAGGCCCTGGCCACCTCGCCGGCAGCCTGTCCATTGATCAGCATCGCGGTCTCGGCCTGGCTCTCGGCGAGGTCGACGGCGGTGAAGGCAGCGGCGTTGACGACGATGTCGGGGCGGCTGGCCGCAATAGTTGGCGCGATCGTCTCGATCCGCTCCAGGTCGAAGCCGGGGCGGCCGAGCGGGATGACGACATCACCTGCCGGCGCCCGCTCCAGCATGGCGAGCACGATTTGGCCGGCCTGTCCGGTGACAGCGATCCTCATGGCGCCTCAGCCGAAATAGCGCGGCAGGTCGGCAAGGCGCGGATGCTTGCGGTCCTTGTCGGACAGGACGAGCCGATCATGGGGGATGCGCCAGTCGATGCCCAGAGCCGGATCGTCGAAGGCGATGCCATGGTCGTTCTGCGGGCCATAGAGCGCGGTCACCTTGTAGAGCACTTCGGTATCCGGCTCGAGCGTGATGAAGCCATGCGCGAAGCCGACCGGGACCAGGAGCTGCTTCCAGTTCTCGGCCGAGAGCTCGACTGCGACATGGCGGCCAAATGTCGGCGAGGAGGCGCGGATATCGACGGCGATGTCGAGGATGCGGCCCTTGGCGACACGCACCAGCTTGTCCTGTGCGAAGGGCGCCGATTGGAAGTGCAGCCCACGCAGCGTGCCGACGGTCGCGGACAGGGAATGGTTGTCCTGCACGAATTCGAGGTCGATGCCGGCTTCCTTGAAGCTCGCGCGGTTATAGGTCTCGGAGAAGAAGCCGCGATGATCGCCGAATTTCTTCGGCGAGATCAGCTTCACATCCGGGATAGCGGTGGCTTCGACGCTCAACATGGGCCGGGTCTCGATCCTGTTCGTGGCTGAAATCAGGCCTCGCCGAGGCGCTCGCCGCGATAAACGCCACTGCGTATGTCTCCCCACCATCCAGAATTGGCCAGATACCATTCGACGGTCTGGCGCAAGCCGGTCTCGAAGGTCTGCTTCGGCTTCCAACCGAGTTCGCGGCCGATCTTCCCGGCATCGATCGCATAGCGCGCATCATGGCCAGGCCGATCGGTGACGTAGGTGATCAGGCGCTCGCGCGAACCGGCGGGATCGGGCCTGAGTTCGTCGAGCAGGGCGCAGATGCCCTTGACCACGTCGATATTGGCCATCTCGTTATGGCCGCCGATATTATAGGTCTCGCCGACGACGCCCTTTTGCGCCACCGTCAGCAGCGCGTCGGCATGGTCGTCGACATAAAGCCAGTCGCGCACATTCAGGCCGTTGCCGTAGACCGGCAGCGGCTTGCCCTCGAGCGCGTTGATGATCATCAGCGGGATCAGCTTCTCCGGGAAGTGATACGGCCCGTAATTGTTCGAGCAATTGGTCATCAGCGTCGGCAGGCCATAGGTGTGGTGCCAGGCCCGCACGAGATGATCGGACGCCGCCTTCGAGGCGGAATAGGGCGAGTTGGGCTGATAGGCCGTATCCTCGCGGAAGAAGCCCTCAGTGCCGAGCGAGCCGAAGACCTCGTCGGTCGAGATATGGTGGAAACGGAAGGCGGCTTTACGTGCTTCGTCGAGACCGCGCCAGTGCCGCAGCGCCTCCTGCAACAAGGCGAAGGTGCCGACGATATTGGTGTCGATGAAGGCCGAGGGGCCGTCGATCGAACGGTCGACATGGCTCTCGGCAGCCAGATGCATGACGATGTCTGGGTCGAAATCGGCGAAGATCGATCGCATGCGCTCGCCATCGCCGATATCGGCCTGTTCGAAGCGATAGCGATTGCTGCCGGCGACGGGAGTAAGCGAAGCCAGGTTGCCGGCATAGGTCAGCTTGTCGACGACGCAGACATCATGCCCGGTCTCGCCGATCAGCTTGCGGACGACTGCCGAGCCGATGAAGCCGGCGCCGCCGGTGACAAGGAATTTCAGTGACAAACCGTTTCGCTCCGGGGGCAGAGTGTTGAATACACGCCATCAGGCGCAGGGAAGAAACAGCCCCCCTATGATCTGTCAAGCATTTGCCGTCGCCGCGGCCGGTATCGGAAGTTCTGCGCTTCAATCCGTGCGGTCATTTTGTCGGCCATCGATCGAGTGCGATCGCACTTTGACCGAGGGCGCGAGCGATTGCGGCCCAGAGCGGCGCGTCAGTGCGCGTTCAAGCCACGCCCGCGGGGGCTGGGCCAAGCCGGCCCCTGAAACCATCGATGATCCCGGCGCGGACAGGGCATAGCGACCGTGGTGGACCTTTGAGCGCGAGCAGGCTGATCTGGGCGACGAGCCCTGCGCATGATTTGAACCGCCAACCCAGCGGCACATGGCGAAGGCGCGCCGTCGCGATCACATTGCGGGCGTAGTAGTAGTTGCGGATCGGCGTATGCCGTAGGATCTGGGGCTTGCCCAGCTCATCCTGGCCGACGCTTTCCCCCCACCGATGCGGGACCGCGAGATCGGTTGCGACATAGGATCCCCAGCCGCGATCCCAGGCCCGGAAGCCCCATTCGACGTCGATGCCGGCGATGAAGAAGTCATCCCTGAAGGGGCCGATCGCCTGATAGGCGGCGACACTGACCAGCGAGCCGGAGGTTGGCGCGAAGTCGACTGCGGCAAGCCCAGTCGCGTCGGCCTTGCCGCGCCATTCATAGCGGATTTGCTTGTAGAAACCCTCCTGCGGTGGGACGAGGTGAGGGGCCAGAACGGCAATCATGTTGCCCTGACGCTCCAGCGCGAGGGAGCGTTCGGTCAGCGTTTCTAGAATGCCGACCGGCGGTTCGCTATCCTGGTCGAGCAACATCACATGGGTGAAGCCCTGCTCCGCAGCCGCTTCCATCACGGCATTCAGGCCTCGCCCCAGGCCGACATTCTCCGGGCTGGATATCAGCCGCAGATCGGTCGGCGCCAGGGCCGCAATGGCATCGGAATCGACGGGCCCATTGGCAAAGGCGAAAAGGGCGCACCCGCGCAGCCCCTCGGCCTGATGCGCGAGCAAGACCGTGTCCGGGTGGTACAACACCACCGCCGCGCAGGCCCGCCCGCCGCGCTTTTGCACCTCTTGCGGTGTCATTCTGCCGTTATCCTTGTCGAGAGCATCACGCCATATCCCCATCCGCCACGCGACATCAACCTTGCCGCGCCACGCATTGAAGACGGCGAGGGCTTGCGCGCCTGCAGGGGACAGCGCCTCTCATCAACCCTTCGCGGTCTCGGGTGAGAGCGAGGTTGATATGGAGCGCGCAATCAGCGCTAACCACTAACGCTGCTCTTTGAGCCACTTGAATTGCCAGCCGCGTCCGCGATCGACAGATACTCCGGTGCAGCCGCTTACCGCGCCGCCTGCGCGACGCCCGATAATGGGCGGCGGCTGCCCTTGCCCGGCCGCTCCTGCCTGCGCGATAAGATATTCGGCCTTGGGCTCTCTGCCTTGGCGGATTGGATCGGCGATGAGTTTCTTCAACATTCACACCCATGGCTTCGTGCGCATTGCCTGCGCTGCGCCGCGCCTGAAGGTCGCCGATCCCGCCTTCAATGTCGCCGAGACGGTCCGTCTGCTGCGTCGTGCCGATGCGCAGGGCGCTGCGCTTGCTCTGTTTCCCGAGCTCGGCATCAGCGCCTATGCGATCGACGATCTTCTGCAGCAGAACGCTCTGCTCGATGCCGTGCTGGCGGCGCTTGGGGTGCTGGTCGAGGAGAGCCGTTCGCTGCAGCCTGTCGCCGTCGTCGGCGCGCCGCTGCGCATCGACGGGCGGCTGTTCAATTGCGCGATTGCGATCCATCGCGGCCGTATTCTCGCAGCCGTGCCGAAGACCTATCTGCCGAACTACCGCGAATTCTATGAGCGCCGGCAATTCGCCTCGGGCGAGCGGGCGGCGGTGGAAAGCGTCGTGCTCAATGGCCAGGATGTGCCCTTCGGCACGGACATCCTGTTGAAGGCCGCCGACATTGCCGATTTCGCAATTCATATGGAGATCTGCGAGGACGTCTGGACGCCGGTGCCGCCGAGCTCGTTTGCGGCCCTGGCCGGCGCGACCGTGCTGCTCAATCTCTCCGCCAGCAATGTCACCATCGGCAAGTCCGATTGGCGTCATGCCTTGTGCAAGGCTCATTCCGGCCGGTGCATCGCGGCCTATGCCTATTCCGCGGCGGGGCCTGGCGAATCCACCACCGATCTCGCCTGGGACGGCCAGGCGATGATCTATGAGAGCGGGGTGCTGATGGCCGAGGCCGAGCGCTTCGCGGCCGAGCCGCAGCTTGTCGTCGCCGATATCGATCTCGAGCGGCTGGTGATGGACCGCATCCGCCAGAACACTTTTGGTGACAATGCCGACGCGCTGCGCGACCGGTTGAATTTCCGCACCGTCAGCTTCGAGCTCGCTCCCGATCGCGTCTCCGACCTCGGCCTGGAGCGCACTATCGAGCGCTTTCCCTTCGTGCCGAATGATGATGCGCGGCTGAACGAGCTCTGCTTCGAGGCTTACAACATCCAATCGCATGGCCTGCGCAAGCGGCTGGAGAGCGCACGCGTCGAGAAGATCGTCATCGGTGTCTCGGGTGGCTTGGATTCGACGCAGGCGCTGATCGTCGCCGCGCAGACTTTCGATGCGCTCGGCCTTCCGCGCAGCAACATCCGCGCCTACACATTGCCGGCCTTTGCCACGAGCAAGGGCACCAAGGCCAATGCCTGGCGATTGATGACGGCGCTCGGTGTCTCGGCGCAGGAAATCGACATGACGCCGGCCTGCCGGCAGATGCTGGTCGATATCGGCCACCCCTTCGCCAAGGGCGAGCCCGTCTACGACATCACCTTCGAGAACGTTCAGGCCGGCGCGCGCACCTCCGTCCTGTTCCGCCTCGCCAACCAGAATAACGGGCTCGTGCTCGGCACGGGCGATCTCTCGGAACTGGCGCTTGGTTGGTGCACCTATGGCGTCGGCGACCACATGTCCCACTACAACGTCAACGGCTCGGTCTCGAAGACCCTGATCCAGCATCTGATCCGCTGGGTGGCGCAATCCCAGCGCTTCGGCGCGGATGCCTCGGCCGCAATGCTGGACATCCTTGCGACCGAGATCTCGCCCGAGCTCGTGCCGGGCGAAGGCGACGGGCCGAGCCAGAGGACCGAGGATTTCGTCGGCCCCTATGCCCTGCAGGACTTCAACCTGTTCTACATCACCCGCTTCGGTTTCCGGCCGAGCAAGGTCGCGTTCCTCTCGCAGCACGCCTGGTCGGATGCCGCGCGCGGCGACTGGCCGCCCAATATCGAGGCGGATAAGCGGGTTGGGTATGACCTGCCGACGATCAAGCGCTGGCTCACGGTCTTCGTGCGGCGCTTCTTCGAGACCAGCCAGTTCAAGCGCTCGGCCGTGCCCAATGGTCCGAAGGTGTCCTCGGGTGGCTCGCTGTCGCCGCGTGGGGATTGGCGGGCGCCCAGCGATGCATCGGCTGCCGCCTGGCTCATGGATCTCGATCGCATTCCGTGATGCGTGCTGACGACGCGCTCGCTGAGTGCCGATCAGGGTAGCTCTCCTGAGCGGAGGGCTTTCGGGTGCGCGCGCTTTGCCCTTGTGCAGCGCAATGCTAGAGCAGGATCCGAAAAAGTGGGAACCGGTTTTTCGCAGTGATCCGGCTCTAGACCCCTTGGAAATTCTGACCAGCCGCCGGGACTGACCGGTGCGCGGCGTTTGGGAGATGGTGGATGCGCCTTGTCATGGTGGGGTCGGGCTATGTCGGCCTTGTTTCGGGTGTCTGCTTCGCCGATTTCGGCCATGACGTGGTTTGCGTCGACAAGGATCCCGCCAAGATCGCGCGGCTGAAGAACGGCGAGGTGCCGATCTTCGAGCCGGGTCTCGATACGATGCTCGAGGCGAATATGCGCGCCGGGCGTCTCTCCTTCACCACCGATCTCACTGAGGCGGCGCGCGATGCCGATGCGATCTTCATCGCTGTCGGCACCCCGACGCGTCGCGGCGACGGCCATGCCGATCTGACCTATGTCTATGAGGCGACCCGTGAGATCGCGGTGCTCGCCGCGGAGAACGCCGTCATCGTCACTAAATCGACGGTGCCGGTCGGCACCGGCGACGAGGTCGAGCGGATTCTGCGCGAGGTCCGCCCCGGAGCCAATATCAGCGTCGTCTCCAACCCCGAATTCCTGCGCGAAGGCGCGGCGATCGAGGATTTCAAGCGCCCTGACCGGATCGTCATCGGCACCGACAGCGACCATGCCCGCCATGTCATGACCGAGATCTACCGCCCGCTCTACATCAACCAGGGTCCGCTGCTCTTCGTCAGCCGCCGGACCTCGGAGCTGATCAAATACGCCGCCAACGCCTTCCTCGCGATGAAGATCACCTTCATCAACGAGATGGCCGATCTCTGCGAGAAGCTCGACGCCGATGTCCAGGACGTGGCGCGCGGCATCGGCCTTGATAATCGCATCGGCGCAAAATTCCTCCATGCCGGCCCCGGCTATGGCGGCTCCTGCTTCCCCAAGGATACGCTCGCGCTGGTCAAGACTGCCCAGGACGCGAAGAGCCCGACCCGCCTGATCGAGACGGTGGTCGAGGTCAACGGCAGACGCAAGAAGCGCATGGCCGAGAAGATCATCGCGGCTTGCGGCGGCTCGGTCGTCGGCAAGCGCATCGCCGTGCTGGGGCTGGCCTTCAAGCCCAACACCGACGACATGCGCGATGCGCCCTCCCTCGACATCATTCCGGCCTTGCAGGCGGCAGGCGCGGAGATCATCGCCTACGACCCTGAGAGCATGGAGCAGGCGCGCCAGGTTCTGAATGTCGGCTTCGCCGAGGGGCCCTATGACTGTGTCGAGGGGGCTGATGCTTTGGTGATCATCACCGAGTGGAACGCCTTCCGCGCGCTCGACCTGAAGCGCGTCAAGACGTCCCTGAAGAGCCCGGTCGTGGTCGATCTGCGCAACATCTACCGGCCCCAGGAGATGAAGGCGCTGGGCTTCACCTATCACGGCATCGGCCGCGGCGCCTGACGCTTCCGCGCAGGACGCTTGCCGTCATTCCCGGCTCTTCGCGGAGTTTATCCTTGGGCCGACCAAAGGTCGGACCCGAGGGCGAAGCCCCGGAATGACAGGTGAGGCGCTCCAAGCCAACAAAAAGCCCGCGGCATCGCTGCCGCGGGCTTCTGTTCTTCACGGGGCTCGGAAAGTTCAGGCGGCGATGCCCTGCACGGTGGGCTTCTCCCACTCCTCGCCCCAGATCATCACGGCGTGACCGGGCGAGACTTCGCGGTACTGCCGGATCGGCGGGATATAGTCGGCCGCGCGCACCGGGCTCTTGATCTCGTCGTTGGAGACCGGGTTCTTCTCGTGACGGCGCGTCGGATCGGCGATCGGCACGGCGGCGAGCAGGCGCTTGGTATAGGGGTGCTGCGGATTGCCGAAGATCGCCTCGCGCGGGCCGATCTCGACGATCTCGCCGAGATACATCACCGCGACGCGATGGCTCACCCGTTCCACCACCGCCATGTCGTGCGAGATGAAGAGATAGGCGAGCTTCATCCTGGCCTGGAGCTCGAGCATCAGGTTGATCACCTGCGCCTTCACCGAAACGTCGAGCGCCGAGACCGATTCATCCGCCACGATCAGGCGCGGCTCGACCGCGAGCGCGCGGGCGATGCAGATACGCTGGCGCTGGCCGCCCGAGAATTCGTGCGGGAAGCGGCTTGCCATATCGGGCTGAAGGCCGACGCGGCGCAGCAATTCGGCGACCTTGTCGCGCGCTTCCGAGCGGGTCGCGAGCTTGTTGATCAGCAGGGGCTCCGCGATCGCCGCGCCGACATTCATGCGCGGGTTCAGGCTCGCGAAGGGGTCCTGGAAGATCATCTGCATGCGCTTGCGCTGCTCGCGCAGGTCATGCTGGTTGAGCTTGAGGACATCGACGCCGTCGAGCAGGACGGAGCCCGCCAGCGGCTCGATCAGGCGCATCACCGAGCGTCCGGTCGTCGACTTGCCGCAGCCGGACTCACCGACCAGGGCCAGGGTCTCGCCGGCCTGCACGCTGAAGGAGACGTTCTCGACCGCATGGACGCGGCCCTGGACCTTGCCGAGCAGGCCGGAGCGGATCTCGAAGCGCGTGGTCAGGTTGCTGACCTCGATCACCGGCCGCTCGCTCGCCTCGACCGTATCGGGCGTCTCGGTCGGCACATCGGATTCGCCGGTCAGGCGATCGACGACGGGGAAGCGCATCGGCCGCCGACGCCCGGTCATCGAGCCGAGCTTCGGCACGGCCGAAAGCAGGGAGCGGGTATAGGGGTGGTGGGCGCGGGCGAAGATGTCTTCCGTCGTGCCGGTCTCGACCGCTTCGCCATTATACATCACCACCGTGCGGTCGGCGATTTCGGCGACGACGCCCATGTCGTGGGTGATGAAGAGGACGGACATGCCTTCCTCCTCCTGCAGCAGCTTGATCAGCTCGAGGATCTGCGCCTGGATCGTCACGTCGAGCGCGGTCGTCGGCTCGTCGGCGATCAGGAGCTTGGGCTTGCAGGCCAGCGCCATGGCGATCATCACGCGCTGGCGCATGCCGCCCGAGAAGCGATGCGGATATTCGTGGAAGCGCGACTTGGCCGCCGGGATGCGGACCTTCTCGAGCAGGCGGATCGTCTCGGCCTCGGCTGCCGAGCGCGACAGGCCGCGATGCAGGATCAGCGCCTCGGCGATCTGGAAACCGATGGTCAGCACCGGGTTGAGCGAGGTCATCGGCTCCTGGAAGATCATCGCGACATCATTGCCGCGGATCTTGCGCATGTCGGCGTCCGGCAAGGTCAGCAATTCCTGCCCGCTCAGCTTGATCGAGCCCTCGATGCGGCTGTTGCCCGATGGCGTCAATCGCATGATCGAGAGCGCCGTCACGCTCTTGCCCGAGCCCGATTCACCGACGACGGCCAGCGTCTCCTTCGGCGCGATATCGAACGAGACGCTCCGCACGACCGGCTTCCACAGACCCTCGACGCGGAAGGACGTGGTCAGGTTGCTCACGGACAGGATGGGAGGGGTTGTCATGAGGGCTGCCTTCTAAGGTTTGTGTCAGATGACGCGGCGCGGATCGAGCGCGTCGCGCAGGCCGTCGCCGATGAAGTTGATCGAGAGCACGGTGAGGAAGATCGCAGCACCCGGGAACAGAGCCCAGTGCGGAGCGGAATCGAGATGGTCCTTGGCGTCGAAGAGCAGGCGCCCCCAGGTCGGGATGTCGGGCGGGAAGCCCAGCCCTAGGAAGGAGAGCGTCGATTCCGCGATGATCGCCGAGGACACCTCGATGGTCGCCGCCACGATCACGGGGCCGAGCGCGTTCGGCAGGATGTGGTGGACCATCTGCCGGAACCGGGTCGCGCCCTGGGCGCGCGCCGCCTCGACGAACTCCTTCTCGCGCAGCGACATGAACTGGGCGCGCACCAGCCGCGCCACCGGCATCCATTTCAGCCCGCCGATGACGATGACGATCAGCACGAAGACGCCGCCCTCGACGCCGAAGGCCGCCTTGAGCTGCTCGCGGAAGAGATAGATCACGAGCAGCAGCAGCGGCAGCTGCGGCAGCGACAGGAACAGGTCGGTCACCCACATCAGGAAGGAGTCGACATAGCGGCGCGACATGCCCGCCAGCGCGCCGACGACGACGCCGACGAAGGTGGCGACGAACATGGCCGCGAGACCGACGGCGAGCGAGATGCGGCCGCCATAGATCATCCGCGCCAGAATGTCCTGGCCGAGATCGTCGGTTCCGAAGGGATGGGCCCAGGACGGGGTCTGGAGCTGGGCCGAGAAGTCGATCTCGTTGATCGCAATCGGCCAGAGCCAGGGGCCGATGACGACGCCGAGCACCAATATGGCGAGCACCACCGAGCTCGCCATGGCGAGCCTGTGGCGACGGAAGCGCCGCCAGGTCTCGCGCCCCGGCGAGACCGCAGCGCTCGTTTTCGCTGCCACCACCACGGGTTCAGCTGAAGGAGATGCGAGGGTCGAGCCAGCCATAAAGGAGATCCGCGATGAGATTGAAAATGACGACGAGGCAGGCGAAGACGAAGGTCACGGCCATGATCACAGGTGTGTCGTTGGCGAGGATCGCGTCGATCAGCAGCGAGCCGATGCCTGGAATGCGAAAGATCTGCTCGGTGACGATGGCGCCGCCGAACACGGCCGGCATCTGCAGGGCAACGAGGGTGACGACCGGGATCAGCGCATTGCGCGTGATGTGGCGAAGCGTCACTTTCCTCTCGCTCAGACCCTTGGCACGGGCGGTGGTGACGTAATCCAGCCGGATGACGTCGAGCACCGCCGAGCGGACATAGCGCGTGTAGGAGGCCGCCTGGAACAGGCCGAGCACCATGATCGGCATGATCGCCTGGCGGAACATCTCCCAGTACCAGCGCCAACCCGTGGCGGCGATGTCGGAGCGGTACACGAAGGGGAACCAGTCCAGCGCCACCGAGAAGACCAGGATGAAGAGCAGGCCGGTGAAGAAGGTCGGCAGCGAGAAGCCGACGAAGGCCAGCGTATTGGCGATCTGGTCGAACACCGAATAGGGCCGCGTCGCGGCATAGATGCCGACGGGCAGCGCGATCAACAGCGCCAGGATCTGCGAGGAGCCGACGACGAAGAGGGTGGTCGGCACGCGCTGCAGGATCAGCTTGTCGACATTGATGCGGCTGGCGAAGGAGAAGCCCCAGTCGCCCTGCATCATCGATGTCAGCCAGCGCAGATAGCGCACCATGATGGGATCGTTGAGGCCGAAGCTGGCGCGCAGCGCCTCACGCACCTCAGGCGGCACGTTCGGGTTGGTCGCCATTTCCGAGAACGGGTCGCCCGGCGCCATCGCGAGCACCGTGAACAGGATAAGGCTGATCCCGAGCAGGCTGGGAATGGCGATCAACAGGCGCCGGAGCAGATAACTGGCCATGAAATGGTCTCTGTGAGCACGCGGTTGGCCCGCGGACGAAAATGGCTCGCCGCCTGCCGGCACGCTGGTGCCTGCAGGCGGCGAACAGGCCCTTCACGAAGCACTAGCTCCGCGAAGGACCAGGGTCTCAGCTACGATACCAGGCCGCGAGGTTCCAGGTGTCGACGTCCCAGCCGCTGTGATCGTGCACGAGATTATGCACGGACGCGGCGACGCGGGTGCGCGACAGCAGCGGCAGGATCACATTGGCCTCGCAGAAGATCTCGTTGACCTTGATCAAGAGCGCTGCGCGCTTGGCCGGGTCGAGCTCCTTCTGGGCGGCCTTGAAGGCCGCGTCCGCTGCCGGATCGGAGTAGCGCGAGACGTTGCGGCCCAGCCACTTGTTCTCCTTGTTGGCGATCTCCTCGGTGGTGAACTGGTTGAGGAAGCGCTCCGGATCGGGCTGCGGCTGCGTCGTGGTGTACATCTCGATGTCGACATAGAGCTTGGTGTAGGTGTCGGGGTTGGCGACGTCGGAGGAGAAGAACACCGAGGCGGTGACGGACTTCAGCTCCAGCTCGATGCCGGCGCGCTGGCAGGCCTGCTTGATGATGGCCTGGGTCTTCTGGCGCGGGGCGTTGATCGAGGTCTGGTAGACGTATTTCAGCTTCTTGCCATCCTTTTCACGGATGCCGTCCGCGCCGCGCTTATAGCCCGCGTCGTCGAGGATCTTGTTCGCCTTGTCGACGCTGAACTCGTATTTGAGCTTCTGCGACTTGAACATCTTCGGCTCGTTCACGAAGCTCGCGGTGGCGACGCCGCCGCGGCCATAGATGAACTTCTGGATCGAGTCGCGGTCGATCAGCAGGTTGATCGCCTCGCGCACCTTCGGGTCTGACAGCGTCGGGTGCTTGGTCTTGACGCTCGAGCGTTCGCCATCGACTTCGGTCCACGGATCGGTGGTGTTGAGGATGATGAACTCGATGTCGCCGGATGCGACGGCGCTGATCTTGCCGCGGCCGCCGGTCTCCATGCGCTTGAGGACCTCGTCCTCGACCTGCAGGTTCCAGGCATAGTCGAATTCGCCGGTCTGCAGCACGGCGCGAGCCGCCGAGACCGCGTCACCGCCGCCCTTCACTTCGAGCGTGTCGAAGTGCGGCTGGTTCTTGACGTGATAGTCGGTGAAGCGCTCGCCGGTGAGAATGTCGCCCGGCTTGAAGTCGACGAATTTATAGGGGCCGGTGCCGACAGGCTTGAGGTTGGCCGGCGCATCGCGCGACTTGGCGCCGATATAGTCGGCGAAATGATGCTTCGGCAGGATCTGGCCGGCCGTGCCGACGAAGGGGTCAGCCCAGAACGGCGTCGCCTCCTTGAAGATGACCTTGATGGTCAGGTCGTCGATCTTCTGGACAGTGATGTCCTTGTAAGAGCCGGTGGTGTAGGCGGCGGTCGCCGGATCCTTGGCGTATTCCCAGGTGAAGACGACGTCGTCGGCCGTGAACGGCTTGCCGTCATGCCACTTCACGCCAGGCTTCAGCTTCCAGATCACTTCCTTGCCGTCGGCGGAAAGACCGCCATTGGCCTTGCTCGGGGTCTCGGCCGCAAGCTGCGGGATCAGGTTGCCTTCCTTGTCCCAGCCGGCCAGCGGCTCGAAGAAGATGCGTGAGGCGATCTGGTCCTTGGTGCCGCTGGCGAAATGCGGGTTCAGCAGCGTCGGCGCCTGCCAGAGCAGGATCTTGAGCGGCCCACCGCCGCCAGCCTTGCTCGGCTTGTATTCAATGGTGGCGTTCTGCGCCATCGCGACGCCGTTGAATCCAAGCAGCTGGTTCGCGAAGGGAGCTGCCAGGCCGACAGCCGCCGCCTTCTTGATGAAGGATCGCCGCGACAGGCCACCGGTTTTGACCCCCTCGATCAGTCGTCGCAGATCATGATCTTTCATTCGTTACCTCCACTTCAAACGACAGAAATCGACAGGCGGCGCTTACCGCACCGCTCTTTCCCCGATCGCCCTGAGCAAGGCATGTGCCAATCGATGCGTCAACCGTGCAGCGCAACGGCGGATGCGGAGGACGCTGCCTTCGCGCGGAGCGCGCATGTCATCGCATGCGCGGAACGCTGCGATACGTTCGCGATTAGCGGGGAAAACGCAATTTTATGCCGCTCAATCGGTGAAGACGACGGTCTTCTTGCCATTGAGGATGACGCGATCCTCCAAATGATGGAGGACGGCGCGCGCCAGCACGCGCCGTTCGATGTCGCGGCCCTTGCGGACCAGATCGTCGGGCGTATCGCGATGCGAGATGCGCTCGACGTCCTGCTCGATAATTGGGCCTTCATCGAGATCGGGCGTGACGTAATGCGCTGTCGCCCCGATCAGCTTCACGCCGCGCTCATGGGCCTGGTGATAGGGCTTGGCGCCCTTGAAGCCGGGCAGGAAGGAGTGATGAATATTGATGCAGCGGCCGAGAAGCTTGGCCGAGAATCCGTCAGACAGGATCTGCATATAGCGCGCGAGCACCACAAGATCGGTCTTGGTTTCCTGGACCAATCGCCAGATTTCGGCCTCCTGTTCCATCTTGGTCTGGCGCGTCACCGGCAAGTGATGGAACGGTAGATCGCCGATATCGGTCGAGGCGATGCTGTCGCGGCCGTGATTTGAGACGATGCCGGTGATCTCCATCGGCAATTCGCCGATGCGCCAGCGATAGAGCAGATCGGCCAGGCAATGGTCGAATTTCGAGACCAGCAGCATGACGCGCTTCTTCGCTCCGCGCTCGCGCAGCGTGAAGGCCATGCCGAAGCGCTTGGCCAATTCGTTGACCGAGGCGGCGATCACTGCGGGCTGTTGCCCGTCCTCGAGACGGTTGAAGACGACACGCATGAAGAAGCGGCCGGTCTCGGTGTCGTTGAATTGCTGGGCATCGAGGATGTTGCAGCCGGCCTCGAACAGCAGGGTCGAGACGGCGGCGACGATGCCGGGGCGGTCCGGGCAGGAGAGGGTGAGGATCGCGGTACGGTCGAGCATGATTGACGCCGCCGGGCGGCGGCCCTTCAAATCGAAACAGGAATGGCAGGAAGAGAATGGGGAGAGGTGAGGCGGGCTGCGCGCGACGCGCTGCGCTCAACCTCGTCCGACGTGAACCGAGTAGCCGAACTCGGCCGCGGAGGCGGAGAACCAGGACCAGAAACTGCCCGCCATGCTGCGCGCGACCATGAACTCGAAAACCGCCCCGTTGGGACCATTGTCGGCCCGCCAGAGATGCACACCGATATGGGCGATGCTTGTCAAGGCCGCGCTGCCGACCGGGAAGGCGGATGGATGCAGGTCGATCATGCAGCCCTTGGCCAGCGCGGTGCGGATTTTGCCGCCCGACAGGGTCAGGACGGCGCGTCCGTCGCTCTGGTCGGCGATCGCAGCCAGCCCCGACAGCGCCTGAAGATCGCTGGCGAAACCGGTCCGGTTCTCCGTCACGAGCAGCCATTGGCCCGGGCCGGCCCAGACCAGCGCGCGGCCGGCTAAGACGACTGTCCGAGGCGTTGTCGGCAGGTCGAGCCCGAAGCGCGTCTTGACGACCTGGCTCAAAGCCGCTTCGCCGTCCTCCGGCGCGATCAGGCTGGCGATGCCGAGGTCTTCCCTGGCGGTTGCGGTAACGCCTGCCGGCCCCTTCGCGCCGAAAGACCCTTCGGACAGGATGCCGGCCCAGGCGCTCCTCGGCGTCCAGCCCGGCTTCATCGCTGCGTCAGACTTCGTCGCTGCGTCAGACATGCAGGCGCGTTCCTTCGGGATCGACGAAGACGGGCGAGCAGATCTCGACCTCGATATCGCCGTTGCGGACGGGGTCGACCGCGCGGATGCGCTCGCCGATGCGGCTCGCGCCGTTCTTGAGCAGGCCGAGCCCCATCCAGTGCTTCAGGTTCGGGGAATAGGCGACCGAGGTCATGTAGCCCTCGTCGTTCTCCATCGTGGCGGGCCGGCCGATCGCGATGAAATGCGCTCCGGCGCGCAGTCGCTGGCCGGGGTCGACTGCCTTGAAACCAATGAGGCCCGGCCGTTCCGCCTCGACCAGCGCCTCGCGCTTGGCCATGACACGGCCGATATAGTCCTTTTTCGAGGACATCATCTTGCCAAGGCCGAGATCGCGCGCCGTGGTCTGGCCGCTGAGCTCATTGCCGGCGACATGGCCCTTCTCGATGCGCATCACGCCGAGCGCCTCGGTGCCGTAAGCGCAGATGCCATGCGGCTCGCCCGCCGCCATCAGCGCCCGCATCATCGCGTCGCCGTAATCGGCCGGCACGGCGAGCTCATAAGCGAGCTCACCCGAAAACGAGATCCGGAACAGTCGCGCCGCAATGCCGCCGCCGACCGTGATCTCCCGCGCCGCGAGATAGGGGAAGGCCTCGTTCGAGATGTCGTGCTGCGGATCGACCACGCCCTGCAGCACCTGGCGCGCCTTGGGGCCGGCGATCGCCGCTTGAGCCCATTGCTCGGAGACCGAGACCATGCGGACATCGAGCGAGGGCCAGAGCACCTGGTGGCAGAATTCGAGATGCTGCATCACCTTGCCGGCATTGGCCGTGGTGGTGGTCATCAGGAAATGCGTCTCACCCAATCGCGAGGTCGTGCCGTCATCCATGACGAAGCCGTCCTCGCGCAGCATCAGCCCGTAGCGCGCCTTGCCGACAGGCAGGGCCTTCCAACCATTGATGTAGACACGCTCCAGGAATTCGGCGGCGTCCGCTCCCTGGATATCGATCTTGCCCAGCGTCGAGACGTCGCAGAGGCCGACGCCGTTTCGCACCGCCAGAACCTCGCGGTTCACAGTGGTCAGCCAGTCGGTCTCACCGGGTTTGGGATAGTATTGCGCCCGCATCCAGGCGCCGCTCTCGACGAAGATCGCGCCCTGGTCCTGCGACCATTGATGCGTCGGAGCGAGCCGCGTCGGCCTGAAGTCGCGGCCGCGATGATGGCCGCCGAGCGCGCCGATCGCCACCGGCGTATAAGGCGGGCGGAAGATTGTCGTGCCCGTCTCGGGGATGGTCTTGGCCGTGAGCTCGGCCATGATCGCGAGGCCAGCGATATTGGAGGTCTTACCCTGGTCGGTCGCCATGCCCAGCGTGGTGTAGCGCTTGAGATGTTCGATCGGCTTGAAGCCCTCGCGCGCGGCGAGCTCGACATCCTTGTCGGTGACGTCGTTCTGGAAATCGACGAAGGCTTTGCCTTTTCCGTCCTTCACCCGCCAGACGGGAGAGAGTGCGAGGCCTTCCGGATCGGTCTTGCGTGGCGGAGGCTCCGCTTTCGCCGCAAAACCGCAATCGACGACGGCCTCAACGCCCAGCCGCGCGCCGTCCTCCAGCGCCTGCGCCAGCGAGAACCGCCCGGCCGCACTGCCGGCGACAGAAAGGCCCGCCGGCATCTGGCCCGGTACGAAGGCGTGGATGGCCTCGTCCCAGACCGGTCGCGTATTCTGGTGCGAGGTCAGGTGCAGCGTCGGGTTCCAGCCATTCGAGACTGCAAGCAGGTCGCAGGCGATGGTCTGCTCGCGCCCCGAAGCATCCCGGATGGTGACGCGGTTGAGCGCTCGGCCGCCCGAGGCACTGCTGACCACGCCGCTCGCGAACACGCGCGCGCCGATCTGACCTGCCAGCGCCATCAGCCCGGCATCGATCTCGGCGCGCGGATCGACGATCGCTGCGACCTTCGCCCCGGCTGCCGCGAGGTCGCGGGCTGTGACCCAGCCATCGTCGCCGCTGGTGAAGACGACAGGCTCGCGCCCGGGCAGCACGCCATAGCGGTTGAGGTAGGCGCGCACTGCGCCGGCCAGCATCACGCCGGGCGTGTCGTTGCCGGCGAAGACGATTGGCCGCTCGATCGCACCTGCCGCCAGAATCGCGCGTTTGGCGTTGATGCGCCAGGCGCGCTGGCGCGGCTGATGTGCTGGCGGGACCGGCAGATGGTCGTTCACGCGCTCGACCACGCCATAGATGCCATGGTCGTAGACGCCGTAGACCGTGCTGCGCGGCATGATCGTCACATCCGGCAGGCTGGCGAGTTCGGCCAGCGTCGCCGCGAGCCATTCGGCTGCCGGCTTGCCGTCGATCTCGCGCTTTTCGGCAAGCAAGGCGCCGCCCAGCCGGAAATCCTCGTCGCAAAGGATGACGCGCGCGCCGCTGCGCCCCGCTGCCAGCGCGGCGGCAAGGCCTGCCGGCCCGCTGCCGATCACCAGCACGTCGCAGAAGGCGAAGGCCTTCTCGTAATGGTCGGGATCCTCATGGGGCGCGGCCCGCCCGAGCCCTGCCGCCCGGCGGATCAGCGGTTCGTAGAGCTTCTCCCAGAAGGCCGCCGGCCACATGAAGGTCTTGTAGTAGAAGCCCGCGACCAGGCCGGCGCCGAAGAGCGAGTTGACCGAAAGCAGGTCGAAGGCGAGCGAGGGCCAGCGGTTCTGGCTGCGCGCCTCCAGCCCATGATAAAGCTCGGCGACTGTCGCGCGAGTGTTGGGCTCGCGCCTTGCGCCGGCGCGCAGCTCGACCAGCGCATTGGGCTCCTCCGCTCCGGCCGAAAGGATGCCGCGCGGGCGGTGGTATTTGAACGAGCGGCCGACGAGCCGGACGCCATTCGCCAGGAGAGCCGAGGCGAGCGTGTCGCCGGCATAGCCCTCGTAGCGCTTGCCGTCGAAACGGAAGGATTGCGCCTGCGTGCGGTCGATCTGGCCGCCGGTGCCGAGACGGAAGGGTTGCGTGCTCATGCCGCGGCTCCGGCCTTGGTCGGCTTCGCCGGCTCGGCGGCCTCGATCGCGTGGGTTCTGGTGTCGCGCGTCACCACGAGCCAGGCATGGCAGCCGGCGCCGTGATACCAGAGCTCGCGAAGCCGGCCAGCCGGGTTGTCGCGCAGATAGACGTAATCGAACATCGCCGCTTCGGTCGCTTCCATCCCGTCGGGACGCTTGGGATTGGCGTCGCCGAGATAGGTGAATTCCTGGGCGTCGCGGGCGCCGCAATGGGGGCAGGGGATTCGCATGGCTGTGTCTGGGACCCCGTCAGTGCAGGTTCGGCTGGGCGCCGACGCCCTTTTCGTCGATGACGCGGCCCGTAGTGAAACGGTCGAGCCGGAAGGCGGCAGCATTCGGGTGGGGCTCGTCGCGTGCGATCAGATGGGCGAAGCACCAGCCTGAAGCCGGCGTCGCCTTGAAGCCGCCATAGCACCAGCCGGCATTGAGATAGAGCCCGTGGATGGGGGTGTGGTCGATGATCGGCGATCCGTCCATCGACATGTCCATGATGCCGCCCCAGTGCCGCAGCACACGCAACCGTCCGACACCGGGCCACAGCGCCATGGCCGATTCCATCACATCCTCGATCACCGGCAGGTTGCCGCGCTGGGCGTAAGAGTTGTAGCCGTCGATGTCGCCGCCGAAGACGAGCCCGCCCTTGTCGGACTGGCTGACGTAGAAATGGCCGGCGCCATAGGTCACGACATTGTCGATCAACGGCTTGATGCCCTCCGAGACGAAGGCCTGCAGCACATGGCTCTCGATCGGCAGGCGCATCCCCGCCATGGCGGCGAGCCGCGAGGAGTTGCCGGCGACCGCGAGCGCGATCTTCTTCGCCTTGATCGGCCCGCGCGAGGTCTCGACCCCGGTGATGCGGCCATTCTCGATCGAGAGACCCGTGACCTCGCAGTTCTGGACGATGTCGACGCCGCGCTGGTCGGCGGCGCGGGCATAGCCCCAGGCGACGGCGTCATGCCGGACCGAGCCGCCGCGCCGCTGCAGCAACCCGCCCTGGATCGGGAAGCGTCCGGTCTCGTAGTTGAAGAAGGGGACCATGGCGCGCACCTGCTCGCGGTCGAGCAGTTCGGCATCGACGCCGGCGAGCCGCATCGCGTTGCCGCGCCTGGCATAGGCGTCGCGCTGTGCATCGGAATGGTAGAGGTTCAGCACGCCGCGCTGGCTGACCATGGCGTTGTAGTTGATGTCCTGCTCCAGCCCTTCCCAGAGCTTCATCGAATGCTCGTAGAAAGGCGTGTTGCCGGGCAGGAGATAGTTCGAGCGGATGATCGTGGTGTTCCGGCCGACATTGCCGGAGCCGATATAGCCCTTCTCGATCACCGCGACATTGCTGATGCCGTGCTGGCTGGCGAGGTAATAGGCCGTCGCCAGCCCGTGCCCGCCGCCGCCGATGACGAGCACGTCATATTCGAGCTTGGGCGCGGCGTCCCGCCAGGCCGGCTTCCAACCCTTATGGCCGGCCAGCGTCTGGGCGAGCAGCGAGAAGACGGAATAGCGCATGAGCGGTCAGGTCCGGAGGATTTGTCCGGCGGCCAGCGGCACTCCGGACTTGTCTTCCTGAGATTGACGATCATAGGCTGGTCAACATGACCGCCAGCGACGCAAGGTTGACTTTTAGCGACGGGGCGCAGGGCCAGGGCCCGGCCCATATCGGCTTCCTGCTGATTCCGGATTTCGCGCTGCTCGCCTATGCCTCGGCGGTCGAGCCCTTGAGGGCGGCCAACCGCCTCTCGGGGCGCGATCTCTATCGCTGGAGCCATGTCTCGATCGACGGTCTGCCGGCGCCGGCCTCGAACGGCGTCAGCATCCAGGCCGATTATGGTCTGGGGGACGAGATCCGCTTCGACTATGTCTTCGTCTGCGCCGGCGGCAATCCGGCCGCCTTCCAGCATCCGGCGACCTTCGCTTGGCTCAGGCAATTGGCGCGGCGCGGCGTCAGGCTCGGCGGCGTCTCGGGCGGGCCCTATATCCTGGCGCGGGCGAACGTGCTCTCCGGCTACCGCTTCACCTTGCATTGGGAGCATGCCCCGGCCTTCCTCGAGGACTATCCCGATCTTGATCTGCGCCGCTCGCTCTACGAGATCGATCGGGATCGTCTGACCTCGAGCGGCGGCACTGCACCGCTCGACATGATGCACGCCGTCATCGCCCGCGAACATGGCAGCGAACTCGCGCTCGCGGTCAGCGAATGGTTCCTGCAGACCCATGTCCGGGAAGGCGAGGGGCCGCAGCGCATGCCCCTGCGCGAGCGGCTCGGCATCGCCCATGCGCCGCTCCTGCGCGTCGTCGCCCGGATGGAGCAGAACCTCGAGAATCCCGTCCCCCGCGCCGAGCTCGCCCGCACGGCGAATGTCTCCCTGCGTCAGCTGGAGCGGCTGTTTCGGCTGCATCTTGGCCGCTCGCTCGGCGAGCATTATCTGGCATTGCGGCTCGACCGGGCCCGCGACCTGCTGCGCCAGACCAGCCTCTCGGTGCTGGAGACCGGGCTTGCTTGCGGTTTTGCCAGCGCGAGCCATTTCTCGCGGGCTTATCGGTTGCGTTTCAGCCATTCGCCGCGCGCCGAGCGGGCTCCGGAGGCGGCGCGCATGCCGCGCTGAGGCGCGGCTGGCTCGCCTTGCGCCAACCGCAATTCCGATGCGCAAAACTTCACCGATCCTGCCGCATTGTCAGCATGTTTTGCCGTCATTAAAGATAAGTTGGCTAATGAAAAACTAGGAATTTTGCGCTATAGTTTTGGCCTGAATCGGAGAAAGACCCCACGGCGATGACAAGCAGCGAGAGCGCCACCACAGTCCTGATCCACCTCGCCGGCGGCGTCGCGCTGCTGATCTGGGCGGTCAGGCTGGTGCGCACGGGCGCGATGCGGGCTTTCGGGGCCTCGCTGCGTCATGCCCTGGCGAGCTTCACGCGCAATCGCTTTGCCGCTTTCGGCAGCGGCATCGCGGTCACCATGGTGCTGCAGAGTTCGACGGCGACGACGCTGCTGGTCTCCTCCTTCGCCGGTCGCCGCCTGATCGTGCCGGCAATGGCGCTGGCCGTGTTGCTCGGGGCCAATCTCGGCACTTCGCTCGCCGCTTTCGTGATCTCGATGGATCTGGGCTGGATCTGGGGCCTTTGCCTTGCGATCGGCGTCGCGCTTTATCTGGCCAACGAGGCGATGGACCGCGCCCGCAATATCGGCCGCGTCTTCGTCGGCATCGGGCTCATCCTGCTCTCGCTGATCGAGCTGAACGCGGCCGCAGCTCCCCTGGCCCAGTCGCCGGTCTTTCGCACGCTCCTGGGCGCGATCGGCCATGAGCCGCTGCTGGCGGTCCTCGTTGCGGTCGCCGCGACCTGGCTGACCCATTCCAGCATCGCCGTCATCCTGCTGATTGCGACCTTCGCGGCGTCCGGCCTGTTTCCGCCCGCGACCGCCCTGACCCTGGTCATCGGCGCCAATCTCGGCAATGCGCTGATCCCGGTGCTGGACCAGCTCGGCGCGCCCGCGCTGCAGCGTCAGGCGGCCGTCGCCAATCTGTTCACCCGGCTCGTCCTGGCGCTGCTGGTGCTGCCTTTCGTCGCGCCTCTGGCAGGCTGGCTCCAGACGCTGCCGACGCTCGATTCGCGGCTGGCCATCGAGTTCCACGTCGCGCTGAATCTCGTCGGCGCGCTTGTGTTCCTGCCCTTCGTCGCGCCGGTGGCGCGGCTGGTCGAGCGCTTGATGCCGGGCAAGGAGGCGCCTGACGCGACCGTGCGGCCGCGCCATCTCGACCCCTCCGTGCTCGACAGTCCCTCAGAAGCTCTGGCTTGCGCGATGCGCGAAGCGCTGAATCTCGGAGACCGCGTCGAATTGATGCTGCGCGATACGATGACGCTGCTTGAAAAGGACGAGTTGAAGCTCTCGCGCGCCATCGCCCAGGCCGATGACGGGGTCGATGCGATCCATGAATCGATCAAGCTCTATCTCGTCCAGGTGTCGCGCAACGAGTTGACCGAGGAGGAGGGCCGCCGCCTGCTCGAGATCATCACGCTGATCACCAATCTCGAGCATATCGGCGACATCATCGACAAGAACCTGCGCGAACTCGCGGAGAAGAAGATCCGCAAGCGCTATGCCTTCTCGCCCGAAGGCCTGGCCGAGATCCGCGACTTCCACCAGCGCGTCTCGTCGGGCCTGGTGCTGGCGCTCAACGTCTTTGCCAGCCGCGATCTCGCTTTGGCGCGCCAGCTTTTCGCGGAGAAGGCGACGATGCGCGATGCCGAGCGGCGCGCGACCGAGAGTCATTTCCAGCGGCTGCGCAGCGGGCGGGCTGAATCGATCGAGACCAGCGCAATCCATCTCGACATCATCCGCGACCTCAAGCGCATCCACGGCCATGTCGCTTCGATCGGCTATCCCATCCTGGAAAGCGCCAATGCCCTGCGCGAGAGCCGCCTGCGGGAAGCGCAGGAGGCGCAGGCCCAGCAGGAAGGGCGATTGATGCCGGCCCCGCAATCGGGCCTCTGATCAGCCCTGTACTGGTGCGGCCAGCTTGCGGATGGCCGTGCTCAATTCGGGCTCGTCGACCAGATCGGCGGCGTCTTCGGGCTTGAACCACTGACTGCGCCGCTGGCCCTGCTCGGCCCAGCTTTCGAGCTGCCGCTCGACTTCGAGCAGATAGAGCTTCACCGTGCACAGCACGAAATGGTCGCGCATGCGCTTCCAGTAGATGTAGCGGCCAGCCGGCTTGGGGCTGATCTTGCCGATCACCCCGGCTTCCTCAAAAGCCTCGCGCGCTGCCGCCTCATGGTTCTTCAATCCCTTGATCGGCCAGCCCTTGGGCACAATCCAACGCTGCGTCGTGCGCGAGGTCACGAGCATGATCTCGGTCGAGCCGTCGTCCATGCGTCTGATCGGCATGGCAGCGATCTGTAAGCGAGCCTCGCCGGGCGTGCGCTTGGCCTTCTTCATCGTGGGGTGGCGTCTCCATGGCTGCGCGAAATCAAGAGCGCCCAGCGCGAATCAGGCGCGATCGAAGCCGGCAGAGTGTCACGCATCCCAGGCCGATTGGCGACGCCCTCGGTTCCAGTGCGGCCATTCGACAACAGCTTTGTTGTATCTGCCGTGGCAAGGCCCGCCAGGGGCGGATCTGGCGATCCTTTGCCGGAGCAGGATCGCGTGCGCGTTTGCGGCGCTTCAGCCGCTCACGGCCTCGACACCGCACCATTCCGCCACGAACAGCGCCATCGATCCGGTGATGCGCTTCAGCGAGGCCAGGCTGACGCGCTCGTCGAAGGCGTGGATGTTCTCGCCCATCGGGCCGTAGCAGAGCGCCGGAATCTTGTCGTAGAGCGCGTGTACGCGGGTATCGAGATAGGCTGCCGTCATGAAGCTCTTCAGCGGCGCTCCGAGCGCGGCCTCATGCGCGCGGCCGAGCACGGCCTCGGCTTCGCTGCCGGGCGCGAGCACATAGCCCTCCGCCCAGAAGCCGTTGAAGGTCACCTTCGGCGGGTTGTTGGCGAGGAAAGCATCGGCCCGCGATGCGGCTCGGATACAATCCTCGATGCGCCTGGCGGTTTCTTCCGCGGTCACGCCGGGATAGAGCCCGACGCGGCAATCGACCCGGCACCAGCACGGCACCGAGGACGCCCAGTCGCCGCCCTCGATCTTGCCGATATTGAGGTTGATCGGGTGGGGCTGGTCCTCGAAATGCTCGCGGCCGGCCTTCTCGGCGTTGAACTCCTCTTCCAGCTTGCGCAGCGCCGCGACGACGCGGTAGGCGGCGTCGATGGCGTTGGCGCCAGCGCCCATCTCGCGCACATGCACCGGCACGCCGCGGACCTCGAACTGGAACCAGAGCACACCGGCATTGGCCCGGGCCAGCATCTCGTATTCGGGCTCGGGGATCAGCGCCGCATCGGCGCGGTAGCCGCGTAAATGCGTCATCAGCGCGCCGTTTCCAGTCGATTCCTCCTCGACGACGGACTCCAGATAGAGCGTCGCCGCCGGCTGCAGGCCGATGCGCTTCAGCGCGTCCAGGCAGTAGAAATTGGCGCCGGCGCCGGCCTTCATGTCGGCGCTGCCGCGGCCATACATCCAGTCGCCCTCGATCACCGGGTCGAAGGGGGCATGCGTCCACTGGTCGGCAGGGCCGGTCGGGACGACGTCGACATGCGCCTGCAGGATCAGCGAACGGCCGGTCTCGGCGCGCGGATGATGGATGCCGACGACGATCGGTGCATCGGAATGCGTGTCGGAGAAAGGCGCGCCGCCGGGATGGGCGGCGATCGCCGCCCTGTCCATCGCAAAGCGGTCCATGGTGAAGCCGCGATCCTTCAGCGCCCGGAAGACGAAGTCCTGGCAGGTGTGTTCCTGGCCCCGCAGCGAGGGAAAGCGGATCAGTTCCTGCGTGAAGGCGATCTGCTCGGCAAAGCCGGCCTCGACGGAGGCGAGAATTTTCTCACGTAGCGCGGGATCGAGAGGCATGGGCTGGGCTCCGGAGGCTGTTGCCGTCATGCTCGGCCTTGTGCCGAGCATCCACGTCTCGCGACGCGGGTGAAGGGAAGACGTGGATGGCCGGGACAAGCCCGGCCATGAGGAGGAACGGGGCTGCAATCTCTCATCAATGCCCGAACCGCCCGCCGCCGGGAACGGCCGCCAGCAGTTGCCGCGTATACTCGTGCTGCGGGGCGGCGAACAAAGCCGCCGTCGGGCCGGTCTCGACGATGCGGCCGCGCTGCATCACCGCGATGCGGTCGCAGATCTGCGCGGCGACGCGCAGGTCGTGGGTGACGAACAGGATGGCGAGACCGAGCCGGCTCTGGATATCCTTGATCAGCGACAGGATCTGCGCCTGCACGGAGACATCGAGCGCCGAGACCGCCTCGTCGGCCACCAGCACATCGGGCTCGAGGGCGAGCGCACGGGCAATGCCGATGCGCTGGCGCTGGCCGCCGGAGAATTCATGCGGGTAGCGGTCGACCGCATTGGCGGAGAGGCCGACGAGTTCGAGCAATTCGCGCGCCTTCATCAGGGCGGTCACGCGCGCCACGCCATGCGCCACCGGCCCGTCGGAGATGATGCGGCCGACGGTCTGGCGCGGGTTGAGCGAGGCGAAGGGATCCTGGAACACCATCTGGATGCGCTTGCGGTGCTGGCGCAACGCGGCCGGGCCGAGATCGCTGAGCACGAGATCTGCCGAGCCTTGGCCGCTCAGTACGATCCGCCCGCTATTGGGTTCGATCAATCTGAGGCAGCAGCGCCCGACGGTCGATTTGCCGGAGCCGGACTCGCCGACGAGCCCGAGGGTCTCGCCCCGGACCAGCGAGAACGAGATGTCCTCGGCTGCCCTGACCTCGCGCCCCGTGCCGAAGAAGGAGCGCTTGCGATAGATCTTGCCGAGCCCCTCGACGCTGAGCACGGGCGGGCTCTCTGGCAAGGCCGGTCGCACGGGCGGCACGAGCGAGGGCACGGCGGCGAGGAGTTTTTGCGTATAGGCATGGCGCGGGGCGCCCAGCACCTGGTCGGCCGTGCCTTCCTCGACCAGCACGCCCTTCTCCAGCACGGCGATGCGGTCGGCGATCTCGGCGACGACGCCCATGTCATGGGTGATGAACAGCACCGCCGTGCCGTGCTTATGGCGCAAATTATCGAGGAGCTTGAGGATCTGCGCCTGTGTGGTGACGTCGAGCGCGGTCGTCGGCTCGTCGGCGATCAGGAGCCTGGGTTCGAGCGCCAGCGCCATCGCGATCATCACGCGCTGGCGCTGCCCGCCCGAGAGCTCGTGCGGATAGGCCTTGGCGAGGCGCGGCGGGTCGGGCAGACCGACCTCGGCCAGGAGCGCGATGGCGCGCGCGCGCCGTTCGGAGGCCCCGTGCAGCCCATGCGCCTCGAAGGTCTCGATGATCTGGTCGGCGACCCGCATCACCGGGTTGAGCGAGGTCATCGGTTCCTGGAAGATCATGCCGATCTCGCGCCCGCGGACATCCTGCATGGCCTCCTCGTCGAGGCTGAGCAGGTCGCGTCCGGCGAGCCTGATCGCGCCGCCCACAGGCTTCACCGCCTTGGGCAGGAGGCCCATCACGGCATGGGCGATCATCGATTTGCCCGAACCGGATTCGCCGACGACGCAGAGCGTCTCCCCGGGCGCGATCGCAAGCGTCACGCCCTCGACCGCATGCGCCCGGTCGGCCAGCGCCGGCAGGGCCAGCGTCAGGTTCTCGATGGACAGGACGGGCGGGGCCTTTGGAGGGATATCGCTCATTCCCGGCCTCGTGCGAGGCGCGGGTTCAGCGCGTCGTTCAAACCTTCGCCGGCGAGGTTGAGGGCGAGCACGGTGAGAAAGATCGCGAAACCCGGGAAGAAGCTGATCCACCAGGCGTCGAGCAGGCGGGTGCGCCCCGCCCCCACCATATAGCCCCAGCTCATCAGGTTGGGGTCGCCCAGGCCCAGGAAGGAGAGGGCGGATTCGAGCAGGATCGCCGAGCCGATCATCAACGAGCCCATCACGATGATCGGCGCCACCGTGTTGGGCAGCACCTGGCTGAAGATGATGCGCGGCGTCGATTGGCCGATCGTGACGGCCGCCTGGACATATTCGCGCGTCCTGAGCGAGAGCACCTCGCCGCGCACCAGCCGCGCCACCGGCGGCCAGGAGACGACGCCGATGGCGAGCACGATCGAGCTCAATTGCGGCTGCAGGATCGCAACCAGCACGATCGCCAGCGCAAAGGAGGGAATGGTCTGGAAGAACTCGGTGAAGCGCATCAGCGCGTCGTCGACGAAGCCCCCGGCATAGCCGGCGACTGCCCCGAGCGGCACACCGATCAAGAGCGAGACGATCGTCGAGACGACGCCGATCATCAGCGAGACGCGTGCGCCATGGACCATGCCTGCCGCGATGTCGCGGCCGAGCGTGTCGGTGCCGAGCGGGAAGCGCTCCAGCGCGAAGGGCGCCATGAAGGGCCGCCCGACCATGCGCCAGGGCGAGCTCGGATAGAGCGAGGGCGCCAGCAGCGCGAAGGCGACGACCGCGAGCAGGATCACCAGGCCGAGGACCGCGCCGCGATTGCGGCAGAAGCGTTTGAGGAAGTTCATGCTCCCGCCTCGATGCGCGGATCGGCGATGCGGTAGACCAGATCCGTCAGGATGTTGAAGCCGACGACCATGGCCGAGGACATGAAGAAGACGCCGAGCAGCACGGAATAGTCTCGCTGCACCAGCGCGTCGAACATCAACCGGCCGATACCGGGCCAGGCGAAGACCGTCTCGGTCAACACCGCCCCGCCGACGAGCTGGCCGGCCTGCAATCCTGCCAGCGTCACCACGGGCAGGATCGCGTTGCGTGCCACATGCCGCCGCGAGACGATGCCAGGCGAGAGACCCTTGGCCCGCGCCGTCTTGACGAAATCAGCCCCGGCGACCTCGAGCATCGAGGCGCGCATCATCCGGGCATAAAGCGCGGTGAAGAACAGGCCGAGCGTCAGCGCCGGAAGGATCAGGTGGTGGCCGATGTCGAGCGCCCGCGCCAGCCCGGTGTAATTCGCGCCAATCGTCTCGTACCCCACATTGGGCACGAGGCCGAGCTTCAGCGAGAAGACGATCTGGCTCATCAACGCGATCCAGAACAGCGGCGTCGCGTAGAAGACGAGGGACAGCGTCGTGATCAGGCTGTCCGACCAGCGCCCGGCCCGCCTTGCGGCCAGCGCGCCCATGACGATGCCGAGCGCGAGCGAGACGACGAAGGCCGCTCCTGTCAGCAGCAGCGTCGCGGGCAGCCGGTCGAGCACGAGGCTGAGCACGGGCTGCTGCTGGCGATAGCTGAATCCGAGATCGAAGGTCATGTAGCCCTTGATGTAGATCCAGAGCTGCGTCGTGATCGGCTCGTTCAGCCCGAAACGCTGGCGCAACTGTTCGAGCAACTGGGCATCAGCGGCGCCCGCTTCGCCGGCCAGCACCTGGGCCGGGTCGCCTGGTGCTGCGCGGATCAGGAAGAAGTTCAGCACGGCGATGGCGAAGAGCACGAGAACGCCCTTCGCCAATCGGCCGGAGAGAAAGTGGAGGAGATTCATTCAGCGGTGTCCGGAATGGCGTGCTTCCCTTCTCCCCTGGCGGGAGAAGGTGGCGCGAAGCGCCGGATGAGGGGGCGCCGTGTCCTTGGTCAATGTGGCATCTGAGATGTCGCGAGACCCCTCATCCGTCAGCGCTTCGCGCTGCCACCTTCTCCCGCAAGGGGAAAAGGGGCGCGGCCCAGGTCACTCCTTCCACGCATCCCGGAAGCCGTCATTCACGCCGACCGCGCTGTTGACGAGGTTCTTGATGTTGCAGCGATAGATCGTCGGGAAATCCATCTCGAGCTGCCAGAGCACGGGCACATCGTCGGCGAGGATCTTCTGCACTTTCGTGTAAAGGTCCTGACGAGCGGCGTCCGAGGGCGCGATCGCGGCGTCGGCGAAGAGCTTGTCGACCTCGGGGTTCACATAGGCGCCCTGGTTGCCGAAGGGGTTGCCCTTGACGATGTTGGTCGAGATGTAGTTGCGCGCCACGCCCGTCGCCGGGTCGCCGAGCTGGTAGAGATAGTTGAAGGTCATGTCGAAATCGCCGTTGCTGGCCTTCTGGGTCCAGCCTGGCACGTCGGTGGTCTCGATCGAGACGTTGACCCCGGCATCGGTGAGGTTCTGCTTGATCGCCTCGGCCCAGCGGCTCCAGACCTCGCCATAGGGCAGGGCGAGCAGCTTGATCGGCTCGCCCTTATAGCCCGAGGCCTTGATCAGCTCCTTCGCCTTGGCGACGTCGTAGGTATATTTGGGCACGTCGGCCGAGTAGAACTTGGTCTTCGACGAGATCGGCCCGGTCGGCAGCTTGCCGAGCCCGCCCCAGACCACGTCCTTGCCGAATTCGCGGTCGATCGCGAACATCATGCCCTGGCGGAACTGCTTGTTGGCGAGCGGGCCGCCCTTGGCGATGTTGGGCGTCAGCCAGGCATGGGGCGCAAACATCTCCCAGCCCTTGGTGGTGACGCAGCTATTGGGCAGCTTGGAGAGGCGGGCGACGTCGTAGACGTCGACCGAGCCGCCGGTCAGCACATCGATCTTGCCGGTCTCGTAGGCGACGGCGCGGGCAGCCGCATCGGGGATGATCTGCCAATAGATCTCGTCGAGGTTCGGCTTGCCCTTCTGCCAGTAGCTCTCGTTCTTGACGAGGTGGATATAGGAGCCCTTCTTCCACTCCTTGAACTTGAACGGCCCGGTGCCGATCGGCGTGTTGTTGGCCGGGTTCGCGCGGTAATCCGTGCCGTCATAGATGTGCTTGGGGATCATCGGCGCGCCGCCGACCTCCTGCGACAGGATCAGCGGGCCGAAGGGCTGCTTAAGGGTGATCTTGACGGTGAGGTCGTCGATCTTCTCGATCTTTTCGACCTGGCCGTTGGCGATCGGGCGCCAGCGTGGATGCACCTCGCGCAGGAACTTGTCGAGCGAGAACACCACATCGTCGGCGGTGAAGGGCTTGCCGTCATGCCAGGTCACGCCGTCCTGCAGCTTGAAGGTATAAACCTTGGAATCCGGCGAAATCTCCCAGCTCTTGGCCAGCGAGGGCTGCGGGTTGAGCTTCTCGTCATAGCGCAGCAGCGATTCGTAGATGTTGCCCGCGACCATGTTGGTCGGGCCGTTCTGGTTCAGCCCCTGCATCAGCATCGGCGGTTCCGGCTGCACCACGACGTGGATGCTGCCGCCCGTCTTGGGCGTCTGTGCCGGCGCCATGGACGGCGCCAGCACGAAGGCTGCAAGCGCGGTCGTCACGGCGAGATGCCGGCGGAATGCTGAACTCGTCATCATTGTCTCCCACTGCCTCGATTGTCTTAATCGTCGGTCGCATCTTTTTCGCGATCCGCCCCGCCTCGAACTAGATCATAGCTTGGTCGTGCCGCACAGGGTCTGATCGGCCGCCGGCATCGGATATGAGAACTCCTCGCGGATGGCCTCCAGGGTCCAGCTCGCAAGGGAACGATAACGAGGCAGCACTTCGATCGTCCAATAGCCTGTGCCTATGTTACCGATAGCCGCCCGAGCGGCCTTTGCAGGCAGTTGCGGCGGCTTTCTGCCCGCTGCGATGCAGCTGCTGTCGTCCCTGTCCATTTTTGCCGCAATGCAGGCAGGAAAACAGGAACGATGCCGCAAGCCGTCCGCCGTCAGCCTGTCAGCGATAGCGCGAAGGCGCCCGCCGCATCCGCCGGCATCGCCTCGCGCAGAGCGGTGACGAAGCCCGGCTGCGCGATCACCGCCAGCGCCTTCATCGCATCGGGGCCGGTCTCGCGATCCTCGACCAGCATCGGCACGCTCTCGCGGATCGCCTCGTAGAGCACGCTGGTAGCGGGGGCGAGCCGGGGCCGCTTGCCGATATCGACGGCCTGGGCCGCGACCACGGCCTCGATGGCAAACAGCATGCGCAGGGGCACGAGCTGCTCTTCCAGTTTGCGGACCGTCAAGGCCGTCTGCGGCGCATGGTCCTCGACGCTCTCCGAGACCGGCAGCGCATCGCAGCTCGCAGGCGCTGCCTTGAGGCGGATCTCGCCATGCAGATAGGAGGCGGTCTTCTGCAGCGAGTTGTAGCCGTTCGAGGCGCCGCCGATCGGCGAGAGATATTTCGGCAGGCCGGAGAGATGGTGGTTCATCATCTTGATGGTGCGGTAGGCCGAGGCTGTCGCCAGATGCGTGTTGACGATCGCCATCATGTCGAAAGCCAGCGCGATCGCCGGCGTATGAAAATTCGCCGTGGACAGGATCAAATCGTCATCGGTCATGACCAGCGGGTTGTCGGCCGCCGCGTTGATTTCGGTCTCGACGCTCTCGACCGCCGTCTCGAAGCTCGTCAGCGCCGGCCCGTAGATCTGCGCGAGCACGCGGAAGGAGAGCGCGTCCTGGATCGAGCGGGCCGCGCCTTCGTCATGGAGATAGCTGCCCGCGAGAACCGCGCGGAACATCGCCGCCGCCCGCTCCTGGCCGCCGGCGGGCCGCGCGGCTGCGAGCCTGGCGTCGAATATCTGCGGATTGGCGGCATAGCCCTCATCCGTCAGACCTGCGATCGCGACGGAAGTGAACAGGATGTCGGAGAGCTCGGCCAGTACCTTGGCGGCGTGGCCGCAGCTGACCGCGCTCGCATTCAGGATCGCGAGCCCGTCCTTGGCGGCAAGCGTCGCCGGCTGCAGCCCGGCCGAGGTGAGCGCCTCCGTGGCGGGGCGCTTTTCACCCTTCACGAAGATCTCGCCGAGCCCGATCACCGCGGCGCCGAGATGGGCGCAGAGCCCGAGATCTCCGGCGCCGATCGAGCCGCGTCCGGGAATGACCGGCGTCAGCCCGGCATTGAACATCGCCACCATCGTGTCGAGCACAGGCGGGGAGATACCCGAGCCGCCCTGGGCCAGGCCGATCAGGCGGCACAGCCACATCGCGCGCGCCGTCGCCTCGGGAAAAGGCTCGCCCATGCCGATGCAGCGCCCGCGCACCATCTGGACCTGGAACGCCTCGATCTGAGCCTTGTCCAGGCGGAAGGCGACGTTGCCGCCGAGCCCGGTGTTGAGCCCGTAGATCGGCGCGTCACCTTGCGCATAGCGCTCCACCACCCTGCGTGCCGCGACCACCTTGTCGCGCGCTTCAGGCGCAAGCGCGACCGTCGTGCCGGGTCGGCTGGCGGCCATGACGAAGCCGAGCCCGACCGGCGCAGCGCCCAGAAGGAATTCGCTCACGCTGAAGGATCTCCGTCGATGTCTGGCGATGTGCAGGCGGTGGCGTGCGGCGCCGGCGGCGCTACAGCTGGAACGGTAGCCGCAGCCTCAACAGCGGCGCAACAGGCCTCTCATCCGCAAAAGGCGCGAAGATGTGAGCACTGCCGTTGCGATTGCTGACAGAACTGGCAGCGCGGCCCTTTACCTCACCCCTCGATCCGGCTGACGATGGCGGTGAGGGGGATCTTCCCGACCGCCTGCTCGTTTGACGACGGACGCCGTCTGAAGATCGATGGACAGAGGAGAGCGATGATGCAGAACGATCTGGAGCTCAGCGTGTCCCGGCGCGCCTTCGTGGCAGGCTCGGTCGCCGCCACTGCAAGCCCTCTGCTCGGCGCGATGCCGGCCCTGGCGCAGGCCAAGACCAGCATCGCCGTGCGCATCGAGCGCGACATCACCGTGCTCGATCCCGCCTTCCGCGGTGGCCCGCATGACGCCAATGTCATCCGTTGCGTCTATCAGCGCCTGATCAAGCAGAAGGACGGCTCGGTCGAGACGGAGCTCGATGCCGCAGCCGAGCTGAAGCAGGTCAGCCCGACCCTGATCGAGTTCACGCTCAAGCCTGGGCAGATGTTCACCGACGGCTTCGGCGAGATGACCGCCGAGGACGTGAAGTTCTCCTTCGAGCGCTTCGCCGTCGCGCCCGTCGACGGCAAGATCTCACCCTATAAGGGCGACTGGACCGGCCTGACCGGCGTCGAGGTCACCGGTACGTATACCGGCAAGATCAACCTCTCGCAGCCCAATGCCGGCCTGCTCGCCATCGCGATCGCCGATGCCTCGGGCTGCATCGTCTCGAAGAAGGCGGTGATGGCGCGCGGCGTCGAACACAACACCAAGCCGGTCGGCTCGGGGCCCTATCAGGTCGTTTCGGTCGAGAAGCAGCGCGGCGCGGTGCTGAAGCGCAATCCGACCTATTCCGGCGCGAAGCCGACCTTCGAGGAGATCAAGGTCAACTTCATCCAGGACCCGAAGACGGCGGAACTGGCGCTGCGCTCGGGCGAACTCGATTTCGCGGTGCTGCCGCCTTCCGTCGCCGAGCCGATGCGCTCGGCGCAAGGCATCGTCGTCGATCAGTCGCCGGGGCTGGCCTATGTCTGGCTCGGCATCAACATGGAAAAGGCGCCCTTCACCGACCTGCGCGTGCGCCAGGCGGTCAGGCTCGCCCTCGATGTCGACCAGATGCTGCTCGCCGGCTTCAACGGCAAGGCGCCGCGACTGAACACGCTGGTCATGCAGCCGATCCTCGGCGCCTGGACGGAGGCGCCGGTCTACAAGCGCAATGTCGCTGAAGCCAAGAAGCTCCTGGCGGAAGCTGGCCAGACAGCGATCAAGACCCGCATCACCATCCTGAACCAGCCGGCCTACCAGACGATGGCGCTGGTGGCGCAGGCGCTGCTGAAGGAGGTCGGCATCACCGCCGAGCTCGATGTCCAGGAAGGCGGCACCTATTGGGACGCCGGCAAGGGCGATGCCGGCAAGAATCTCGATCTGTTCATGATGCGCTTCAACGGTAAGCTCGACCCCAACTTCCTGATGCAGTGGTTCGTTTCCAGCCAGATCGGCACCTGGAACTGGCAGCGCTTCAACAGCCCGGAATTCGACAGGCTTTATCAGGAGGCGATCGTCGAATCCGATCCGGCCAAGCGCGCCGCGATCGTCATCAAGGCGCAGCAGGAAATGGACAAGTCGGCCGCCTTCGTCTGGCTCACCAACGACGTCGCCTTCGCCGTGCGCCGCGCCTCGGTGAAGCCGGCCTATCTGCCCGGCGCGCTCGACTGGCAGCTCGACCGCTTCACGAGCGTTTGAGCCGCAGTTTTGGAAACTGTGCCGGTCGTTTCAACCGCGCCGTCATTCCGGGCGCAGCGAAGCGGAGACCCGGAATCCATCGGAGAGCGCTGCCGCCCTTCGATGGATCCCGGAGCGGCGCGGCTTTGCCGCTTGTCCGGGACGACGGTGGTGGCTCCGCTGTGAGGGGGCTATCGCCGCCATGAGCGATACCGCGCGCTACCTCCTGAGCCGTCTCGTCACGACGCTGCTGATCGTGCTCGGCGCGATGCTGCTGCTGTTCACGCTGTCGGCGATCGTGCCGGGTGATCCAGCAACCGCTCTGCTCGGTCCGCAGGCGACGCCTGAATATGCGAAGCGCTTCATCACCGAGATGGGGCTCGACCAGCCCTGGTATCGCCGCCTGCCGACCTTCCTCGGCCATGTCCTGACTGGCAATCTCGGCACCGACGTGCTGTCGGGCCGGCCGGTCGCGGGCATCGTCGGTGCGGTGCTGCCCTACACCTTCATCCTGACCTTCGCCTCGATCGGGCTTGCGGTCGTGATCGGCGTACCGCTCGGCTGTTATGCCGCGACGCATCGCGGCTCGGCTCTCGACCATGCGCTGGCTTTCGTCAGCGTCGCCTTCATCGCGATCCCCTCCTTCGTCATCGCGATCTTCCTGCTGCTGATCTTCTCGATCTGGCTGGACTGGCTACCCGTGCTCGGCGCCGGCCAGCCCGGCGATTGGCTCGACCAGGCCAAGCGCCTGATCCTGCCGACGACAGCGCTGAGCGTCGGCTGGATCGGCTTCATCGCGCGCCTCATGCGCAGTTCCATGCTGGAGGTGATGGGCGAGAACTATATCCGCACGGCGCGCGCCTACGGCCTGCCGAACCGGATGGTGACCTATAAATACGCGCTCAAGAACGCCTGCATCCCGACCATTGCCGTGCTCGGCATGGGCATCGGCCGTTTGCTCGGCGGGGCCGTGCTGGTCGAGATCGTCTTTGCGCGGCCGGGCCTCGGTCGCCTGATTTTCGATGCGATCGCGACCCGCAATTTCCCCGTCCTGCAGGGGGCCGTGCTGGTCGTGGTGCTGATCTTCGTCGTCACCAACCTCCTCGTCGATCTCAGCTATTCCGCGATCGACCCGCGCATCCGCCGCGATGGCGCTCCACAGGCGGCCGGGCAATGAATGCGCTGGCAGTGATAGCCGGCACCGTCCGGCGCATCGGTTCGCATCTCGGCGGTGCGGTCGGGCTCGTCATCGTCGCGGTCGTGGTGCTGTCGGCCGTGTTTGCGCCGCTGGTGGCGACGCATGATCCCGATGCGCTCGACGTGCTGAACCGCTTCTCCGGCCCCACAGCCCAGCACTGGCTCGGCACCGATCATCTCGGGCGCGATCTCTATAGCCGCCTCGTCCATGGCGCGAGCGTCGCCATGGCGGTGGCTTTGACCGCGATCTCGACGGCGCTCATCGCCGGCACGCTGCTCGGCATCCTTGCGGCCTCCCTGCCGACGCGCTCCGAGCGCCTCATCCTGATCCTGTTCGACGTGGTTTCGTCCTTCCCCAGCCTCGTATTGGCCCTGGCGGCCGTCGCGGTCTTCGGCCCCTCGACCATGCTCGTGGTGATCATCGTTGCGGTCACGCTGGTCCCGCATTTCGGCCGTGTCGCCCGCGCCCAGGTGCTGACCGTGCGCAATGCACCCTATATCGAGGCCGAACGGCTGCTCGGCGCCTCCTCCTGGCGCATCGTCTTCTCGCATATCCTGCCCAATATCGCCGGGCCGCTCGTCGTGCTCGCCTCGATCGACATTCCCGTGGTCATCACCATCGAGGCCGGGCTGTCCTTCATCGGGCTCGGCGTCAGGCCGCCGCTCGCGAGCTGGGGCACGCTGATCTATGACGGCTATGCCTATCTCTCGGATTCCAAGCTCCCCGTGGTGATCGCCAGCAGCGCGCTCGGCCTCGCCACCCTTGGCTTCACGCTCTTCGGCGAGGCGCTTCGCGACGCGGTCGATCCGCGCCTCGACGGGGAGCGCTGACATGATGGTGTCGGTCCCCGCTGTCATTCCGGAGCAGGCCGCAGGCCTGAACCCGGAACCCACGACCGGCCGAGCGTTTTTCGGTTGCCGAACCGTGCCACCCGGTCGTGGGTTCCGGTTTCTTCGCGGAGTTTATCCTTGGGCCGACCAGAGGTCGGACCCGAGGGCGAAGCCCCGGAATGACAGGGGAGGGCGGCATGACTGACGCATCTCCCCTGGTCAGCATCCGCAAGCTGACGCTCGACGCCACGACCGAGAGCGGTCCGGCGCATATCCTGCGCGGGCTCGACCTCGAGATCGGGCGCGGCCGCATTCTCGGCGTCGTCGGCGAATCCGGTTCCGGCAAATCGACGCTCGCCTCCGCCTTGCTGCGCTTGCTGCCGAGCAATGTCAGCCGGCTCGACGGCGAGATCCGCTTCGACGGCATCGATCTGCTCGCGCTCCCGGCCAATGAGATGCAGGCCTGGCGCGGTGTACGCATCGCCATGATCTTCCAGGATCCGATGACGGCGCTGAACCCGCTCTTCACCGTCGGCACCCATATGGTCGATGTGCTGCGGCGGCGCTTTCCCGAACTCTCGCGGCGCGAGGCGCTGGCTCGCAGCGAGGCGATGCTGGTCAAGGTCGGCATCGCCGATCCGCATCTGCGCCTGAAGGCCTATCCGCACCAGCTATCGGGCGGCATGCGCCAGCGCGTGATGATCGCCATGGCGCTCTCGGTCGAGCCCGACCTGCTGCTTGCCGACGAGCCGACGACGGCGCTCGACGCCACGGTCGAAGCCCAGATCGTCGCGCTGTTCGACCGGCTCAGGCAGGATTTTTCCGGCTCGATCGTCTTCATCTCGCATCATCTCGGGCTCGTCGCCGAGCTCTGCGACGATCTCTGCGTGATGTATGGCGGCGCGATCGTCGAAACCGGCCCGGTCGCTGAGGTGCTGCGGGCTCCGCGCCATCCCTATACCCGCGCGCTGCTCGACTGCGAGATCGAGGATGGTGACGAGGGCAGGCTCGCGACGATTCCCGGCGAGGTGCCCAATCCGCTCAGCGAATTGACGCAATGCATCTTCGCCAGCCGCTGCGCCCACACCGCCGATATCTGCCTGGAGCGGCATCCGCCGCTTGTGGCCATGGGACAGGGCCGGCAGGCGGCCTGCATCCGCTCAGCCGAGGTTCTGCCATGCGAGGTGCTGCCGTGAGCGCACCAGGGGCAGAGCGCGCGCCATTGATCGCCTTCGACGATGTCTCGCTCGTCTATGATGGCAAGGTGCGGGCGCTCGACGGCGTCTCCTTCGCGATCGAGCGCGGCGAGATCGTCGGCCTCGTCGGGGAATCCGGCTCGGGCAAGACCACGCTCTGCCGTGTGCTGATGGGGCTGCTGCCCGCCTCATTCGGGCGCATAGCGATCGCCGGGGAGCCGTTGGCGGCGCGGCTCGCGCGCGATCCGCTCGGCTTCCGCCGGCAGGCGCAGATGCTCAAGCAGGAGGCGGTCGCCTCGCTCTCGCCACGCATGCGCATCCGGGCGCTGGCCGAGGAGCCGTTGAAGATCCACCGATTGCCGATGACCGAGGGCCGCGCCCGTCTGCTGCGCCTCCTCAAGCGCCTCGGCCTGCCGGAGGCGACCCTCGACAAATTTCCGCATCAGGTCTCGGGCGGACAGGCGCGCCGCGTCGCGATCCTGCGCGCTTTAGTGCTGGAGCCTGAGATCATCGTCGCCGACGAACCGACCGCGGGCCTCGACGTTTCCGTGCAGGGCGAACTGCTCAATCTGATGCGTGACCTGCATGAAGAGTTCGCGCTGACCTATCTCGTCGTCAGCCACAACCTCAATGTCGTGCGCCGGCTGACCGACCGGACGATCGTGATGTATCTCGGCCAGATCGTCGAGGAGGCGCCGACCCGGGCGCTGTTCGAGGCTCCGGCCCACCCCTATGCGGCAGCCCTGCTCTCGACCAATCCCTCGGTCGATCCGGCCAGGCGCCGCGAGCGCATCATCCTGAAGGGCGAGATCCCGAGCCCGGTCAATCCGCCGTCCGGCTGCCGCTTCCATACGCGCTGCCCGCAGGTCGCGGAGCGCTGCAAGATCGAGATGCCGGAGCTGCGCGAGACGGGCTCGGGCCGCCGCGTGCGTTGCCATTTCCCGCTGACCGAATCCACCGGTCGAACGGCCTGATCCCGAGGAGCAAGAGCCATGTCCGCGCCCGCTGCCATGCCGCCGATCTACATCACCTATATGAACCGCCTCGACATCGAGGCGCTTGCCATCACCGATGACGAGATCCTGGCCGCGATCGAAGGCTCGCTCGCGACGCAAGGGCGCGGCGAGGCGGTGATCGAGCCGCGCATGCATCTCGAGCCCAAGGCGGCGAACGGCCATTTCAACGTGCTGCGCGGCGCGCTCGGAGGCGAGATCGACGCGGCCGGCGTCAAGGTCGTCGGCGACTTCGTCGAGAACTACAAGATCGGCCTGCCGTCGGAACTCGCGGTGCTGACCCTGTTCGACCGCTTCAATGGCAGCCCCAAGGCGATCCTCGACGCGTCGGGCATCACCGACATGCGCACCGGTGCGGTCACTGCCATCGGCGCGAAATATCTCGCCCGCAAGGGCTCCAAGGTGCTCGGCCATATCGGCGCGCGCGGCACCGCCTATTGGAATGTCCGTCTGCTCGATCATCTCTTCGACTTCGACGAGATCCGCGTGCATTCGCGCCGGCCCGAGAGCCGCGACGGTTTTGCAGCAAAACTCTCCGCAGATCTCGGCAAGCGCGTCATCGCCACGCCGGATTGGCAGTCCTGCGTCGAGGGCGCCGATATCGTCGTCGAAGCCTCGCGGCTCGACCAGCCCGAGCCGATGCTGAAGACGCAGTGGATCAAGAAGGGCGCCTTCGTCGTGCCCTATGGCACGATGAGCGCGGTCGAGTTCTCGCTGACTGACATCATGAGCAAGCTCGTCGTCGATGATTGGGGCCAGTGCAAGGGCGGCAAGTTCGGAAGCCTGCGTGCCCATGTCGAGGCCGGCAAGCTCTCGGAGGCGACACTGCATGCCGAGATGGGCCAGATCGTCGCCGGGCTGAAACCTGGCCGCGAGAGCGAGGACGAGACCATCCTGTTCTGGCATCGCGGCCTGTCGCTGTCGGATATCGCGCTCGGCCACGCCATGCTGGAGAAGGGCAAGCGGCTGGGCATCGGCCAGCGCCTGCGCTTCGCCTGAGCGGGATCAGGCCGGTGCTCGTCGCCAATGCGCGGATGTATGCGGTCAATGCCGGTGTTCGCGCCGCCTGGGCGAAACTGTTTGCTCTCGTCTCGCAGAAGGCCGGCGTGCCGCTCGCAGTGATCGAGCATGCCGCGCCCGCGCCGCTTGAAGCGCTCTGGCGGCGCGAGGACCTTGGCCTCGCCTTCATCTGCGGCTTTCCCTTCGCCGGTGGCGGCTTTTCCTTGCAGCCGATCGCGGCCCCCATTCCCGCAAGCCCGCTCGCATCCGGAAAACCTCTCTACGCCAGCGATCTGATCGTGCGCGCCGACAGTCCGCTCCAGACGCTGCAGGATACGTTTGGTGGCCGCATCGGCTGGACGACCAGGCATTCGCAATCCGGCTTCCAGGCGCTGCGCCGGCACCTGCTGCCTTATGTCAAATCTGGCGCATCGCTCTATCGCGAGAGCATCGGTGAATTGATGACGCCGCGCCGGGTGATCGAGGCCGTGCTCGACGACCGCATCGATATCGGGCCGCTCGATTCCTATTTCCACGATCTACTGAAGCGGCATGAGCCCGGGACGGCGGCAAGGCTGCGCGTCGTCGCGACGACGCAAGCAACGCCGATGCCGCTGCTGGCTGCTTCGAACGGGATCGACCCCGCGATCGTTGCAGCCTTGCGCGGCGCGTTGCTGGCGCTTGGTGCGGCCTCGGCGGCAGAGCCTGTCCTCGCCGAATTGTGCCTCACCGGCTTTGCCACTGTGGCGCTTGACGACTATCGGCCTTTGCTGGCGCAGGCCGCAGCCCTCGACGAATCCGGATATGGCGAGCCGGGATAGGGCGCGCTCAGTCGTTCCAGAGGCCGCCGGTGATGCTGATCGTCTCGCCGGTGATGTAGTCGGCTTCGTCAGAGGACAGGAAGGCGACGGCCTTGGCGATATCGTCGGGAACGCCCGGCCGCCGCAGCGGGATCGCCTGAGCACGCTCATAGGCGTCGGGCAGTCCCTCGGCCTTGCGCTTGATCTCGGATTCGTCGCGCATCTTGGTGTCGACAATCAGGCCCGGCCCGACGGCGTTGACGCGCACGCCGTGCTCGCCGAGTTCGGTCGCGAGCGATTGGGTGATGCCGATGATCGCGAATTTCGAGGCGCAATAGGCACTATAAGAAGCCACTCCCGATTTTCCCATCCAGGAGGCGATGTTGACGATGGCGCCCTTGCGGTTCGCAACCATTTCGGGCGCGACGGCGCGCGTCATGTGGAAGAGCCCGTCGACATTGACCGAGAAATGCGCCTTCCAATCCGCCTCGCTGGTCTCAAGCAGCTTGCCGACCTTCAGGATGCCGGCATTGTTGACCAGGATGTCGATGGGGCCGAGCGCCGCGCGCAGCTTTTCGACGGCGGCCTCTACCTGAGCGCTCGACGAGACGTCGCCGGCCGCGACCGCGACCTTGCCGCCATCCTTGCGCAGGCTTTCAGCCGTCGCCTCGGCGGCCGCGAGATCAAAATCCAGGATGCCGACATCGCAGCCCTCAGTGAGCAGCCGCGCCGCGATGGCCCGGCCGATGCCATGGGCGGCGCCGGTGACGATCGCCTTGCGTCCTTCAAGTCCGTACATGCGCGGAAATCCTGTCGATCGGAGTCTGGAGAGCGAGCCGCTCTCTATAATATATCAGCGTGCTGTCCAACCACCATCGGCAACCAGCGTCGTCCCCGTGCAGAACGACGACTCGTCGCTGGCGAGAAAGAGCATCGCCCTGGCGATCTCGACGGGCTGCCCCAGTCGCTCCATGGCCTGGCGCTGCTCGAGGCCGCGTCGGAGTTCGGCGCCGTCGGGTCCGCTCAGGATCTTGGCGAAATAGGGCGATTCGATTGTGCCCGGCGCGACGCAGTTGATCCGGATCTTCGCCGCGACATGGTCGATCGCCATCGCCCGCGTCAGCGCGGCGACCGCGCCCTTCGAGGCGACATAGGCTGCGCGGTCGGTGATGCCGACATTGGCGACGGCGGACGCCGTGTTGACGATGACGCCGCCGCCCTGCTTTTCCATCACCGGGATCGCATGCTTGCAGCCGAAGAACACGCCCTTGACGTTCACCGCCATCAGAGCGTCCCAGTCGGTTTCCGAAGTGGTGACGACCGTGCCGGCGAAACCGAAGCCGGCATTGTTGACGAGGATGTCGAGCCGGCCATGATCGGCGACGACCCTGTCGATCATCGCCTTGATCTCGGCTTCCTTGCTGACGTCGACAGTATATGCGGTCGCCTTGCCGGAAACCCTCTCGATCTCGGTCGCGACGCGTTCCGCGGCGGCCCCGTCGCGGTCGGCGACGATCACGACTGAGCCCTCTGCCGCGAAGAGCTTCGCCGCCTCGTGGCCGATGCCTGAACCGCCCCCGGTGATGATCGCGATCTTGCCAGCAAGCTTCATCCTGTCCGTCCTTCGTCTCGTCACGGGATTGCGCCGTATTTATATATCAGGTGCGAAAGGCCGTCACAGCATCATCACCGGAGCGAAGAACTGCTCGATCGCCGCCAGCAGCGAGCGGCCGACGATCCAGGAGGATTTCGGATTGCTCGGCGAGGGCCGGTTGGCGATGGCAAGATGCATCGTGCCGAATTCGCTGCGCGCGGTCACGACATGGGTGTTGCCGGTCGCGGCGGGGTCGCAGATCACATCGACGCCGGTCGCCTCGAAGCCCGGCCCCGCCAGCGCCAGCGCGGCCGCGACATTGAGGTTTTGCGGATAGGCCGCCGCCGCCTCGCGCGCATTGCCCGAGAACAGGGTCACCGGGGCATCGAGCCTGTCGGGATCATGGCCGAGCGCCTTGAGCTCCGCGCTCCAGGCGGCGGGAGGCTTGCGCGATTCATAGCGCAGCGTCAGCTCGCTTGCGTGCCGAACCGCGCGGACATAGTCGAGCGCACCGAGCGCGCCCGAGGGCAGCAGCAAGCGCCCGCCATGCTCGCGCGCCGTGGCGACCAGGCTCGCAAGCAAGGCCTCGTCATGCAAGGCGCCGATCGAGGAGATCAGCACGGGCAGGCCAAGCGCAAGACAGCCCGGAACGTTGCCGCGCACCGCCTCATGTCCCGCGGCCTCGACGACGAGGTCGGGGGCAAAGGCGGTGAGCTCGGCGAGGTCCGAGAGCGGGGTACAGCCCTGCGGCAGGCGCTGGCGCGAGGCCGATCCCGGCCTCAGCAACACACCGAGCGCATAACCCGGCTGCGACGCGTCGAGCAGCGCAGCAGCGAGATCGCCGGCGATCGCGCCGAAGCCGATCAGGACGAGGCGGCGCGGCTTCATAAGAGCTCGCCGATCCATTCCGCGACATTCGCGGTGAAGGCGTCGGGCCGCGAGACCGGGAAGAAATGCCCGCCCGTGTCGAGCATCGTCTTGCGCGATCCAGGCAGTGCTGCCGCCAGCTCCTCCTGCAGGAAGGCTGGCACGATCATGTCGTCGCGCGCGCCCAGGACCAGGATCGGCATCATCAGCGAGGCGGTGCTGGCGGAGCCGTCGAAGGACATCAGCGCGTCGATGCGCTCTCGCACGACCTGCCGCGCCTGCGCCGTCACCGGGGCGGTGGCGAGGGCGGCCTCGTAAGTGCCCCAATTCGCCTCGATCCAGGCTGGCGGATAGGCCATCAGCGCAGCGGTCGCGGCATAGGCATGCGGGTTCTCGTCGAGGATCGCGCGACGGGTGCCGAACAGGCTGGTCATGTAGCGGCTGGGCTTGAGCCAGGTCGCGCTCAGGATCAGCCCGTCCAACCGTTCGGGCGCGAGCCGGCCGAGCGCCTGGCCGATGCAGCCGCCAGTCGAATGGCCGAGCAGGACAGTGCGATCGGCGCCGGCGGCATCGAGCACGCTGAGGCAGTCCTGCGCCAATTGGTCGATGGTGCAGGCGGCGGTGCCGCGCGTGCTCGCGCCGATGCCGCGCTGGTCGAAGCGGATGACGCGGAAGGAGCGCGCCAGCGTCGCGGCATTGCTCTTCCAGAAGCCGGCTGTGCCGCCCAGCCCGCTGACGAGCAGCAGCGTCGGGCCCTGGCCCTCGCTGGTCACGTGCAGTACGGCGCCGTCGGGAGTCTCGGCGGTGAAATGTCCGGCCATACCGGATTGCGATGCGGTGCTCATTGCAGTGGCGAATAGGAAACGGGGGTGAGGATGCGCGTGTTCTGGATGTCGATCAGCCCATCGACACGCTTTAGGTAGTCCTGCCAGCGCGGATCGGCCAGCATCGTCTTGCGTTTGGCCGTGCGCTCGTCGAGGCTCTGATAGCTCCAGAGCGCGACGACATGGTTCAGCTCGCCGATCTCGGTGGTGAAATAGGCGATGAAATTGCCCAGATGTTCCTTCTGCAGCGGCAGGCCGTGCTCGCCATAGATCTTGACGAATTCGCCGAGCTTGCCGGCCTTGATGCGATAATCGCGCTCTTCATAGATCATCGGGCGATCCTCCCCTCTCGCGCATCGGGCATGAGGATTTGCACCCTCGTGCTCATGCGTCTGCTGCATCACGCTGAGCCGTTCGCCGCAACTGCGGCGTCGGTCATGCCCGCTAAGCATGGCCTAGCTGGCTCGCCGCCGCCATGCACGCAAAGACGGGGCCGGGACGCAGGCCATGCAGGTCACCGGTCGGGAAGCAGGGCAGGCGGCGGCCCGGCTAAGACCGTCGCAGAGCCCGGTCTGGACTGCGTTCTCGGGTGGGAGCGGCTGTTCCGGAGCGGCGGCGGCAGCCTTACGCGGCGTGTCGTCGGGTCATTTACGGCTGTGGACCGGCCGGCGAAGCCGGGGCCGCGGGGATCTCACCGGTGGCCGGGGCAGGCGCGTTGGGACCTTCGAGCCCGACCAGCGCGATCTTGAGATAGCCTGCCGCGCGCAGCGTGTTCATCAGCTTGACGACCTCGCCATAGGAGACCGACTGGTCGGCGCGCACAAAGATGCGCTGCTCGCGGTCGGACTTGGTCTGGGCGTCGAGCGCCTGGGCGAGCTGCTCGGTGGCGACGGGTTGTTCGCCCAGCACCATCGCGAGATCGGCCTTCAGCGTCAGGAAGACCGGCTTCTCCGGACGCGGCTGAGGCTTGGCGGTCGAGACCGGAAGCTCGACTGGTGCGTCGACGGTGGAGAGCGGGGCTGCGACCATGAAGATGATCAGCAGCACCAGGATCACGTCGATGAACGGCGTGACGTTGATCTCGCTGGCCTCGGGCAGGTCGTCGTCGCCGAAGCCGCCATTCGCATTGATGCCGCCGGCCATGGCCTCACTCCGCCGCGCGCTGCAGCGCGCTGCGGCCGCGGTCGAGATCGCGCGAGACCAGCCGCGCCACGGTCGCGGCGGCGTCGCCGACCTCGGCGCGGTAGCCGGCAATACCGCGGCTGAACAGGTTGTAGATGATCACGGCGGGAATGGCGGCGACGAGGCCGATCGCGGTGGCGAGCAGCGCCTCGGCGATGCCCGGAGCGACCACGGCGAGGTTTGTGGTCTGCGCCTTGGAGATGCCGATGAACGAATTCATGATGCCCCAGACGGTGCCGAACAGGCCGACGAAGGGCGCAGTCGAGCCGATCGTCGCCAGCCAGCCCGTGCCGCGCGCGATCTCGCGGCTGGCGGCGAGCTCGATCCGATGCAGCCGCGAGACGACGCGCTCCTTGATGCCGTCCTTGTCATAGGCCTGCTTGGAAGCCTGCATCTCCTCCACACCGGCCTCGATCAGCTTGCGGCCGAGCCTTTGCGCCTTGCCGAGCGCCAGCGAAGCCTCACCGAGGGTGGTCTGCTTTGCCAGGATCCGGGTCGCCTGCCGCAGCCGGCGCTTGGCGGCGCTCAATTCGAGCGTCTTGGCGAGCCCGATCGTCCAGGTCACGACCGAGGCGAAGGCCAAGCCCACCATCACCGATTTCACGACGATATCGGCGGCCATGAACATCGACCAGGGCGAGAGGTCGTGCGGCATGGTCGAGGCCTGCGCATGGGCAAAAGCGGGGATGAACAGGAACGTCACAGCGGCTGCGAGGCGCAGCGCCCGGCGATGTCCGGTGGTTGATTGGCGCGTCATGGTCACATCTCGGCCCAGTGGCGAATGAGGTTGTGGTGGCTTCCCGTCAGGCGGCCGCTGGCCCACGCCGCGGTGGTTGCTCGGGTTCGGCGATCTGGGTGGCCGGGGGAGCCGTGGCGGCCTGTCGCGAACGGGCTTGTCTTTAAGGCGCGATGTTGGCGAGTCAATGGCTCGAATGCAATGCAGCATGCGAAATATATATTCAATATCAGTATCTTAGAGAGATTCTAAGGAAAGGCCGAGCGGCCGGGAAGGGGACTTGCGTGGGCTGCTTTCGTTCATCGGCCGTTCATGTCAAGTTCATTCGGTCGCGGCTAAGTGTCTGTTAAGGCTCGCTTGCGGCGGGACGATCCGGTTGCGTGGTCTGGGGGGATCCGTCGCTGTTGCCGAGCTCGGACGACATGCAAGGCGTGGCCGGGCTGCCGAGTGACCGGCAGGTCGCCTGGCGTTTCGCAGCGTTGACCGGCGGCTTCTGGCGAGGCGCGAGCGCCCGCCGCGCCTGGTTCTGGTCGCTCCTCCTCGCAGCTGCGATCATTCTCTCCGTTTTCGCCAATGTCACCGTCAATCGCTGGAACGGCTGGTTCTTCGACGCGCTGGAGAAGAAGGACAGCGAGAGTGCGCTGATTGCGATGGCGGTCTTTCCGGTGCTGGTTCTGATCGCGGCCGGGCTCGGCGTCGTCATCCTCGTCGCCCGCGAGACCTTCCAGGTGCATTGGCGACAATGGGTCACGGGCAAGCTGGCCGATGGCTGGATCAATGAGCGCCGCTTCTTCCGACTAGGCCTCTCCGGCTACGAGCCGGCCAATCCCGAATACCGCATCGCCGACGATGTCCGCTGGGCGACCGAGCCGGTGGTCGATTTCGCCATCGGCCTGCTCACGGCGGTCATCACCATCATCACCTTCATCGAGATCCTCTGGGAGATCGGCGGCGCGCTGCAGATCGCGACCAGTGGCGGCCGGGTCACGATCCCCGCCTATATGGTGCTGGCGGCGATCGTCTATGCCGTGCTCGTCTCCCTCCTCATCAGCATCGTCGGGCGCCGCCTGCCGCGCCTGATCGCGGCGCGCAATGAGGGCGAGGCGCGATTGCGTTTCTCCCTGATGCGCATCCGCGACCATGGCGAGACGATCGCGCTCGCCCGTACCGAGCCCAGCGAGCGCCGCGCCGTGGCGCAGACCTATGACGGTCTCGTCAGGCGCTGGCTTGCGATGATCCGCCAGCGCGGCCGTTTGACCTGGATCACCAATGGCAGCGGTGCGCTCGTGCCGGTGGTGCCGCTGCTGCTGGCCGCGCCGAAATACCTCTCCGGCGAGATGTCGCTCGGTGGCGTCGTTCAGGTCGCGGCGGCCTTCGTGGCGGTGCAGAACGCCTTCAACTGGCTGCTCGACAACTTCATGCGCATCGCCGAATGGCTTGCGGCCGCAAGGCGCGTCAATGAACTCGCCGATGCGCTGCAGCGCGTCGACGGCGAGCCTCCGGGCGACCATCTCAGCGTGACGCCGAGCTCCGACGGTCTGCTGCGGCTGCATGAGGTCACGCTGATCGACCGCGACGGCCGCACGCTCGCCGCAGATATCGGCCTGTCGCTGCCGCCGGGCGCGACGCTGCATCTCTCGGGCGAACTGGGCCTCGGCAAGGCCGCCCTGATCCAGGCGATCGCCGGCCTCTGGCCCTGGGGACGGGGCGAGATCGCGCTGCCGCGGGAGGCGCTGGTGACGGTCGTGCCGCAGAAACTGCATCTGACCGAGGGCAGCTTGCGGGCCGTGCTCGATACCGGGCTGACCCGGCCCTCCGAGCCTCTGCTGGAGGCCCTGCGCCGCTATGGCCTGTCGGCTCTCGCGCCGCGGCTCGACGAGATCAGCGACTGGGACAAGGAACTCGCGACCGGGGACCGGCAGCGCCTCGCGCTCGCCCGTGCCGAGCTGGAGGCGCCCGACATTATCCTGCTCGACGAGGCGACGAGCGCGCTCGAGACCGACATGGCGCTGGAGCTGATCGAGGAATTGCGTGCGGCACGGCCGGACGCGATCATTCTCGCCTTCGGCCAGAGCGCCGGCTTCGCCGAGGCCGCGACGCATCGTCTGGTTCTGAAGCGGGCCGGCGGCGTCGTGCGCATGGCCGGTGCCGACAAGGCGCGTTCGGGCGCGCATGCCGAACTGGCGGAATAGGGCGCGCGATGAACCTCCTCCCGTGCCTGCGACCCCATCCTTCCCCAAAGCCGCCGGTGGGAGCGCCGGCGCTCATGCCAAGGAGCCGACATCGATGACAGCCGCGACGATGAACATCTGGGACGTCTATTGGGGCCTTCGCGTCGACCAATGCCCCTGCGACGTGCATTTCGTCGAATGGCTGGAGGAGGAGGGGCTCACCGACAAGCGCATCTACCATTTCGGCACGGGCGGGCATCATTATGTCGGCATCCGCTGCGCCGAGCCGGAATTGAACAACACCGTGCTCGGCATTACCGCCTCGCCCAAGGAATATGACGCCTTCGTCAAGCTGGCGACGGCAAGCCCGACCATCACCAAGACCTATTCAGCCTATTTCGGCGACATCTACACGAGCAACGCCAAGCTGCTGCCGCGCTTCGACATCGTGACGCTGTTCCATGCCTGCGAGTTCAGGACGCAGGCCAACGACGCCTATGGCGCGCTGACCGACCGCGAGGTGATCGACCTCTTCACCGCCCAGACCGATATTGGCGGCTATCTCCTGTTCTACACCGGCTCCTTCGCCTACGCCTCGGCCGAGCCGATTATCGCAGACTGGGCCGCCACCGCGCAGGTCGACGAGGTCGCGAGCTTCAAGACGCTGCGGGTGTTCCGGAAGACCGGCTGAGGGAGGTGAGGGCGGGTGCGGAGCACAACGCCTTCAACGAACCAGGGCGTCATTCTCGGGCTTGTGCCCTGAGAATCTCATGACCAGAGTGCTCTGATTTACGAGATGGTGGGTCAAGCCCGACCATGACGCGCTTCGGATCCCGGATCAGCGCCGCGGAGCCTGTCCTTGGGCCGGCCGAAGGCCGGACCCGAGGGCGGCTTGTCCAGGATGACGGCGTGGTTCCGATCCAGGACAACATGCCCGAAGCGGTAAGGATTGCTCACGGCGGCGCGTGGCGTTACGTTTGTTCTGCAACTCGTCGAGAAAGGAGGGCCGCGTGATCACGTTTGTTCGTCACCATCATACGCGTGGCCCGGTCAACGCCCTGCAAAGCTGTTTGCAGGGCTGACCAGAGACGATTGCTTCACGGTTCTCTTCCCGGTCTGCCCTTCGTGGTAGCGCGGCGTTGAGCCTGCACAGGCTCGCGGCCCGCGCCTCTTCATACCATACCGAGCTTGGGAGGCTGCGGCCCCCAGTCCCGCATCGCGCGGCAGCAAAACGGCCTGCTGCGCATGCGGCCACGGCTCGGGCAGAGCAGAGGCCGACAATGGCATTGATCAATCTGAGGAATCTCGGCGTCACCTTGGGCACGCCGCTCTTTTCGAATCTGGACCTGACGATCGGGGCGAATGACCGCCTCGGCCTCGTCGCCGCCAATGGCCGGGGCAAGTCGACGCTCCTGCGCGCTATCGCTGGCGGGTTCGAGCCCAGTACGGGCGAGATCACGCGCTCGCGCGGCTTGCGCGTCGGGTATGTCGAACAGGACATTCCGGCCCGGTTCGCAGAGACGGCCTTCCATGACCTCGTCCGCCAGGCCTTGCCGGCGGAGCAGGCCGACAGCGAAGGCTGGCGCGTCGATGTGGTGCTCGACTCGCTCGAGGTTCCCGAACTGCTGCGCCAGCGTCCGCTCTCGCATCTGAGCGGCGGCTGGCAGAGGCTGGCGATGCTGGCGCGCATCTGGGTGACCGAGCCCGATCTGCTGCTGCTGGACGAGCCGACCAACCATCTCGATCTCGCCCGGATCAGCCAATTGGAAGACTGGCTCAACGCCCTGCCGCGCGAGGTGCCCGTGGTCATTTCGAGCCATGACCGCGCCTTCCTGGACGCGACGACCAACCGGACGCTGTTCCTGCGCCCGGAGCGCTCCCAGGTCTTCGCCCTGCCCTATACGAGGGCGCGCATGGCGCTCGACGAGGTCGATGCTTCGCAGGAGCGCCGGTTCCAGCGCGATCTGAAGACCGCCCAGCAATTGCGCCGGCAGGCCGCGAAGCTCAGGAATATCGGGATCAACTCCGGCAGCGACCTCCTGGTGGTCAAGACCAAGCAACTCAAGGAAAGAGCCGAGCGCCTGGAGGATGCCGCCTTGCCCGCGCATCGCGAGCGTTCGGCGGGGGCGATCAGGCTCGCCAATCGCGGCACCCATGCCAAGGTCCTGGTCACGCTCGACGATGCGGCCATCGCGGCGCCTGACGGGACGCTGCTGTTCAAGACAGGCAAGCGCTGGATCAACCAGGGCGATCGCATCGTCCTGCTCGGAGCCAACGGGACCGGCAAGTCGCGCCTCGTCGGCCTGATCCGGCGCGCGATCGTGGAACCTCAGGGAGCGCCGGAGGCGATCAGGGCGACGCCGTCCCTGAAGCTCGGCTATAGCGACCAAAACCTGTCCGAGCTTGCGCCTGACGATACGCCAGGGGCGGCGATTACCCGGCGGTTCGATGTCGGCGATCAGCGCGCCCGCTCGCTGCTGGCCGGCGCGGGCTTGACCATCGAGATGCAGGACGGCCCCATAGGCCGCCTCTCCGGCGGCCAAAAGGCGCGCTTGATGATGCTGGTCCTGCGCCTGGCCAATCCCAACTTCTACCTGCTGGACGAACCGACCAACCATCTCGACATCGAGGGGCAGGAGGCGCTGGAGGGCGAGTTGATGGACCATGAGGCGAGCGGCCTGTTGGTCTCGCATGACCGCAGCTTCGCCCGGACCGTCGGCAATCGCTTCTGGCTGATCGAGAAGCGGCGCCTGGTCGAGGTCGAGGGGCCGGATGCGCTCTTCGCGTCCGTTGCCAGGCGGGATGCTTGATGCATGGCACCAGGATCCTCGCGCTATAAGGCGGCCGCAAAGGCGGCCTCATAGCGCGGGGCCGTGTCCCGGAAAAGCCGCCGGGCGCGACCTGCGTCAGCCTCATGGCGCGCATTCGCCGCGCCGTTCCGGCTTGTGCATCCCGGTCGAGGCGTTATCTGTCGGGCAAGGTCGCGTCCTGTGGCCTGTCGCCCCGCCCCGGGGATCTGGCGCAGCAGTGCGCGGTCCCGATTAGCCTTCGAGCGAGTTCGCATATGTCCTTCGGCCCGCATGAGCCAGGTATGCCCTTGCGCAGGCGCAGCCGTTGGTGGTGGCTCGGCCCGCTGGCGAGCGCGACGATCTTTGCCGCCTCGCTGGTGGTGCTCTGGTTCATCATCCGGGAGATCGAGCCCGGCGCGCTTGCCGGGGCCTTCGCCAATGCCAGCCAGCGCCAGCTCGGCCTCGCGCTCGGCTTCACCGCGCTGAGCTATCTCCTGCTCACCGGCTATGACGCGCTGGCGCTGAAGCGATTGGGGCTCTCCATCCCCTATCGCACCACGGCGCTCGCCTCCTTCACCAGCTATTCCGTCTCCTTCACGCTCGGCTTCCCGATCGTGACCGGCGGCACGGTGCGCTACTGGATCTATTCGCCCAAAGGCGTGCGCGCCTCCGAGGTCGCGAGCCTGACGGTGATCGCGGGCCTGACCTTCTGGCTCGGCCTCGGCGCGATCCTGTGCGCCTGCCTGTTCTACGATTCCGAGGGCGTCGCACGGCTGGCGCGGACCTCGCCGCTGGTGGTGCAGGGCGTCGGCGCGGCGGTGGCGCTCGGCACGCTGGGCTATCTCGCCTGGATCGCGAGCGGTGAGCGCACCATCCGCGTCAGCGGCTGGAACCTGCCGCTGCCGGGCTTGGGGATCACGCTCGGCCAGATGTGCCTCGGCGCCTGCGAGGTCTGTGCGGCGGCGGCCGTGCTCTTCGTCCTGCTGCCGGGCGGGCACAATATCGACTATCCGAGCTTCCTTGCGGTCTATGTCTTCGCCTGCCTGATCGGCATCGCCAGCCACGCACCCGGCGGCCTCGGCGTCTTCGAGGCGACGATGCTGGTCGCGCTGAGCCGCCTGCCTTACGAGGGCGTGCTCGGTGCGCTGCTGCTCTTCCGCATCATCTATTACCTGCTACCCTTCATCCTGGCGCTGGTTCTGCTGGCGCTGAACGAGATGATCAGGCGGATCAGGCGGCGGGAGCGCTGAATCGCTCCAGCCTTCCTGGGTGTCGCCTATTTCTCCCCGCCCTTGTCGAGATAGCGCGTCGCGCTCAGCGCGATCTTGTGGTCGAGTTCGCCGATCGCCGCCTCATCCTTGTCCTTGTAGGGAATGGCCTGGAGCACGAGGCGGATGGCGTTGAGCCGGGTGCGGAACTTGTCGTTGCCGCGCAGCACGCTCCAGGGCGCCCATGCCGTCGAGCTGCGCTCCAGGATCTCGTCGAAGGCCTCGGAATAGGCGTCGAAGCGCGGGATCGCCTCGAAATCGATCGGTGACAGCTTCCAGCGCTTGAGCGGGTCGTGCCAGCGCGCATGCAGCCGCGTCATCTGCATCTCGCGGCCGATGGTCAGGAAGATTTTTATCATGCGGATGCCGTCGCGCGTCAGCATGCCCTCGAAGACGGGGGCCTCGCGCAGGAAGGCGTCGGTCTGGTCGGGCGTGCAGAAGCCCATCACGCGCTCGACACCGGCGCGATTATACCAGGAGCGGTCGAAGAAGACGATCTCGCCCGCCGCCGGCATCTCCGCGGCGTAGCGCTGGAAATACCATTGTCCCTTCTCGGTGTCGGAGGGCTTTGGCAGCGCCACCACGCGCGCCTGGCGCGGGTTGAGATGCTGGGTGAAGCGGGTGATAGCGCCGCCCTTGCCGGCGCCGTCGCGCCCTTCGAGCACGATGGCGATGCGCTCGCCGCTCTCGCGCACCCAGGCGAGGAGCTTCTGCAATTCGATCTGCAGCGGCTCCATCTCCTTGTCGTAGTGCTTGCGCTTCATGCGCTTGTCATAGGGGTAGCCGCCGCTGCGGAAGGCGGCGTCGATGATGTGCTGGGGCAAGGTCTCCGCTTCGATGTCGAAGGCGTCGGATTTGTTCGCCGGTTTATCCGAGGCGACCCGCTTTTTGGCGGAGGCCTTGGACCGCCCCTTCGCCTTGGGCGGGAGCTGGATGGCCCCCTTCAGCTTGTATCCGGAAAAGCTCTTCGCCATCTGTTTTCTCCTGATCCTTGGCTGGCAAGCTAACCCGTGCGCGCGGTCAGGGGAATTGACGTGCGCCGGCGATCCGATCAGGAAGGCTTCCTCTCGCATCGTCCGGCTCTCGCGCCTGCCTCGGTGGCGAGAGGACAGCGCAAGGTGCCGCGCCCGATGTTCGAGACTGTCGACCCCAATGCCCCCGCCACGCTTGCCCTGATCGGGGCGCTCGGCTCGGCCGTCGTCCTGCTCGATGCGCAAGGCGTCGTCCAGGCGCTGAGCCCGGCGATGAACGCGCTGATCCCGGCGCTCGACAAGGGCCGGCAGCTGACGCTCGTGATGCGTGATCCCGATCTGATCGGGGCGATGGAGCAGGTCTCGAGCCAGGGTGGGCGCCGCGTCATCGAACTGGTCGAGCGCGTGCCGGTCGAGCGCACCTTTCGGATCCATATTGCGGCGTTGCGGACTGCGGGCGGGCGCCGCTCCTTGCTGCTGACCTTCGAGGATCTCAGCGAGCAGCGCGTCACCGAGCGCATGCGGGTCGATTTCGTTGCCAATGCCAGCCATGAACTGCGCACGCCTTTGGCCTCGCTGCTCGGCTTCGTCGAGACGCTGCAGGGCCCCGCCCGCAACGATGCCGGCGCGCGCGACCGCTTCCTGACGATCATGCGCGAGCAGGGCTTGCGCATGGCGCGCCTCGTCGACGATCTGCTCTCGCTCTCGCGCATCGAGCTGCGCGCCCATCTGGCGCCTGAAACCCCGGTCGATCTCGCCGGTATCTCGCGCGAGATCGTCGATTCGCTGACGCTGATGGCGCGCGAGCGCAATGTGAATCTGCGCCTGTCGCTGCCCGAGCAGCCGGTCAAGGTCGCCGGCGACCGCGACGAATTGCTGCGGCTGATGGAGAATCTGGTCGAGAACGCCATCAAATATGGCCGCAAGGACGGCGAGGTCGCGATCGATGTCATCGACGGCGCGACCGAGGCCAGCGTCAGCGTGCGCGACGACGGGCCCGGCATCGCGCCCGAACACCTGCCGCGCCTGACCGAGCGCTTCTACCGGGTCGACACCGCCGCCAGCCGCGAAGCGGGTGGAACCGGCCTTGGCCTGGCCATCGTCAAGCACATCGTGCTGCGCCATCGCGGGCGCCTCACCATCGAGAGCCTGCTGGGGCAGGGCGCGACTTTCAAGGCGATCTTTCCGCGCCTCGGCCCGGCGCCGCGGAGCGCGTCCTGAAGCGTTTGTGACAGCTTTGATGACAGGATGTCATCCGTCTGTCACACAGAAGGTGTTCTGACGGGGCCGCTGAACGTGCGATCCAGAGAGGACATCTCAATGCGCAAAATTCTCATTCTCGCGGCCGCTTCGATCGGTCTGTCCGGCGCCGTCCAGGCTGCCGACATCACCGGCGCCGGCGCTACTTTCCCCTTCCCGATCTACGCCAAATGGGCTGAAGCCTATAAGAAGGAGACCAATATCGGTCTCAATTACCAGTCGATCGGCTCGGGTGGCGGCATTCGCCAGATCAAGGCCAAGACTGTCGCTTTCGGCGCCACCGACGCCCCGCTGAAGGGCGAGGAGTTGACCAAGGAAGGCCTGATCCAGTTCCCGACCGTGATGGGCGGCGTCGTTCCCGCGATCAACGTTGCCGGCATCGAGGCCGGCAAGCTGAAGCTCACGGGCCAGCTCATCGCCGAGATCTATCTCGGCGACATCAAGAAGTGGAACGACCCCAAGATCGCCGCGCTCAATGCCGGCGTGACCCTGCCCGACGCCAGCATCAACCCGGTCTATCGTTCGGACGGCTCGGGCACGACCTTCGTCTGGACCGATTACCTGTCGCGCGTCTCGCCCGACTGGAAGACCAAGATCGGCGCCAACCAGTCGGTCCAGTGGCCGGTCGGCATCGGCGGCAAGGGCAATGAGGGCGTCTCGGCTTCGGTCAAGCAGGTCGCGAACTCGATCGGCTATGTCGAGTACGCCTACGCCAAGCAGAACAAGCTCGCCTTCGCGCTGGTCCAGAACGCCGACGGCAACTACCCGGCCCCCGACGACAAGGCCTTCCAGGCCGCTGCCGCCAACGCCAACTGGAACGAGGCTCCCGGTTTCGGCATCTCGCTGAACAACCAGAAGGGCGCGCAGGCCTGGCCGATCACCTCGGCGACCTTCATCCTCGTCCACGCCAAGCCCGAGAAGCCGGAAGAGGCGCAGGCCGCGCTGAAGTTCTTCGACTGGGCCTATAAGAGCGGCGACCAGCTCGCGACCGGCATCGACTACGTGCCGCTGCCGAGCAACGTCAAGGACATGGTCCGCGCTGCCTGGAAGGGCGTCGTCGACAACTCCGGCAAGCCGATCTTCTGATCGCTCGCCGTCATGGCCGGGCTTGACCCGGCCATCTCATTCAGGAGGCGCAGCCCCGGGCTTCTCGGGTCTGCGCTTCGCTCCGCCCAGGAATGACGGACAACCCACGCTACCGGAGCCCCGCGGATGACCGCCGTGACCCAGATGATGCCCACTGCTGCTGCGCCGCTGCGCAAGACCCCCAAGGGCACGTTCGACATCGTCTTCCGCAATGCCAGCTTCCTGGCTGCGCTGTTCGTGCTGGTGCTGCTCGCCGGCATCATGCTGTCGATGGTCATCGGCGGCTGGCCGGCCTTCCGCGAATTCGGCTTCGGCTTCATCACCTCCAGCGTCTGGGATACCCAGAACGACCAGTACGGCGCCTGGCCGGCCATCGTCGGCACGCTCTCGACCGCGCTGATCGCGCTCGTCATCGGCGTGCCGCTGTCGCTGGGCATCGCGGTCTACCTGACGCAGCTCGCCCCGCCCTGGTTCAAGCAGCCGGTCGCAACCGCCATCGAGCTTCTCGCCGCCGTGCCCTCGATCATCTACGGCATGTGGGGCCTGTTCGTCTTCGTGCCGCTCTTTGCCGCCTATGTTCAGGTGCCGCTCTCCAACATCGTCGAAGGCTTGCCGCTCGTCGGCACGGTGCTGTATTCGCGCTCGCCCTCGGGGCTCGGCATCTTCACCGCCGGCATCATCCTCGCCTTCATGATCATCCCCTTCATCGCCTCGATCACGCGCGACATGCTGGAGCAGATCCCCTCCGTGCTGCGCGAGAGCGCTTATGGAATTGGGGCGACCACCTGGGAGGTCGTGCGCCATGTCCTGGTGCCCCAGGCCGGCGTCTCGATCATCGGCGCGGTCATGCTCGGCCTCGGCCGCGCGCTCGGCGAGACCATGGCGGTGACCTTCGTCGTCGGCAACGCCAACCGGCTCTCGGCCTCGATCCTGGATCCGGGCTCGACCATTGCCTCGCGCATCGCCAATGAGTTCAACGAGGCGCTCGGCCTGCAGCTCAACGCGCTGATCGCGCTCGGCTGCATCCTGTTCTTCGTCACCTTCGTCGTCCTCGTCATCGCGCGCATCCTCGTCTCGCGCGTCAAGACCTACTGATAAGGCAGGCCGATCATGAGCATGACGACCCCCTCCATCGCCTCCCAGACGCCCCATGCCGAATGGGGCCGCGTGCGCCCCGCGCGCCGCACCGCCGACAGGGCGATGAAGCTGATCGCCTCCGGCTTCACCTTCCTCGCCATCTTCGTGCTGTTCTGGATCCTCGGCATGCTGATCGTGAAGGGCGTCGGCGGGCTTTCCCTCACGACCTTCACCCAGGTCACGCCCGGCCCCGGCTCCGATGGCGGCGGCCTTGCCAACGCCATCGTCGGCTCGATCGTGCTGACCTTCCTCGGCATCGCGGTGGCGACGCCGATCGGCGTGCTCGCCGGCACCTATCTCGCCGAATACGGCAAGGGCTCGCAGCTCGCCAATCTGATCCGCTTCATCAACGACATCCTGCTCTCGGCGCCTTCGATCCTGATCGGCCTGTTCGTCTACGTCATCCTGGTCGAGCCGTTCCGCGGCTACTCCGGCTGGGCCGGCGGCGCCGCGCTCGGCATCATCGCGATCCCGGTCATCGTGCGCACCACCGAGGACATGCTGCGGCTGGTTCCGGGGCCGTTGCGCGAGGCTGGTGCTGCGCTCGGCGCCCCGCCCTCGGTCGTCATCACCAGCGTCACCTGGCGGGCGGCGAAATCGGGCATGGTCACCGGTATTCTGCTGGCGCTCGCCCGCATCGCCGGCGAGACCGCACCATTGATCTTCACCGCGCTGAACAACAATTTCTGGTTCTCGCCGACGCTCTCGGGCGGCGTCTCGAACCTGCCGGTGACGATCTACCAGTTCGCCTCCGCCCCTTACGAGAACTGGCAGCAGCTCGCCTGGGCCGGTTCGCTGATCATCACCGTCTCGATCCTGCTGCTCTCGCTGATCGCGCGCCGTATCGTGCGCGGCAGCAAGTGAACGGCTACCCTGAACCCTCGTCGCGTTCGATCTGAAGGAAGAAGTCGATGCTTTCGACGCTGGAACTGAGCCCGCAAACGCTCGATGCCGAAGCCCCGGTCAGGATCGCGGTCAAGAACCTCGATTTCTACTACGGCGAGCACAAGGCGCTGAAGAACGTCAATCTCGATTTCCGTGACCGTCACGTCACGGCGCTGATCGGCCCCTCGGGCTGCGGCAAGTCGACCCTGCTGCGCATCTTCAACCGCATCTATTCGCTCTATCCCGAGCAGCGCGCCACCGGCGAGGTCATGCTCGACGGCCGCAACGTCATCTCCAACGATGTCGACGTGAACGAGCTGCGCTCGCGCATCGGCATGGTCTTCCAGAAGCCGACGCCCTTCCCGATGTCGATCTACGACAATGTCGCCTTCGGCATCCGGCTCTATGAGAAGCCGCCGAAGTCGGAGCTCGACGACCGCGTCGAGGGCGCGCTGCGCCGCTCCGCCCTCTGGGACGAGGTCAAGGACAAGCTCAAGATGTCCGGCATGGGCCTCTCGGGCGGCCAGCAGCAGCGCCTGTGCATTGCGCGCACCATCGCGCAGAAGCCGGAGGTGATCCTGTTCGACGAGCCGACCTCGGCGCTCGATCCGATCTCGACCGGCAAGATCGAGGACCTGCTGGAGCAGCTCAAGACCGATTTCACCATCGTCATCGTCACCCACAACATGCAGCAGGCGGCGCGTATCTCGCAGTACACCGCCTTCATGTATCTCGGCGAGGTGATCGAGTTCGCGCCGACCAACACCATCTTCATGAACCCGCACAAGAAGCAGACGCAGGACTATGTCACCGGCCGCTTCGGCTGACTGTCGAACCCTGTTTTCGCTCCCAGAGGATCCGCCGCGATGACCGAACATATCGTCCGCTCCTACGACGCCGAACTCGAGGGGCTGCGCCGCAGCCTCGCCGAGATGGGCGGCATGTCCGAGCGCATGCTCGGCGATTCCACCGTGGCGCTGGTGCGCCGCGACACCACGCTCGCCCAGAAGGTGATCAGCGCCGACCAGCGCCTCGACAACCTCCAGCGCGATGTCGAGGAGCGCGCGGTCCTGACCATCGCCCGGCGCCAGCCGCTGGCGAACGACCTGCGTGAATTGATCTCGGCGATCCGCATCGCCGCCGACATCGAGCGCGTCGGCGATCTCGCCAAGAACATCGCCAAGCGCGCGGTCGCGATCTCCGGCCAGTTCCAGCCGCCGCACCGCGCCGTGGTCGGGCTCGAGCATATGAGCCGGCTCGTCCAGGCCCAGCTCAAGGACGTGCTCGATGCCTATGCCGCGAGCAACGAGCAGAAGGCCATGGAGGTCTGGCGCCGCGACGACGAGATCGACGCGCTCTACACCTCGCTCTTCCGCGAATTGCTGACCTATATGATGGAAGATCCGCGCAACATCACCTTCTGCACGCATCTCCTGTTCTGCGCCAAGAACGTCGAGCGCATCGGCGATCACACCACCAATATCGCCGAGACGATCCACTATCTCGTCACCGGCGAGTCGCTCGACCTCAACCGCCCGAAGCTCGACACCACCGACATCAATGTCGAGGCCACGGCCGGTCAATAACGTTCGTCATCGGAAACGCACATGCCCGCACGCATCCTGATCGTCGAGGACGAGGAGCCGCTCACCCTGCTCCTGCGCTACAATCTCGAAGCCGAGGGTTTCGAGGTCGACAGCGTCGCGCGCGGCGACGATGCCGAACTGCATCTGCGCGACCACACGCCCGACCTCGTCCTGCTCGACTGGATGCTGCCGGGCCTGTCGGGCATCGAGCTCTGCCGCCGCCTGCGCACGCGCAGGGACACGGAGCGCGTGCCGATCATCATGCTGACCGCGCGCGGCGAGGAGACCGAGCGCGTGCGCGGCCTCGCCACCGGCGCCGATGACTACGTGGTCAAGCCGTTCTCGCTGCCTGAACTGATCGCGCGCATCCAGGCGCTGCTGCGCCGGGCGAAGCCTGGCCATGTCGCGGGGCTGCTTGCGGCCGGCGATCTCGAGCTCGACCGCACGACGCGCCGCGTCCGCCGCTCCGGCGCGGAACTGCATCTCGGCCCGACCGAATTCCGCCTGCTCGAATTCCTGATGCAGGCGCCTGGCCGGGTCTATTCCCGCGCACAGCTTCTCGATGCCGTCTGGGGTCGCGACGTCTATATCGACGAGCGCACGGTCGACGTTCATGTCGGGCGCCTGCGCAAGGCGATCACGCCCGGCGACGCAAAGGACCCGCTGCGCACGGTGCGCGGCGCGGGCTACGCTTTCGACGAGACCTTCGCGCGGGGGTGATGCTACGTCATTCTCGGGTTTGACCCGAGAATCTCCATTCGCATAAAGCACCATTCGGTTCGGCATGAGATGCTCGGGTCAAGCCCGAGCATGACGATCGCGCTTGACCCGCGCCCCTGCCGGCTCCAAGCCCTCCCGATGCAAAATAAATCCATCGCGATCATCGGCGCAGGCCCCTCCGGCCTGATCGCCGCCGAGCGGCTGTCCGCCGCCGGCCACGCCGTTACGGTCTATGACCGCATGCCCTCGCCGGCGCGCAAATTCCTGCTTGCCGGCCGCGGCGGGCTGAACCTGACCCATTCCGAGCCGCTCGATCAGTTCCTGACGCGCTATCGCGGCGCGCAGGCCTGGCTCGAACCGGCGATCCGCGCCTTCCCGCCGCAGGCTTTGCGCGATTGGGCCGACGCTCTCGGCGCCGACAGCTTCATCGGCACGAGTGGGCGCGTCTTCCCCAGGGTGATGAAGGCCTCGCCCCTGCTGCGCGCCTGGCTGCGCCGGCTGGAGGGGCAGGGCGTGACATTCGCTCCGGGCAGGCTCTGGACCGGCTGGAGCGCCGATGGCGCGCTCGCCTTCCAGACCCGCGATGGCGGCGTCGAAACGATCCGGCCCGGCGCGACCTTGCTGGCGCTCGGCGGCGCGAGCTGGCCGCGCCTTGGCTCGGATGGCGGCTGGGTGCCTCGGCTCGCAGAGCGTGGCGTCAGCGTCGCGCCGCTGCTGCCGGCCAATGGCGGTTTCACCGTCGCCTGGTCGGCGATGATGCGCGAGCGCTTCAGCGGAGCGCCGTTGAAGCGCATCGTCATCCGTTTCGGTGAGCGTCAGGCCACTGGCGAAGGGATGATCGATGCCGACGGCATCGAGGGCGGGGCGGTCTATGCGCTGTCGGGCCTGCTGCGCGAGGCGATCCTGCGCGAGGGCAGGGCGGCGGTCACGCTCGACCTGCGGCCCGACATGGAGACGGCGCGTCTCATCGAGCGTCTGGCGAAGCGCCGCAAGGGCGAGACGCTGAGCAACCATCTGCGCAAGGCGGCGGGCCTGTCGCCGGCTGCGATCGCGCTCCTGCGCGAGGCGAGCCCGGGCCTGCCTGAGGACGCAGCAGCCTTGGCGGCGCTGATCAAGGCTGCTCCCCTCACATTCACCGGCCTCGCCCCGATCGCGCGCGCGATTTCGAGCGCCGGCGGCATCGAAGCCGGCGCGGTCACCCCCGATTTCATGCTGACGGCGCTGCACGGCGTCTTCGTCGCCGGCGAGATGCTGGACTGGGAGGCCCCGACCGGCGGCTACCTGCTGCAGGCCTGCTTCGCCACCGGCGTCGCGGCGGCGGCCGGGCTGGAGGCTTGGCTGAAACAGAGACAAGTCGGGCGCGGGGAACCCTTCTCCTGTAAGGAGAAGGGCAGGGATGAGGTGTCGGCCCCTTGACTAGCAAAGCGCCGAGCTAACCACGCGCGGCGGTGAGGCTGTGCTCCACGCGGATAACGGCCGACACCTCACCCTACCCTCTCCTTACAGGAGAGGGTTCTCTGTCGAGGTTCCGCCCCCCACCAACACAGGAGAGGAGCTCTCCGCAGGCCCCCGAAGCCGGACCTCACGCGTCGTGAGGTGAGGCCATCCCGCGCTCGCGGTCCCGGGTCAGCTCATAGATGGCGCCGAGATCGTGGCTCACCAGCATGACGGCGTCCTGGCTCAACGGCTTGGCCTGGACCGCTCCACTGGTCAGCAGGAAGAGCTGCACCAGCGCCGAGCGCCCGGCATCGTCCAGGCTCATGACCTGCGTCAGCAGCCAGAGATCGTCGGGGAGGTCGAAATGGGACGCGACTTCCAGCAGCGGGGCGTAGCGTGGGTGCCGATTCATCAGCGTCGCTAGGGTCGCTAGCGCGTTTCCGAGGTCTTGCCGTTCCTGGGAGGACAAGGGCGAATAGGCGTGCTCGTCATACATGGTTGGTTCGCCTTTCCTTGATGATGCGCGGCCCATGCCGCCGGTCGACCAGTGTCGGGGCCGCAATCCGCTTGAATGCGAGCGTGTTGCGCCAGGCCTCTTCGGTCACGCTGATCATCGTGCCGATGCAGGACATGCCGTCGATCATCGTCGGCAGACCAAGCGGCTTGACCTCCCAGCCGAGCTCCAGGAAGCGCGGCATCCACCAGGTTTCCATCACGACAGTGATCGCGCTGAAATTCTGCTCCAGGCAGTATTCGAGCATGCCGGCGAGGACGGTGTGCAGCACGGCGGATTCGCGGCCGCGATACTCGGGAACCACGAAGATCCGGGTCCATTCGACGATGTCGGGGCCGCGCTGCAGGCCGCGGATATTGGCGAGGTAGGGAAAGACCTCGCTCATCAGATGCGGGCAGAGCGTCGGCACGAGGCGGGAGCCCCCGATGACCTTGCCGTCCTTCAGCGCCAGCAGATAGACCGCGTCGTCGGTGTCGAACTGGTCGACCTCGCGTCCGTCGGGGCGCTCCAGCTCCATCCAGCGGCGCTCCTCGACATAGATGCGGTGCCGGATGCGGAAATGTTCCTCGATCTGCTCGGCATAGAGCCGGCGATTGGAGGCGTCGATGATGTGAATCATGTGCTCTTCCCCAGCGGCGTGAGGAAGAATTCTCTGCCTATCCGCGCCGGGCGGAATCCCGGTTTTCCGGGAGTGCCGATGCTTTCGCGGGTCTATAGACTAAAGTTGGATCTCGCCGCGCAGATGCGCCTCGACCACCGTGCGCGTGCGGCCCCGGGCGCCGAGCTTGCGGGCGGCGTTCTGGTAATGCGCCTCGACAGTTCCGGCGCGGATATTGAGCACCTCCGCGACGCCCTCGGTCGATTTGCCGACAGCCATCCAGGTCAGGACCTCGCGCTCCCGCACGGTGAGGCAATGGCCCTGGGTGCCGTGCATGGCGGCCTCGGCCTTGGCATGGGCATAGAGCGACATCAGGTGGATGGCGGAGCGGGACGGCCGCGACAGGTCGGGCTTGTCGCCGGCCATGGTGACGACGGCCTTGAAGCCGTCCTCATTGTGGATCGGCACGCAGAAGCCGTGGATCATCTTGAAGTCGCTGGCGCGCCGCATGATCTCCTGCTGGCGCGCGCTGGCGACCTCCTGGCGATAGACCTCGTCCCAGACGAAAGGGTTTATCGTAGTCTTGCAATGCGCCGCGATCGGGTCGTCATCGGCATAGTTCTGCCGGACATAGAGCTCGAACCAGCCATCGGGCCAGCCATTCAGCAGCACGAGCGGGGCGATCCTGTCGCCGGTCTCCGGCAGGCCGGTGATCAGGAAGGCGTGGAAGCCGAAGCTGGCGAGCTTGTCGCGCAGCGAGGTGATGATCGTCTGGGGATCGTTGAGGCGCGTCAGCACATCGATGAAATCGAGCGCGTCTCGTCCGGCGTCGAAGTGCTGTCCCGACATGAACGGTCCCCAATGGCCGTATTATAGCCGCATTCTTGCAGCGCGTCTCGGGGAGTCAATGCCTCCAGCAAGACCGGGCCTTTCGGGGGAGTTCGGCTCTGCGCGCAAGGCACGGCAAGGTGCGCCGCACAGCAGAGCCGTCTCCTCCTGCCATCTCCTGTCAGCTATGCGGCCCGCCATGCGCCTTGCCCTCTCGCGCTTGGGCGGCTTCCGCCCCATATTGCTGCCATGTCCAAAACCTCCGCCCCTGACGCCAAGACGACCGACGCCAAGACGACCGACGCCAAGACGGCCGACGCCAAGACGACCAACGCCAAGACCAAGCCCGCGAAAAAGCCGGCCAGCGCGCGCACGCCCAATTCCAAGGCCTCGCGCCAGGAATTGAAGCCACTGGAAGGCTATCTTGCCGATCTGCTCAACCCCGCGATCAACCGCGGCAATGCGGTCCCGGGCGGCGCCGCCGGCTTCAGCGACCAACCGCAGGCCGGTTACGAGCCCGCGGCCCGGCCCGGCGATGGCGCCCCCAAGCGCAAGATCGGCAAGAAGGCCGATTCCGCCTTTGACGGCGTCGAGGGCGAGACCGCTGCGAGCCTGACGGCGCAGTCGCTGCAGATGCTGCTGGAGACCGGCAGCCCCTTCATCGATCCCGGCAAGGCCTGGACGCCGCATCGTCCGCCCCGCCCGGACAAATCCGAAGGCGGTATCCGCTTCCGCATGAATTCGGAGTACGAGCCCGCCGGCGACCAGCCGACCGCGATCGCCGATCTCGTCGACGGCATCTCGCGCCAGGAGCGCGACCAGGTCCTGCTGGGCGTCACCGGCTCCGGCAAGACCTTCACCATGGCGCAGGTCATCGAGAAGACGCAGCGTCCCGCCCTGGTCCTGGCGCCGAACAAGACGCTGGCCGCGCAGCTCTATGGCGAGTTCAAGAGCTTCTTCCCCGACAACGCGGTCGAGTATTTCGTCTCCTATTACGACTACTACCAGCCCGAGGCCTATGTGCCGCGCTCGGACACCTTCATCGAGAAGGAAAGCTCGATCAACGAGCAGATCGACCGGATGCGCCACTCCGCCACGCGCTCGCTGCTGGAGCGGGACGACGTCATCATCGTAGCCTCGGTCTCCTGCATCTACGGCATCGGCTCGGTCGAGACCTATACGGCGATGACCTTCGGCATCAAGCTGGGTGAGCGCATCGAGCAGCGCCAGCTCATCGCCGATCTCGTCGCCCTGCAGTACAAACGCACCCTTGGCGATTTCGCCCGCGGCTCCTTCCGCGTGCGCGGCGATGTCATCGAACTCTTCCCGGCTCACTATGAGGACCGCGCCTGGCGCATCGGCCTGTTCGGTGACGAGGTCGAGCAGATCTCGGAATTCGACCCGCTGACCGGCCAGAAGACCGCCGACCTCGAATTCGTCAAGGTCTACGGCAATTCGCACTACACCACGCCGCGCCCGACGCTGACTCAGGCCGTCAAGTCGATCAAGGAGGAGCTGCGCGGCCGCCTCGACGAGCTCAACAAGATGGGCCGCTATCTCGAGGCGCAGCGGCTCGACCAGCGCTGCACCTTCGACATCGAGATGATCGAGGCCACCGGCTCCTGCAATGGTATCGAGAACTATTCGCGCTATCTCACCGGCCGCAAGCCGGGCGAGCCGCCACCGACCCTGTTCGAGTACCTGCCCGACAATGCGCTGGTCTTCACCGATGAGAGCCATGTCACCGTGCCGCAGATCGGCGGCATGTATCGCGGCGACTTTCGGCGCAAGGCGACTTTGGCGGAATACGGCTTCCGCCTGCCCTCCTGCATGGACAACCGGCCGCTGCGCTTCGAGGAATGGGACGCGATGCGGCCGCAATCGGTGCATGTCTCGGCGACGCCCGGCAATTGGGAGATGGAGCGCACCGGCGGCGTCTTCACCGAGCAGGTCATCCGCCCCACCGGCCTGATCGACCCGCCGGTCGAGATCCGCCCGGCAAAACATCAGGTCGCCGACCTGCTCGACGAGATCAAGGAGGTCTCGGCCAAGGGCTATCGCACCCTGGTCACCGTGCTGACCAAGCGCATGGCCGAGGACCTGACCGAGTATCTCCACGAGAACGGCGTGCGTGTCCGCTACATGCACTCCGACATCGACACGATCGAGCGCATCGAGATCCTGCGCGATCTCCGCCTTGGCGCATTTGATGTCCTCGTCGGCATCAACCTGCTGCGCGAGGGCCTCGACATTCCCGAATGCGGGTTCGTCGCCATTCTCGACGCCGACAAGGAGGGTTTCCTGCGTTCGGAGACCTCGTTGATCCAGACCATCGGCCGCGCTGCCCGCAATGTCGACGGCCGCGTCATCCTCTATGCCGACCACATCACCGGCTCGATGGAGCGGGCGATGGCCGAGACCTCGCGCCGCCGCGAGAAGCAGGAGGCCTACAACGCCGCCCATGGCATCACGCCGCAATCGATCAAGCGCGCCATCGGCGACATCCTGGGCTCGGTCTATGAGCGCGACCATGTCACGGTCGATGCCGGCATGGGCACGCCGGTCGCGGGCCACAATTTCAAGGCGGCGCTGGCCGATCTCGAAAAGCGCATGCGCGAAGCCGCTGCCGACCTCGAATTCGAGACTGCCGCCCGTCTGCGCGACGAGATCAAGCGCCTCCAGGCGACCGAGCTCGCCATCTCCGACGACCCGCTCGCCCGCCAGGGCGACGTCGAGGCCTCAGCCGGCAAATACAAGGGCGAGCGCTCCTATGGCGCCAACGCCAATCTGCCGACCCGCGCCAGGAAGCCGACCGATGCCGATATGGGCCCGCATAACTGGGGCGGCGGAGAGGCCAAGCCGGTGGCGCGGCCGAAGAAGCCGACGCTCGACGAGATGGGCCCAAGGCCGGATTCGCGTCCGCTGGGGGCTGGAGAGGGGCAGGGGAAGCGGCGGGGGAGGCGGTAGGGACGAAGCCTTTCCGCGCGCTTCCCGCCATGCCCTCCACAAGGGCGAGCATAGGAGGCGCGGGGAACCCTTCCCGCATCGAACTCGGGTCTACCCGACTTCGACACTTTGAGTGCTGAACTCGGGCAAGCCCGAGTTCAGTGAGAAGGGCAGGGATGAGGGCCTGCCGCTGATTATTGGAGTTTGACTGCGCCGCTGCGCCTTCTATGCCGCTGCGCCTTTTACTGAGAGGGCACACCCTCATCCGCCCCTGCCGGGGCACCTTCTCCCATCCGGGAGAAGGAAGACGGCGTTGCGGCTCCCGCACCACTCCCCCAAAACAAAAAAGCCCGGCCTTTCGGCCGGGCCCTTCATCAAATCTGGAGCTTACCAGCGGTCGCGGTCGCGGCGACCATGGGCCGGGGCCCAGGGCGGCGGGCCGCCACGGTGGCGGCCATAGCCGCGATCATAGCCGCGATCGTGATGGCGGTAGCCGCGCCGGGCCTGCATCTCCTGGGTCCGCTGGATTTCCCACATGCGATGCTCGCGGTTGTGCCTGGCATAGCCGACCTCGACCTTGTCGAGCCCGCTCGCGCCGGTGAAGGCCTCGCTCGCTGCCGCTGGCGTCACGGCCGCCCCCAGCGCAATGGCTGCGGCGATCAGAAATAGACGCATGAATTCCTCCTGGTTTTTCTTGATACTGCAATAGAGCAGGCCACGTTGAAACGAAGTCTGAACGAAAAAGTTCAGTGCCGTTCATCTTCGCGGTGGGGCCGCGCCTCAGCGGCAGGCCTCGCTGCGACGACGCTATCTCCCCCGGGGAATTGACGCGCCGCCTCCAGCTCGGCCAGCAGTGCCGCGCCGGACCAGACCGGGCGCTCGGTGCTTGCTTCCGCCGCATGGATCAGCGCCACCAGGCGCGCATTCACCGGGGCCTTGCGACCATGGCGCGCGGCGAGGCCGACGACCTCGCCATTGATCCAGTCGATCTCGCTCGGGCGCCCGGCGGCGAGATCGTCCGACATCGAGGAGCGCGCCGTCGGGTCGATCGCGAGCATGCGGGCGGCCAGCCGGGCGAAGAGCCAGTCGGGCGTGTCGAGCAGGCGCGGGATCCAGCGCGCCGGCAGCGGCGTCAATCGGGCCGGACGCAGGCCGGTTTCGTCGAGCAGCGCCAGCGCTTCCGCCTGGGCCAGCGCCAGGCAGCGCCGATAGGCCCGCAGCGAGAGCTCCTCGCGCAGCGGCCGATCCGCCAGGGCGTTGACGGCATTGTTGAGATTGAGGAGCAGCTTGGCCCATTGCACCGCCAGCATATCGCGGTGCTGCTCCAGCGGCAGGCCCGCAGTGGCGAAGGCTGGCAGGAAAGGCGCCAGCGCCGCGTCCTCGGCGACGACGAGCCTGCCCGCCGAGGCCTGGTGGAAGGCGCCCGGTCCGGGCGAGACCACGTTGAACGGCACCATCCCGGCGAGAACGGTCCGGTCGGGCAGGGCGGCGCGCAGTGTCTCGGCATGGCCGAGCCCGTTCTGGAAGCTCACCACCACCGCACCTGGCCGCAGCACCTGCGCGAGCTCCGCCGCGACCGTGCCCGTCGCCGTCGATTTCACCGTGACCAGCACGAGATCGGCCGTGGCGGCGCCCTCCGGCCCGGTCGCGAAGGCGATACCTGCTGGCGCAACGCGCCAGCGCCGGCCATGGAGATCAGTCAGCGTCAGCCCCTGCTCAGCCAGTTCGTCGGCGCTGCGCGATCGGCCGACGAAGCCGAGATCGGCCCCTTCAGCCAGCAGCCGCCCGCCGAGATAGCAGCCGATCGCGCCGGCGCCGTAGACGCAGATCCTGGCCATGCGCTCCCCCGCCCGTTGCGCGATGATGGTGCTTCCGGGGGGCGAGCGCTACGCCTCAGGCCCGCCCTCGATCTCGCTCGCCCAGGCCAGGGCCGCGTCGAACTCCGTCGGCTTGAAGCATTTCAACTCGACATGTGGGATGATCGGATTGGCGATCGCCATGAAGCTTTCGATCCAGCCCTTGTCGGTGACCACCGCCTCACGCGGAAAGCGCTTCAAGCGCCGCACCATGCTGAGCCCATAGCGCGCATCCTTGAGCCCGGCTCGGAAGGTCATGTCCTCGAAACCGGTCAGATCGGCCAGGATGCCGAGCTTTTCGTGGCGCGACAGCCTGCCCTCGAGATCGGCAACGACGCCGTCGAGATCGGCCTCCGTCAGCGTGCCCGTCAGGCGATAGGCGGCGACATGGTCCGGCGCGGCGAGAATTTCGAACATGATGGCCTCCCCAAGAGAAAGGGAAACGCGCCGGCGCGCGAGAGGTTGCGTGGGGTGGGCGGGAGGTGCGGGGAACCCTACTCCCCTCGGGGGAGAAGGTGGCAGCGCGCAGCGCTGACGGATGAGGGAAGTCTTGTTCCGGCTCGCTTCCTTCCCTCATCCGACCCGGCTTCGCCGGCCCACCTTCTCCCCCGAGGGGCGAAGGAAGAGGCGCAGGGATGACTTTCTCGCTCGTCTCCTGCCTCTCGAAACCATGCCTATTCTGCTCACTCCATATTCCCGAGCAGCGGAAACGCTGGAGGGTGTGTGGCGCGCGATCATATTTCCCCCATGAATACCGGCCCGGCAATTATCATAGCATCAGTGATTGACCGCCGGTCCGGGCAGGCGCTTCCTCCAACCCAAGCTGCGAGCTGATAAGGGGATAAAAAATGGCACGTTACGGGAGAGTTCTGGTCGGGTTCCTGCTGGCGATGGGCCTGTCATATGGCGGTCAGGCTGAAGCCCAGACCCTGAAGGCGATCAAGGCACGCGGCGTCCTGAATTGCGGCATCGGCACCGGGCTCGCGGGCTTCGGCCTCGCGGATGCGTCCGGTACCTGGAAGGGGGTCAACATCGATTTCTGCAGCGGGCTCGCCGCCGCGATCTTCGACGACGCCAGCAAGGTCAAGTTCGTCTCGCTTTCGTCCAAGGACCGCTTCACCGCGCTGCAATCGGGCGAGAGCGACCTGATCGCGGCGACGACGACCTGGACCATGAGCCGCGACACCATCCTCGGCCTGAATTTCCGGGCGGTGTTCTATTATGACGGCCAGGGCTTCATGGTGAAGAAGGCCCTGAACATCAAATCGGCGCGTGAGCTGAGCGGGGCCTCGATCTGCATCCAGCAGGGCACCACGACCGAGCTCAACACCGCCGATTATTTCCGCAAGAACAACATGAAGTTCGAGCCGGTGACCTTCGCCACCAACAACGAGGCGACCGAGGCCTATGAGAGCGGCCGCTGCGACGTCTTCACCACGGACCAGTCCGGCCTCTATGCCGAGCGGCTGCGCTTCAAGAACCCGTCCGAGCATCTCGTGCTGCCGGAGACGATCTCGAAGGAGCCGCTCGCCTATGCCGTGCGCCATGGCGACGATCAGTGGTTCGATATCGTCAGCTGGGTCCAGTATGCGCTGGTCACGGCCGAAGAGCTCGAGGTGACGCAGGCCAATGTCGACGAGATGCGCAAATCGACCAATCCCGACATCCGCCGGCTGCTCGGCGTCGAGGGCTCCTTCGGCCAGTCGCTCGGCCTCGGCAATGACTGGGCCTATAAGGTGATCAAGACCGCCGGCAATTACGGCGAGGTCTTCGAGCGCCATCTCGGCCAGCAATCGTCGATGAAGATCGCGCGCGGGCAGAACGCCCTGTGGAGCAATGGCGGCCTGCAATACGCCCCGCCGATCCGCTGAGGCAAGCCTATCCTCTGAGGCAAGTCTATTTGCTGATGATCGTGGCTGGCATTACTTCAACGCGGCCACGATCATCAGGAAGACCAGCACCAGCGCGATCTGCTTCAGGCTCCAGTTCAATCGCGTCAGCGCCTCGGTGACCGTTTCCTCCGGCTCCTCTTCGGCCGGGGCGAGTGCGGGCGCCGGGGCCGCTGCGCTCCAGGCGATGCGCTCGACCAGGCCGCGCGCCGGGGCGCTGCCCTCATCGTCGGCCCCCGGCCCGAGCCGCCAGGCGACGCGGTGCTCGCCAGGCGCGTCGCGCTCCGCCTCGTCGAGCCAGAGGCTCGTGGTGGCGACGAGGGAGAGCCGCCCGGCGCGGCCGGCCTCGACGTCCTGCTTCAGGCTGGAAAAGATCTCGTCGGGCAGCCAGAGCGTGGCGTGATAGCCCGGCTCCTCCTGGCCATGCGCCAGCACGAGCAGCATGCGCACCGCCGTGCCGCCTTCGGGCAAGGGCCGAATCGCAAGCGGCATCTCACCGGCTTCGTCGCTGAGGCCGGCCCGGCCGAGGCTGTCCTCGGGCAGCCTCGCTTGCGCGGTGATCCGGCCGTCATTGGCCAGCGCGCCGTCGCGCAGCGCGTAGCCCGAAAGCGCGGCAAGTCCGCTCGCCTCCACCGTGAGCCGGCGCGCAGGCGCCTGCACGAAGTGGGCGGACACGCCGGCGAGGGTCATTCGGCCATCCGCGACCGTTGCGCGCTGCGCTGTCGATAAATCCATGAGGCCCCGCGCCGTGTTCGCCGGCGAGGATAGAGCATCGGCCTGAAAAGTGGGAACCGGTTATTCGGGATAAGCCGATGCAAGCTGCAGCAAATCGCTGCTGACATGGTCGCGCCATCTAGTCGGGCTATGCTCGTGGCAACGACAAGACCAGGGAGAACGCCATGTCCGACGAGCTCGTGCTCTACACCAACCCGATGTCGCGCGGCCGGATCGCGCGCTGGATGCTGGAGGAGGTTGGGGCGCCCTATCGCGCCGAGATCCTGGGTTTCGGCCCGCCGATGAAGGGCGCCTATAAGGCGGTCAACCCGATGGGCAAGGTGCCGGCGCTGAAGCATGGCGACATGGTCGTCACCGAATGCGCCGCGATCTGCGCCTATCTCGCCGACGCCTTCCCGCAGGCCGGCCTTGCGCCGGAGCCTGGCAGCAAGCTGCGCGGACCCTACTACCGCTGGCTGTTCTTCGGCGCGGGACCGACGGAGGCGGCGGTGAGCAACAAGGCGCTGGGTTTCGAGGTCCCCGCCGACAGGGCCCGGATGATCGGCTATGGCAGCTTCGCCGACGTCATGGACACGCTGGAGCAGGCCGTGACGGCGGGCGAATATCTGCTGGGCGACCGCTTCAGCGCGGCCGATGTCTATCTCGGCTCGCAAATCCTCTGGGGCCTGCAATTCGGCTCGATCGAGAAGCGCCCGGCCTTCGAGGCCTATGGCAAGCGCATCTCCGGCCGCCCGGCGGCGCTGCGGGCCGATGAGATCGATAATGCCCTGATCGCCGAGCAGCAGAAGCAGGCCTGAAGCGTTTTCGAGCGAAGTGGGCACCGGTTCGCGTGAGGAAAACGCGCTGAGATAAAGCGGCTGGAGCCATTTCCGATTCAACCGGATCGGAAATGGCTCCAGCGCGCTTCCCGTTCGGTGCATGACGCGCTGCAGCAAAGCCGGGTTGTCCTGCGTTGGCGGAGGGCATAAAACTCGGCGCTCCAGGGGGCAATCGAGCTTTTCCAAATCCGCCCTGCGCGGATGAGCGCCCGCACAGGCTGACATGACCGCAATCGCAGACCCCGCCCTGCCGCGCCACGGCATGAGCTTCCGTTCCTTCGTGACGCTGACGGCCGCCTTGATGGCGGTGAACGCGCTCGCGATCGATTCGATGCTGCCGGCTTTGCCCGAAATGGCCGAGACGCTCGGCATCATGGAGGCGAATCACCGGCAATGGATCGTCACGGCCTATCTGCTCGGATTCGGCGTCTCGCAGATCGTCTACGGCACGCTGTCGGACCGCTTCGGCCGCAGGCCGGTGCTGCTCTTCGGCCTCGGGCTCTATGTGCTGGCGAGCATCGCGGCGGCCTTCGCAGGCTCCTTCGAGGCGATGATGTGGGCGCGCGTCGTCCAGGGCATCGGCGCGGCGGCGACGCGCGTGCTCGCGGTCTCGATCGTGCGCGACTGCTATTCCGGCCGCGACATGGCGCGGGTGATGTCGCTCGCCATGATCGTCTTCCTGGCGGTGCCGATCCTCGCGCCCTCGATCGGCCAGGCCATCCTCTGGGTCGCGCCCTGGCGCTGGATTTTTGGCGTGCTGACGATCTTCGGCGCCTCGGTGATGCTCTGGGCCGCGTTCAGGCTGCCCGAGACGCTGCATGAGGAGGATCGCAAGCCGATCGAGTTCCACAGCGTCGTCGCCGCCTTCCGCACCACGCTGACGACGCGCATCGCGGTCGGTTACATGTCGGCCATGGCCTTCGTCATCGGTGGGCTGTTCGGCTTCATCAACTCGGCCCAGCAGGTCTTCGTCGATGTCTTCGCGGCGCCGCAGCTCTTCACCATCATCTTCGCGCTGATCGCGGGGTTCATGGCGGTGGCCTCGCTGGTGAATTCGCGCATCGTCGTCAGGCTGGGCATGCGCCGGGTCTCGCATGCCGCGCTGCTGGGCTATATCGCCTTCACCGGCACGCATGCGCTGATCGCGCTGGCGGGGCATGAATCGCTCTGGAGCTTCACGGCCCTGCAGGGCGGCGCGATGTTCTGCTTCGGCCTGCTGGCGCCGAATTTCGGCGCGCTCGCCATGGACCCGCTCGGCCATGTCGCCGGCACGGCCTCCTCGGTGCAGGGCTTCGTCACCACGGTCGGCGGCGCGCTGATCGGCTTCTATATCGGCCAGCATTTCGACGGCACGGTGGTGCCGCTGACGCTGGGCTTCTCGCTGTGCGGGTTGGTCGCGCTGGGGATCGTGCTGGTGGCCGAGAAAGGCCGGCTGTTTCGGCCGGCGCCAGGTCGCACCTAACAAGAGGTCGCAGCTAACGAGAAGCCGCTGCGGAAATCGGGCCATTGGGGCTGGCCCTTGCCCTTCGACCGCCGCCTCTTGGCGACGGGCATGCCGGGAATCGTCTTCAGTCCTGGTAGATCGATAGAGATTCGCATTGGCTCGGGAAGCGACGCCGCCGATCGGCCTCCCGTCTAGGGGGTATCTCACGCAGTCTTGAGATTGACCGCCGAGGACTTGCCGGTCTTGCGGTCGGCCTCGAGATCGTAGCTGATCTTCTGACCTTCGTTCAGGCCGCGCATGCCAGAGCGCTCGACCGCGCTGATATGCACGAAAACATCGCTGCCGCCCTGATCAGGCGTGATGAATCCGTAGCCCTTGGTTTCGTTGAACCATTTCACGGTACCCGTGCTCACGTGCTGTTCCTTCAGTCTCAGTTCAGGCCGGCACATGCCGACCCGGCCTTACTGTAGGGGGCAATCCGCTAAGGTTGCAATGATGCGCCGCAAAACGCCCTTGCGCCGGTCTTTGCGATGTCGCAGATGCAGCCCCGTCCCGAGAGTCGAGGCCCTTGCCCCGCACGCCCCACTCCCGCATGAACGGCAGCGGAAATATCCGAAGGAGCCCCGAGCCATGACGAATTACGTGATCGATCCGCCTGCCGTCACCGCGGTGCCGGTCGCCGGCGGCGGGCTCTTCCCCGTGCGCCGGGTCTTCTGCGTCGGCAGGAACTATGCCGAGCATACCCGCGAGATGGGCGGCGATCCCGATCGCGAGGAGCCGTTCTTCTTCACCAAGCCGGCCGACGCGCTGCTGATCAACGGCGCCGACATGCCCTATCCGACCAAGACCGGGGATCTGCACCACGAGATGGAGCTGGTCGTGGCGATCGGCACCGGCGGGCATGACATCCCCGAGGCCGAGGCGCTGAACCATGTCTATGGCTATGCCGCCGGGCTGGACATGACGCGGCGCGACCTGCAGGCCGCGGCCAAGAAGACCGGCAAGCCCTGGGACATGAGCAAGGGCTTCGACCTTTCGGGGCCGATCGGCGAGATCGCGCCCGCGAGCCATATCGGCCATCCCAGCGCCGGCAAGATCGAGCTCGTCGTCAACAGCGTGCCTCGCCAGAGCTCGGACCTCGCCAAGATGATCTGGAGCGTGCCTGAGACGATCGCCTATCTGTCGGGCCTCGTCGTGCTCGCGCCCGGCGACCTGATCTTCACCGGCACGCCCGAGGGCGTCGCGGCGGTGGTCAAGGGCGACGTACTGGAAGGCGAGATCGCCGGCGTCGGCAGCGTGCGCACCAGGATCGTCTAGCCCCACGAACCTCAGCGTCATCCCGGACAAGCTGCGTTAGCAGCGCCGATCCGGGATCCATCGTAGAGTTCAGTTCCCTATGATGGATCCCGGATCTCCGCGGACTTTATCCTTGGGCCGATCAAAGATCGGACCCGAGGGCTGCGTCCGGGATGACGGGGACTGTGTCATCAGCGTAAATTCCACAGAGCCAGTTGGACGAAAGCCAAAACCATGAGCCTGACCCCCGACGCCAGCGGCGTCTTCCCGATCGCGCCGACGCCGTTCAATCCCGACGGCACGATCGACTGGACCTCGACCGAGCGGCTGTTCGCATTCTACGACGGCATTGGCTCTGACGGCACGACGGTGCTCGGCATCATGGGCGAGGCGCCCAAGCTCGAGCCGGAGGAATCGATCCGCATCGTCAAGATTGCCGTGGCCAAGATGCCGGGCAAGCCGGTCATCGTCGGCGTCTCCGCGCCGGGCTTCGCCGCGATGCGCTCGCTGGCGCGCCAGTCGATGGAGCTCGGCGCTGCCGGCGTGATGATCGCGCCGCCGCCATCCCTGCGCACCGACGACCAGATCACCGGCTATTACGCCCAAGCCATCGAGGCGATCGGCACCGACATCCCCTTCGTCATCCAGGACTACCCGCTGACGCTTTCGGTGATCATGACGCCGGCGGTGATCCGCAAGATCGTCATGGACCACCCCTCCTGCGTGATGCTGAAGCATGAGGACTGGCCGGGGCTCGAGAAGATCTCGACCTTGCGCAAGTTCCAGGCCGAGGGCTCCTTGCGGCCGATCTCGATCCTGACCGGCAATGGCGGCATGTTCCTCGATTTCGAGATGGAGCGCGGCGCCGACGGCGCGATGACCGGGTACGCCTTCCCGGAATTGCTGATCGATGTGGTCAAGCTGCAGAAGGCCGGCCAACGCGACGCCGCACACGACATCTTCGACGCGCATCTGCCGCTGCTGCGTTATGAACAGCAGCTCGGCGTCGGCCTCGCGGTGCGCAAATACACCATGATGAAGCGCGGCATCCTCGCCAGCGACGCCCAGCGCAAGCCGGGTTCGTCGATCTCGGCCAAGGCGAAGACCGAGGTCGACTACCTGCTGGCGCGCGTCGCCAGGATCGATCCGCGCGCCAAGGTGTGAGGCATCAAGCACGGGGAACCCCTCTCCTGCATCGAAGTCGGGTCTACCCGACTTCGACACTCTGAGTGCTGAACCCGGGTATACCCGGGTTCAGTGAGAGGGGCAGGGGTGAGGTGTAGGCCGTTTGACCAACTGCGTGGAAACCTCACAGCGAGGCCGCGGTGAGGGCACGGCCAAAGCGTTCAACGGCCGGCCCCTCACCCTGCCCTCTCCCTCTGGGAGAGGGTTCCCCGCGCTCTTGCTTTGCGGCCTGTGCCTCAGTGCGTGTGCGCGCCGGGGGCAGGGGCCTTGGCGCCCATGGCCTCGACCTTGAACGCGACCTCGACCGTGCCGGCCTTCTCGAAGGTCAGCATGCCCTTGAGCATCTCGTCCTGCTTCAGCGGCTGCTTCAGATCCATGAACATGATGTGGTAGCCGCCGGGCTTGAACTCGACCTTGGCGCCGGGCGCGATCGCGAGACCGGTTTCGAGCGGCCGCATGGTCATGATGCCGTCGACCACAGCCATCTCGTGCATCTCGACGCTGTCCGCAAAGGGCACGGAGATCGAGACCAGCCGGTCGGGCGTCGAGCCTGTATTCTCGATCGAGAGATAGCCGCCGCCGACCTTCGCGCCGGCGGGCGTGGCGCGCGACCAGGGATGGCCGATCTTGAGCGGGCCGGCCTTGTATTCATGGGCGAAGGCGGCGGCGCTGCTCACTATCAGCGCGATGGCCGCGAGCGTGCGCATGATCTTGTTCATCGAAATTGTGTTCATCGAAAAATCCTGAATGGCTGCATCGACCATGCCCGGGCGGGCAAGGGATGCGGAGCGGCGAGGCGATCTGGGGCGCCTGCCCTAGTGAAAGCGGGATAGGAGCCGTCAGAGACGGAGGAGGGCCGCCGCCGGTGGCGCGCGCGATTGCGGCAGGCCGAACGCGGCCATGCGCGGCGGCGCTGGGATGATGGTTCGAACGGCAGGAGCCCGAACGGCCAGCCTGACGATCATGCCGTGTAGGGTCGGCGCGGGGCCGGCGATCACCGGATTGACCGGGCAGCCCTTGCAATGCGTCAGCTCGCCGGCAGGCTCGGGAGCGTCAGGTCCGGGAGCGCTCAGTCCGGAGCAGAGCAGCGCGCCGTCGAGGCCGGGATGGGCGAGCGCGGCGGAAGGCGCCAGTCCCGCAGCCAGCACCGCCAGCGTATAGGCGACGGCGAGCCAGGCTCCGAGCGCGGAGCAGCGCAGTCGCGCGAGCAGGGGGGCGAAAGCCGGCATGCCGGGCAGATGCACCCGCATTCCCACGCCCGTCAAGCCGCGCCAGTGAGGCCGCGCACTCGCGCAGCGACCGGCGCAGTGCTTCGGCGAAGGATGTTTCGCCCCGCTGCCGCTTGCGGGAAAATCCTTTTCTCCAGCCTCGTTTCTTTAAAAGAACGATTGGGTTGACAAAGAGGATATCTCCGGCCAAATTACGGCTTGTCATCGGGCTTGGTTCGATGGCCGCGGGGATTTGAGCGAGCAGCTTGCGCCGCGTCACCAAACGCTAAAGCGCCACGACGTGGTCGTGGGCTCCAGTTATGAGGAGAAGACCATGGCCATGCTGACCGTTCGACCTGACGAACTCCGCCTCGCCCACGACATGGGCTGTTGTCGACGCTGATCCTGCGCTGAAGGCCGGCTTGCCGGCTCTCTTCCATCAGATGTCCATCAAGCGCCGCAAGAGCGGCGGAGGCAGAACCATGTCGCATACTCATTCCAGTCACGGCCAGCAGCCCGAGGTCCAGGCGTCGCAGGCTTATGTCATCGAGGTCGGCGAGACCCAGGCGGGTCTGGTCAATCGCCGTCCCGACGAGCGCTATTTCACCTTCATCGCTGCATCCGCCGCGTTCCATGCGCTCGAGGGCCATCGCTTCGCCACGCCGAGCGCAGCCGAGCTCGCCGCCCGTCAGCTCGCCGCTCCGCGTCGCCACAGTGCGACGCGGCTGGCAGCCTGACGAGGTCGCGATGGGACCGCTCGCCTTTCTCTGGCGCTGGCTGTCGTCCTGGTTCGCCAGGGCGGTGCCTGCGCAGACGGGTTGCGATCCCGCGGCTGATGAGGCCCTGCGCCAATCCATCCATGATGTGACGCGCGAACAGCTCGGCATTGCCCACTGGTCCTGCCACACCCATTTTTGAGGCCATGATGAACGCCCCTTTGAAGCCCGACGCCTTTCGCGTCGGGATCGGTATCCCGCCATTGCCTGAGCCGATCATCCGCTTCGAGCGGGTCGGCAAGGTCTTCGCCGGCCGTCGCGGCCAAAGCGAGGTCGAAGCGCTCGCGGGCATCGACCTCGATGTGCCCAAGGGCGCGATCGTCGGCGTCATCGGCCGCTCCGGCGCCGGCAAGTCGACCTTGATCCGATTGGTCAACGGGCTGGAGCGCGCCAGCTCCGGCCGCATCCTGATCGAGGGCGAGGATGTCACCGGCCTGAGCGAGGCTGGCTGGCGGGCGCGGCGCCGCACCACCGGCATGATCTTCCAGCATTTCAACCTGCTCTCCTCGCGCACGGTGTTCGACAATGTCGCGCTGCCGCTGGAGATCGCCGGCACGCCCAAGGCGGAGATCACGGCCCAGGTCGAGCGCCTGCTCGATCTCGTCGGCCTCGCCGACAAGCGCGAGCGCTATCCGGCCGAGCTCTCCGGCGGGCAAAAGCAGCGCGTCGGCATCGCCCGTGCGCTTGCGACCGAGCCGAAGGTGCTGCTCTGCGACGAGGCGACCTCGGCGCTCGATCCCGAGACGACGCAATCGATCCTGGCGCTGCTCAAGCAGGTCAACCGCGAACTTGGCGTCACCATCCTGCTGATCACTCACGAGATTCCCGTGATCAAGGAAATCTGCGACCGCGTCGCGGTGATCGAGGGCGGCCGCATCGTCGAGGAGGGCGACACCTTCTCAGTGCTGACGCAGCCCAAGCACCCGACCACGGCGCGTTTCGTCGAGGCGGTGACCGGCGTCGACCTGCCGGCTCATCTCGCCAGCCGCCTTCGCACCCAGCCGCGATCGGGCGACGCCGCGGTGCTGCGCATCACCTTCACCGGCGAGAACGCGACGGCCCCGGTGATCAGCCGGTTGAGCTCGATCATCGGCGTCGACGTCAACATCCTGGCCGGGCGCATCGACGCCATTGCCGGCAAGCCCTTCGGCAGCCTGCTGGTCTCGGTGCCGGCGCGCGAGCCTGAACTCGGCGCCGTGCTCGGCGCGCTGAAGAGCCTTGAACTCAAGGTGGAGGTCATCGGCCATGTCGCCTGACATCATCCGGCTCATCCTCCAGGCCACGGCCGACACCCTGACCATGGTCGCGGTCGCGGCCGGGATCGGCACCTTGCTGGGGTTGCCGCTCGGCGTCTTCCTGGCGACGAGCAAGCGCGGCGAGTTGTTTGCCGCGCCCTTCGCCAACGCGGTGCTCGGCGCGCTCGTCAACGCCACGCGCTCGACGCCCTTCATCATCCTCGTCGTCGCGATCATCCCGTTCACGCGCCTGCTGGCGGGAACCTCGATCGGCACAGCGGCTGCGATCGTGCCATTGACGGTCGCCTCCACGCCCTTCATCGCGCGGTTGATCGAGGGGGCGATCCGCGAGGTCGATCAGGGCCTCGTCGAGGCCGCCCGCTCGATGGGCGCGACGCCGGTCCAGATCGTGCGCAAGGTCTTGGTGCCCGAGGCGCTGCCCGCGATCGTGCTGGGTCTCACGCTCGCCATCGTCAGCCTGCTCGGCTTCTCCGCCATGGTCGGCGCGGTCGGCGGCGGCGGGCTCGGCGATCTCGGCATCCGCTACGGCTATCAGCGCTTCATGCCCGATGTCATGGCCGCCGTCGTCGCCGTCCTGATCGTCCTGGTCCAGACCGTCCAGAGCATCGGCGACCGGCTCGCTCGCCGCCTCAACAAGCGCCTGCGCCACGCCTGAACCGCTTCACCCAACGCAACCCCAGGACCCATATATCTCAGCCCTCATCCTGAGGAGCGCCGCAGGCCCGTCTCGAAGGATGGTCCAGGATGCTCCGCAACCTCTGGAGCATCCTTCGAGACGCCGCTTCGCGGCTCCTCAGGATGAGGGCTGAAATCGAAACGCAAACCTTCATCATCCTCACAGGAACCCATCCCATGTCACTCATCACCCGTCGCGCTGCGCTGGCAGCCTCTGCCGCTCTTGCCCTGACCCTCGCCATGCCGGCGCTCGCCCAGCAGAATCAGGTCGTCCGCATCGGCGCCTCGCCCGGCCCCCATGCCGAGATCCTGGAGAAGCTGAAGCCGCTCGTCGCCAAGCAGGGCATCGAGCTCAAGATCATCGAGTTCTCCGACTATGTCGTGCCGAACCAGGCGCTCGACGCCGGCGAGCTGGAGGCCAACTCCTTCCAGAACCAGCCCTATCTCGACAACCAGGTGAAGGATCGCGGCTACAAGATCGTCAGCGTCGGCCTGACCGTGAACTTCCCGCTCGGCATCTATTCGGCCAAGTACAAGAGCTGGGGCGAGGTGCCCGACGGCGCCACCATCGCCATCCAGAACGATCCGACCAATGGCGGCCGCTCGCTCCTGCTGCTGCAGGACAAGGGCATCATCAAGCTGAAGGACGGCGTCGGCTTCAAGCCGGGCCCGGCCGATATCGTCTCGAACCCGAAGAAGCTGAAGGTCATCGAGATCGAGGCGGCGCAGACCCCGCGTTCGCTGGCCGACGTGGCCGCTGCCGCGATCAACACCAACTATGCCGTCGACGCCAAGATCGAGCCGACCTCGGCGATCCTGCGCGAGGACCCGAAGGGTCCCTACGTCAACCTCATCGCGGTCCGCGCCGCCGACAAGGACAAGCCCTGGGTCAAGACCCTGGTCGACGCCTATCACAGCCCCGAGATCAAGGCCTTCGTCGCCGAGCGCTTCAAGGGCGCGGTGCTCGCCGGCTGGTAACGCTTCCTCCCCACCTGGCCCCGATCGCGGTCAGGCACCTGCCCCGGATGCGTCGCGCATCCGGGGCTTTTTCGTATCGGGGTGAGGCTGTGGCGATTACGCCGCGAGCCCGCCTGCCGGGGCCGCCCCCGAGCGCTTCAGGCCGATGACCTCCAGCTCCGTGATCACCGCGACCGCTGCGGCCTGCGCCAGGACGAAGGCGATGCCGAGCCCGCTTGGCTGGAACCAGCCCGCGACGAGGATCGCGATGCTGTCGGCGACCCAGAGGATGTTGACGCCGATCACGGCGTGGACGGCCAGGCGCGGCAGGGTTTCGCGGCTGCAGAACCAGGCGAGCAATGCCGCACAGGGCAGCAGCACGAGGCCTGCCCCGCGCAGGAAGCTCGCGGGGAACCCGAGCAGGCTGGAAAGCGGACCGGCAGCCGCGGCAAGCAGCAGGCCGGTCGCGGCGCAGGCGGCGGCATCTGCGGCAAGGGCGTTCCGCAGGAAGCGCGAGGATTGGATCATGGACATCGCTCTGGTCTCCTTGGTTGTGGCCGGGGCGGTCTTGAGCCTGGGGCCGTGGTCGATGGAGGCCATGCTGACGGGATCGTGTCGGCGGGTCGATTAAGCGCGAGGTAATTGAAAGCCGGTCGCTCTCGGATAGGTTTGCCGTCATGAACAAGCATCATCAGCCCATGGTCGGCTCGCTCATCCGCGACTGGCGGCAATTGCGACGGCTCAGCCAGCTCGATCTCGCGCTCGAGGCCGAGATCTCGCAGAAGCATCTCAGCTTCCTCGAAAGCGGCCGTTCGCAGCCGAGCCGCGACATTGTCCTGCTGCTGTGCGAGCATCTTGGCGTGCCGCTGCGCGAGCGCAATGCGCTGCTGCTGGCGGCGGGCTATGCGCCGGTCTATCTGGAGCGCTCCCTGGAAGATCCCGGCCTGCAAGCGGCGAAGGCTGCGATCGACCTCGTGCTCAAGGGCCACGAGCCCTATCCGGCGCTGGCGGTGGACCGCCACTGGACGCTGCTCGCCGCCAACGCTGCGGTTGCGCCGCTGCTTGGCCTGATCGCGGATGCCGATCTGCTGCGGCCGCCGGTCAATGTGCTGCGGCTCTCGCTGCATCCGGCGGGGCTCTCCCCGCTCATCGTGAATCTGGGGGAGTGGCGGATGCATCTGCTCGCGCGCCTGCGCCAGCAGATCAGGGCCACGGCCGATCCGGTGCTGGCCGATCTCCTCGCCGAATTGCTGACCTATCCCGCACCCGCCCAGCCCGCTCGCAAGGGCCATGCGCAGGAGCTCGAAGCGGAGCCTGCCATCGTGGTGCCGCTGCAATTGCGGCTGGGCGAGACGGTCTTGTCCCTGATCTCGACCACGACGGTTTTCGGCACACCGGTGGACATCACGCTGTCGGAGCTGGCGCTGGAGACCTTCTTCCCCGCTGACGCTGCGACGGGTGAGGCCTTGCGTGCATTGGCGGCGCAGAGCGCTTCCGCAGAGTTGCTGGGTGTTCCGTAAACAGAGGAAAAAAATTCCGGGGAACCTTCCTCCGGCCCGTTGGTTCCTTTGGCTCAGGCCGCAAGGACGGCGCGATTTTGCAAGAAGGATCAAGATGATGGGCAGCACCGCCGACAAGATCAAGGGCATGGCCAATGAGGCCGCCGGCAACGTCAAGCAGGCCGCCGGCAAGGCGCTGAACAAGCCCGACCTCCAGGTCGAGGGCATTGCGCAGGAGCGCAAGGGCGAGGCTCAGCAGGCGCTCGGCAAGGGCAAGGACGCCGTCAAGAAGGTGATCGACAAGGCCTGACGGATGTCAGAGCCTGATCAGGAACGGGCTGCCGGAAGGCGGCCCGTTTTTTTGTGTGCTTTACCGCTGCCCGTCATTGCGAGCACAGCGAAGCAATCCAGCGGCTGCCGTGCCCTACGAGGCTGGATTGCTTCGCTGCGCTCGCAATGACGTCAGGGTCAAGCCGCGCCGCCGAGCCCGCCCAGGAAGTCCTTCACGCGGCCGAAGAAGCCGGCGGCTTCGGGATGAGTCGAATGCGAGCTCTCGCGCTCGAACTCCAGCAGCAGTTCGCGCTGGCGGGCGGTGAGCTTCTGCGGCGTCTCGATCAACACCTGGATGTAGAGATCGCCGACCTCGCGCGAGCGCAGCACGCTCATGCCCTTGCCCTTGAGGCGGAACTGCTTGCCGGTCTGCGTGCCCTCGGGAATCTTCACCCGGGCCTGCTCGCCGGTCAGCGTCGGCACCTCGATCTCGCCGCCGAGCGCCGCCGAGGTCAGGCCGAGCGGCACGCGGCAGAACAGGTCGGCGCCGTCGCGCTGGAAGATCGCGTGCGGCCTGATCGAGAGGAAGATGTAGAGATCGCCCGCAGGTCCGCCGCGTAGGCCGGCCTCGCCCTCGCCGGCGAGCCGTATGCGGGTACCGTCCTCGACGCCGGCCGGGATGTTGACGGCGAGCGTGCGCTCGCGCGTGACCCGACCCGCGCCCTGGCAGATCTTGCAGGGGTCGTCGATGATCTCGCCGCGGCCATTGCAGGTCGGGCAGGTGCGCTCGACCGAGAAGAAACCCTGATTGGCCCGCACCCGGCCATGGCCGCCGCAGGTCGGGCATTGCCGCGATTTGGAGCCCGGCTTGGCGCCGGAGCCGGAGCAGGCCTCGCAGGCGATCGAAGTCGGCACGCGGATCGAGGCGTTCTTGCCGGTGAAGGCGTCCTCGAGGCCGATCTCGAGATTGTAGCGCAGATCGGCGCCGCGCTCGCGGCCATTGGCTGCGCGCGCGCCGCCGCGTCCGCCGCCCCTGGCATCGCCGAAGAACGAGTCGAAGATGTCCGACATGAAGTCGGAGAAATCGGGATTGCCGCCGCCCCCGCCGCCATTCTCGAAAGCCTGGTGGCCGAAGCGGTCATAGGCCGCGCGCTTCTGCTCGTCGGACAGGACCTGATAGGCCTCGTTCAGCTCCTTGAACTTGGCTTCCGCCCCCTTGTCGCCGGGGTGGCGATCGGGATGGCACTGCATCGCCTGCTTGCGGAAGGAGCTCTTCAGCTCCGCATCGCTTGCGGTCTTGGAAACGCCGAGGATCTCGTAATAGTCGCGCTTGGACATCAAACAGCCGCCCCTTCGCACTCCTCGAAATCATGGCCGGGCTCAGACCCGGCCACCTCCGACAGAAGAGCGATATCTTCCTTCAGGACGCCTTCTGCGAACGCAATGGCCGGGTCAAGCCCGGCCATGTCGCTCAGCGAAAGGAGTCGTGCAATCAGGCGCTCTTCTTCTTGTCGCCCTTGTCGTCGCTGACATCCTTGAAGTCGGCGTCGATGACGTCGTCCTTCTTGGCTTCAGCCGCATGCTCGTCGCCGCCATCGGCCGCCGCGGCGCCCTCCGTCTGGCTCGCCGCATACATGGCCTCGCCCAGCTTCATCGAAGCCTGCATCAGGTCGGTGGTGCGCGCCGAGATGGTCTCGGCGTTGTCTTCCGCCAGGGCCGCCTTCAGCGCGTCGAGCGCGGTCTCGATCGCCGTCTTGTCGGCGGCCGTGACCTTCTCGCCATAGTCCTTCAGCGACTTCTCGGTCGAGTGCACCAGGCTTTCGCCCTGGTTCTTGGCCTCGACCAGCTCGCGGCGCTTCTTGTCCTCGCCGGCATTGGCCTCGGCATCCTTGACCATCTTCTGGATGTCGGCCTCCGACAGGCCGCCAGACGCCTGGATGCGGATCTGCTGCTCCTTGTTGGTGGCCTTGTCCTTCGCCGTCACCGAGACGATGCCGTTGGCGTCGATGTCGAAGGTCACCTCGATCTGCGGCATGCCGCGCGGAGACGGGGGGATGCCCATCAGGTCGAACTGGCCGAGCATCTTGTTGTCGGCCGCCATCTCGCGCTCGCCCTGGAAGACCCGGATCGTCACCGCCTGCTGATTGTCCTCGGCAGTGGAGAAGACCTGGCTCTTCTTGGTCGGGATCGTGGTGTTGCGGTCGATCAGGCGCGTGAACACGCCGCCCAGCGTCTCGATGCCGAGCGAAAGCGGGGTCACGTCGAGCAGGAGCACGTCCTTGACGTCGCCCTGCAGCACGCCGGCCTGGATCGCGGCGCCGATGGCGACGACCTCGTCCGGATTGACGCCCTTATGCGGCTCCTTGCCGAAGAACTGCTTCACGACCTCCTGGACCTTCGGCATGCGGGTCATGCCGCCGACGAGAACGACCTCGTCGATCTGGCCCGCCGAAAGACCGGCATCCTTGAGCGCCTTCTTGCAGGGCTCGATGGTGCGCTGGACGAGATCGTCGACCAGGCTCTCGAACTTGGCGCGCGAGAGCTTGATGGCGAGATGCTTCGGCCCGGAAGCGTCGGCGGTGATGTAGGGCAGGTTGATTTCGGTCTGGGCCGTGGTCGAGAGCTCGATCTTGGCCTTCTCGGCGGCTTCCTTCAGGCGCTGCAGGGCGAGCTTGTCCTTCTTCAGGTCGATGCCCTGCTCGCGCTTGAACTCCTCGGCGAGATATTCGACGAGGCGCATGTCGAAATCCTCGCCGCCGAGGAAGGTGTCGCCATTGGTCGACTTCACCTCGAAGACGCCGTCGCCGATCTCGAGGATCGAGACGTCGAAGGTGCCGCCGCCGAGGTCATAGACCGCGATCGTGCCGGCCGACTTCTTGTCGAGGCCGTAGGCGAGCGCTGCCGCGGTCGGCTCGTTGATGATGCGCAGCACTTCGAGGCCGGCGATGCGGCCGGCATCCTTCGTCGCCTGGCGCTGGGCGTCGTTGAAATAGGCCGGGACCGTGATGACGGCCTGGGTGACCGGCTGGCCGAGATAGGCCTCCGCGGTCTCCTTCATCTTGGTCAGGGTGAAGGCCGAGATCTGCGAGGGCGAATAGTCGGTGCCGTCGGCCTCGACCCAGGCGTCGCCCGCAGCCGCCTTCTTGATCTTGTAGGGGACGAGATGCATGTCCTTCTGCGTCATCGGATCGTCGAAGGTCCGACCGATCAGGCGCTTGATCGCGAAGAAGGTGCGCTCGGGGTTGGTGACAGCCTGGCGCTTGGCCGGCTGGCCGACGAGGCGTTCGCCGTCATCGGTGATGGCCACGATCGACGGCGTGGTGCGCGCACCTTCCGAATTCTCGATGACCTTGGGTGTAGAGCCTTCCATGACCGCGACGCAGGAGTTTGTCGTGCCGAGGTCGATACCAATAACTTTACCCATGGAGGGGATCCCTTTTAAATTGAGCAGATCGCCGGCCCGCGACGCCTGAGCGCCGCCTTCCGGCCCATGGACCGGGCCGCCCCCGCCTGCTGCGGCGAGCGAATCCGGCATTCCACGTCGAACGGTGATGAAACCGCCTCTTGGCGGCGTATATAGTGAGGGTGTTCCCGCCCTTGCAAGACACGAGAGCCGATTAAGAATCTGGCGCCGTCGCTAGGACCGGGTGTGTCGCGACCGGATCATTCCCAGCCGGTGTTGCGCTTGTGTCCTTGCGTACCGGCGCGGCCCCCGTCATTCAAGGCGGAATGCCCAAGCTTTCTTCGGGCTTGCCGAGCCTTCTTTGGACTTGCATGCCTTCGCTCGGTCGAGTCTTCGCCAGGGTTGTGACGTGAACCGACATCTGCGCCTTGCTTCGAGCCTTGTCCTGCTCGCCCTTGCCGGCGGGACGACGCTCGCTTGCGCACAGCCGCTGCAATTGCCCGGCGCCCAGCCGCTGAACCAGGCTGGCGCCCATCAGGCTGCGCCGCCTGCCTCCGGTGGCGCAGCGGCGACGCCGCGTGCCCATGTGATGCCGGCGATCAAGGTTGCGGGCGAGGAGGCGATCATTGGCCGGACGCTCAAGCGCAATGGCGGCTTCGGCGATGCGGTCTTCGAGAAGACCGCGGCGGGCTACGGGCTGAAGCTCAAGGCGGAGGGGTTCCAGGCCAGCAATCTGGTCGAGCCTTGCGCGATCTCGTTCGGCGATGCGCCGGTGCCGCTGACATCGTTGGGAAGACCCGCTGGCGTGCCGCGCTATAAGCTCGAGGCCTCGATCTGCCCGATCGTCTTCGATGTGCTCGACGGCGCTTTCCTCGTGGTCGAACCGACGCAGCCCTGCGTCGTCGAGGCCGCCGCCTGTCGGATCGATCCGCGCGGCCTGTGGGGACCGGATTCGCGCACGCTCGTCTCGCGCGCCAAGGAGATCGAATCCGCGCGTGGCACGGCCGAAAGGGCGGTGCGCGAGGGCTATCGGGTGCTGGGCGCCAAGGGCGATGCGGTCGACCAACGCGCCATTGCGCGCGAGCAGGCGAGCTTCTCCGCCGAGCGCGAGCTGACCTGCCGCGACTTCCAGCGCGAGGGCTCGCTCGGCTTCTGCGGCGCGCGCATGACCGAGGCGCGGGCGGCATCGATCCGGGCGCGCCTCGGCATCACCAGCGAGCCGAAGCCCGCTGCCAAGCCCAAGCCGCGTCCGAAGCCGGTCCCGCTGCCGCTCACGCCGACGCAGTAAGAACGGGATTCACGACACCAGAGCATTTCCGCGTTTCTCCAAATCGCAGAAATGCTCTGGCTCCTTGTTTTAACGCGTTTTCTTCACGCGAACCGGTGTCCACTTCGCTCGAAAACGCTCTGCCCGCGCCGGAATGACGGCAGGGATGCTTGTCAGCAGCGCTTTTCGACCGCAGCCCGCAATGCCCGCGTCGCGGCCTCGACATCGTCGCTCCCGAACATCGCGCCGATCACGGCGACCCCGTCCGCGCCGGCGGCCATCACCGAGGCGGCGTTGCTCGCATTGATGCCGGCGATCGCTCCGACCGGGAGTAAACCCAGCGCCTTGGCGGCCTGCCGCCGCAGTGCAGCGTAGCCGTCGAGGCCGAGCGGGATGTCGGCATCGTCCTTGTGCTGCGTGGCAAAGACCGGGCCGACGCAGGCATAGTCGATGCGCGCCGAGGCGAGGTAAGGCAATTCCGCCGCCTCTCCCAGCGTCGCGCCGATGATCGCGGTCTCGCCGAGCAGGCGGCGGGCGTCGGCAAGCTCCATGTCGTCGGCGCCCAGATGCACGCCGTCCGCGCCGGCCGCCAAAGCGACATCGACGCGGTCGTTGATCAAGAGCGGCACGCCGCTGCCCGCGAGCGCAGCATGGATCGCCCGGGCCTCCCGCACCATCTCGCGCGTCGAGGCCGCCTTGGCGCGGTACTGGATCAGCGTCGCGCCGCCTTTGGCCGCCGCCCGGGCGAGCTCGGCGAGCGAACGGCCCCTGGCGATCTGCGGATCGACCAGGCCGTAGAGCAGGATATCGACGCTCAACCGTCTTCTCCCATCCGCGCCCGCAGCGTGGCCTCGTCGATGCCCGCCAGCGCGTCGATCAGCGCGACAGCGAAGCTGCCGGGCCCATTGCTGCGTTCGGCGGCGATCTCGCCGGCGATGCCATAGGCGGTCAACGCCGCGGCCGCCGCCAGGGCCGGGTTGCTCTCGACCGCGCAAGCTGCCGCGATCAGGGCGCCGGCCGCACAGCCGACGCCGGTGACCTTCGTCATCAGGGGGTGGCCATGCGCGACCGAGAACGCGCCGCGCGCGCCTTCGATGCGGTCGATCTTGCCGGTCGTGACCAGCGTCAGATTGTGCTCGCGAGCGGCCTGGAGCACATCTTCGAGCGCCGCCATCTCGGTCGCGTTGCCGCGCACGACGATGTTGCGCAGGCGCAGCACCTCGCGCGCCACATGCTGGCGCAGGGGCGAGAGCTCGACGAAGACGGGGTCGAAGACCAGCGGCTTGGCCTTGTCGCGCGCCACCTCCAGCAGCTTGGGAATGGCGAGCTCGCTCTCGGCGTTGATCGTGCCGATATTGATCAGGATCGCGCCCGCGCCATCGGCCATCGCCGCGACCTCGTCGACATGGATCGCCATCGAGGGAATGGCCCCGAAGGCGAGCAGCATGTTGGCCGTGATGTTCTGCGCCACCGTGTTGGTCAGGCATTGCACGCGCGGCCGCTGCGCCGTCACGCGCGCCAGCACGGCGGCGACGCGGGCGGCATCAAGATGGTCTTCCGTCATGGTCATACTCATGGTCGTGCTCATTCGGCCGCCGGCAGGTAGAGATTGCTGCCCTTCGCAAGGAATTCCTGCGACTTCGCGGCCATGCCCGCATGCCTTTCCGTTTCGATCTGCGCCGCCGCCTGGTCAAGTGCGATGCGCTCGTTCTCGCCCATGGCGAGGACCTCGGCGCGCAGATCCTGCGTGATTTTCATCGAGCAGAACTTGGGCCCGCACATCGAACAGAAATGCGCGACCTTATGCACGTCCTTCGGCAGGGTTTCGTCGTGATAGGCGCGGGCGGTGTCGGGGTCGAGCGCCAGGTTGAACTGGTCTTCCCAGCGGAAGTCGAAGCGCGCGCGGCTGACCGCGTCGTCGCGGAGCTTGGCCGCCGGATGCCCCTTGGCGAGATCGGCGGCATGAGCCGCGATCCGGTAGGTGATGACGCCGGTCTTGACGTCGTCGCGGTTGGGCAGGCCGAGATGCTCCTTGGGCGTGACATAGCAGAGCATGGCGCAGCCGAACCAGCCGATCATCGCAGCCCCGATCCCCGAGGTGATGTGGTCGTAGCCCGGCGCGATGTCTGTCGTCAGCGGTCCAAGCGTGTAGAAGGGCGCCTCGCCGCATTCGCGCAATTGCTTGTCCATATTCTCCTTGATCTTGTGCATCGGCACATGGCCGGGGCCCTCGATCATCACCTGGCAGCCCTTGTCCCAGGCAACCTTGGTGAGCTCGCCCAGCGTCTCCAGCTCGGCGAACTGGGCACGGTCATTGGCGTCGGCGATCGAGCCCGGACGCAAGCCGTCGCCGAGCGAGAACGAGACGTCATAGCGCCGCATGATCTCGCAGATCTCGTCGAAACGCTCGTAGAGGAAGCTTTCCTTGTGATGCGCCAGGCACCAGCGCGCCATGATCGAGCCGCCGCGCGAGACGATGCCGGTCACCCTGGAAGCCGTCAGCGGCACATAGGGCAGCCTGACGCCGGCATGGATGGTGAAGTAGTCGACGCCCTGCTCGGCCTGCTCGATCAGCGTGTCCTTGAACACCTCCCAGTCGAGCTTGACCGGATCGCCGCCGACCTTCTCCAGCGCCTGGTAGATCGGCACGGTGCCGATCGGGACCGGCGAGTTGCGCAGGATCCAGGAGCGGATGTTGTGGATGTTGCGCCCGGTCGACAGGTCCATGACCGTGTCGGCGCCCCAGCGGATCGCCCAGACCAGCTTCTCGACCTCCTCGGCGGCGCCGGAGGTGACGGCGGAATTGCCGATATTGGCGTTGATCTTGACCAGGAAGTTCCGGCCGATCGCCATCGGCTCGAGTTCCGGATGGTTGATGTTGGCGGGAATGATCGCCCGCCCGCGCGCGATCTCGCTGCGCACGAATTCGGGCGTGACGAATTCCGGTACGCTCGCGCCAAAGCTCTCGCCATCGGCGTGACGCTCTTTCGCGCCCTCCAGCATGGCGACGCGGCCGAGATTCTCGCGATGCGCGACATAGATCATCTCAGGGGTGATGATGCCGGCGCGCGCGAATTCGAACTGCGTCGCCATCTGGCCGGGCTTGGCCGTCAGCACCGGGCGCTCAGCCGGACAGGCGGGCACCAGGTTCTCGGGCGAGATGTTGCCATTGTCGGCGGCGGTGACTTCGCGGCCGGGAACGGTGTCGAAACCGCGCGCGTCGAGCCAGGCGCGGCGTGGCTGCGGCAAGCCCTGGTTCAGATCGATCCTGGCATCGCTCTCGGTGAAGGGCCCCGACGGGTCATAGATGCGCACCGGTAGTTCTGCATCGGTCGAAAGCTGCACCTCGCGGAAGGGCACCCGCATGGTCGGGTCTTCCGGCGGCGCGACATAGATCTTGCGCGAGCCGATGATCGGGCCGGTGGTGACGCCGGTCGGTGCACCAAACTTGGGCGTGGCCTTGACGCTGTTTTTGGCAGACTTGGTGTGAACGTTCATGGGATCTCCTCCTTGGTCCAAGGTTCAGGAGATCCGGCGTCGAAGCGGTCTAGCGCTGTCTGCGGCCGCGATTCTGCGCAAGCCGCGTTCCAGTCCCTCCGCCGGTATGACCCGGATCAGGTTCGATGGGTTCGGCCTGGACGGCCATCTCAGCTCTTGCGAGCACCCCTCGGAACGGCTGGGAAGTTAGGCGCGATGACGCCCGCGCGCAACCGGCAAACAGCGCTCGGCTCGCATGGCGTCATTGCCATCTGTTCATCGCCTCGTTGATAGCGGCGGCGCTTCGGCGCGACGGCGGCAGCGAGAGATCGTGCGGAGCCGACTTCGGAAGCGGCGCATTCCGGTGAGGCGCATTGTTGCGGGTCAGGCGCTCCTGGCGCGCGGCCAGGGCAGCACTCGTCCCGACATGACCATGCGATCACGCCCGCCGTCCTTGGCGGAATAAAGCGCCCGATCAGCTGCTCCAACCAACGAGGCGCGACCTGTCGTTGCATGGGAGTTCGGCCAGATGGTCGCGCCGCCAAGGCTCGCCGTGACGAGCCCGGACGGAGGGTTCGACCCGTGCGGCATCTGGATGTCGCGAAGCGCATCGCAGAACCTCTTACCGACCAGCTCGCAGCCTTCGGCATTCGTATCCGGCAAGAGGAGGGCGAACTCTTCCCCGCCATAGCGCGCGGCCAGATCGCCCGGGCGTCGTGCTTGCGCGGCCAAGACGGCGGCCACAGCACGCAGGCAGCCATCTCCAGCGGGATGTCCGTAACGATCGTTGAATTTCTTGAAATGGTCGATATCGATCATCAGCACGGAAAGGGCGGTGCCCTCTCGCGAGGCCCGCGCCCATTCCTGCTCCAGCCGCTCGTCGAAACATCGGCGATTGGCGAGCCCCGTCAGCCCGTCCAAGGTCGCCAGCGCCGCGAGTTTGTCTTCGAGATCCTTGTGCTCGGTCATATCGCGTGAGATCGCCACGACGCCATCGATCGTGCCGCTATCGGACCTCGTCACGCGCAAGGTCGTCTCGATCCAGATCTCGGTCTTCTCCCGGTGGCGCGTGCGGTAGATGATCCTGGCTTCCTCGACCTCGCCGCGCTTCAGCGCAGCGACGACCTGTTCGACCCGGGGCAAGTCCTCCGGGTTGACGCCGGCCAGAGCCGGCGTTCCGACCAGCTGCGCGGGGTCCCAGCCCAGAACGCTCGCGGAGGAAGGGGAAGCGTAGAGTATGCGCTCGTCGAAATCGATCCGGGTGACCATGTCGCTGGATGCTTCCGCGAGCAGGCGGAAATCGGCCTCCTTGGCGATCAGCGCTGCCGCCATACGCTGACGCTCATAGAGCTGGCGCACGAGATGCAGGCCGATGACGCCAATCACCAATGTCAAAGCCAGCACGAAGGCCATCCGGGCGATGGCGGCCTGGCGCCAGCGCAGCAGAACGTCATCCTGGGCTTCCGTCGCCAGCACCAGGAGCGGATATCGCTCGCTGAACCTGAAGGAACTCAGACGTTGCAGCCCATCCAGCGGTGATTTGAAATAATAGACGCTGGCGGCGGGCCGGGACATCCTGTCCCTGATCAGAGGTGTCGCCGACATGTCTCGTCCGACATAGGTGTCGTTATCGACGCTGCGCGCAAGCAGAATGCCATCGGCGCTCAGCAGCGTGATTGCCCCGTTGGGGCCGATGTCGAACCGGCGATAGAACTGCGAGAAATATCCGGCGTCGATCGTCGCCAGGACCACGCCGGCGAAAGCGCCATCGGGATGATTGAGGCGCCGAGACACCGTGATGATCCACTGACCACCGGTCCGGCTTTGAACGGGTCGGCCCAGATAGATGCGGCGATCGTCCACAGCACGATGATGCTGGAAATAGGCGCGGTCGCTGTTGTTGAGGCCCGCGAAGTCGACTTTCTCCGTGGTGGCCAGCCAGCGGCCCGTTTCGTCGTAGACGAAGAGGCCGCGGATTCGCCCTAGCGTCGGTTTGCGAAGGTCGAGAATACTCTGAACTGTCGCGATTGCGGCGGGACTCGTGCCGTTTGTCTCCAGTCTGCTGGCCAAGCCGAAAAGCGCTGCATCGGCGAGTTCGATGGTGTCCTCCGCGTGCTGTGTCAGCGAGCGCGAGAGATTGATCATGTCGACTTCGGCGTTCTTCAGATCGGCTGCCCGGGTGGCCCATTCGCGCCATCCGCTCAGGGCGAGAATGGCGATGCAGGCCACCGTAACGAATGCCGCGGCCCAGAATGGCAGACGCGGCAGGCTTCCGGCATGCCCATCAATGCGACTCGCCTTCATGGCTGTTTCCTCCGAAGCGGAGCCTCACATCGCGGTCGTAATCCTCACGTCACGGTCTCAATAAAACTTGGCGCCAGTGGGCCTCTCCCGATGCCGCCTCGGCCGGCTGGGCGCCCCGGGGAGTGTCGTTCGCCGGGCTGCATGCCGGCGGCCGGTATCGCTGCGTGGGTGCAGAGCGTCGTGCTCTACGCCATGACGCAGGAGCTCAGGCAGTGATGTCGACGGTCTGGCCCTGGCCGGCCGGAAGGGCGGCCTTCGCCTGGGCTGCACCCTGCTGCAGCAGATCGGCCACAGCCTGCTCGGCATCGGCCTGCTGCTTGACCATCTCGGTCTGGATCGTCTGGCGGGTTGCGGCGGCCTGGCTCGCGGCGAGGCTCTGCGCGATGGCAATCGATGAATCGCTCATGATCGGTCTCCTCTCAGTTAGAGCGCTTTCAAGCGAAGTGGACACCGGTTCGCGTGAAGAAAGCGCGTCAAAACAAAGGGCTAGAGTAATCGAACGACCCGGACGGATCGAAAATTCCTCTAGTGCTGGACTAGGAGAGCTAGACCAGAGTCCTTGCCGCTTCATGAAAGCGATGCGGCGAAAGCGAACCGGCGCGGCGGCGTGCCACCGCGCCGGCATGGGTTCACGGCCCGGTGCGGCCCGCCAGCAGCGGCGTGATCCGTCGCAGCGTCACGCGCCGGTTTTCGCGCGAGGCCTCCTGCGTCGCGACCTTTAGATATTGCTCGCCATAGCCCTGGGTCGTCAGGTTCTCGGCGGGCACGCCGAAGTCGCGGGTCAGGATTTCCGCGACCGATTGGGCGCGGCGGTCCGACAAGGACAGATTGTCGATGTCGGCGCCGACGGCGTCGGTATGGCCCTCGACCAGGAAGACCTCGTTGGGCGAGCTCTGCAGTCCCTGCCGGATCGACTGGGCGATGGTCGCGAGCCGCTGGGCCTGGTCCGGCGCGATAGTCCAGGAGCCTGTCTCGAAGGTCACCGTATTGATATCGACGCTGCGCATCCGCGCCCGCAGATCGGGCGAATAGCGCACCTCGTCAAGCGTGTAGCGGCGCGGGATCGCCGCGATCGGCGGGGCCATGATCGTCTCGTAGATCAGACCCTCATCGGCTCGCTCGGCATCGACGATATAGCGCTCGCGCGGCATCGGCAGGGGTGGCGCTGGCAGTACGACGATCTCATCCGAGAAGCGGTCATTGGGTCGATCGCGGCGGGTGTTGTCGATGATCACGATCTCACGCCCGTCGCGGTCGAGGCGGGCGCGGCGGATCAGCCGGCCATCCTCGTCGGTGACCGTCACCACGCGAGTGCCGTCGGGCCGTTCGAAGACGCTGCGGGTCTCGCCATCGCGACGGTCGACGCGTGGCTGGTAGCCAAGATCACGGAACCGCTCGGTCTCATCGCGGCGGATGATGACGCGGTCGTCGTCGCGAATGATCGTGCGGCCGGGCTCGCGGATGATCGTGACGTCGCCGTCGCGCCGTTCCTCGCGCCGGCTGCGGACATCGTCGAAGCGCTCCGCGCCCTGCGTCGCCATGATGCCGCCGATCACGCCGGCGCCAAGGCCGATCGCGGCGGCGCCGCCAAGCCCGATGCCGCCACGCCGGCCTTGCCGGTCAGGCGCCGGCGGTTGGCCGGGAGCACCAGCGGGGGGCTGGCCTGCTGGCGGCGGCGCAAGAGTCTGTCCGGGCTGGGTCTGTCCGGGCTGCGGCTGGGCGGAAGGCGGCGGGAGAGCTCCCGGGCCGCGCCCGCCTGGAGCCGGGGCTGCCGCTGGCGGAGGCGCCAGAGTCTGTCCGGGCTGGGTTTGCCCCGGCTGCGGCTGGGCGACTGGTGGCGGCAGGGGCGTTCCCGGACCGCGCCCGCTAGGAGCAGGAGCCGTTGGAGCCGTCGCCGGCGGAGGCGTCAGCGGTGCGGCCGCGGGCGGAGGTACGGGCGTCGGACGGGTTGCTGGCGCTTGGCCCGGAGCCGCTGCCGGCGGCGCGGCTTGGGGTTGGCCCGGCGGCAGTGTGGGGCGCGGGACGGCCGGGGCCGTGGGCGCTCCTGGCGTCGCGGGCGCTGCCGCCGGCGGAACCGGAGCAGCACGGGGCGCGGCCGGGGTTGCCGGCGCCGCGTTCGGAGCAGGTGCAGGCTGAGCCGCGGGCGGGGCGCCCGGCGCGCGGCCGGCCGGAGGCGGCGGCGCGACGGGGGCAGGCGCGGGCGTCGGCCGGGCGGCAGGCGGCTGGCCGGGCAAGGGCTGCTGCGGCCGCGCTGCCGGCGGGCGGCCGGGTTCGCCTGGCGCGGGAGCCATGATTGGCGGTACGGGGCGCGGCATGGCCGGCTCGCGGGGCGGCTCGGCGCGCGGAGTGGGCGCGGGTGGAATGGGCGGAACAGGACGTGCCGCGGGTGGCTCGGCCCGAGGCTGGGGCCGGGGCTCCGGCGCAGCGGCCGGCGGAGCCGGAGCGGGACGGGGTGCGGCGGGAGCAGCCGGCGCGGCGTTCGGGGCTGCAGGACTCGGGGCTGCAGGAGCAGCAGGGCGCTGTATCGCCGGCGGTGCGCCGGGCGCGGGGCGGGCCGCGGGCGGGCGCTCGGCTCCCGGCTGTTGTCCTGGCGGCCGGGGCCGGCCCGGCCGGCCGGGCTCTTCCTCGCTGGGAGCGGGGGCGGGCGCTTGCGCCAGCAGCAAGCCATTCTGAGCGGAGGGAGCGGCGAAGCCGCCCTGCGACAAGGTGATCGCAGGCAGCATGGTTCCGATCAGGAGCCAGTTCTTGGTGCGCGTCATGAAATCCGTTTCCGTTTCAGCGACGGGTATCAACGCCTTTGCGCGCTGAACCCCCGATGAAGCGAAAACGGCCAAAATCGGGCAGAGTTCCGTCCCGCCCGGCATTGCCTGGCGGGACGGCGTGATTCAGAGCGCGGCCTGCGCCTTCACATAGCGCGCGATCTCGGCATGGCTGGCGAACCAGACATCGCCCTTCGCCTTGGCGTGCGCGATCAGCTTCTCGAGGATCCAGATGCGCGAGCGATAGGTGATGATATGCGGGTGCATGGTGAGCAGGAACAACCCGCCATCCTCATAGGCGCCGTCGAATTCGCGGCGGAAGATGTCGAACACGGTCTCCGGCGCCGTATAGGGCCGCAAGGCCTGGAAGCGGTTCATGTTGAAATAGACCGCGTCGTCGCGAATCCATTCGACCGGCAACTCGACCATGCCGGTCGCTTCGCCCTTGTCGATCAGTTCGTAGGGGTCGTCATCGGCAAAGAGCGATGAATCGTAGAGCAGGCCGAGTTCGCGCTCGATCGCCAGGGTGACTTCCGAGAAATCCCAGGACGGCGTGCGCATCCCGACCGGCCTGACGCCGGTGACCTTTTCCAGCGTGTCGGCCGAGCGCAGATGCAATTCGCGCTCATTGGCGGGGGGCACGGCGGTGTTGACCTCGTGGATCCAGCCGTGAAGGCCGATCTCATGGCCCTCCGCGATGACGCGGCGCTGTTCGTCCGGGTAAAGCAGCGCGGTCACCGCCGGCACGAAGAAGCTCGCCTGGATGTCCTCCTTCGCCAGCAGGCTCAGGATGCGCGGCATGCCGACGCGATTGCCGTATTGCCCCCAGGAGAGCCGCCCGACCGACTTGCCGCCATCGCGCAGCTCGTTGGTCTCGTGATCGACGTCGAAGGACAGCGCCACCGCGCAGCGCGCGCCGTTGGGCCAGGTCTTCGGCTTCAGATTGCGTCCGGCGCGGACGCGGTTGACCTTGGCGCGCCAGGTCTCTTCAGGCCATTGCCAGGGTTCGAGGGGCAGGTCGGTCATGGCAGGCTCCTTCAGGCGGGGGCGAAAGGCGCGAAATGACAGGCGCTGAGGCGGGCCGCGCCGACCTCGCGCAGCAGCGGCCGCTCCTGGCGGCAGCGCTCCGCCGCGAGCGGACAGCGCAAATGGAAATGGCAGCCCGCCGGCGGCGAGAGCGGCGAGGGCAATTCGCCGGCGATCGGCTTGAACGACGTCGTGACGCCGTCATCGAGCACGAGCTTGGGCACGCTGTCGAGCAGCGCCTGGGTATAGGGATGCTGCGGGGCGGCGTAGACTGCCTGCGTCTCGCCAAGTTCGACGATGCGGCCGAGATACATGATCGCGACGCGGTCGCAGAGATGGCGCACCACGCCGAGATCGTGGCTGATGAACAGCATGGTGAGGTTGAGTTCGCGGCGCAGCTTCAGGAACAGATTGATGATCTGCGCCTGGATCGAGACGTCGAGCGAGGCGACCGGCTCGTCGCAGACCAGCATGTCGGGCTGCATCGCCAGCGCACGCGCGATCGCGATGCGCTGGCGCTGGCCGCCCGAGAACTGGTGCGGGTAGCGCGAAGCGAAGGCTGGATCGAGCCCCACCGTCGTGAGCCATTTGCCGACATAGTCGCGCGCCTGCGCCTTCGTCGTCAGGCCATGCGCGAGCGGGCCTTCCGCAATCGTGTCGCCGACCTGCATGCGCGGATCGAGCGAGGCGTAGGGGTCCTGGAAGATCATCTGGACGCGCGTCGTCGTCTTGCGCCCGCCCGACATCACCGGCTCGCCGGCAACCGAGGTCGCACCCGCGCTCGGCGCCAGGATGCCTGCGACGACGCGGCCGAGCGTGGACTTGCCGCAACCGGATTCCCCGACGAGCCCGAGCGCCTCGCCCTTGGCGACGGTCAGGGAGACGCCGTCGACGGCGTGGGTGATGCGGGTGTCGACCTTCTGGCCAAGCTTGGCCGCGATCCTGTCGCCGAAGGAGACGCGCGGCGCGAACCGGCGCGAGACGTTCTCGATGTTGAGGAAGGCATCGGTCATATCGCGACCTCCAGCCCGAGCGGATGGTGGCAGCGATGCTGGCGCAGGCGTTCCGTCACCAGTTCCGGCATCACCTGGCAGGCGGCGTCGGCGCGCGGACAGCGCGGTGCGAATGCGCAGCCCGGCGGCAGCGAGAGCAGCGAGGGCGTGGAGCCCGGAATCTGCACCAGATCGCGGCCGGGCTCGGCCCGCGCCGGCAGGGAATCCAGCAGCCCGCGCGTATAGGGGTGGCGCGGATTGCGCAGCACGGCGGCCGTCGGGCCGGCCTCGACGATGCGCCCGGCATACATCACCGCGATCTTGTCGGCGAGCGAGGAGACGGTGGCGAGGTCGTGGCTGATCCAGATCAGCGCCATGCCGAGATCGGCGACGAGCGCCTTCATCTCGGCCAGGATCTGCGCCTGGATCGAGACGTCGAGAGCCGTCGTCGGCTCGTCGGCGATCAGCAAGGCAGGGTCGTGCAGCAGCGCGATCGCGATCGCGACGCGCTGGCGCATGCCGCCGGAGAACTCGTGCGGATAGGCGCCCAGGCGGCGCGCGGCGTCGGGAATTCCGACGCGGGTCAGCACGGCGACGCTGCGCGTGCGCGTCGCCTGCTCGCCGGTCACGCCATGGGCTTCCAAGGCCATGCGCATCTGCTCGCCGATGGTGATGACCGGGTTCAGCGTCGTCGCCGGGTCCTGGAAGACCATGGCGATGCGCTTGCCCCGCAACCGCCGCAGTTGCGAGGGGCGCATCGAAACCAGGTCCTGTCCCTCGAAGCGCACGGCGCCCGAGGCGATGCGGCCGGGCGGATCGACCAGGCCCAGCAGCGAGAAGCCGGTGACGCTCTTGCCCGAGCCGGACTCGCCGACGAGGCCCATGACCTCGCCCTTGCTCAGGCGAAAGGAAACGCCGTCGACCGCCTTCACCACCCCGGCGCGGGTGAAGAAATGCGTCGCGAGGTCCTCGACCTCCAGCAGCGGCGCCGTGGCCGCGCCACCGCTCATCGCTTCAGCCTCGGATTGACCTGGTCGCGGATCTGGTCGCCGACGAGGTTGATGGCGACGATGAGCACGATCAGCGCAATGCCGGGATAGATCGAGATCCAGTAGCGGCCAGACAGCATGTACTGGAAACCGTTCGAGATCAGCATGCCGAGCGAGGGTTCGGTGACCGGAAGTCCGACGCCGAGAAAGGACAATGTGGCTTCGAGCGCGATGGCGTTGGCGACCTGCACGGTCGCGATCACGATCAGGGGTGGCAGGCAGTTCGGCAGGATGTGGCGGAAGACGACCTGCCAGCCCGGCAGCGGCGTCGAGAGCGCCGCCTCGATATAGTCCTTGCCGCGTTCGGCCGCCGCTGCGCCATGGGCGGTGCGGGCGAAATAGGCGTATTGGGCGGCGGTGAGCGCGGTGATGAGTTGCGCCTTGCCCTGGCCGAGCAGGGCCGAGAGCACGAGCGCGAGCAGGATCGCGGGAAAGGCGAGCTGCAGGTCGATCACCCGCATGATGAAGGCCTCCCAGCGCCCGCCGACATAGGCCGCGCCCAATCCCAGGCTGACGCCGATTACGAAGGCGCAGGAGCCGGCGATCAAACCCATCTGCAAGGAGATGCGCAGGCCGTAGAGGATGGCCGAGAACAGGTCGCGTCCCTGCGCGTCCGTGCCCAGGATATGGGTGTAGCCGCCCGAACCGACGAAACCCGGCGGCCTGCGCGCATCCATCAGCACGAGATTGGCGAGGTCATAGGGGTCCTGCGGGGCGACGAGCGGGGCGAGCAGTGCGACGCCGATCATCAGCACCACGACGGTGAGTGCGGCGAGCGCGACCCGGCTCTCGCGGAACTCGGCCCAGAAGCGGGCGATCGGGGAGGCGGGCTTCATCAGGCGCGCGCCTTCCGCAGGCGTGGATCGAGCCCGACATAGGCGAGATCGACCAGGAAGTTGATGGTGATGAAGACGCAGGCGACGAGCATGAGATAGGCGACCATCACCGGCCGGTCGAGCGAGGTGATCGAATCGATGATCAGCTTGCCGATGCCGGGCCAGGAGAAGATCGTCTCGGTGACGACGGCGAAAGCCAGCGTCGAGGCGAATTCCAGTCCGAAGACCGTGACGATCGGGATTGCGATCAATCGCAGCACATGCCGGCGCAGCACGGTCCATTCCGAGAGACCGGCGGCGCGGGCGAATTTTACCGTGTCGGTCAGCATCACCTCGCGCGTGCCGGCCCTTGCGAGGCGCGTCATCAAGGCGAGTTTGAAGAAGGCGAGGTTCAGCGCCGGCAGCAAGAGATGGCTGAGCCCGTTCAGCGTCAGGAAGCTCCATTCGATGCCGAAGAGCGAGGCCGTGTCGCCGCGACCGCCGGCCGGCAGCCATTGCAATTCGACCGCGAAGGCGATGATCAGCACGAGGCCGATCCAGAAGGTCGGCACCGAGAAGCCCAGGATCGAGACCGCCATGATGATCTTGGCGGGCAGGCCGTCGGGCCGGTAGCCGGCATAGATGCCTGCGGGAATGCCGATCAGCGCGGCGCCGCAGACGGCCAGCAGCGTCAATTCCAGGGTCGCCGGCAGACGCGACAGGATCAGGTCGAGCACCGGCATGCCGAAGACGAAGGAGCGGCCGAAATCACCATGCAGGATGCGCCCGAGGAAGGTGAAGTACTGCTCCCAGAGTGGTCGGTCGAGCCCATAGCGGGCGATGGTCTCGAGCCTGATGTCCTGGCTGACATCGGGGCCGATCAGCACGTCGATCGGGTTGCCGATGGCGTAGACGCCGACGAAGACCAGCGCCGACATGACCAGCATGACGGCGAGCGCCTGCACCACGCGCTCGATGATGTGGCCTAGCATGGGCGGGCGCCGTGGCGTCGCCTCACGGCCAGTCCTCGACCATCGCCGCGCGGGTCTCCTCGACGCCGACCTGCCACAGGCTCAGCATCTCCTCGTCGGAGCGCTGGTAGCGGCCGTGGAAATTGCCGTCGCCCAGGATCTCGCGCTTCCGGGCCGGATTGGCCGCCTGATAAAGCGCCGCATTGAAGGGCGGTTTCGCAGCATCGGGCAGCGCCACGCCTTCCAGCCGCGTCCAGGGGAAGTTCTCCATCCAGGAGGCATGCGAGGCCGCCGTGTCGATCGCCTTCACCGCTGCCTGAAAACGCGGCCCCGCCCACCAATTGTGCATTCTGACGCTGGCATCGGTCCTCACGCCCATCCACTCCGTGCACAAGGTCATGGCCGGCGAATTGCCGCCATGGCCGTTGACCAGCACGATGCGGCGGAAGCCGGAGCGGTAGAATCCTTCGAGCATGTCCTCCATCACTGCAATATACGTGCTCAGTCGCAGCGAGACGGTGCCGGGATAGGCGGCAAAGCCCGGCGTCATGCCATAGGCGAGCACGGGAAAGACCGGGATGTCGAGCGGCTCCGCCGCATCCTGAGCCACTTTTTCGGAGAGGATCGCGTCGGTCGCCAGGCTCAGATAGGCGTGCTGCTCGACGCTGCCGAGCGGCAGGACGCAGCGGTCGTCCCGCTTGGCTTGCGCCTCGACCTGCATCCAGTTCATCTGTGCGATACGCACGGCCCGTTCCTTGCAGAAAAGTGTGGCAAAATCCGATGGATGGGCCATCCTTGACTCCCGCTTTCAGGAGCGTCAAGTTCCATTTGGAACTAAATCAGGGAGCTGATCATGCGCCGCGCTCCGACCGCTTTGTCGCGTCTCGACCATGAGCGCGAGGCCGCGTTGCGCGACCTTGATCCGCTCACCATCACCAAGCTCTGGGACAATCCCTGCTGGCTGTCCTTCCGGCTGAACTTCATCGCCTTCCGCTTCAACGACCCCGTCTATCGTTGGATCGAGACACGCTATGGCCTGGTGCGGCCCGAATTCGTCGTGCTCTACGCCGTCGGCCTGCGGGACGGCGTGGCCGCCAAAAACATCGTGGCCTCTTCCGGCCTGCCCAAGAACACGCTCTCGCGCGCCATCCAGAAGCTTTTGACCCGCCGCCTGCTCAAGCGCGAGACCGACCGCGACGATCTGCGCAGCTTCGTGCTGCGCCTGACCACGGCCGGGCGCGCCATCTTCGAGGAGACCATGCCGGTGATGGTACAGCAGCAGACCACCATGCTGGAAGGGCTCAGCGAAGCCGAGCAGCGCCAGCTCTGCGAATTGATGGACAAGCTCGTCATCGCCTCGCCGACCTGGCCCAATGATCTCGATAACCAGACATAGCCCGGAGGCATCCGAACCGTCTTTCCAAAGAACCGGCGCAGCGCGGCATTTCGCGACCGCGCGCCGAGCTTACTAGAGAAAAACCATCGCGTGGAATCAACCGATCATGCCGCCGCTCGAAAAAGGCATGACAGATCTCAGAGGACTTCCATCATGACGCTCTCCCTTTCCCTTCGCTCGCTCGGCCTCGCGGCCATGCTCGGCATGTCGGTTTCGACCGCAGCCCTCGCCCAGAACCTCACCATCGGCGTGCGCGCCGGCCCGGAATCGATCGACCCGGCCTACACCGCGACCGGCACCCATGCGGAAGCATTGAAGCATGTCTTCGACACGCTGACCTGGTCCGGCGACAAGCTGCAGATCGAGCCACGCCTCGCCTTGAGCTGGAAGGCGATCTCCTCCGACGTTTGGGAGTTCAAGCTTCGTCCGGGCGTGAAATTCCATGACGGCTCGGACTTCACCTCCGAGGACGTCAAATTCTCGATCGAGCGCGTCGCGGTCGTCTCCGGCCCCAACCCGACGACGCCTTATGTCCGCCGCGTCCAGCAGATCAAGATCATCGATCCGCTGACGATCCAGCTCACCACGGACGGGCCTGCGCCGACCCTGCCGAACGATTTCGTCCGTCTCTTCATCGTCTCGCACAAGGCCGCGGCCGGCCTCACCAAGGACACCGCCAACGAAGCCTTCAACAGCGGCAAGGCGGCGATCGGCACCGGACCTTACAAGTTCGTTTCCTGGACGCCCAAGGACCAGCTCGTGCTCGAGCGCTTCGACGGCTTCTGGGGCGAGAAGCAGCCCTGGGCCAGGGTCGTCCGCAAGGAACTGCCCAATGACGCCGCTCGCGTCGCCCAGCTCAAGGCGGGGCAAGTGGACCTCATCGTCCGCGTGCCGGCCTCCGACGTGCCGACCCTCAAGCGCGACGCCAAGCTGACGGTGTCCTCGATCGACTCCATCTATGTCTTCAACATGGAGATGTCGATGAAGGACAATCCGCCCGGCGTCACCGCCAAGGATGGTTCGGCTCTGCCGAAAAACCCCTTCGCAGACCCGAAGGTTCGCGAGGCGGTCGACCTCGCCATCGATCGGCCGGCGCTCGTCGAGATCGCGATGGAAGGCCTCGGTGCACCGGCGAACCAGCTCATGACGCCGGAGATCTTCGGCTTCAACAAGAGCCTGCCGCCGCGCAAGCCCGATCTCGCCAAGGCCAAGGCGCTGCTTGCCGAGGCCGGCTATCCCAACGGCTTCAAATTCGCGTTCGCCTTCACCAGCGATCGTCTGCCGGGTGACCGCCAGGTCGGCACCTCGATCGCGCAGATGCTGGCGCGCGCCGGCCTCGATGTCAGCGCCAATGCCCAGCCCAGCGCGGTCTTCTTCCCGGCGCGGACACGTGGCGACTATGCGGTCAGCATGTCCGGTTGGGGCACGCTGACCGGCGAGGCGAACTACACGCTCTCCTCCGTCGCCCACACCAACGATCCGGCCAAGAGGCTCGGCGCCTTCAACGTCACCGGCTACTCCAACCCGGTCATGGACAAGCTGATTGAGGACGCCGCCATCGAGATGGACGAAGCCAAGCGCTCGGCCTTCCTCCAGCAGGCCAATGCCCTGGTCGCCACGGACCGGCCGCGCCTGCCGATCGTCACGGTCGGCTCGGCCTGGGCGATGCAGAAGGACAAGGTGACGCTCGCAACGCGCATCGACGAGGACACGCTGGCGATGGACATCAAGCCCGCCAAGAAGTGAGGATCTCTTCCTTCTCACCACCGATCTCGCGCTTGCCCGAGATCGGACATAGCGTGCGCAGGTTGGGAACACCCGACATGCGGGGGAGAAGGTGTCTGCGAAGCAGACGGATGAGGGAAGTCTTGCCTCATCCGTTCTTCCCTCATCCGTCAGCGCTACGCGCTGCCACCTTCTCCCTCGAGGGGAGAAGGGTTTGCCGCCGAGGTTCCACCAGATGACCAACATCGCTCTCGCCATCCATGGCGGCTGCGGCACGCTGCCCAAGGCCGAGATGACCGACGCCGAATGGGCGCAGGCCCGGGCCGATCTGGCGGCCTCGCTGCGCGCCGGCTGGGCGATCCTCGCCAGGGGCGGCACGGCGGTGGATGCCGTCGAAGCGGCCGTGCGCGTGATGGAGGATTCGCCCCATTTCAATGCCGGCCACGGTGCTGCCTTCAATGCCGATGGCGAGCATGAGCTCGACGTTTCGATCATGGATGGAGAGACGCTGGCGGCCGGCGCGCTCTGCGGCGTCAAGCGCATCAAGAACCCGGTCAGCGCAGCCAAGGCCCTGATGCGGCGCGGCGATCCGCTGCTGCTGGCGGGCGCGGCCGGAGACGCCTTCGCCGACCATGAAGGCCTCGACATGGTCGAGAACGAGCATTTCTCGACCGAACGCCGCCGCAAGAACCTCTCCTCGATGAAGATCCGGGAACTGGTCGGCACGGCCTCGGAGGCGAGCGAGGCGGAAAAGCACGGCACGGTCGGCGCGGTCGCGCGCGATGTGCACGGCCATCTCGCCGCCGCGACCTCGACCGGCGGCTACACCAACAAGCCGGTCGGGCGCGTCGGCGATTCACCCATCATCGGGGCTGGCACCTATGCCCGTGACGGCCGCTGCGCCGTCTCCGGCACCGGCAAGGGCGAGTATTTCATTCGCTATTGCGTCGGCCACGAGATCGCATCCCTGATCGCCTATAAGGGGCTGAGCCTGAAACAGGCGACCGACACGGTCCTGGCCGAATTGACGGCGCACAAGATCGGCGCCGGCCTCGTCGCCATCGATGCGGATGGCACCATCGTCGCGCCCTATAATTCCGAAGGCATGTATCGCGGCTGGGTCACGCCCGACGGGCTCGTCCATGTCGCGACCCATGGTGACGTCGAGATGGCGGGGCAGGCATGAGCACAGCCGAACCTATCCTGATCTGGGGCGCAGGCGCGATCGGCGGCACGCTGGGCGCCTATTGGGCTCGCGCCGGCATCCCTGTCCTCCTCGTCGATATCGTGCCTGAGCATGTCGAGGCCTGCCGCACGACAGGCCTTGCGATCACCGGGCCGATCGAGGCGTTCCGCCAGATCGTCCCGGCCGTGACGCCGGCCGAATTGACCGGCACCTATCAGCGCATCGTGCTGGCGGTGAAGGCTGGTGCGACCGAAGCCGCAGTCGCGGCGCTGAAGCCGCATCTCGCGGCGGACGGCTTCGTGCTCTCGGCCCAGAACGGCCTCAACGAGTTGACGATCGCAGCCCAGCTCGGCGAGGCGCGTACCATGGGCTGCTTCGTCAATTTCGGCGCGGACTGGCATGGGCCGGGCGAGATTTTATACGGCAATCGCGGCGCGGTCGTCGTCGGCGAGCTCGACGGGGCGATGACGCCGCGCCTGCGCGAGATGCATGCGTTGCTGAAGCTCTTCGACCAGGATTCGGTCTTGACCGACAACATCTGGGGCTCGCTCTGGGGCAAGCTCGCCTATGGCGCGATGTTGTTCGGCACGGCGCTGACGGATGAATCGATGTCGGCGAATTTCGCCGATCCCGAGCGCCTGCCGGTCTGGCTCGCGCTCGGTCGCGAGGTCGGCGCGGTCGCCGCTGCGCGCGGCGTACGCTCGCTCGGCTTCGGCGCGTTCGATCCGATGGTCTTTGCGCCAGGCCAGCCTGAAGGCCCGCAAATCGAGACGATTGCCTGGCTCGCCGACTACACCTCCAAGACGGCGAAAACCCATTCCGGCATTTGGCGCGATCTGGCCGTGCGCAAGCGCAAGACCGAGGTCGATCCGCAAATCGGCATCATTGCGACGCTGGGCCGCGAGGCGGGCGTCGCCACCCCGGCGCTGATCACGCTGGTTTCGCTCATCCATGAGATCGAGGACGGCAAGCGCCCGCTCTCCTTCGCCACGCTGAAAGTCCTGCTCGACCAATGCAAATCCGCTTCGACAATCGCGTAGCCCTCGTCACTGGCGCAGCCCAGGGCATTGGCCGGGCCATCGCCACGGCGCTGGCCGAGGCCGGTGCGACCGTACACCTTGCCGATATCGACGCTGCGGGCGTGGCCGAGACAGCCAAGGCGTTCGGCGCGACGCCGCATGCGGTCGATCTTGGTACGCCCGAGGCGGCGAGCGCGCTGATAGCCGAGATCGTCGCGAAAAGCGGCAAGCTCGATCTCATGGTCCATGCTGCCGGTGGCGTGCGCGGGCAGGTCGGCCGGCCGATCGAGGCGATTTCCGAGGCCGATTGGCGCGTGATCTTCGCCGCCAATGTCGACGCTGCCTTCTTTCTCGCTCAGGCCGCCGCCCCGGTGATGCGGCAGTCCGGCTATGGCCGCATCGTCACGATCTCGTCGGGCGCGGGCCTGCGGCCGAGCCTCACCGGCATCCAGGCCTATGCCAGCGCCAAGCATGCGCTGGTGGGTTTGACCAAGCAACTCGCCTGGGAGTTCGGCCCTCATGGCATCACCGTGAACTCGGTCGCGCCGGGCTTTGTGCGCTCCAACCCGGCGACCGAGCGGCAATGGGAGAGCTATGGCCCGGAGGGGCAGAAGCGCCTGGTCGAGGGCATCCACACCCGCCGCCTCGGCACGCCCGCCGACATCGCGGCGGCGACGCTGTTCTTTCTCAGCGAGCAGGCCGGCTGGATCACCGGGCAGGTGCTGTCCGTGGATGGCGGGCGGTCTTAGGGCGTGCTGTTGCGTCGTCTCCCGCTGTCATTCCGGACAAGCCGCGTAGCGGCGCCGATCCGGAATCCATCGAAGGGCGATGCACTCTACGATGGATTCCGGGCCTCCGCTTCGCTGCGCCCGGAATGACGGCGTAGGGGTAAATCGCGCTCAAGCCTTAGGCAGGTCCGGCACGCGATAGGCCGTCGTCGACTTGATCCGCTCCATGGCGAAGCGCGAGGTCACGTTCTTCAACGGGATCGTCTCGATCAGCTTCTTGTAGAAGCCGTCATAGGCCGCCATGTCGGCGACGACGACGCGCAGCATGTAGTCGACATCGCCGGCCATGCGGTAGAACTCCATCACCTCCGGCATCGACGCGACCATCTGCGCGAACTTCTCCAGCCACGGCCCGGAATGGTCGGCGGTCTCGATCTGGACGAAGACGGTGAGCCCAAGCCCGATCTTCTCGGGCGCGACCAGCGCGACGCGTTTCACGATCACGCCGGACTGCTCCAGGCGCTGGATGCGCTTCCAGCACGGCGTCTGCGACAGCCCGACACGGTCGGCGAGTTCCGCGATCGAGATGTTGGCGTCCCCTTGCAGGACGGTGAGGATTTTTCGGTCGATCGCATCCATTCTCGTATTCCGTCCGTGAGGAGATGATTATATCTGTAGAGTGCCACAAATTGAGATTAATTATCTTTTTGAGGCTTCAGTCTTGTTTTCAGATAGAAAATCCTTTTCTCAATCTGTCAATGGGTGCGTTTCCGGCACTGCTTTCACGAAGGATTTGATCGATGGATCGCCGCCAGTTCCTGCTCGCCGGTTCCGCGCTGCTCGCCGCCGCACCCTTCGCCGGTGCGCGCGCCCAGGGCGCTGTCACCGCCCGCATCGGCTATATCCCGGTCATCGGCACGGCTCCTGTCTTCGTCGCCAATGGCGAGGGCTGGCTCAAGGAGGCCGGCCTCAATGCCAGCTTCACGGTGTTCGAATCCGGCCCGAACATGATCCAGGCCTTCGCCTCGGGCACGATCGATTTCTACGTCGCCGGCATCGCGCCGCTGGCGGTGGCGCGCTCGCGCGGCGTCGATGTCCGCGTCGTGGCTGCCACGGCGGTCGCGGAGAACGTCTTCGTCGCCGCGCCCACGCTGACGAAATTCTTCACGCCGGGCGCCACGGCGGCGGCCGCCTTCAAGGCCTATAAGGCCGCGACCGGCAAGGCCGCGCGCCTCGCCACCCAACCTGCGGGATCGGTTCCCAACACCACGCTGCAATACTGGCTCTGGGAGGTCGCCAAGGCCGACAAGGCCGATGTCGAGATCGTGCCGATGGGTATCGACGCGACCCAGCAGGCGGTGCTGGCGGCGGCCGTCGAGGGCGCGATCGTGCGCGAGCCGGCGCTGACCATCATCCAGACCCGCAACCCCGGCATCAAGCTGATCGCGGGCGGGCAGGAGCTCTTCCCCGGCCAGCCCGGCACGGTGGTGGCGGGCTCGGGAGCCTTCGTCACCAAGAACCCGGAGGTCGTGCAGAAGCTGGTCAACAGCCTGGTGCGCGCCGCCGATCTCATCGCCAAGAACCCCGACAAGGCCGCGCCTCATGTCGGGGCCGCGCTCGGCAAGGGCATCGTCGATCCCGAATTGATCCGCAAGGCGCTGACCTCGCCGGCGAGCACCTTCGAGATCGATCCGCGCAAGATCATCGAGCCGTCCCGCGTCATGCAGGCCTATCAGGTCAAGCTCGGTTCGCTCGATAAGGAATTGCCGTTCGACGGCTTGTTCGAGACGCAGTACTACGAGCGCGCGATCAAGACGGGCGGCTGACATCCTTGCAATCCCTTCGGGCTCCGGCCCTAGCCCTTGCGGGCCTCGTCGCCTTCCTGCTGCTTTGGGAGGCGATCCCCTTCTTCGGCCTCGTGAACCCGGCCTTCCTGCCGGGCCCGAGCGCCTTGCCGAAGGCGTTTTGGCGTGAGGTCACCTCGGGCGCCTGGCTTGCCGCGATCCTCGGTTCACTGGGCCATTACTTCACCGGCCTGATCACCGGCTCGGTGCTCGGCGCGGCGCTCGGCGTGCTCGTCGGCATGTCGCGTATCGCTGAAGAAGCCACGGCCTGGGTGGTGCGCCTGCTGCGGCCTATTCCCGGCCTCGCCTGGGTGCCCTTTGCCATCATCTGGTTTGGGGTGAACCCGTCAGCCGCGGTGTTCATCATCGCGATCGGCGTGTTCTGGATCGTTTTCTTCGCCGCCCAGGGCGCGATCCGCGGCGTCGATCGCGATCTGATCGAGGTCGCCGATGCCTTCGGCTTCCGCACGAGCTGGCAGCGCCTGACCAAGATCCTGCTGCCGGCTGCCATGCCCGGCATCCTCATCGGCGTGCGCACGGCGCTGGGCCAGGCCTGGATGGCGGTCGTCGCGGCCGAGATTTTTGGCGTCGCCGGCGTCGGCCAGCGCATGATGCAGGCCTCCAGCCTGCTCGCGACCGATATCGTGGTGATCTACATGCTGACCATGGCGGGGCTCTACGGCTTCCTCGACACCCTCTTCGTCGCCTTCCAGACATGGGTGCTGCGATGGAAAGCGTGATCGACATCAAGGCCCTCTCGCTGACCTTCACCCGCGATGGCGAGGCGACGGAGGTGCTGCGCAAGCTCGATCTCTCGGTCGCGCGCGGCGAGTTCCTGGCGATCGTCGGCCCGTCCGGCGTCGGCAAGTCGACGCTGTTGCGCGTCATCGCGGGCCTCGCCAGGCCCAGCGGCGGCGAGGTCGTGATCAATGCCGCGGATACTACCCGCCGGCCGGTCTCGCTCGTCTTCCAGGATTCGCGCCTGCTGCCCTGGCGCAAGGTCGCCTCAAATGTCGGCTTCGGGCTCGAAGGACAGGTCTCGCGTCACGAGCGACAGGCCAAGGCGCAGGAGATGCTCGATCTCGTGGGCTTGAGTTCGCTGGCCAATCGCTGGCCGCACCAGCTCTCCGGCGGCCAGCGCCAGCGCGTCTCGCTGGCGCGCGCGCTCGCAGTCGAGCCCGAGATCCTGCTGATGGACGAGCCGTTCTCGGCGCTCGACGCATTGACCCGCGAAAGCCTGCAGGACGAACTGATCCGCGTCTGGCAGCGCACCGGCAAAACCGTGCTCTTCGTCACCCACGACATCGACGAGGCGGCCTATCTTGCCGACCGCGTCGTCATCCTCTCCGGCGCGCCGGGCCAGATCATCGCCGAGCACAGGATCAATGCGCCCCGCCCGCGCAAGCGCGGCGAGGCGGCCGAAGCCGAGATCGTGCGCGCGGTGCGATTGGGCCTGGGCGCGGATACGGTGGCAGACGGCGCGGCGATCTAAGGGCTCACTCTCCCTCGACATGCGCCTTGAACGCCTCGGCGAAGCCGGGGTGCCAGCGCGACAGCGGGGGGCGGTTCTCGATGATGTCGCCGATCGCCCAGGCCATGCGCTTCTCGTCGAGCGCGCGCGGCGTGTCGTTGTCGGGGCAGAGAATGTAGAAGTCGCCCGCGCCCAGTCGCTCCAGCATGAAGTCGACCGTCTGCTCCGGCGTCCAGGCCCCGGCCGGCTGCTCGAGGCGCCCCTAGGCCGTGAGAGGCGTGTAGACGAAGCCGGGGATCAGGAGATGGGCGCCGACCTTGCAGCCCGCCGTCCCGCGCAGTTCATGCTGCAAGGCTTCGGTGAAGGCCTTCACGCCGGCTTTCGAGACATTGTAGGCGGGGTCGCCGGGCGGCGTGGTGATGCCCTGCTTCGAGCCGGTGTTGATGATCAGGCCCGGCGCGCCGCCGGCGATCATGCCGGGCGCGAAGATCTGCGTGCCGTTGACGATACCGCCGAGATTGACGGCGAGGATCCGCTCCCAGGTCTCAATCGGCCCGAACATCGCGCTGCCCGGCTGGATGCCGGCATTGTTCATCAGCACATGGACGGCGCCGAAGCGGGCCGTCACTTGCTCATGCAGGGCCTGAACCGCTTCGCGCCGCGCCACGTCGGTGGGCACGGCGAGCACGTTCTCCTCGCCGACGAGCGTCGCCAGCACCTGGCCGGCCGCCTTGAGCCCTTCCGCGTCACGGTCGGCGATGGCGACCTTCATGCCCAGCCCCGCGAAGGCGCGGGCGGCGGCGAAGCCGATGCCCGAGGCCGCACCCGTGACCACGGCGACATGTGAGGGGGCGATGGCGGCAGGCAGTGTGGCCATGATCAGCTTTCGACATTCCGGAGTGTCAGGCGCGCAGCTAAAGCAGCGCAGGCGGCGACATCATGGCGCGGTGCGCTGTTTCCGTGATTGCCTGAATATGACCGCCTTCTCCAAGCATCATCCGCTCCCAGCATCACAGTCTCCGGCATCACTGGCTTGTCATTGGCTCTGCCCGGCAAAGTCGGGCATTTGGGGAGCGAACCGGACAGGATGACGACCTAGCCCATGGCTCAAGATTTTCGACAAAGCTTCCTGCGCCAAGGCTTCCTGCGCAACGCCGTGTTGGCGCTCGCGCTGGTCGCGCCGGCGCTCGCCATCGCGGCTGAGTCGGCGCCCGTCAGTTCGCCGCGCGTCACGGCGACGCTGCTGTCGAGCCGCGACGCCGTCCAGCCCGGCGAGCGCTTCCAGGTCGCGCTCGTCCAGAAGATCGCCAGGGGCTGGCACACCTATTGGCAGAACCCAGGTGATTCCGGCGAGGCGACGCGCATCGACTGGGCTCTGCCGGCTGGCATGACGGCGAGCGAGATCCGCTGGCCCGCGCCCAAGGCCCTCCCGGTCGAGCCTCTGGTCAATTTCGGCTTCGAGGGCACGCTGCTATTGCCGGTCGAGATCGCCGTGCCCGAGAGCGCCAAGCCCGGCGAGCGGGTGACGCTGAAGGCCAATGCGACCTGGCTTGTCTGCGAGAAGATCTGCATTCCCGAGGAGGGTGCCTTCACGCTCGACCTGCCGGTCGAGGCGGCGGCGATCGTCGATGAGAACGCCCAGTCGCGCATCGATGCCACGCTGGCTGCCTTGCCGCAGCCCGCCGGCTTCAAGGCGAAGTTGACGGGCGATGGCGACAGGCTCGCGCTCTCGCTGCCTGGCCTGGGGGCGCAGGCGAGCGAGCTCCGCTTCTTCCCGCTCTCCGACACGCTGATCGAGCACGCCGCGCCGCAACCCGCCACGCCCGCCGCCGATGGCGTGAGCCTGCAGCTTGCCCGCTCCAGCGCGTTCAAGCTCGAGAACGCGGAACTCTCCGGCGTCGTCACCTTTAGGGAAGGCGGCCTGCCGCGCGCTCTTGCAGTGACTGTCGAGGCCGAGCCCGCTTTGCTGACCGCCGCGACGGGGGCAAGCGCTGCGCCGCGCCCGGCCGTGGTGCGGCTGCCGGTTCCGGTCGAGGGCGCCGATTTGACGCTCTGGGCGGCGCTCGCCTTCGCCTTCGCCGGCGGTTTGATCCTCAACCTGATGCCCTGCGTGTTGCCGGTGCTGTTCATCAAGGCGCTCGGCTTTGCGCAATTGGCGCGGGCGCATCGCGACGCGGTTCGCGAGCAGGGCGTGCTCTTCCTCAGCGGCGTGGTCGTGACCTTTATGATCCTGGCCGGCATCGTCGTCGGCTTCGCGGCGCTCGGCTCCAGCATCGGCTGGGGGTTCCAATTGCAATCGCCGCCCCTGGTCATCGGGCTTGCCGTCATCATGACGCTGATCGGCTTCAACCTGCTGGGCGCCTTCGAGGTCGGAACCTCCGCTGGAGGCGTGGGCCAGGACCTCGCCAGCCGGGGCGGCCGCCTGGGCGCTTTCATGACCGGCGCGCTCGCGGTGGTGGTCGCGACACCCTGTACGGCCCCCTTCATGGGCGCGGCGGTGGGCTATGCGGTGACGCAGCCGCCTGTCATGGGCCTCGCCGTCTTCCTGGCGCTGGCGCTCGGCTTCGCTTTGCCGGTCCTGGCGCTCTCCTTCGCGCCCGGCCTGTTGCGCCTGCTGCCCAGGCCCGGCCGCTGGATGGTGGTCCTGAAGCAGGCTTTCGCCTTTCCGATGTTTGCGACCGCGATCTGGCTGGTCTGGGTCGCTTCGGTGCAGGCCGGCCCCGGTGGCGTCCTGGCGGCGCTGATCGCGGTGCTGGCCGCGGGCTTCATCGTCTGGCTCGTCGGCGTCACGCGCGGCGCGGGCGCGGTGCGCCTGGCCGCTTCGGGCCTTGCCGCGCTGGTTGCGCTTGGCGCCGGCTGGTTCGTGCTGCAGAGCGCCGTACCCAGCGCCACCAACGAGGCGCGCGCCGGCGATATCCAGGCCTGGACACCCGAGCGCGTCGCAGGCCTGCAGGCCGAGGGCAAACCCGTCTTCGTCAATTTCACCGCGGCCTGGTGCATCACCTGCCTGGCGAATGAGCGCGTCGCGCTGTCGCGGCAGGAGGTCAAGGACGCCTTCGCCGAATTGAAGGTCGCCTCCCTCAAGGCCGACTGGACCAATCGCAATTCCGCGATCGCTCAGGCGCTGGCCGAACAGGGCCGCGCCGGCGTGCCGCTCTATCTGTTCTATCCCGGCAAGAAGGATGCGCAGCCCGAGATCCTGCCGCAATTGCTGACGCCCGATATGCTGGTCACGGCTGCGCGCCGTGCCGCCGGCAAGGAGATGAAGACCGCCTCCCGCTGAGAGTTCCCCCCGAAAAAGGAGACACCCCATGGAAGCCAGCCTGTCCCGACAGAGTTTCATCGTCGGCCTTGCTCTCGCCGGCCTTTCGCTGAGCGCGGGCTCCGTCCTGGCGCAGGGCGCCGCAAAGGTCGGCCAGCCCGCACCTGCCTTCCAGGCCGTCGACGCTGACGGCAAGACGCGCAATCTCTCGGAATTTGCGGGTAAGACCGTGATCCTGGAATGGACCAATGCCGACTGCCCCTATGTCCGCAAGCACTACAACAGCGCCACCATGCAGACGCTGCAGAAGGATATGGCCAAGGAGGGCATCGTCTGGCTCTCGGTCGTGTCCTCGCCTATGGGCGAGCAGGGCTATGTCGACGGCACCGCGGCCAAGGAACTGACGGCGAAGCGCGATGCCGCGCCGGCCGCCGTGCTGCTCGACCCCAACAGCAAGGTGGCGCGCGCTTACGGAGCGACGACGACGCCGCATATGTACATCGTCGATCCCAAGGGCACGCTCGCCTATATGGGCGCGATCGACGACAAGCCCTCATCGAACCCGGCGAGCCTCAACGGCGCCAAGAGCTACGTCCGGCAGGCCGTGGCCGAGCTGAAGGCCGGCAAGCCGGTCAGCGAAGCGGCCACCAAATCCTATGGCTGCGCGGTCAAATACGCGCCGCTGAGCTGAGGGAAGCTCGACGCTGAGCCTTTGGCCGGAAGCACCGGATCCGCGCAACGCCTCTTCCCTTCTCCCCTGGCGGGAGAAGGTGCCCCGGCAGGGGCGGATGAGGGGGCGCCGTGCCCTATCCGGTTAGCGTCGTGTTCAGCCAGGCGGAAAGCTCACGGCGCCCCCTTGTATCTTTGATTTGCCAGTCGGTTTTGTACCGGCGAGGTTTGAGGCGGAAGTCAGCCCGATCCCCCCTTGGGTGAGTTGAGCCCG
>NZ_JAVDTY010000015.1:0-170089 GCF_031456075.1 Allobosea sp. BE125
CCAGAAAACTCGGCTGCCCTGAAACCCGGTGCATCGCGATCAATCCCCTTTATCCAAAGGGAATCACGACACTGCCGGTTATGCAAAGGTCTCCGGAGGGAGAGGGCAGGGTGAGGGGTCGGCCGTTTGACGCTTTGGCCGTGACCTCACCGCTGCCTCGTTGTGAGGTTTTCACGTAGCTGGTCCAGGGGCCTACACCTCACCCCTGCCCCTCTCCTTACAGGAGAGGGGTTCCCCGCGCCTTTCGCTGCATCGAAGAGTGAGAGCAGGATCAGCCCGAAAACCGGCTCTCACCTTTCGGGCCGATGCCTAGCTCCGGCGCATCAGGATCATCTTCTCCTGCGTCATGTCGCGCATGGTGAAGGGGATGCCGCCGGTGGCGTAGCCGGATTCGCGGCGGCCGGCGAAAGGCATCCAATCGGTGCGGAAGGTGGTCGGGTCGTTGATCATGACGGCCGAGGCATCGAGCCGGTTGGCGGCGCGCAAGGCGATGTCGATGTCCTGCGCGAAGATGCTGGCCTGGAAGGCCACCGGGAGGGAATTGGCCCGGGCGATCGCATCGTCGAGATCGCGGTAGCGGTAGATCGCGACGGCCGGGCCGAAGATCTCTTCCCGCGAGATGCGTGCCTCCTCGGAAGGATCGACCAGCACGGTCGGCTCCAGCGTCGTCTCGGAGAGCCGCTTGCCGCCGGTCAGCAGCTTGGCGCCGCCCTTCACCGCCTCGTCGATCCAGGAGGCGACGCGGTCGGCTTCCTTCGGCGTGATCAGCGGGCCGACTTCGGTGTCCTTCAGCACGGGATCGCCGGTGCGCAGCGTCTTCACCCGCGCGACGAGACGCTCGGTGAAGTCGTTGACGATGGAATCATGCACATAGATGCGCTGCGTCGACACGCAGACCTGGCCGGCATGGTAGTAGCCGCCCTTGACGATCGGTTCGATGATCGCTTCGAGATTGGCGCTCTTGTCGACGATCGCAGGCGCGACGCCGCCATGCTCCAGCGCCGAGCGCGCGCCATGGGCAAGCTTGCTATGAAGATACCAGCCGACCTTGGCCGAGCCGATGAAGCTGAGGAAGGCGATACGCGGATCGGTCGCGAGTTTTTCGGCAAGCTCGGTGGTCTCGGGGACGAAGCTCTGGCACCAAGCCTCGGGCAAACCGGCCTCATGCACAAGCGCGACGAAGTCGAGGCAGGAGAGCGGCGTCGTGCCCGCCGGCTTGATGATGACCGGGCAGCCGGTGGCGATCGCAGGCGCGACCTGATGCACGATCAGGTTCAGCGGGTGGTTGAAAGCCGAGATCGCGGCGACGATGCCGATCGGCTCCTTGGTGGTGAAGGCCCAGCGATCGGCCGCGGCCGGCGACAGCCCCATCGGGATCTCGCGCCCGGCAAAATTGCGCAATTCGTCGGCGGCGTTGTGTACGCCGTCGATGGCGCGGGTGACCTCCACGATCGCATCGGGCAGCGGCTTGCCGCCTTCGCGCGCGATCTGCAGGGCGAGATGGTCGCGCTTGCCCGCGATCAGCCCGGCCAGCCGGCGCAGGATTGCCATCCGTTCATGCGGCTTGAGCCAGCCGTCGCGGTTGCGGAAGACGCGCTCGGCGGCCTGGAGCTTGGCTTCCAGCGCGGCCGCGTCGTCCGTCGCGATTTCGGTGATCGGCGCGCGGTCGAAGGCCTGTACGACCTGCAGCATGGGTTTTCTCCCGGTCAGGCGAGCTGGATGTCGGGGCTGCGGTTGCGCAGCTCCTCGACGAGCACGCGGGTGTTTTCGGAATAGTCGATCGGCACTTCGACAAGATGGACGCCGCCCCCAGTGAAGGCGGCCTCCAGCGTCGGGACGAGTTCATCGACGGACGCGACCCGCGAGCCCTTGGCGCCGTAGGCCTGCGCATAGCGGACGAAGTCGGGGTTGCCGAAGGTCATGCCGAAATCGGGGAAATTATCAACCGACTGCTTCCAGCGGATCATGCCATAGGCGTTGTCGTTGAGGATGACGACGACGAGGTTCAGGCCGAGCCGGACCGCCGTCTCCATCTCCTGCGAGTTCATCATGAAGCCGCCATCGCCGCAGACGGCCATGACGCGGCGTTCGGGGTAAAGCATCGCCGCCATCATCGCCGAGGGCAGGCCGGCTCCCATCGTCGCCAGCGCATTGTCGAGCAGCAGCGTGTTGGCGACATGGGTGCGGTAGTTGCGGGCGAACCAGATCTTGTACATGCCGTTGTCGAGGCAGACGATGCCGTCCTCCGGCATGACCTGGCGGATATCGTGGACGATGCGCTGCGGCGTGACCGGGAAGCGGTCCTCCTCGGCGCGATCATTGATCTTGCCCAGAATCGTCTGGCGCAGCGCCAGCATCGAGGGATCGGCCGCGAGCTTGCCCTCGAGCCTGTCCGCCAGCCCCGTCACCGTCGCGCCGATATCGCCGATGACCTCGGCATCTGGGTGATAGACCTGTTCGACATTGGCCGATTGGTAGCCGATATGGACGACCTTCGAGCCGCCGGCGCTCTTCATCAGGAAGGGCGGCTTCTCGATGGTATCGTGACCGATCGCGATGATCAGGTCGGCATGGTCGACGGCCTGATGGACGTAGTCGCGCTCCGAGAGCGCGGCGGTGCCCATATAGAGGTTCGAGCCGCCGGTGACGGCGCCCTTGCCCATCTGCGTGTTGAAGAAGGGCAGGCGCGTGCGCCGGACGAAGGAGGACAGCGCCTCGACGAGGCGTGGCCTGTTGCCCGCCGCGCCGATCATGACGAGCGGGTGCTTGGCGGCCAGGATCATGTCGGCGGCGCGGTCGAGCGCGGTGGCTTGAGCGACCGGGCGCTCCAGCGGGTGGACCGGAATGACCGCGGCATCCGCGATCTCCTCGGCCGCGACATCCTCCGGCAATTCGAGATGGACCGGACCCGGCCGCTCCTCCATCGCGACGCGGAAGGCATCGCGCACCACGGATGGGATGCTGGCGACGCTGACGATCTGCCGCGTCATCTTGGTCAAGGGCTTCATCGAGGCGACGACATCGACGATCTGGAAGCGCGCCTGCTTGGCGGTCATGATCGCCTTCTGGCCGGTGATCAGGATCATCGGCATGGCGCCGAGATGGGCATAGGCCGCTCCGGTCGAGAAATTGAGCGCGCCAGGTCCAAGCGTTGCGATGCAGACGCCGGGCTTGCCGGTCAAGCGGCCATGGGTCGCGGCCATGAAGGCCGCCGCCTGCTCATGCCGCGTCAGGATCAGCTTGATGCTGGAGGTCCGAAGCGACTCGACGACATCGAGATTCTCCTCGCCCGGCACGCCGAAAATGCGGTCGACGCCCTCGTTCTCGAGCGCTTCAACCAGGAGGTCGGAGCCCTTCTTCATCACTGGCCGCCTTTCGCTAAGAAGATTGCCTCATCTGACGGTTAGGCTAGGCCGTTGCGGCGCGGACGGAAAGCCGAGCCGGGAAGGGCTGCCATGCGGCGTGCCGGATTGCGCAGGGAAGGCGCGCCTACCAAGGGAGGGCGGCATGGCTTCGAGGCCCTGCCATGCCGGGACAGGCCTTGCGGCTGGGCCTTGCCTGCCGTAACCGGAAATTCCCTTCCGCCGACGATCCCCCGCCATGGCCGCCTCGATTTCAGACCGTTACTCCGCCCTGGTCGAAGCGGGCGCCATCGAGCGCGATCCGGCGCAGGTCGCCGTGGTCAGGCGCCTGGCGGCGTTGGCCGAGACCCTGGGTGCGCGCCGGCTGGGCAGGAAGAGCAGTGCGCTCGGCTGGCTGCTCGGCGGCAAGCAGGCTTCGACGGAGGCTCCCAAGGGGCTCTACATCTGGGGCTCGGTCGGGCGCGGCAAGACCATGCTGATGGATATGTTCTATGACGCAGCGCCGGTGCCGAAGCGCCGGCGCGTGCATTTCCACGAATTCCTGGCCGACGTGCATTCGCGCATCTTTGCCTACCGGCAGAAGCTCAAGGCCGGCGAGGTCAAGGAGCCCGATCCGATCGCACCCATCGCGGCCGAGTTGGCGGCCGAGGCGAACCTGCTCTGCTTCGACGAGTTCACGGTCACCGACATCGCCGATGCGATGATCCTCGGTCGGCTGTTCACGGCGCTGTTTGCGGCCGGCGTCGTCGTGGTCGCGACCTCGAATGTCGAGCCGTCGCGGCTCTATGAGGGCGGGCTCAACCGGGCGCTGTTCCTGCCTTTCATCGCGCTGCTGACCGAGAAGGTCGAGGTGCTCAGGCTCGATGCGCGCACCGATTTCCGGTTGGAGAAGCTCGGGGGCGCGCCGACCTATCATGTTCCGGCTGACGCGGCGGCGAAGGCCGCGCTCGATGAGGCGTTCAGGCGTGTCTCCGGCTCGGCGCAGGGGGCACCGGTGACGCTGTCGGTCAAGGGCCATGAAATGCGGATTCCGCAGGCGGCCGGCGGCGTGGCGCGGGCGAGCTTTTCCGACCTTTGCAGCCAAGCCTATGGCGCGTCGGACTATATCGCGCTGGCGCAGCGCTTCCACACGCTGGTGCTCGACGACATCCCGGCGCTGGTTCGGGACCGGCGCAACGAGGCCAAGCGTTTCATCATCCTGATCGACACGCTCTACGAGCACCACGTCAAGCTCGTCGCTTCGGCGGCGGCCGAGCCGCATGAACTCTACAAGGACGGCAATGGCCGCGAGGCCTTCGAGTTCGACCGCACGGTCTCGCGATTGATCGAGATGCGCTCCGACGATTATCTCGCCTTGCCGCATGGCCGCGCCGACTCGGCTGCTTCAGGCGATAGCGGCGGGTTGGTGGAAACCTGAGCGATGGCAGGCGAGCACGTCCCGGAGATCAGACGGGCAACGTCTGCCGACGCGCAAATCATCAGCGATCTCGTCATACGCACCCTGCGCGAAACGAATGCGCGGTACTATTCTCCAGACATTCTGGAATCGGTCATCGCCAACTTTTCCAGCGACAAGATTGCCGTGCGCATCGGTGATCGCAGTGTTCTGATCGCGATGACGGAGCGCGATATCGTCGGCACGGCGAGCCTGCATGGAAACTGGGTGCGCAGCGTCTTCGTCAGGCCGGATAGGCAAGGCCAAGGCATCGGTGCGCGTTTGATGGAGAGCGTTTTAGTAATCGCCGCCGAGCAGGGGCTCGGCCAAGTCACGGTGCCATCATCGGTCAATGCCGAAGGGTTTTATGCGAAGCTGGGCTTCGTACATCTTCGCGATGAATTCCACGGAGCCGAACGCGTCATCTTGATGACGAAGGCGCTCCTTTCCCAGATCGAGCAAGGTTGAGGTCCCATGCCGATGCGCGAGCCGAGCGAGACCCGCATCCTCTCGGTCGCCAGCGAGCATCTGCGCCAGTTCGGCTTGAAGCGCTTCACCGTCGTGGCGGTGGCGGCGGAGGCGGGCATGACGCATGCCAATGTCTATCGCTACTTCCCGTCGCGCGGGGCGCTGGTCGATGCGGTCGTCGATGTCTGGCTGAAGACGACCGAGCGGCGGCTTGCCGACATCGCCGATGGGCCCGACCCTGCCGCGGACAAGCTCGAACGGTTGATCCTGGCGCTGGCCAAGGGCAATCGGGATCTGCTGAGCGAGGATCCGCATCTCTTCGCCGCGCTCTCGCAGGCGGTCGCCAAGCGCCATGCGATCAGCCGGCGCAACCGCACCCGCGTGCGCGCGCTGTTCGAGCGCGTCATCGATGAGGGCATTGCGTCGGGCGCCTTCGAGCCGCGCGACCGCGACCGGGCCATCGCCTTCGTCATCGACGCCACGCACCGCTTCATCCATCCGGCCGCGCTGGCGCTCGAGGCGGACGTGCCCCAGGCCTCGGTCGATATGCGTCTGGCCACGCTGATCCGCGTCGCGCTGCGCGTGCTGGAGACCGGGATTATCTGAAAAATCTTGTGACAAATTACAAATTATGTAAATTGTCATTGCCAATTTTCTTGGCGTTGGACAAGGCGGCCGCATTTTTGCCCGGTGCAAGTGTTTGAAATCAGGTCGATTGGTCGGTTGAGCCCCAAACTGGCGCGCATCGAGGCCGGTCTTCACCCCCGCAAACGACAGGGTTGCGGCAAAAGCCCCGTTTGGGCCAAAGAAACCCACGGTTTCGGCCGGCCACCGGCCTCCCGCAGCACCTAAGGACAAGGACTAGGATATGGCCCGCAAGAAGATTGCCCTCATCGGCGCCGGCCAGATCGGCGGAACGCTCGCGCACCTGGCCGGTCTGAAGGAACTGGGCGACGTCGTCATGTTCGACATCGCCGAGGGCATCCCGCAAGGCAAGGGCCTCGACATCGCCGAATCCGCGCCGGTCGACGGTTTCGACGCGAGCTATACCGGCACGCAGTCCTATGAGGACATCAAGGGCGCCGACGTGATCATCGTCACCGCCGGCGTGCCGCGCAAGCCCGGCATGAGCCGCGACGACCTGATCGGCATCAACCTCAAGGTGATGAAGTCGGTCGGCGAGGGCATCAAGCAATACGCCCCCAAGGCCTTCGTCATCTGCATCACCAACCCGCTCGACGCCATGGTCTGGGCGCTGCAGAAATTCTCGGGCCTCAAGCCCAACATGATCTGCGGCATGGCCGGCGTGCTCGACAGCGCCCGCTTCCGCCACTTCCTCGCCGATGAGTTCAAGGTCTCGGTCAAGGACGTCTCGGCCTTCGTGCTCGGCGGCCATGGCGACGACATGGTGCCGCTCGTGCGCTATTCCGGCGTTGCCGGCATCCCGCTGCCCGACCTCGTCAAGATGAAGTGGACCACCCAGGAGCGTCTCGACGCCATCGTCGAGCGTACCCGCAAGGGCGGCGGCGAGATCGTCAACCTGCTCAAGACCGGCTCGGCCTTCTATGCGCCCGCGGCGTCCGCGATCGCGATGGCCGAGAGCTATCTCAAGGACCAGAAGCGCGTCCTGCCGGCGGCGGCCGCGCTCAAGGGCCAGTACGGCGTCAAGGACATGTTCGTCGGCGTGCCGGTGGTGATCGGCGCCAAGGGCGTCGAGAAGGTCGTCAAGATCCGCCTCAACGGCGCCGAGAAGGCGATGCTGGAGAAGTCGGTGGCTTCGGTCCAGACCCTTATCGACGCCTGCAAGGCTGTCGATCCGTCATTGGCGTGACATAAGGGCAGTCGGCAATAGGCAGTCGGCAGTCGTGAAACTGGCGCCGGCTCGCTTTGCTACTGCCTACTGCCTATTGCCGACTGCCAAAATAACCTTCGCTTCAGGGAAACCGAGCACATGAACATCCACGAATATCAGGGCAAGGCGGTACTCAAGGAGTTCGGCGCGCCGGTCTCCGCCGGTTTTCCGGCGCTGACGGTCGCCGAGGCCGTCGAGGCCGCCAAGAAGCTGCCCGGACCGCTTTATGTGGTGAAGAGCCAGATCCACGCCGGTGGCCGCGGCAAGGGCAAGTTCAAGGAACTCGGCCCTGACGCCAAGGGCGGCGTGCGGCTGGCCAAGTCGGTCGCCGAGGTCGAGAGCCACGCCAAGGAGATGCTCGGCAACACGCTGGTGACCGCGCAGACCGGCGATGCCGGCAAGCAGGTCAACCGCCTCTATATCGAGGATGGCTCGGACATCGAGAAGGAGTTCTACCTCTCGGCCCTGGTCGACCGCGAGACCTCGCGCGTCGCCTTCGTGATCTCGACCGAAGGCGGCATGGACATCGAGGCCGTCGCCCATGACACGCCGGAGAAGATCGAGACCTTCTCGGTCGATCCCGCCACCGGCATCATGCCCCATCACGGCCGCGCCATGGCGCGGATCCTCGGCCTCTCCGGCGATCTCGCCAAGCAGGCCGGCACGGTGCTGGGCCAGATCTACACGGCGTTCGTGTCCAAGGACATGGACATGCTGGAGATCAACCCGCTGATCGTGACGACGCAGGGCCAGATCAAGTGCCTGGACGCCAAGATCTCGTTCGACTCCAACTCGCTCTACCGTCACCCCGAGATCGTGGCGCTGCGCGACACGACCGAGGAGGACGACAAGGAGATCGAAGCCTCGAAATATGACCTCGCCTATATCGCGCTCGACGGCACGATCGGCTGCATGGTCAACGGTGCCGGCCTCGCCATGGCGACGCTCGACATCATCAAGCTCTATGGCGAGGAGCCGGCGAACTTCCTCGATGTCGGCGGCGGCGCCACGGAAGAGAAGGTCACCGCGGCTTTCAAGATCATCACCGCCGATCCGCAGGTGAAGGGCATCCTGGTCAACATCTTCGGCGGCATCATGAAGTGCGACGTCATCGCGCGCGGCGTCATCGCCGCGGTGAAGGCGGTCGGCCTTCAGGTTCCGCTGGTGGTGCGCCTCGAGGGCACCAATGTGCAGGAAGGCAAGGACATCATCTCGTCCTCCGGCCTGAACGTCATTTCCGCCGACGATCTCGACGATGCCGCCCAGAAGATCGTGGCTGCGATCAAGAAGGCCTGAGGAGAAACCATGTCCATCCTGATCGACAAGAACACCAAGGTCATCTGCCAGGGCTTCACCGGCAAGAACGGCACCTTCCATTCCGAGCAGGCGATCGCCTATGGCACGCAGATGGTCGGCGGCACCTCGCCGGGCAAAGGCGGCGCGCTGCATCTGGGCCTGCCGGTCTTCGATACCGTCGCCGAAGCCCGTGACAAGACCGGCGCCACGGCGTCCGTCGTCTATGTGCCGCCTCCGGGCGCCGCGGACGCGATCTGCGAGGCGATCGACGCCGAGATCCCGCTGATCATCTGCATCACCGAGGGCATCCCGGTGCTCGACATGGTGCGCGTCAAGCGCTCGCTGTCGGGCTCCAAGTCGCGGCTGATCGGGCCCAACTGCCCCGGCGTCGTCACGGCGGGCGAAAGCAAGATCGGCATCATGCCGGCCAACATCTTCAAGCCGGGCTCGGTCGGCATCGTCTCGCGCTCGGGCACGCTGACCTATGAGGCGGTGTTCCAGACCACCCGCGAGGGCCTGGGCCAGACCACGGCCGTCGGCATCGGCGGCGACCCGGTCAAGGGCACCGAGTTCATCGACATGCTGGAGATGTTTCTGGCCGACGAGCACACCAAGTCGATCGTGATGATCGGCGAGATCGGTGGCTCGGCGGAAGAGGACGCGGCGCAGTTCATCAAGGACGAAGCCAAGCGCGGCCGCAAGAAGCCGATGGTCGGCTTCATCGCCGGTCGCACGGCGCCTCCCGGACGTCGCATGGGCCATGCCGGCGCGATCATCTCGGGCGGCAAGGGCGGCGCGGAAGACAAGATCGCGGCCATGGAAGCGGCCGGCATCCGGGTCTCGCCTTCGCCGGCGCGCCTTGGAAAGACCTTGGTCGACGTGTTGAAGGGCTGAGGGTCTCGCGCGTCATGGTCGGGCCTGGCCCGACCATCTCGTGACGCGCTGGACGCTACCGAAAAGATGGTCGGCTCAAGGCCGACCATGACGTTGCAGGCAGGAAAAGGCAGGACAGATCATGGCTCGCCAGGACATCAACGAGGCTCTCGCCCAGACGGGTTTCCTCTATGGCGGCAACGCAGCCTATATCGAGGATCTCTACGCCCGCTATCAGGCCGATCCGAAATCGGTCGACGAGCAGTGGCAGGGTTTCTTCGCCGGGCTGAAGGATGAAGGCTCGGCCATCATCCAGAACGCCAAGGGCGCCTCCTGGAAGAAGCCGAACTGGCCGGTTCACGCCAATGGCGAGCTGGTCTCGGCGCTCGACGGCAACTGGGCCGTGGTCGAGAAGATCGTCTCCGACAAGCTCGGCGCCAAGGCCAAGGCCGCTGGCACCGCCCTGAGCGCGTCTGACGTGCAGCAGGCGACGCGCGATTCCGTGCGCGCCATCATGCTGATCCGCGCCTACCGCATGCGTGGCCATCTCCACGCCAAGCTCGACCCGCTGGGGATCGAGCAGGCCCGGGATCCCGAGGAGTTCTCGCCGGCCGCCTTCGGCTTCACCGAGGCCGATCTCGACCGCAAGATCTTCATCGACAACGTGCTCGGCATGGAGTTCGCCACGATCCGCGAGATGACCGCGATCCTGCAGCGCACCTATTGCAGCACGGTCGGCATCGAGTTCATGCACATCTCCGATCCGGAGCAGAAGGCATGGCTGCAGGAGCGGATCGAGGGCCCAGACAAGGAGATCGCCTTCACCCGCGAGGGCAAGAAGGCGATCCTGAACAAGCTCGTCGAGGCCGAGGGCTTCGAGAAGTTCATCGACCTGAAATACACCGGCACCAAGCGTTTCGGCCTTGATGGGGCTGAATCGTTGATCCCGGCGCTGGAGCAGATCATCAAGCGCGGCGGCGCGCTCGGCGTGCGCGACATCGTCTTCGGCATGGCCCATCGCGGCCGCCTCAACGTGCTGACCCAGGTTCTGGGCAAGCCGCACCGCGCGCTGTTCCACGAGTTCAAAGGCGGCTCCTTCGCGCCTGACGACGTCGAGGGCTCGGGCGACGTCAAGTATCATCTCGGCGCCTCCAGCGACCGCGAGTTCGACGGCAACAATGTCCACGTCTCGCTGACCGCCAACCCGTCGCATCTCGAAATCGTCGACCCCGTCGTGCTCGGCAAGGTCCGCGCCAAGCAGGACCAGTTCGGCGATGTCGTCGAGCGCTCCAAGGTGCTGCCGCTCCTGCTGCATGGCGACGCTGCCTTCGCCGGCCAGGGCGTGGTGGCGGAATGCCTGGGCCTGTCCGGCCTGAAGGGCCACCGTACCGGTGGCTCCGTGCATTTCATCATCAACAACCAGATCGGTTTCACGACCTATCCGCGTTATTCGCGCTCCTCGCCTTATCCGTCCGATGTGGCCAAGATGGTCGAGGCTCCGGTCTTCCATGTGAATGGCGACGATCCGGAAGCCGTCGTCTTCGCCGCCAAGATCGCGATCGAGTTCCGGCAGAAATTCCATAAGCCGGTCGTGGTCGACATGTTCTGCTATCGCCGCTTCGGCCATAACGAGGGCGACGAGCCGGGCTTCACCCAGCCGCTGATGTACCGCAAGATCCGCGGCCACAAGACGACGCTGGAGCTCTATTCCGCCAAGCTCGAGGCCGAGGGCGTGATCCAGCCCGGCGAGGTCGACGAAGCGCGCGCGGCCTGGAAGGCCAAGCTCGAGATCGAGTTCGATGCGGGCCAGGCCTTCAAGCCGAACAAGGCCGACTGGCTCGACGGCCGCTGGGCCGGCATGAAGGCGATCCGCGCCGACGAGGACGATCCGCGTCGCGGTGCGACCGGCGTTCCCGCCGAGGTTCTCAAGGAGATCACCGAGAAGATCACCGCGACCCCGCCCGGCTTCAACGTCCACAAGACGATCCAGCGCTTCCTCGACAACCGCCGCAAGGCGGTCGAGACCGGGCAGGGCATCGACTGGGCGACGGCTGAGTCGCTGGCCTTCGGCTCGCTCCTGCTCGACGGCAACCCGGTCCGGCTCTCGGGCCAGGATTGCGAGCGCGGCACCTTCTCGCAGCGCCATTCCGTGCTGATCGACCAGGAGACCGAGGCGCGCCACACCTCGCTGAACCATATCCGCGAGGGCCAGTCGCGCTACGAGGTCATCAACTCGATGCTCTCGGAAGAGGCGGTGCTCGGCTTCGAATACGGCTATACGCTGTCGGAGCCGAACGCCCTGACCTGCTGGGAAGCGCAGTTCGGCGACTTCGCCAATGGCGCGCAGGTGCTGTTCGACCAGTTCATCTCGTCGGGCGAGCGCAAATGGCTGCGCATGTCGGGCCTCGTCTGCCTGCTGCCGCATGGCTATGAGGGCCAGGGGCCGGAGCATTCCTCGGCTCGCCTGGAGCGCTTCCTGCAGATGTGCGCGGAAGACAATATGCAGGTGGCGAACTGCTCGACGCCGGCGAGCTATTTCCACATCCTGCGCCGCCAGCTGAAGCGCGACTTCCGCAAGCCGCTGATCCTGATGACGCCGAAGTCGCTGCTGCGCCACAAGCGCTGCGTCTCCGACCTCGCCGAGCTCGCCGAAGGCTCGACCTTCCATCGCGTGCTGCATGACGATGCCGAGCGCGGCCGCTCGACCACCAAGCTGGTCAAGGACGCCAAGATCCGCCGCGTCGTGCTGTGCTCGGGCAAGGTCTATTTCGACCTGCTGGAAGAGCGCGAGAAGCGCGGCATCGACGACGTCTATCTGATGCGCGTCGAGCAGCTCTATCCGTTCCCGCTGAAGTCGCTGGCGCAGGAGCTGGCGCGCTTCAAGGGCGCCGACGTGGTCTGGTGCCAGGAGGAGCCGAAGAACATGGGCTCCTGGACCTTCGTCGAGCCCTATCTCGAATGGGTGCTGGGCCATGCCGGGGTCAAGTCGAAGCGGCCGCGCTATGTCGGACGCCCGGCATCGGCAGCCACGGCGACCGGCCTGATGTCCAAGCACCTCGCACAGCTCAACGCGTTCCTGGACGAAGCCTTCGCGGCCTGACACCAGTAGCGCCCATCACGACACGCCAGACAAAGACACCAACAGAGGCCTGACATGGCGACCGAAATCCGCGTACCCACCCTCGGCGAATCCGTCTCCGAGGCCACGATCGGCAAGTGGTTCAAGAAGCCTGGCGACGCGGTGAAGGCCGACGAGCCCTTGGTCGAGCTGGAGACCGACAAGGTCACGCTCGAGGTCAACGCGCCAGCCGCCGGCGTGCTTGGCGAGATCGTCGCCAAGGAAGGCGACACGGTCGGCGTCAGCGCGCTGCTCGGCATGATCACGGCTGGCGACGGCAAGGCCGCCGCTCCCGCCAAGGCCGAAGAGAAGAAGGCCGACGCCGCTGTGGCGCAGGCCTCTGGCAAGGCTGGCGAATCGAGCTCGGCCGCGGCCGAGAAGAAGGCTGGCGAGGTCGCTGGAGACACGCAGATCAAGCCCGCGACCAAGGCTGCTGATTCCGGCCCGGCCGTCTCGCGGCTGGCAGCCGAGAGCGGCGTCGACCCGTCAGGCGTCAATGCCTCGGGCAAGGATGGCCGCGTCACCAAGGGCGACATGCTGGCCGCGATCGCGGCCGGTTCCGCAGCTCCCGCGCCCGCTGCCCCGGCTGCGCCGATCCAGGTGCGTGCTCCGTCGGCGCCCGACGACGCCTCGCGCGAAGAGCGCGTCAAGATGACCAAGCTGCGCCAGACCATCGCGCGCCGCCTCAAGGAAGCCCAGGCGACGGCGGCGATGCTGACCACCTTCAACGAGGTGGACATGTCGGCGGTGATGGCGCTGCGCAACCAGTACAAGGACGTGTTCGAGAAGAAGCATGGCGTGAAGCTCGGCTTCATGGGCTTCTTCGTGAAGGCCTGCGTGCAGGCGCTGAAGGAGATCCCCTCCGTCAATGCCGAGATCGACGGCACCGACATCGTCTACAAGAATTATTATCACGTCGCGGTCGCGGTCGGCACCGATAAGGGCCTGGTCGTGCCGGTGGTGCGCGACGCCGATCAGCTCTCGATCGCGGGTGTCGAGAAGGCGATCGGCGTGCTCGGCAAGAAGGCGCGCGACGGCGCCCTCAAGATCGAGGACATGCAGGGCGGCACCTTCACCATCTCGAATGGCGGCGTCTACGGCTCGCTGATGTCGACGCCGATCCTGAACGCGCCGCAATCGGCGATCCTGGGCATGCACAAGATCCAGGAGCGCCCGATGGTCGTCGGCGGCCAGATCGTGGTGCGCCCGATGATGTATCTGGCGGTCTCCTATGATCACCGCATCATCGACGGCAAGGAAGCGGTGACCTTCCTCGTCCGCATCAAGGAAGCGCTGGAGGACCCGGCGCGTCTCGTGCTGGATCTCTGAGGACCTTTGGCATGCGGGATGGCGCAGCGATGGCGACCCTGATCGTCGCGAGCGTCATTCTGCTGCTGCTCTATCTTGCCGTGCAGGTGAGGTCCGTCACCCGCGAACGGGGCTCGGCCTGGAACACCGGGGCGCGTGACGAGGGCAGTCGGCCTCTCGGGGTTTTCGCGGGGCGGGCCGACCGGGCCTTCCGCAACTATCTCGAAACATTCCCCGCCTTCGGGCTTCTGGCGCTGCTGCTGATCGTCTTGCAGCGCGCCGATGGAATTGGCTTCGCCGGCGGGCTGCTCTGGCTGGCGGCACGCGTGATCTACCTGCCTCTCTACCTCGCCGGTGTGCCCTATCTGCGCACCGCGGTCTGGATCGCATCCATCGTCGGGCTCCTGCTGATGGCGGTCCGTGCGGTCAGCTGAACTGGAAGGAGCCGTTGATGTCCTCCGTCACGGATAGGCTCGCGCACTGCGCGCCGCTGCTCCTTTCCCGATCCCTCGCCTGAATCCATCGAGAGAAATTAAATGTCCTACGATCTCGTCGTCATCGGAACCGGCCCCGGCGGCTATGTCTGCGCCATTCGCGCTGCCCAGCTCGGCCTCAAGGTCGCCGTGGTGGAGAAGCGCAAGACCCATGGCGGGACCTGCCTGAATGTCGGCTGCATCCCGTCCAAGGCGCTGCTGCATGCCTCGGAGATGTTCGAGGAGGCTAGCCACACCTTCCCGAGCCTCGGCGTCGTCGTCGGCACGCCCAAGCTCGATCTCAAGCAGATGCTGGTCCACAAGCAGGAGACGGTCGACGCCAACGTCAACGGCGTCGCCTTCCTGCTGAAGAAGAACAAGATCGAGCCCTTCCACGGCACGGCCTCGATCCCGGCTGCCGGCAAGGTCGTCGTCACCGCCGAGGACGGCAAGACGCAGGAGCTCGAGACCAAGGCCATCGTCATCGCGACGGGCTCGGAATCCACCAATCTTCCCGGCGTGAGCGTCGATGAGAAGGTCGTCGTGACCTCGACCGGCGCGCTCGAGCTGACCGCCGTTCCCAAGGAACTGGTCGTGGTCGGCGCCGGCGTGATCGGCCTGGAGATCGGCTCGGTCTGGAGCCGTCTCGGCGCCAAGGTCACCGTGGTCGAGTATCTCGACCGCATCCTGCCCGGCATGGATGGCGAGATCGCCAAGCAGTTCCAGCGCATCCTGGAGAAGCAGGGCTTCACCTTCCAGCTCGGCTCCAAGGTCACCAAGGTCGAGACGGCCAAGAAGGGCGCGACCGTCACCGTCGAGCCCGCCGCTGGGGGCGAGGCCAAGACGCTTTCGGCCGATATCGTGTTGGTCGCGATCGGCCGCCGCCCGAACACCGACGGGCTCGGCCTGGAAGCGGCCGGCGTTGCGACCGAGCGCGGCCGCGTCATCATCGACGATCATTTCAAGACCAATGTCGCCGGCATCTACGCCATTGGCGACGTGGTGCGCGGCCCGATGCTCGCCCATAAGGCCGAGGATGAGGGCATGGCGGTCGCCGAGATCATCGCCGGCAAGGCCGGCCATGTGAATTACGACGCGATTCCCGGCATCGTCTACACGGCTCCCGAGGTCGCCGCGATCGGCAAGACCGAGGAAGAGCTCAAGGCCGCGGGCGTTGCCTACAAGGTCGGCAAATTCCCCTTCACGGCCAATGGCCGGGCGCGCGCCATGCGCCATACTGATGGCTTCGTGAAGTTCCTGGCGGATGCCGCGAGCGACCGCGTGCTCGGCTGCCACATCATCGGCCCCCATGCCGGCGATCTGATCGCCGAGGTCACGGTGCTGATGGAGTTCGGCGGCTCGGCCGAGGATCTCGCCCGCACCTGCCATGCGCATCCGACGCTGGCCGAGGCGGTGAAGGAAGCCGCGCTCGCCGTGGACAAGCGTCAGATCCATATGTGAGCGGCGGCTCTCTTTCGAGCGCGGCTTCGGTTTTGGTTCGCGAGCCGGTCTGATGTAGGATCGGCGCCATGACACGAGAAGAGGCTGCTTTCGAACTCGCGCGTCGCGCCGACGCCCTGCGCGCCCGTGGCGCGCAAGCAGCCTTTCTCTTCGGCTCGACGGCACGTAACACGGCAACGGCCAACAGCGACATCGATCTCTTCATCGATGTCGTCCCAGGTCGAAAATTCTCGCTGATCGATCTCGCTGGGATGCGGAACTTCCTCGTCGGGGAACTCGGGGTCGAGATCGATCTCACCACACGCAAGAGCCTGCACCCCAAGCTGAGAGCGCAGATCGAGAGCGAGGCCATCCGAGTCTTCTGATGGTGAGGCGGGTGGATGTCGTTCTCGAAGAAATCCTCGAGGCGATCCGGCTGGTCGAGGAGGCCGCCTCGGCCGAGGACCTCGCCCGCACCTGTCATGCGCATCTGACGCTGGCCGAGGCGGTGAAGGAAGCCGCCCTCGCCGTGGGCAAGCGCCCTATCCATATGTGACTGGCGGGCGGCTGCCGCCGCCCGTACTGCTCAGCTTTTGGCGATTACGCGCGCAAAGCGTCGCCGTGCGTGATTGCTGGCGATCAGGGTCCGCCTGTCCTTCACCTGGATGTCGTCGGGCAGCGACAGGGGTTCGAGGCCAGCCATCCTGCGATAGGCCATCATCGCAAGGGCGAACGGAATCGCCAGCTGCAAGCCGACGACAAGCGCGAAGAAGAGCGGCAAGCTGATAGCCAGCGGGACGGCCAGTCCCGCAAGGCCGTAGTCCTTATATGACAGCTTGCCGAAGGCCTTCAGTCCCAGATGGGTCGCATAGACGATCAGCGTGACGGGGATCACGAGCAGGAGGGTCATCGTCAGGGTCGATCCGAGAACGGCGGTCAAGGCCTCCGTGTATTGCGAATAATCTGGAATCGCGATGCCCGACGGCAGGGCTTTGCCGGAAGGCGCCCGCGACCCCGCTGGGAAGCCGAAGGCGCGCAACTGCGTGAGGATCAGAAAGAACCACATCGAGATGTGGGACACCATGATGGCTGTGACGGCCGCAGCAACGGCGGCGTTGAACGAACTGCAGACCTGCATCGGGCCGTCGAAATACTCGGCGGTGGGCGTCCGGATGTGAGCGGCAAGTCCAACTGCGGCATCGCCGCCTGCCGCCATCGTCTGTGAGTGCTCTTCGACCGCGGCCTCGAGCGCTTCGAGATCATCGCCCGACGTGTCGAACCCCGCATGCCAGTGATAGAATGTGCCGACCAGCCACCCCGACACTGCAGGCAGGATCAGGGAGCGGAACACTTCGCCCGACTGAAACATCACGGAACGCGAGGCAGGATCCATAATTATGAGCAGGGCCACGGTCATCCCGATCGCGCCTGCTGCGGCATAGGCTAGGCGGTTCGAGAGACCGCTAGAACGGAATGCCACGTGAGCGATTGCGAAGATGGTGCTGAACGCAATAGCTGAGCTGAGAGCCAGCAGGACCATGCGATCCGAGTTCAGTGTCTGCGGCGAGATGCTGTAGATGCCGGTACTGGTGCAGATCCAGGCAAAGACCGCGGCGGCAAGGCCGGCATAAGTTAAACCCGGCAAGCTTGTTTGAATGCGCATAGGCTGTCTCGCAACGTTACATCGCGAACCATGCCATCATCCGATAAAAATCGCGTCAGGTCGGAAGCTCTAATTGAAGCGATCCGATTAAGCGCGACAGCCGTCTCTGCTCAGCCCCGCCTTGCCCTGAACGCCGTCAGCGTGTTGCGCAGCAGGCAGGCGATCGTCATCGGACCGACGCCGCCCGGCACCGGGGTAATCGCGCCGGCGACGCTGGCCGCTTCGGTGAAAGCGACATCGCCGACCAGCTTGCCATCGGGCGTGCGGTTGATGCCGACATCGATCACGGTCGCGCCGGGCTTGATCCAGCCGCCCCTGACGAAATGCGGCCGGCCGACCGCGGCCACGACGATATCGGCGCGGCGCACAACGGCGGCGAGGTCGCGCGTGCGCGAATGGGCGATCGTCACCGTGCAATCGGCCTGCAGCAGCAATTGCGCCACGGGGCGGCCGACAAGCTCGGAGCGGCCGATCACGACGGCCTCCAGCCCCGACAGCGTCGGCAGCGTCTGCCGCAGCAGCAGCATGCAGCCGAGCGGCGTGCAGGGCACGAGGCCGTTCTTGCCGCCGGCGAGCTTGCCGGCATTGATCGGATGCAGGCCGTCGACATCCTTGGCGGGGTCGATCGCATCGATGACCCGGCCGGTGTCGATATGCTTGGGCAGGGGCAATTGCACCAGGATGCCGTCGACCGCATCGTCGGCGTTGAGGCTGGCGATCTTGGCCAGGAGCTCGGCCTGGCTGGTCTCCGTCGGCAGGCGATGCGCGACCGAGTTCATGCCGATCTCGGCGGCGAGCTTTTCCTTCGAGGCGACATAGACACGGCTTGCCGGATCCTCGCCGACGAGCACGACATGCAGGCCGGGCGTGAGGCCACGTTCCGCCTTGATCGCCGCGACCTCGCGGCCGATCTCGCCCCGTAGCGCGGCGGCCGCCGCCTTGCCATCGATGATGCGCGCCTGATCCGGCATGGCCTGACACTCCTCGTCTCGTCCGCGAGCCGTCCTCATGCGCGATCGGCCCGGCGGCGACAAGCCCGGATGCGACGCCGTCTTGGTTGCACGCGTCATTGCAGGCCGGTATCGATCGCTGCGCAGCGATGCAAGGCCGAGCGGGAGAGACGACGACGTGACCAGCGGTTTTGCTTCCCTGCCCGGCACAGCCTCCTTTCGCCTGAGCAATGCCCGCGCGCCGCTCTGCCTCCTCGACGGCGCTTCGCTCGCCGCCGATCGCGACGGGTTGGCGAAGGTCGATATCGGCATCGAGCAGGGCCGTATCGTCTCGATCCTGCCGGCGGGAACCGAATCGCTGGAGGCAGGCGCCGGTTTCGATCTCGACGGCGGCATCGTGCTGCCCCGCCTCGTCGACTGCCATGTCCATCTCGACAAGGGCCATATCTGGCCGCGCCGACGCAATCCCGACGGCAGCTTCATGGGCGCGCTGAGCAATGTCCTGATCGACCGCGAGGCGAACTGGTCCGCGGACGACGTGCGGGCCCGGATGGAGTTCGGCCTGCGCTGCGCCTTTGCCCATGGCACGGCGGCGATGCGGACGCATCTCGATTCGCTCGGCAAGCAGATCGGCATTTCCTGGCCGATCTTCGCCGAGCTCAGGGCGGAATGGGCCGGCCGCATCGCGCTGCAGGCATCGCCGCTGTTTGGCATCCAGCTCGCGCTCGAGCCCGAGCATATGCGGGCGGTGACGGCGGCGGTGAAGACGCATGGCGACGGCGTCTTCGGCTGCGTCAGCTATATGATCCCGGAGCTCGATGCGGCGCTCGACATCGTCTTCCGCACCGCGATCGAGAACGGCTTCGACCTCGATTTCCATGTCGACGAGACCAATGACCCTGAGGCGCGTTCGCTGGAGAACATCGCGGATGCCGCGATCCGCCATGGCTTCGCGACTAAGATCCTGTGCGGGCATTGCTGTTCGCTCGCCGTGCAGCAGCCCGATGACGAGGCGCGCATCATCGCCAAGGTCAGGGAGGCGGGGATCAGCGTGGTCTCGCTGCCGATGTGCAACATGTATCTGCAGGACCGTGCGCCCGGCCGCACGCCGCGCTGGCGCGGGGTCACGGCGCTGCATGAACTGAAGGCGGCGGGCGTGCCGGTGATGATCGCCTCCGACAACACCCGCGATCCGTTCTATGCCTATGGCGACCTCGACCTGATCGAGGTGCTGCGCGAAGGCACGCGCATCCTCCAGTTCGATCACTCCGGAACCGATTGGGCGAATGCGGTGGCGCGGACGCCGGCCGCGATCATGGGCGCGACCGGCGCCGGCGTGCTCTCGCCCGGCGGAGCGGCCGACCTGATCCTGACCCGCGCCCGCGACTGGACCGAGTTCTTTGCCCGCCCCCAGACCGACCGGACCGTGCTGGTGAATGGCAAGGCGATCGACACGACGCTGCCGGACCATCGCGAGCTCGATCGTCTGATGGGGAGCGCGCATTCGTGATGCCGTGCCGTTTGTCTCTCCCGCGCCGTCATCCCGGGCCTGTCCCGGGATCCATCGTAGAGCGCAGTTCCCTACGATGGATTCCGGAGCTCCGCTTCGCTGCGTCCGGGATGACGGCGCGGGTGTTGTTTTCGGCGCAGGCCATCGGGACGAGGGCACCATGACCGCCCGCTACGACATCGCCGCCTTGAAAGCTCGCCTCGGCGGCATCCGCAGCGAGGACAACCCGGCGCTGGTGAAGCAGAGGAGCCGCGACTTCTTCTGGTATTCGCCGGTGCTGAAGCGCCAGCTCGACCATGTCACCGCCGACATCGTCGTGTCCCCGACAAGCGAGGCGCAGGTGCTGGAGGTGCTCGCAGCCGCGCATGTGCTGGGCATTCCGGTGACGCCGCGCGGCACCGGCACGGGCAATTACGGCCAGGCCATGCCGCTCTTGGGCGGCGTGCTGCTCGATCTCTCCGGCTTCAACAAGGTCAGGGCGATCGCGCCTGGCCGCTATGTCGCCGAGCCCGGTGCGATCATGGCGCGGATCGATGACGAGACCCGCAAGCATTCGCGCCAGGAACTCAGGCTCCACCCTTCGACCTACCAGACAGCCTCGATCGGCGGCTTCATCGCCGGCGGTTCGGGCGGCGTCGGCTCGATCAAATGGGGTGGATTGCGCGACTGGGGCAACATCATCGCGCTCAAGGTCGCGACGATGGAGGCCTCGCCGCGCATTCTGGAGCTGAGCGGCGAGGATCTGCACAAGGTCGCCCATGCCTATGGCACCAACGGCATCATCACTGAAGTCGAGATGCCATTGGCGCCGGCTTACGACTGGGTCGATGTCATCCTCGGCTTCGGCAGTTTGCGGGCCGCGACGGAATTCGCCAATGGGCTGGGCGAGCAGGACGGGCTGGCGCTGAAGAACCTTGCCGTCGTCGCTGCGCCGGCTCCCCATGATTATTTCCTGCGGCACAGGAAATTCCTGCCGCGCGACAGCCATCTCGTCATCGTCATGGCGGCCGATTTCGCGGTCGACTCGCTGCTCGCCTATGCCAAGCGTTTCAAGGGCGCCGAACTGCTGATGCGTTCGGACAGGCTCTCCCCGGAGGAGGCCAAGGGCCTGCCGCCCGCCTATGAGCTCGGCTGGAACCACACCACGCTCAGGGCGCTGCGCGTTGATCCCGCCATCACCTATCTCCAGGTGCTCTACCCGTTCCCGAACCAGGTCGAACTGGTCGAGGCGATCCATGCGCGCTTCGGCGATGAAGTGCTCTGCCATCTTGAATTCGTCCGCTTCGACGGCAAGATCACCTGCTTCGGGCTGCCCTTGGTGCGCTTCACCACGGAGGAGCGGCTGGAGGAGATCATGGCGATCCATGAGGCGATGGGCGCGCCGATCTTCAACCCGCATCGCTACACGCTGGAGGAGGGCGGCATGAAGCAGACCGATGAAGCCCAGCTCGCCTTTAAGCGCCAGGCCGATCCGCAAGGGCTGCTCAACCCCGGCAAGATGATCGCCTGGGAGGACCCGGCCTACGATTACGCATCAGGCAAGACTTTTCTGTTCCGCAGCCTGTCCGAAGCCGGGGTGGGCTGACGATGCGGGTGCTCGTGCTCTATGCCCATCCCGATCCCGAGAGCTATGGCGCGGCGCTGCACGAGGCCGTGGTGACGAGCCTGAAGCGTGCTGGGCACGAGGTCGACGACTGCGATCTCCATGCCGAGGGTTTTGACGCCGTGCTGAGCCGGGCCGAGCGCGTGGGCTATCACGACCTCGCCAGCAACACGCGTCCCGTTGCCGGCTATGTCGAGCGGTTGCAGAGAGCCGAGGCGCTGGTGCTGTGCTTTCCGGTGTGGAATTTCGGCTACCCGGCGATCCTGAAGGGGTTCTTCGACAGGGTCTTCCTGCCCGGCGTCTCGTTCAAGCTGGTCGACGGCAAGGTCAGGCCCAATCTCTGGAACATCCGCAAGCTCGCTGCGGTGACGACCTATGGCGGCACGCGCTGGCGCGCGCTGTTGATGGGGGATCCGCCGCGCAAGGCGGTCAACCGGGTGCTGCGCGCGGTCTGCCACCCCGGGGCGCGGCCGCGCTACCTTGCGCATTACGACATGAACCGCGCGACGCCGGAGAGCCGTAAGGCATTTTTAGACCGGGTTCGTGCTAATATCCTCCGGCTGTGAAGCATCTGTCTCACCGACGTCATCAGCGTGTCACGATCGCAGGCGATCTGAGAGCCGGCGAACGATCGCCGAAACCATTAGCAAGGACCGGCTCATGACCAAGTCGCTGGAGAAGAGCGTCGGCCGTGCCCTGCTCGTGACCGCGCGGCTGCATCGCGCGCGGATGGGCGAGCGGCTCAACGCACTTGGCCTGTTCCCGGGCCAGGAGCAGGCGCTGAAGGCGCTGATGCCCGCGCCGATGACGATGGGGGAGCTTGCGACCCTGCTCCGGGTCAAGCCGCCGACGGTTTCCAAGACGATCGGACGGCTTTCATTGCAGGGCCTCGTCACGCGCGAAGGCGGCAGCCGCGACGGACGCCTCGTCCAGGTCGCGCTGACTGAACTCGGCCAGAAGACCGCCGGGACGCTGGATGCGGTCTGGAACCAGGTCGAGGACGAGTTGCTCGAACGTTTGGACGCGAAGGAGCGCAAGCAGCTGCGCAAGCTTCTCCGCAAAGCCGCCAAAGGATTGTCGAAAGCCGGCGTCGAGATCGAGGATGGCGATGTCGATGGCGACGAGGCCGACAGCGACGGCTGATACGCGCATGGATTGCATGCAGCCATCGACTGGCCTGAGGTTGTAAAACGGTTAAATCTGCCCCTGGCATTCTGCCAGCGCATGACGGAACCTTTCTTGGCCGCCCATCCCCACACTCCGGAAACCAGCCGCACGCGGCTGGCCGCGATCGCGCTGATGTGTGGGGCCGTGCTGTGCTTCGCCATGCTCGATGCCAGCGCGAAATGGCTGTCGGCCTCGATGGATCCGGTGCAGGTGGTGTTCGCCCGCTATGTCGGCAGCATGGCGCTGGTCTGCCTGCTGCTCAATCCGTGGAGCCGTCCCGGCATCCTGCGGACGCAACGACCCTGGCTCCAGGCGGTCCGCTCGCTGCTGCTGCTGGGCTCGACGATGCTGAACTTCATCGCGGTCAAATATCTCCAGCTCGCCGAAACCGTCTCGATCATGTTCGCGGGGCCGCTCCTGGTGGCGCTGGTCTCCGGTCCGCTCCTGGGGGAATGGCCGGGCCCGCGCCGGCTTATCGCCATCGGCGTCGGTTTTCTCGGCGTGCTGGTGATCACCCGGCCGGGCTTCGGCGGGATGCATCCTGCCGCCCTGCTCAGCGTGCTCGGCTGCGTCTGCTATTCGTTCTATTCGCTGGCGACGCGCAAGCTTGCCGCCTTCGACCCGCCGGAGACGACGATGGTCTATTCGGGCGTCGCCGGCACGCTTGCCATGCTACCCTTGATCCCGTTCTTCTGGACGGTGCCGCAAAGCCCGCTGGTCTGGTTGCTGATGTTCGCGACCGGGGTGCTCGGCGGCTTCGGCCATTGGCTCCTGATCCTCGCGCATCGGCTTGCGCCGGCGACGGTGCTTGCGCCCTTCATCTATTCGCAGATCGTCTGGATGATCGCGCTCGGCTGGTTCGCCTTCGGCCAGTGGCCGGACCGCTGGACCTTCATCGGCGCGAGCATCGTCATCGCCTCGGGGCTGTACCTGCTCTATCGCGAGCGGGTCAGGCATGTGCCCGAGGGCTCGGCGCGGCTGGATTGAAGCCTGCCTGCTTTCCGACCCTCTACCCCTCAGCCCTCATGGAGACGCGGCCCGATGGCCGCTCCTCAGGATGAGGGCTGAGAGGGGGAGATGCGCAGTCCTCAGACCGAGACCTGCGTGCCGACCTCGACGACGCGGCCGGTCGGGATCTGGAAGAAGCTCGTGGCGTCGGTCGCGCTCTTGGTCAGGCTGATGAAGAGCTTGTCCTGCCAGATCGGCATGCCCGATTGCGGCGAGGCCTTGATCGAGCGGCGCGACAGGAAGAACGAGGTCGACATGATGTCGAACTTGAAGCCCTGCTTGCGCAGCACGGCGAGCCCCTTGGGGATATTGGGGCTCTCCATATAGCCGTAGACCATCTCGACCCGCCAGAAATCGTCGGTGATCCGCGAGAGCCTGACGCGCTCCTCCTCGGCGACGCGCGGCGTGTCGGCCGAGCGCACGGTCAGGATCACATTGCGCTCATGCAGCACCTTGTTGTGCTTGAGATTGTGCAGCAGCGAGGCGGGCGCCGTCTCGGGATCGCTGGTCAGGAACACCGCCATGCCCTTGACGCGGACGGGCGGGCTTTTCGACAGCATGCCGACAAGTTCGAGCAGCGGCACGTCGGTCTTGCGCGTCTTGTCGAACAGGATCTTGGTGCCGCGCACCCAGGTCCACATCAGCACGACCAGGAAGATCGCCAGCAGCACCGGCATGTAGCCGCCGCTGAACAGCTTCAGCATGTTGGCGGAGAAGAAGGCGACGTCGATGACCAGGAACGGCAGGATCAGCGCCACCGTCGCCGGCAGGCTCCAGCCCCAGCCGCGGCGGATCACGATGAAGGCGAGCAGGGAGCTCACCACCATGGTGCCGAACACGGCGATGCCATAGGCGTGCGAGAGGTTGGACGAGGTCCGGAAAGCGAAGACCAGGATCAGCACGACGACAAGCAGCATCCAGTTGATGCGCGGGATGTAGATCTGCCCGGAGGTGTGCTCGGAGGTGTGCCTGATCTCGAGCCGGGGCAACAGCCCGAGCTGGATCGCCTGGCGCGTCAGGGAGAAGGCTCCGGTGATCACCGCCTGGCTCGCGATGATCGTGGCGATGGTCGCCAGGATGACGAGCGGCAGGATGAAGCCTTCCGGCGCCAGCCGGTAGAACGGATTGTCGATCGCGCTCGGGTCCGAGAGGATCAGCGCGCCCTGGCCGAGATAGTTCAGCCAGAGCGAGGGGAAGACCACATAGGTCCAGGCGCTGCGGATCGGGCCGCGGCCGAAATGGCCCATATCGGCGTAGAGCGCCTCCGCGCCCGTCACGGCCAGGCAGACCGAGCCGAGCACTGCGAGAGAGACGGCCGGGTGGTCGATGAAGAAGCGCAGGCCGTAATAGGGGTTGATCGAGGAGAGGATGCTGAGATCGTCGGCGATGTGGTAGATGCCGAGCCCGCCCAGCGCCAGGAACCAGACCAGCATGACCGGCCCGAAGAAGGTCGCGACCTTCTCGGTGCCGCCGCTCTGGACGATGAACAGCGCGACCAGGATCACCGAGGCGATGGTGAGCACGTAGTCGTCCAGCGCCGATGTCACCAGCTTGATGCCCTCCACGGCCGAGAGCACCGAGATCGCCGGCGTGATGACTGCGTCGCCATAGAACAAGGCCGCACCGGCCATGCCGAGGAACAGGACGACGCCGCCGCGCGCCCGGCCGAGGCCGCGCTGCGCCAGGGCGACCAGGGTCAGGATACCGCCCTCGCCGTTGTTGTCCGCCCGCATCAGGAGCAGCACGTATTTCAGCGAGACGACGACGACCAGCGACCACAGGATCAGCGAGAGCACGCCGATGACGATGTCGCGCGGCACCGGGGTGGCGAGCGCGACGCCGGTCACGGCGCCATGGGCGGCGGTTGCCGCCAGGACGGTCTCGCGCAGCGCGTAGAGCGGGCTCGTACCGATATCGCCATAGACGACGCCGAGCGCGCCAAGCGCGAGCGTGGTGTAGCTGCTGGTCGAGTGCGCCTGCTTGCTTGCGCTGCCATGACCATCATCGAGGCCGAAACGGGAATCCTCCGGCCGCGTGGTCGGGGGATTCGGCTGATCATGCCCCATCAGGGATCTCCGCGCGCGCTGCGGTGCAGCGAAAGGCCGGGGCGTCTAACACAGGCAGGCCGGCGCGCAAAGGCGTGCCGGTTCGATCTTACTGCGCCGCATCGCCCAGCCCACCATAACGCCGCGCGATATAGCCATCGACCATCGTCTTGAATTCGGCGGCGATGGACGGGCCGCGCAGGGTCGTGACCTTGCGGCCGTCGACGAAAACCGGAGCGACCGGCGCCTCGCCCGTGCCCGGCAGCGAGATGCCGATATCGGCATGCTTGGACTCGCCGGGGCCGTTGACGATGCAACCCATCACCGCGACGTTCAGCGTCTCGACACCGGGATAGCGCGTCTTCCATTCCGGCATGGAGCTTGAGATCCAGCTCTGGATATCCCGCGCCAGCTCCTGAAACACAGTCGAGGTGGTGCGGCCGCAGCCGGGGCAGGCCGCCACCAGCGGCACGAAGGCGCGGAAGCCCATGGTCTGGAGCAGTTCCTGCGCGGCCTTGACCTCGAGCGTGCGGTCGCCGCCGGGCTCAGGCGTCAGCGAGAAGCGGATCGTGTCGCCGATGCCCTCCTGCAGCAGGATGCCGAGCGCGGCCGAGGAGGCGACGAGGCCCTTCGAGCCCATGCCGGCTTCGGTGAGGCCGAGATGGATGGCGTAGTCGGCCCGGTTGGCCAGCATGCGGTAGACCGCGATCAGGTCCTGCACGCCCGAGACCTTGGCCGAAAGGATGATACGGTCGCGACCCAATCCGATCTCCTCGGCGCGTTGCGCAGAGAGGAGGGCGGACTGCACCATCGCTTCGCGCATCACGGCGCGGGCATCGAGCGGGGTGGCCGAGACGGCGTTCTCGTCCATCAGGACGGTCAGCAATTCCTGGTCGAGCGAGCCCCAGTTCGCGCCGATGCGCACGGCCTTGCCATGTTTGATCGCGAGCTCGACGATCTGGCCGAACTGCCGGTCCTTCTTGTCCTTGAAGCCGACATTGCCGGGGTTGATGCGGTACTTCGCCAGCGCCTCGGCGCAGGCGGGATGGTCGCTCAGCAGCTTGTGGCCGATATAGTGGAAATCGCCGACGAGCGGCACGTCGATGCCGATGCGGTCGAGCCGCTCACGAATATGCGGGACGGCGGCGGCGGCCTCGTCGCGGTCGACCGTGATGCGGACGAGTTCCGAACCCTGCCGGGCGAGCGCCGCGACCTGCGCGATCGTGCCCGCGATATCGGCGGTGTCGGTGTTGGTCATCGATTGCACGACGATCGGCGCCCCGCCGCCGACGGTGACGGAGCCGACCTGGACCGACACGGTCAGCCGGCGCGGCTGCGGTCCGGCCTGATCGGGAAGGCAGGGAGGCGACACGCGCTCGTTCATGCTTGAACGCTCCGGCAATGCTCGCAGCGGCCGACGATCTCGACCACCTGATGCGAGGGGGAAAACTGTCGCGTCTGCGCGATCGCCGCCACGGCCTTCTTCATGGCGGGCGACGAATCCTCGTCGACGCCGCCGCAGGCTTCGCAGATCAGGAAGGCGACGACCTCGTCGGCGCCATGGCCGTGCAGGCAGGCGATATAGGCGTTGCGCGAGGAGAGTCGGTGGACGAAGCCCTGCTCGACCAGAAAATCGAGCGCGCGATAGATCGAGATCGGCGCGAGACGACGCCCGCCGGCCGGCGAGATGCGATCGGCCAGGTCATAGGCCCCGACGGGGCGGTGGTCGGCATGCAGCGCCTCCAGCGCCTTGCGGCGGATCGGCGTCAGCCTGAGACCGCGCTCGCGGCAGAGATGCTCGGCCCGGGCCAGGGCCTGGGCCGCGTGATTGCGATGGTCATGCGCATGCCGGCAGATTGCATCGTCAGCGCCGTCATGATCGTGTGCGTGTGGCTGCATTTTGGTCATGTTGCGTTGCAATAGGTCATCAGGCGCCGCGCCGCGACCCTTTTCCGGTCACTGACATATCGCCCGCTCGGCACCGAACCTAAGCATTTCTATCCTCAATGTCAGGAGCCTTGACGTTCATGTTCCTCAAAGACCGCTGCGCCGTGATTACCGGCTCGACCTCCGGCATCGGCCTCGCCTATGCCCATGCGCTCGCCAAGGAAGGCGCGAATCTCGTCATCAACGGCATCCTGCCCGCTGACGATGCCGAAAAGCTCCGTTCCGGGCTCGAAAGCGAGTTCGGCGTCAAGGCGTTGTTCTCGCCCGCCGACATGACCAAGCCCGACCAGATCGCCGGCATGATCGCCCAGGCCGAAGCCGCTTTTGGGGCGGTCGACATCCTCGTCAACAATGCCGGCATCCAGCATGTCGCCCCGATCGAGGAATTCCCGATCGCGACCTGGGACATGATCATCGCGATCAACCTGACCTCGGCCTTCCATACCACGCGCGCAGCGCTGCCGAAGATGAAGGCGAAGGGCTGGGGCCGGATCATCAACACGGCCTCGGCGCACGCCTTCGTCGCCTCGCCCTTCAAATCGGCCTATGTCTCGGCCAAGCACGGCATCGCCGGCCTGACCAAGACGGTGGCACTGGAAGTCGCAACCAACGGCATCACCGTGAACGCGATCGCGCCCGGCTATGTCTGGACGCCGCTGGTCGAGAAGCAGATCCCCGACACGATGAAGGCGCGCAACATGACCAAGGAGCAGGTCATCAACGACGTGCTGCTGACGGCCCAACCGACCAAGGAGTTCGTCACGGTCGAGCAGGTCGCGGCGCTCGCGGTCTTCCTGTGCACGGATGCGGCAAAGTCGATCACCGGCACGATCTTGCCGATGGATGGCGGCTGGACCGCGGCGTGACCGGTCGGCGCAGGCGCAGTTCGGCGCGGGTCAAGGGGCTCGCCGGCCCCAAGGCCGAGAAGACCGTCTCGCTGGCGCTCCAGGGCGGAGGCGCGCATGGCGCCTTCACCTGGGGCGTGCTCGACGCGATCCTGGAGGATGGGCGGCTGGCGATCGAGGCGCTGTCGGGCACCAGCGCCGGCGCTATGAATGCCGTCGTGCTGAGCGAGGGCTGGCTCGAAGGCGGCGCGGAAGGCGCGCGCGCCAAGCTCGAAAGCTTCTGGCGGGCGATCAGCGTCGACGGCAAATATGGCGGCTCGGAGCGCTCGCTGATCGACACCATGCTCGGTGCCTGGGGCAACAGCGGCACGCCGCCGGGCCTGATCTGGTTCGAGATGTTCTCGAAGGTCGCGAGCCCCTACGACGTCAACCCGCTCAACATCAACCCGCTGCGTGGCGTCATCGCCGACCTGATCGATTTCGAGAAGGTGCGCGCCAGCCAGGACGTCAAGCTCTTCATCGCCGCGACCAATGTCCGCACCGGCAAGATCAAGGTCTTCAACGGTGATGAATTGAGCCCCGACCATCTGATGGCCTCGGCCTGCCTGCCGATGCTGTTCCAGGCCGTAGAGATCGCAGGCGAGGCCTATTGGGACGGTGGCTATATGGGCAATCCGGCGCTGTTCCCGCTGTTCTACGAGGCCCATTGCGACGACATCATGCTGGTGCAGATCAACCCGCTGCAGCGCAAGGAACTGCCCACCAATGCCCGCGCGATCCAGGACCGGCTGAACGAGATCACCTTCAACGCCTCGCTCCTGCGCGAATTGCGCGCGATCGAGTTCGTCAACAAGCTCGTCGACAGCGGCAAACTGCCGACCGACGAGTACAAGCGCGTGCTGATGCACCGGATCGATGGCGGGCCGCCCTTGGCGCAGCTGACCTCGTCGTCGCGGATGAATGCGGATTGGGACTTCCTGCTGCGCCTGCGCGACATGGGGCGGGCGGCGGCCAAGCGCTGGCTCAAGCGCAATTACGAGGCGATCGGCAAGGCCGGCACGCTCGACCTCAAGGAGGCGATCTCTTAATCCTGCCGGCCGTCATGGCGAGCACCCGGGTCTTGCGAAAGCCTGGCCAAACGGGCAATCACCCTGCGAAGCCGTTTCGAGAGACAGAGATTTCCATGACCAAGCTGATCGTCACCGCCGGCCCCTTCACCTTCGAGGGCAAGCTCGAACTCGAAGCCGCGCCCAAGACCTGCGCCGCCTTCCTCCGGCACATGCCGTTCGAGAGCAAGATCGTGCATGTGCGCTGGAGCGGCGAGGGCGTCTGGATGCCGCTCGGCGAACTCGATTTCGGCGTCGGTTACGAGAACCACACCAGCTATCCGGCGCCTGGCCAGATCATCCTCTATCCCGGCGGCATCAGCGAGACCGAGATCCTGCTCGCCTATGGCGGCGTGCACTTCGCCAGCAAGATGGGCCAGCTCGCCGGCAACCACTTCATCACGCTGACCTCGGGGCTGGAAAACCTCTACACGCTCGGCCGCAAGACGCTCTGGGAAGGCGCGCAGGAGATCAAGTTCGAACTGGCGTGAATTCTACTGACGCGGCCGCCTGCACTTCCGGTGCTCACGGACACATGTCCGCTGCGCTCCGGTTCTCGACGGCCACGCCAGCCAACTCGCCGTAGAGCAGGATGCGGAAAAGTGGGCACCGGTTTTTCGCAATCGATCCTGCTCTCACTTTTAGATGAGAGACGGATTCAGATTTCAGCTGGGATCACTTCGTGAGCCCAGCTGAAATCATCCGGCTCTAGCGAATTCCCGCGCGTTCCTCCAAGGCACAGGATCGACAGGCGGCAGAATCTTGCGCAGGCGCGCCGAAAATTCGCGCGCCGCGCGGATTGCCGGGCTGTCGTGAAGCGGCCATGATTTCGTACCGGGAGGAACGAAATCGATGGTCGCGTTTCCGAAAGCCGACATGGTCCTGCAGAATGGACCTGTCTATCTCGGTTTGAGAGAAGGATATGCTACGGCGGTGGCGCTCTGGGCGGGCAAGGTGCTCGCGACCGGCACGCCAGCCGAGATGGCGCCATTGATCGGTCCCGCCACCAAGGTGATCGACCTCGCCGGCCGGACGGCGACGCCGGGCCTCTATGAGGCGCATCTGCATCTGCTGCCGCTTGGGCTGACCATGCTGGAGCTCGACATCCGGCCGCGCTTCGTGCGCACGCTCGACGGCCTGCTGGAGATGATCGCGAAGCGCGCCGCCGAGGTGAAGCCGGGCGAATGGATCCTGGCGCGCGGCTACGACCAGTTCGAACTCGACGTGAAGCGCCATCCGCATCGCACCGAACTCGACAAGGCCGCGCCGAGCAACCCGGTCTATATCGTGCGAGCCTGCGGCCATCTCTCGGTCGCCAATTCGATGGCCCTGAAGATCGCCGGCATCACCGAGGCGACGCCGGTGCCGCCGGGCGGTGCGATCGAGCAGGTCAACGGCTCGCTCACCGGCCTGATGGCCGAGAACGGCCGCGACCCGATCAAGGCCGTGATCCCGGACCCGACCGATGAGGAGCTGGTCGAGGCGATCGAGCGCGCCGGGCGCTATTGCAACTCCTTCGGCATCACCAGCGTGATGGATGCGGCCGTCGGCATCCGTTCCTATTACCGCGAGGTCGCGGCCTATCGCACGGCTCAGCGCACGGGCCGCCTGCCGGTGCGTACCAATATGTGCCTGCTCGGCGGGCATAACGGCATCGTCGAGCAATGCTTTGCCGACGGTCTCGTCACCGGAGCGGGCGACGACTGGCTCAGCGTCGGCCCGGTCAAGATCTTCACCGACGGTTCGGCCGGCGGGCGCACCGCGGCGATGAGCGAGCCTTATCTCGGCGAGCCCGAGACCAGCGGGATCTTCTGCCTGACCGACCCCGAGATGGATGCGCTGACGCGCGACTACCATGCCAAGGGCTATCAGCTCGCCGTCCATGCCATCGGAGACGCCGCGATCGAGCAGACGCTGAATGCGATGGAGGCGGGCCTCGACGACCATCCCGATCCCGACCGCCGCCATCGCATCGAGCATTGCGGCTTCAACTCGCCCGAGCAGATCGCGCGCATGGCCCGGCTCGGCATCGAGCCGGTGCCCCAGCCGGTCTTCATCTATGATTTCGGCGATCTCTATCTCTCGGTGCTCGACGAGAAGCGCGCCAGCGAGAGCTATCCGATGCGCGACTGGATCGCGGCGGGGTTGAAGCCCGCGGCCTCCTCCGACGCGCCGGTCTGCGACGCGAATATCTGGCCCAACATTTACACCATGCTGACCCGCAAGAGCTCGCGCGGGACGGTGATAGGCGGCGACCAGGCCCTGACGATCGACGAGGTGATCGCCGCCTATACCGATTTCGGCGCCTATGTGAACCGCGCCGAGACCCATCGCGGCCGGCTGCTGCCGGGCATGGCTGCCGATGTCGCCGTATTCTCGCGCGACCTCTCCAAGGCGACGCCGGAACAGCTCTTGCACGAGACCCGCTGCGACCTGACGATCATCGAGGGCAAGCTGGTGTACGAGGCGGAGGCGTGATGGTTTCGTCATCGCGAGGAGGCGCAGCCGACGAAGCAATCCAGAGGGGCTCGCTCGACGTCCCCCTGGATTGCTTCGCTGCGCTCGCAATGACGGGTGCGGACCGCCCATGCTGAACCACGTCGCCTCGCGCCTCGCCCTTTCGGTGCCGGTGCTGTTCGGCGTGCTGCTCTTCGGTTTCCTGCTGCTGCAACTTGTTCCCGCGGACCCCGCCGCGATCATCGCCGGGCCGATGGCGAGCCCCGAACTGGTCGCGCAGATCAGGCAGGATATGGGGCTCGATCGGCCGATCATCATTCAGTTTGCGATCTATATGGCGCGCGTGCTGCAGGGCGATCTCGGCGTCTCGCTGATCTCGAACACCCGCGTCACCACGGAGCTGGCCGAGGCGATCGGCCCGACCGCCGAGCTGATGCTCGCCTGCCTGGTCTGGGCGGTGCCGCTGGGCATCGCGCTTGGGACGATCGCTGCGGTCTATCGCGGGCGCCTGCTCGACCGGCTGGTGATCGCGATCTCGGTCGCCGGCGTCTCGACGCCGGTGTTCTTCATCGGCCTGATCCTGATGCAGTATATCGGTTACCACTGGGAGCTTTTGCCCTTCATCGGGCGCGGCGGGCCGCTCTGGAGCCTGGAGGGGCTCGCCTCGATCGTGCTGCCGGCACTGACGCTCGGGCTGGTCTTCATCGGGCCGATCGCGCGGATGACGCGCACCGCCGCGCTCGAAGTGCTGAACGCCGACCATGTCCGCACAGCCCGCGCCAAGGGATTGGCCGAGCGCACCGTCATCCTCCAGCATGTGCTGCGCAACGCCTTGATCCCGGTGGTGACGCTGATCGGCCTTCAGGCCGGCTATCTGCTCGGCGGCGCGGTCGTCACCGAGACGATCTATTCCTGGCCCGGCGTCGGGCGGCTCGCGGTCGGGGCGATCCTGGCGAGCGATTTCCCCCTGGCGCAAGGCGCGATCCTGGTGCTGGCGCTGGCCTTCCTGGTGATCAATCTGATCGTCGACATGCTCTATGCCGTGCTCGATCCGAGGGTCGAGACCCATGGCTGACCTGACGACCCAGGCCGCGCCGGTGACGGCGCAACGGAGCTGGCTCTCGCCGATCTGGCGGCGGATCCTTGGCGACAAGCTCGCCTTATTGGCAGCGATCATCCTCCTGGCGATCGTGCTCGCGGCTTTGTTTGCGCCCTGGCTTGCGCCCTTCGACCCCTATGAGACGACGCGCCGCCCCTTCATTCCGCCGCGCTGGAGCGAAGGCTCGCTGCCGCAATACTGGCTCGGCACCGACGGGCAGGGGCGCGACATGCTCTCGCGCCTGCTCTACGGGACGCGATTGACGCTGGTGATGGGGCTGGCCTCGATCATCCTCGGCGGCGGGCTCGGCGCGATGCTGGGCTTGCTCGGCGCCTTCTACAGGCGGCTCGATCCTTTTGTGATGCGCTCGGCCGACATCCTTTTGTCCTTTCCTGCCATCCTGCTGGGGTTGGCGCTCGCGGCCGTCGTCGGTCCCGGGCTGACGGCCATCGTGATCGCGCTCTCGATCGCCACCGTGCCGGATGTCGCGCGCATCACCCGCAGCGCCGCGATCGTGGTGATGGGGCAGGATTACATGGAGGCCGGTCGTGCTTTGGGCCTGCCGGACCGGACGCTGATCTGGCGCTATCTGGCGCTGAACTGCATCTCGCCGGTCTTCGTCTTCATGACGCTGCGCTTCGGCCAGATCATCCTGATCGGGGCGGCGCTGTCGTTCCTGGGGCTGGGCGTGCGCCCGCCCGAGGCGGAGCTCGGCATGATGGCCTCGCTCGGGCGCGACGCCTTGTTCTTTGCGCCGCATATCTCGCTGCTGCCGAGCCTCACGATCATCGCGATCGTGCTCTGCGTGAACCTGCTTGGCGATGCGCTGCGTGATCTGCTCGATCCGCGCATGCGGAACATGTGAGGCGCGCCACCGACACTTAAATTCATAACAAAGGGGACAAAGATCGTGAGAAAGCTGAAATCCATCGTCATGGGGGCCTGCCTCGGCCTTGCTGCCTTTGCCGGCCCGGCGCTCGCGCAAGGCTCCAATGCCAGCCTCACCATCGTGCGCGAGGTCGACAGCGACCGCTATGATCCGCATCGCTCGACGGCGCGCTCGGCCTCCGAAGTCCTCTTCATGATGGCCGATACGCTGGTCTCGCTCGACCACGACATGGCGACGATCAAGCCCGGCCTTGCCACCTCCTGGACGATGGCGCCTGACGGCAAGACCTACACCTTCAAGCTGCGCAACGACGTCTCCTTCTGCGACGGCAAGAAGATGACGGCGCAGGATGTGGTCTATTCGATCAAGCGCTGGATCGACCCGGCGACGCGCTCGCCCGTGGCCTGGCGCGCCGGCAAGATCGAGGACATCGTCGCGACCGATGATTACACGGTCGAATACAAGCTCAAGGCGCCGTTCTCGGAATTGCTCTACCAGCTCACCCAGAGCTTCGCTGTCGTCGTCGACAAGGCCAATGTCGAGACGCTCGGCGCCGATTTCGGGGTCAAGGGCTTCAACGGCACCGGCCCCTATTGCTGGGGCGACTGGAAGCCGCGCAACGAGTTCCGGCTGAAACGCCACGCCGCCTATAAATGGGGCCCGCCGATCTATCAGAACACCGGGCCGGCGCAGATCGAGGAGATCGTCTGGCGCATCGTGCCGGAGGACAACACCCGTCTGGCCGCGGTGATGACCGGCCAGACCCAGGTGACGCAATATGTGCCCTATTCCGGCATGGCCCAGATGCGCGCCAACAAGAATCTCAGGATCGTCGAGTCGAAGGAGGCGTTCTGGACCTACTTCGTCGGCTTCAAGATCGACAAGGAGGGCGTCAGCGATCCCGCCGTGCGCAAGGCGATGGTGATGGCGGTCGATCAGAAGGCGATCGCCGAGAACCTCTATTTCGGGGAGGTCGAGCCGGCCTATAGCTATATCTCGACCGAGGCGCTGGACTGGAACAAGGCGCTGACGCCGAAGCTGATCAAGACCAATGTCGCCGAGGCCAACAAGATCCTCGACGCGGCGGGCTGGGTGAAGGGGCCCGACGGCTTCCGCATGAAGGACGGCAAGAAGCTCTCGCCGGTCGTCTATGGCTTCACCGGCTCGACCTGGCAGAAGCTGATGGAAGCGATCCAGGGCGATCTGCGCAAGATCGGCGTCGATCTCAGGGTCCAGCTCTTCGATGCCACCATCGCCTGGGGCAAGATGGCGACGCAGGAGTTCGACATGTTCGGGATGAGCTTCCCCTACATCTCGGCCGGCGATGCGCTGAACCTGTATTTCCCCTCGACCAACGCGCCGACGCCCAACCGGATGAACTGGAAGGACCCGGCGACGGACGAATTGCTGACCAAGGGCATCACCGCGCTGAACGAAGCCGACCGTGCGGCTGCCTATGGCGAGGTTCTGACGAAGGTGCATGAGGCGGCGGTCTGGCTGCCGCTCTATCACGAGCCGATGAAGATCGCGGCCTCGGCAAGGCTCGGCCCCTTCAAGGCCCACAACATCTATGGTTGCGGGCTGTATAAGGGGCTGGACCTGAAGTTCGTCAGGTAAGCCATCGACGAATGAAGCGCGGGGAACCCCTCTCTCACGTCGAAGTCGGGTTTACCCGACTTCGACACTCTGAGTGCTGAACCCGGGTATACCCGGGTTCAGTGAGAGGGGCAGGGGTGAGGGGTCGGCCCCTCGACCAGTCGAGTGGAAATCCAACCGCGTGCCGGAGTAGGCCAGCGATTTCTGGCCGACCCCTCATCCTGCCCTCTTCCCTCCGGGAGAGGGATCCCCGCGCCTGCCCATGCAAGGCCGCGACACCTAGCCGGAGCCCAGCCCATGACGATCACCCTTATCCGCAACGCCAGCTGGATCGTCGCCTATGACGCCAAGGCCAAGGGCCATGTCTATCTGCGCGATGGCGATGTCGCCTATGAGGGCGACCGCATCCTGCAGGTCGGCGGAAGCTATAAGGGCAAGGCCGATGCGACGATCGACGGGCGCGGCAAGATGGTCATGCCCGGTCTCGTCAACATCCACTCGCACCCCTCCTCGGAGGCGATGTGCAAGGGCTGGAACGACGAGCTCGGCAGCGCGAAAATGTATGGCACGGCGCTCTACGAGTTCATGCCGCTGTTCCGCTGCGACGCTGCAGGCGTCAAGCCATGCGCGCAGGTGACTTATTCCGAACTGCTGATGTCGGGCGTCACCACGCTGGTCGACATGTCTGCCGCCTGGGACGGCTGGTTCGAGACCTTCAAGGCCTCGGGTCTTCGCGCCGTGTTTGCGCCGATGTACCGCTCGGCGCGCTGGTACACCGATAACGGCCATCTGGCGCAATATGAGTGGGACGCCAAGGCCGGCGAGAAGGCGATGGCGCAGGCCATGAAGCTGCTGGACCAGGTTGCGGCCGACGCAACGGGCAGGCTCTCGGGCATGGTCTCGCCCTCGCAGATCGACACCTGCACGCCCGAACTGATCCAGGCGAGCTATGAGGAGGCGGAGACACGAAAAATCCCCTTCCAGATCCATGCCGCCCAGAGCGTGGTCGAATTCCATGAGATCACGCGCCGGCATGGCATGACGCCGGTGGAGTGGCTGGAAGAGCTCGACGTGCTCGGGCCGTTCTCGATCATCGGCCATGGCATCTTCCTCGACCATCACTCCTCGGTGAAATGGCCGGCGACGGACGATATGGGTGCGCTGGTCGAAACCGGCACCAATGTCGCGCATTGCCCGATCGTGTTCCAGCGCCGCGGCATCGCGATGCAGAGTTTCGGGCAATATGTCGCTGCCGGCATCAATGTCGGTATCGGCACCGACACCTATCCCCACCACATGCTGGAGGAATTGCGCGCGGTCTGCATCGGCTCGCGCATGATGGCCGAGGACGTCTATGACGTGCGCACCTCCGACGCTTTCAACGCAGCGACGCTGGGAAGCGCCAAGGCGCTCGGCCGCGACGATATCGGCCGGCTCGCCAAGGGCGCGAAAGCCGACATCGTGCTGGTCGACGTCACCCATCCGATGATGCGCCCGCTGCGCGATCCTATCCGCAGCCTGATCTATGCGGCGGGCGAGCGGGCGGTGACGACCGTGATCGTCGACGGCGTCACGGTGGTCGAGAACGGCAAGGTGCTGACCATGGACTATGCCAGCGCCGCCGCCGAGCTGGAGGAGGCCCAGCGCCGGGCCGAGCCCAACGTCCAGGGTCTCGACTGGGCCAAGCGAGACCATCTCGAGATTTCGCCGCTGACCTTTCCCGCTGGCCGGGGCTGACGGTATGGTTCTGGTGATTAGGGCCCTAAACCGGCGGCTTGTCCGCAGAGGGCTCGCCATTCACGGCGGGCTTCTCGCATAGCGCCAGCATGGCGCGGGCGATTTCCGCCTCGCCCATGATCGTCAGGCTCGCGCCGCATCTGGTCAGATGTTCGACTGCCGCGTCGGAATGAGCGCGGGCGACGATCGGCAGTTCGGGATTGTCGCGTCGCGCCTGTTCGCAGACCTGGCCGGCCTCGAAGCTCTCGGGAATGGCGACGAAGAGCCGGCGCGCCCGCGCCAGGCCGGCGGCGGCCAGCACGCCTGGATCGGCGGCGTTGCCGACAAGCACCTCGGCGCCTTGCGCCTTGGCTGCGGCGATGGCTTCGGGCTGTTCCTCAATGACGAGCAAGGTCTCGCCATGCGTCACCAGGCCCGCTCCCAGGAGCGCGCCGACCCGGCCATAGCCGACGACGACCATGTGGTCGCTCAAGCTGGTCGGGACGATGTCGCGTTCGGGTTCCGGCTCAGGCTCCGGCTTGGCGGCGCTCGGCTTGGGCTTTGCGGGGCTCGCCTCCGTGGCGAAGCGCTCGATGATCGCAAACAGCACCGGGTTGAGCAGGATCGAGAGGATCGCGCCCGCCAGGATCAGGTCGCGGCCCTGTTCGGGCAGGATCGCCAGCGAAACGCCCAGGCCCGCCAGAATGAAGGAGAACTCGCCGATCTGCGCCAGCGACGCCGAAATGGTCAGGGCGACGGCATTCGAGCGGCCGAAAGCGCGCACGATCAGCCAGGCGGCGAGCGATTTGCCGAACAGGATGATGGCGAGCGTCGCCAGCAAGGGCAGCGGCGCGCGCAGCAGGATGCCGGGGTCGAACAGCATGCCGACGGAGACGAAGAACAGCACCGCGAAGGCGTCGCGCAGCGGCAGCGATTCCTCGGCGGCGCGCTGGCTCAATGGCGATTCGTTCAAGATCATGCCGGCGAAGAAGGCGCCGAGCGCAAAGGAGACGCCGAACAGGCTCGCCGCCATGAAGGCGACGCCGAGCGCCAGCGCCAGCACGGCGAGCCGGAACAGCTCGCGCGAACCGGTATGGGCGACCCAATGCAGCACCCAGGGGATGACGCGCCGCCCGACGATGAGCATGAAGGCGACGAAGGCCACGACCTTGGCGAGCGTCAGCCCCAGCACGCCCCAGAGGCCGAGGTCGAACTGCCCGGCGAGCGGAACCGGCGTGCCGGGCCTGGCGCCGTTCAGGGCGTCGGCGATGGTCGGAATCAGGACGAGCGCCAGCACCATGGCGAGGTCCTCGACGATCAGCCAGCCGACCGCGATCTTGCCCTTCTCGGTCTGGACCAGCCGGCGCTCCTGGAGTGCGCGCAGCAGCACGACGGTGCTGGCGACCGAGAGCGCGAGCCCGAAGACGAGACCCGCGACCCAACCCCAGCCGAGCCAAAGCCCCAGGCCCAGGCCGAGCAAGGTCGCCACCGCGATCTGGACGAGCGCGCCGGGGACCGCGATGGTTTTGACCGAGAGCAAATCCTTCAGCGAAAAATGCAGGCCGACGCCGAACATCAGCAGGATGACGCCGATCTCGGCCAGTTCGTTGGCAAGGCCTTGATCGGCGACGAAACCGGGCGTGAAGGGCCCGACCGCGACGCCGGCGAGGAGATAGCCGACCAGGGGAGAGAAGCGCAGCTTCTGAGCAAGCGCTCCGAAGACGAAGGCGAGGCACAGGCCCGCGACGAGAATGGCGATCAGCGGGCCAGGATGCATCAGGTCTCCAGAAGGCGGGCAGGATCAGGGAAGGCGAAAGGCGGCTCGAGAGAGCACTCGAAGCATGGCGTCTGGGTCGCGCAATTTCAACCTTGAGGCGGTCCTTTCAGAGCGCTTTCGACGAGGTGATGTGGCGTTTCCGCCAGGTGGCCGGGTGGTCGGAGGCCTCAGGGCTTCGGCTTGTCCAGCAGGACGCGACCCTGCTTCTCGACGCCAAGCTTCAGCGTCTCGGCGAAGGTCGCCAGCATCCAGGGCAGCATCATCTCGACGCGTACCAGCCTCTCCTCGACGGTGAGGCTGCCTCGCACCGTATAGCCCAGCGCGGCCACGCCGAAATCCAGCGTGTTGTCGCGCCACTCCTCCTCGACGAGCTGCATCTTCACCATGCCGAGCTTGTCGCGGATGCGGTCGACGCCGCCACGGATGCGCGCCAGCGCGGCCTCGCGGCCAAGCTCATGGGAAATCGTGATGCTGACGGGCTTGGCCATGGGATTCGCAGTCGAAGGAGCACCGACGGACATGGTGACACGGGGGTCGCCGGAGTTCCGGCGGTCCCGCGCGCAGTCGCGTTGGGATGAAGGATAGGCCGCGAAGACTGCGCGGACCAGAGAAGACTGGGCAGGCCAGAGGAGAATAGCCTCAGAGGCTGCGCTCGTTCAGCGCCTTCTGGCCGTGCTCGGTGACCAGCCAGCGCCCGCCGAGCGGCTCGACGAGGCCGCGATCCTTCAGCACGACCAGCATGTCATCGTCGAAGATGAAATGGGTGGTCTGCTCGTCGATGCTCTCGAGGGCGATCCATTCCGGGTCCGACATCACGCCAGGGCGGGCGATCTGGAGGTGCTGTGTTTGCATGAGCGTCTCCTTCTCGATTGGGATGATGGCTCGATTGGGATGGATGATGCTGAATCCCATCCAATCTTGGCGCTGTCATGACCGAGTGCCGTCCGAAACAAGCCTTTGCCGGCAAGCCTTTGCGCGCCGGCCCGCGCCCAGGTGAAAGGGGCTGGCGAAGGGCGAAAACCGGGCGTCGGCGCGTTGCGTTCTCGCCGCCGGGCGGAACTCTCGCATCGCTGCCTCGTTCATTGGGCTTGGATCTGTGTCTTGAAGGAGGATCGCGATGGCGACCATGAACAAGTTTCCGCCCGATGTGCCGAAAAGCTGGGACGAAGCCGGCGACGAGATCGACAACGCGACCAACGGCCTGCGCGCCAAGGCCGCCGATGTCGCCGACAAGGCGACGGAGACGGTCAGGAGCGGCTACTCCCGCGCCAAGGACGCCTTGACGGATATCGATCCGGTCGAGACCGCCCGCGAAGGCGGCCAGGCGATGATACGCGTGGTCGAGCGCAACCCCGTCGTCGCGTTCGGGCTGGGTGCGCTGGGCATCGGATTGATCGCCTGGGCGAGCCTGCGCTCACCGCCCGCATCACGCTGGGAGCGCTACCAGCCCGATTTCGACAGGCTGCGTGGCCTGCTTGGTGACTACGGCAAGGATGCCGCCAAGTCGGGCGAGGGCGCGCTGAAGAGCAGCCAGCAATGGCTGAACGCCTATGGCGGCGATGCACGCGACTATGCCGGCTATGGCGGCCGGATGATCGCGCAGCGGGCCCAGAAGGAGCCGATCGCGGCGATGCTGGGGATCGGGCTGGCGGTCTATGCGCTGGGATCGTTGCTGGGATCGTCGAGCAGCGATGCGGCTCCCGCGCGCAAGCGCCCCGCACCGAAGCGCTGACAGCCGGCCTCGTGATCGATTCTAAAAGTTGAGAGCATTGCTCACGCGAAAAACCGGTGCCCACTTTTTCGCGCAATGCTCTTGTGGCCACGAAAAACCCCGCAGCCTCTCGGCCGCGGGGTTTTGTCTGTCCAAGCAATGTCCGATCCAATTGGATCGTTCAATTGCCCCTGCGCTTTGTCGAAAACGCTCCAGGCGGTGGCGGATCGCCGGCTGGCGAAAGCCGCCTCCAGCCTGTCGTTGCGATCAATACCAGTAGCCGCGGCGGCCGTAGTAACCGCGGCCGTAATAGGAGCGGTTGTCAGCGGCAACGAGCGCGCCGCCGATGACACCGGCGGCGACGCCGGCCGCAACAGCGCTGCTGGCTTCGGAGTTGGCGCGGCGGTTCTCGGTGTAGTTGGCCGAGCGGCACTGCTGATAGGCGCGGGTGCCAGGACGGAATCCCTGCGACTCGCAGGTGATTTCGGCGTCGGCGAGCGATTCCTGCCGCGTCTGGCAGCCAGCAACGACGGCGGCCAGGGCGCCAACGATGAGAAGGGTACGCATCAATTTTTCCTTTTCAGCCTCCCAATGGAGAAACGACTTAAAATACACGCGCCGTTGCAGGTCAAGAACAACCGCGCCTGTTGGTTTAAGCCGGTCCGATCGTCATGGGAATACTGCGTCGCCCTGAGGGCGCCTTTGTTTAGCCGACCTTGCGCCCAGGTTTCTCGACGACCTTGCCCGAGCGGGCGAGGGTGGCGATCTCCAGGGCCGGCATCCCGGATTTCTCGGCGATGGCGCGGTCCTGCTCCATGATGGCGTCGCGCGCGGGCTCGTCGCCGTCGAGGCCGCCGAGCAGTGCGGTCGGCACCCGCCGGTTGGAGCGGCGCGAGCCATCGGTATAGACGACGTCGAACATCACGAATTCGGCATCGAGCGGCTTCGATTTCTTGCGGGCCATGATTCGGGGTCCTTTCGGAAAATGGACGGGCCGCGCGATGCGGCGGCTGAAGTGCCAATGTCTGAAACCGTCTCTCACCGGAGGTGAGAGCTGAATCCATGCGAAAAACCGGTTCCCACTTTTCGCATCCTGCTCCAGGCGTGGCGGCGGGGTGGCGCGCGGCCTCTGCAGGTGTCGCGCGACGCCTAGACCATGGTTCGCGCCGATGCAATGCGACATGCCGGCTCGGTTCCGCGGCGGGCGCGGCCGGATGGGCGAAATTTGCGCCGCAGCGCCGAAGATGCGGGCATGATCAGGACCGGTCGCGCTTGTGGGCGGCACGGCTGGACGCTTAGGTCAGCCGCCGTGGCGTGCAAGCTGTGTGAAGGGGCGTTTCTTGAGAATCCTGATCTTTGGCGGTGTCGGTTTCGTCGGGCTCAACATCGCGGAGGCGATGTTGGCGAAAGGCGACGACGTTGTTGTGTTCGACCGCATGGCGTTGCCTGCTGCCATCCGGAAGGCCTTTTCCCGGTTGCCGGGGCGCTTGACCGCCGTCGAGGGGGAAGTCACCGACAAGGCGGCGATCGCCGAGGCGGTGCAGCCCGGCGTCGACGTCGTCATCATGGGCGCTGCGATCACCGCCGGAGCGGCGCGCGATGCGCGCGACCCGGAGACGATCCTGCAGGTCAATCTGCTCGCTCAGGTGCCGATCCTGGAGGCGGCGCGGGCTGCGGGTGTCCGGCGCGTCGTCAATCTGAGTTCGGCTGCTGCTTATGGGGCGGCCGGAGAGCGCTATCAGGTGCTCGACGAGGAGACGCCGGGCGATCCGGTCAGCCTCTATGCGATCAGCAAATGGGCGAGCGAGCGCGTCGGCGGGCGGCTGGCCGATCTCTGGGAGCTCGATCTGGTCTCCTTGCGGCTCAGCGGTGTCTTCGGCCCTTGGGAGCGTGCGACGGGCGTGCGCGACACGCTGAGCCCGCAAGCCCAGATCCTCGCCGCTGCCGAGAAGGACTTGCCCGCGATCCTGCCCCGACCGGGCCTGCGCGACTGGATTTATGCGCCCGATCTCGCCGAGGCGGTGCGGATCGTGGCAGGCGCGCCAGCCTTGCGTCATCGGCTCTACAATATCTCGACGCCGCGGCGCTTCGCGGCCCTGGAGTGGGGGCAGGCGCTGGCGGACAATTTTCCCGGTTTCACCTGCCGCCTGGCTGAGCCCGGCGAGGCGGCGACGATCGACCTGCACGGACCGGGCGACCGCGCGCCGCTTTCCATTTCGCGGATGAGGCAGGAATTCGGCTGGGAGGCTGCAACCGGCGTGGCGGAGTCGGCAAATAGGTTGGCCGCCTGGTGGCGGATGCATGGCCGGGGGCTCGGGCGATGACAAGGATTTGGGCGATGAAAGAGCTTGGGGGATGAAGCTTGGGGGAAAGGTCGCGTTGCTGACCGGCGCCGGCTCGGGAATCGGGAGGGCGAGCGCACTGCTCTTTGCCCGCGAAGGCGCATGCGTCGCAGTCGTCGATCGCGATGCCGAGGCGGCGCAGGCGACGGCGGCGCTGATCGTCGAGGCCGGCGGGCAGGCCTGCGCTCATATCGGCGATGTCGGCTTGCCGGGCTTCGCCGATGGCGTCGCGCAGGAGGTGCTCGCGCGCTTCGGCCATATCGATATTCTGGTCACGGCGGCCGGTTTCTCCTGCGGCGGTACGGTGACGACGACCGCGCCCGAGGATTGGGACGCCGTCTTCCGCGCCAATGTCGGCGGCACCTTCCTCTTCGCCAGGGCGGTGATCCCGGCGATGCAGCGTCGGGGTGGCGGCGCGATCGTGACCTTCGCCTCGCAACTGGCGCTGGCCGGTGGGCGTGGCAACAGCGCCTATATCGCGGCCAAGGGAGCGATCCTGAGCCTGACCCGGACTATGGCGCTGGACTATGCCGAAGACGGCATCCGCGTGAACGCGATCGCTCCGGGCGCGATCGACACGCCGATGCTGCGGCGCAGTTTTGCCCGCCATGCCGAGCCCGAGCCGTTGCGCGAGGCCTCGCGCAACCGCCATGCGATGAAGCGCTTCGGCCGCGCCGAGGAGGTGGCCCAAGCCGTGCTCTATCTCGCCGGCGACGCCTCGTCGTTCAGCACGGGGACGACGCTGGTGGTCGATGGCGGCTGGCTTGCCGCGTGACCGGTTTCCGGCATGATCACTGCATGGGATGTTGTCATGAAGCATGACGGATTATCGGTTCTCGAGAGCCGTATCGCCGGCGATCTCGCCCGCACCGCCCATCCCAGTGCGCCCTGGCTCGAGCCGGTTCCAGGGCCGGACGGCAAGCGCGCCTTTGACGTGATCGTGGTCGGGGGCGGCCAGTCGGGGCTGGCGACGGCCTTTGGCCTGCAGCGCTCGCAGGTCACGAACATCCTGGTGCTCGACAAGGCGGCTGCGGGGCAGGAAGGGCCATGGCGCTCCTATGCGCGCATGCACACGCTGCGTAGCCCGAAGGATTTCACCGGCCCCGATCTCGATGTGCCGAGCCTGACCTACCAATCCTGGCACGAGGCCAAATTCGGTGTCGAAAGCTGGGATGAGCTGACCCTGATCCCGAAGGGACTCTGGGCGGATTATCTGGGCTGGTTTCGCCATGTCGTCGGCATCCCCGTCCGCAACGAGGTGGAGGTGGTCGATATCGCCCCCGCCGGCGGGCTGCTGGCGGTGACGCTGCGCTGCGGTGGCAAGGCCGAGACGCTGCATGCCCGCAAGATCGTGCTCGCGACCGGGCAGGAGAGCCTGGGCGACTGGACCATGCCGGCGCCGCTCATGGCGCTGCCGGTCTCACGCTGCGCGCATTGCGCCGAGCCGATCGACTTCGCGGCGCTTGCGGGCAAGCGCGTTGCGGTGATCGGGGCCGGCGCGTCGGCTTTCGATAATGCCGCGACAGCGCTGGAGGCCGGGGCGGCTCGGGTTCATCTGCTCTGCCGCCGGCCTGAGGCGCAAGTGATCCAGCCTTATCGCTGGCTGACCTTTCGCGGCTTCCTGCGCCATCTCAGCGACCTCGACGATGCCTGGCGCTGGCGTTTCATGAGCGCCGTCCTGGCGCTGCGGGAGGGGTTTCCGCAAGCGACCTATGACCGCTGCGCCCGCCACGACGCCTTTTCCCTGCATCTCGGCGCGCCGGCTCTGAGTGCGATCGACGGACCCGACGGTGTCGAGATCACGACGCCGCAAGGTTCGCTCACGGTCGATTTCGTCATCGCTGCTGCAGGTATCGAGATCGATCTCTCCGTGCGGCCGGAGCTTGCCGGTTTCGCCGGCAACATCGCCGCCTGGGCCGACCGCTATGCGCCGCCGGCGGCCGAGCGTGACGAGCGGCTCGGCCGCTTCCCCTATCTCGCCGATGACTACGCGCTGACCGAGCGCGTGCCGGACGCGACACCCTGGATCAGCGACATCCATCTCTTCACCATTGCCTCGACGATGAGCTTCGGGGCGTCCGGCTCCTCGATCAACGCGATGACCACGGCGGTGCCCAAGCTGGTCTCGGGCATCACGCGCGGACTGTTCCGCGCTGATGTCGAGCGGCACTGGGCCTCGTTCCAGGCCTATGACGTGCCGCAGGCCGTGCTGCGCTGATCCGGTCTTTCCGCCTGAGACGAGAGGGGAGATGATGCGCTGCATGGCACCACGCTTGCATCCGGTCCCGCTCGGAACCAACCTGGCGACTGCGCTGATGAAGAGGGAAACGACCATGACGATCGTGCGGACGGGCTGGCTTGCAGCCGCGCTCTTGACCTCGACTGCGCTTCTGGCCTCGCCGGCGCTGGCGCAGACACGTGCCGAGACGCTGCGCCACGTCACCGGCGCGGCCATCAACACGCTCGATCCCAACATTCCAGGCTCGACCCGCGAGGCCTTCGGCCTGAGCCTCCTGACCTATGACCGGCTGCTCTCCTTCGGCAGAAAGCAGCTCAACGGCAAATGGGTGTTCGATCTCGACAGCATCCGCGGGGAATTGGCCGAGAGCTACACGGTCAGCCCCGACGGGCTGAAGATCACCTTCAATCTGCGCAAGGACGCGAAGTTCCACGACGGAACGCCGGTGACGGCCGAGGATGTGAAATGGTCGCTCGACCGCGAGGTCAGCGCCAATGTCCTGGGCAAGAACCAGTTGCTGACCGGCTCGCTGACCAGCCCGGACCAGTTCAAGATCATCGATGCCCACACCTTCGAGGTCACGCTGCCCAAGCCCGACCAGCTGGCCCTGGCGAACCTTGCCGTGGTCTATCCCGTGATCATCAATTCGAAGCTGGCGAAGTCGCATGCGACAGCTGAGGATCCCTGGGCGCTGAACTGGCTCAAGGACAACACCGCCGGCTCCGGCGCCTACATCATCGAAAGCTACAAGCCGGGCGAGACCACGATCCTGCGCCGCAATCCGGACTGGAATCGCGGCTCGGCCGACAAGCCGGCGAGCTTCAAGCGCATCATCACCCAGACCGTGCCGGAAGCCGCCACGCGCGCCAATCTGGTCGAGAAGGGCGATGCCGACATCGTCATCGACCTGCAGGCGACCGACGCCGCCGACTTGGAGAAAAAGGGTAAGCTCAAGGTCGTCTCGACGCCTCAGTACAATTCGATCACCTTCGTCTCATTCAACAACCAGATGCCGCCCTTCGACAAGATCGAGGTCCGGCGCGCCATCGCCGCGGCGCTGCCCTATGACGACATGTTCAAGGCGGCCCTGTTCGGCCGGGGAGCGCCGCTCTATGGCGCGAACTGGCCGGACGGCAAGGCCCCGACCGGCGAGGTCTTCCCGATCCCGCAGCCGCTGAAGACGGACCTCGCCGAGGCCAAGAAGCAGCTGGCAGTGGCGGGCCTCCCCGACGGCTTCTCGACGACCTTCTCCTTCAATGTCGGCCAGGCCGGCACGGCCGAGCCGATGGCGGCGCTGCTCAAGGAATCGCTGGGGAAGGTCGGCATCAAGGTCGACATCCAGAAGCTGCCGGACGCGCAGATGTCGACGCTGATCAACGAGAAGAAGCTGCCGTTCTTCACCGAGGGCATCGTCGCCTGGCTGCCCTCGATGGATTACTTCTACCGCAACTTCTATATCGGCCCGATCCGCTGGAACTACGCCTCGCTCGACGACGCCAAGATCACGGAATGGGCGCAGACCGCCCGCTTCGAGGCCGACAAGGCGAAATACGCGGCCCTGGGCAAGGATCTGAACACGCGGCATTTCGAACTGATGCCGCAGATCCCGCTCTGGCAGCCGGCGCAGGACGCGGTGATGGCGTCGTCGATCGACGGCTATGTCTACCAGTTCCACCGGCAGATCGATTTCCGCGATCTGAGCCGGAAGTGACCTCTGACGGTTTGGTGTGAACCTGTCGGTCGTCCCGGGCGTAGCTCTCGGGTCCGATCTTCGATCGGCCCAAGGATAAACTTCGCGAAGATCCGGGACCCATGCCGGAACGCTTTCCGGCTATGCTCCGGAATGGGTCCCGGATTGGCGCGGCTTCGCTGCGTGTCCGGGACGACATCGCGGGTGTGAGTGAGCAGAAGTCGGTATGTCGCAACTCTCCATCACGGCCAAGCGTGCGGGCTGGCGGTTCGCCTCGTCACTGCCGGCGCTGTTCGGCGTGCTCGTCTTCACCTTCCTGCTGATGCGGGTGCTGCCGGGCGATCCAGCGGTGTTCTTTGCTTCGGGCCCGACGGCGGGCAAGGAGGAGATCGAGACGATCCGCAAGCAGATGGGGCTCGACAAGCCGGTGCCCGAGCAGCTCCTGCGCTATCTCGGCGATATCGGCACCGGCAATCTCGGGCGCTCGCTGACCACGGGCCAGCCGGTGCTGAGCGATCTGAAGTCGCGGCTGCCGGCCTCGCTCGAGCTCACCTTCTCCGCGCTCCTGATCGCGTTGGTCACGGCGGTGCCGCTCGGCGTCGCGGCCGCGCTGAGGCAAGGTTCGGGCATCGACCATATCGTGCGCTTCATCTGCGCGCTTGGCGTCTGCGTGCCGACCTTCGTCTCCGGGCTCCTGCTGATCTATGCCTTCTACTACCTGCTCGGCTTCGCGCCCGATCCGACCGGAAGGGTCGACATCTTCACCTCGCCGCCACCCTTGGTGACGGGCTTCCTGCTGATCGATTTCGCGCTGGCCGGCGATTGGGAGGGTTGGCGCGCGGCCGCGAGCCAGCTCGTGCTGCCGGCCTTCACCATGGCGCTCTTCGTGGTCGCGCCGCTGGCGCGCATCACCAGGGCTGCGATGCTGGCCTCGCTCGGCAGCGATTTTGTCCGCACGGCGCGTTCGCTTGGCCTGTCGCGGCGCAAGGTCATCGTCACCTACGCCCTGCGGAACGCTCTTCTGCCGGTGCTGACCATCGCCGGCATCGTGTTCTCGACCATGCTGGGGGCGAATGTGCTGGTCGAGAAAGTGTTCTCCTGGCCGGGTGTCGCGTCTTATGCGCTCGACGCACTGCTCTCCTCGGACTACGCGCCGGTGCAGGGTTTCGTGCTGCTGATGGCGTCGATCTTCGTCCTGGTGAATCTGACGGTGGATGTGCTCTACGGCATCGCCGATCCGAGGGTGTCGGTGGAATGATGGCTTGCGCCCACACCGGTCTTTCCGGGGCATCGCCCTCGGGTCCGACCTTTGGTCGGCCCAAGGATAAGCTCCACGATGAACCCGGAACCCATGACCGGGTGAGCCCTGGAAAACCCTGCCGGTCACTCGGTCGTGGGTTCCGGGTTCGCGCCTTCGGCGCACCCCGGAATGACGGAGGAGCGAAGCTATGAGTTCCGCGACCCTGCGCCACACCGTCTGGATCCTGCGCGGCAACCCGGTCACGGCTTTCGCAGCGGCGGGCGCATTCGCGCTCTGCGTGCTTGCCGTCATCGGGCCGTGGATCGTGCCTTATGACCCGGTCGCGTCCGACGTGCCCAACGCGTTGCTGCCGCCGAGCGCGAAATACTGGGCCGGCACCGACCAGCTCGGCCGCGACGTCTTCAGCCGCTTGATCGTGGCGGCGGGGTTGGATCTCGCGATCGCTGCTTCTGCGGTGACGCTCTCCTTCGTCATCGGGGCGGTGATCGGGGCGCTCTGCGGTTATGCCGGCGGCCGGCTCGACCGTTATGTCGGGCGCTTCGTCGATGTGCTGATGGCGTTTCCGCTGTTCGTGCTCGCCATGGCGATGGTCGCGGCGCTCGGCAACCGGGTCGAGAACATCGTCATCGCAACCGCGATCATCAACCTGCCCTTCTATATCCGCTTCGCCCGCGCCGAGGTGAATGTCCGGCGTAACGCCGGCTGGGTCGAGGCGGCGCGCGCTTGCGGCGACAGCCATGTCTCGGTCGTGCTGCGCTTCCTCTTGCCCAATGTGCTGCCGGCAATGGCGGTGCAGGTCTCGCTCAATCTCGGCTGGGCGATCCTGAACGCCGCAGGGCTCTCCTTCATCGGGCTTGGGGTCAAGCCACCGACGCCGGAATGGGGCATCATGGTCGCTGAGGGCGCACGCTTCATCTCGACCGGGAAATGGTGGCTCGTCGCGTTTCCGGGGCTGGCGCTGATGCTGAGCGTGCTCTGCTTCAACCTGCTGGGCGACGGGCTACGCGACATCCTCGACCCGCGCATGCGGACTTAGACGCGATGGACGCCATGATCAGCGAGCCCTTGCTCGCCATCGACGATCTGCATGTACGTTTCTCGACCCGTAGCGGAACCGTCGAGGCGGTGCGCGGCGTCAGCCTCTCCGTTGCCGCTGGCGAGACGCTGGGCATCGTCGGCGAGAGCGGCTCGGGCAAATCTGTGACGGCGTTCGCGATCACGCGGTTGCTCGACGCGGCCGGCCGCATCTCGCAAGGCAGCATCCGCTTCAAGGGGCAGGACATCAGCAAGGCGTCGTCGAAGCAATTGCGCTCCCTGCATGGCGCGGCGATCTCGATGATCTTCCAGAACCCGCGCGGCGCGCTGAATCCGATCCGCAGCGTCGGCCGACAGATCGCGGATGCGATCATGGCGCATGAGCCCATCTCGGCGAGCGAGGGGCGGGCGCGCGCGCTCGAGCTGCTCAAGGCGGTGCTGATCCGCGATCCGGAAAAGCGGCTCGACGCCTACCCGCATGAGCTCTCGGGCGGCATGTGCCAGCGCGTGATGATCGCGATGGCGATCGCCTGCGAGCCGGCCCTGCTGATCGCTGATGAGCCGACGACGGGGCTCGACGTCACCACGCAGAAGACGGTGATGGACCTCGTCGCCCGCATCACGGCCGAGCGTGGCATGGCGATGATCCTGATCACGCATGATCTCGGCCTCGCCTCGCGCTATTGCCAGCGCGCTGTGGTGATGGAGCGGGGCCAGGTCGTCGAACAGGCCGCGCCTGCGACGCTTTTCAGCGCGCCGCAGCACCCCTATACCAAGCGCCTCGTCGCCGCTTCGCCGACCGCGACCTCGACGATCGCCGATCTCGCGCCGGACGGCGCCAGGGCCGGACCGGCCGTCGAACTCTTGCGCCCCAAGCCCGCTCCCGGCACGCCGCTGCTGCTCGAGGTTCAGAAGCTGGTGAAGCGCTATGATGGCGGCGTCACGGCGGTCGACGACGTCTCCTTCAGCATTGCGGCCGGCGAAAGTCTGGGCCTGGTCGGGGAATCGGGCTCGGGCAAGAGCACGATCTCGCGCATGATCTGCCGGTTGATCGACCCAAGCGAAGGCGAGATCCTGTTCGACGGCCGCGCGATCGGCTCGCTGCCGGCGCGCGATTTCCATCGCAGCGAATTCCGCCGGGATATCCAGATCGTCTTTCAGGATCCGACCGACAGCCTCAATCCGCGCTTCAATGCCTTCGACTGCATCGCCCATCCCTTGCGCCGCCTGCTCGGCATGAAGAATGGGTCGGCGCTGGCGGGGCGGGTCAGCGAATGCGCCGAGCGCGCCGGTTTGCCGAGCGAATTGCTGGAGCGCTTTCCGCACCAGCTTTCGGGCGGCCAGAAGGCGCGCGTCGGCATCGCGCGCGCCATCGCCTGCCGGCCGCGCCTGCTCGTGCTCGACGAGCCGACGGCGGCGCTCGATGTCTCGGTCCAGGCGGTGATCCTGCAACTGCTCGACCGGTTGCGTCGCGAGGACGGGCTGGCGCTGCTTTTCGTCAGCCATGACCTCAACGTGGTCAGGATGATGTGCGAGCGCACTGTCGTGCTGCAGAACGGGCGTGTGGTCGAACAGGGCGAAAGCCGCACCTTGTTCAGCGCGCCCGCGACGGCCTATGCGCGCGAACTGCTCGACGCCGTGCTGCATCTCGGCGGCCCGGCGGCGCGAATGCCGGAGCCTGCCTGAGGCAAGCGGTAGGCTTTCTGGCGGCCGGGCCTTGAAAATACGACAATAGCGGGGATCATGGCGGCGGGCGCGTTGCGCGCCGTCGTTTCAAGGACAGTCCCGATGCTGCGTTCCCTGCTGCTTTTGCCCCTGCTCGCGCTTTCGGCCTGCGTGATCCCGAACTCGCGCTCGAATACGGTGGTCGTCACCGATACCAAGAGCGTCGTCGAGAAATGCCAGAAGCTCGGCGAGCTTGAAGGCGCATCGCCATTGGGCAAGGTGCTGCTCCGGGATCAGGCGCGCGATGCGGCATTGGCGCGGTTGAAGGCCGGCGGCGCGGAGCTGGGCGCGACCCATGTCGAGTCGTCTGTCGCCGACATCAAGTGGAAAGGCCCGAGCACGGCGGGCACTGCGTATAAATGCGGAACGTAGAACGACGCCCCCGCCTGGTGGCGGAGGCGCGCGAATTGCTGATGCCGTCCTTGTGGGTCAGCCCTTGGCGGCGGTGACCACGACCTCGATCAGTGTGGTGCCGCCGAGATCGGCGACGCCGACGGTGGCGCGGGTCGGCAGGCCTTCGCCGAAGAAAGCGGTCCAGACCGGGTCCATCTCCTTCTTCATCGACAGGTCCGTGACGAAGATCGTCGCGGCGACGATCGCTGTCCGGTCGAGGCCGACCTCGCCGAGATAGCCCTCGATCTTGGTCAGGATGTTCTGGGTCTGCGGCCCCATCGATTGGGTCGTGTCATCGGCGGTGGTGCCGCCGACGAAGACCAGCCCACCGGTCTGGACGACGCGGTTCTGGATCGGGGTGCGGATGGAACGGGTGATCGTCATGGTCTTTCTCCAGGTTGAAAAGAGGTCAGTGCGCGGTTGAGGCTGTGAAGCGGGCAATGTCGAGCCCGTCGATGGGCACGTTGCTGTGGCCGGTCGCGATGATTTCGGCCATCACGGCGCCGGCGCCCGGCCCGAGCTGGAAGCCATGGGCGGAGAAGCCGAACTGGTGGTAGACGCCATCATGCCTGGCGCTGGGTCCAAAGCAGGGCAGATCGTCGGGCATGCGCGCCTCGATCCCGGCCCAGGCGCGCAGGATCGGCGCCCCGCGCATGATCGGGAACAGGTCCCAGACCGTCTTCGCATTGGTCGCGAGCTTGCCCCAGTCGAGGATCGTCCTGTTCTCGTCACGGATGGCGCGGCCGAGATAGCCGCCGCCGATCAGGACGGTGCCGTTGCCGAATTGCTTGAAGGAGAGTTTTCGGCCGCGCAGGATCACGACCGGCTTGATGAAGGCTGGCATCGGCGCGGTGATCATCAGCATCGGTGCGATCACCTCCAGCGGCACGGGCTCGCCGAGATCAGCCGCGATGCGGTCGGCCCAGGCGCCGGCGGCGTTGACGATGCGGGGGCTGAGGAAATCGCCGCCATCGGTGACGACGCGCCAGTTTGCGCCGTCGCGCTCGACCTTGGTGACCTTGACGCCTTCGCGGATCGTCGCGCCCCTTTCGGCGGCCTTGCGCTTGAAGGCCTGGGTGGCGCGCAGCGGAATGGCGGCGCCGTCGCGGCGCGAGATCACGCCGCCGGGACAGGTTTCGGAGACGGCCGGGACGATCTCGCGCAGCTCCCTGGCGTCGATCATTTCCTCATGATGGAAGCCGCGCAGGTTGAGATCCTCGACGCGGGCGCGGCAACCGGCGAGATCGGCCTCGTTTTCCGCGACCAGCACCTGGCCGTCCGAGGTGAAGCCGCAATCATCGTCGACGAGCTCGGCGATGCCATGCCAGATCGCCATCGAGGTGTTGGAGAGCGGGATTTCCGCGACATGGCGCGCGAGCTGGCGCACGCCGCCGGCATTGACGCCCGAGGCATGGCGGCCGGCATGGTCCTTCTCGATCAGGATGACCGAGAGGCCGCGCAAGGCGCAGTGCAGCGCGGTCGAGCAGCCATGGATGCCACCGCCGATGACGATGACATCGGCGCTGCGGCGCTCTGCGCTCACCGGACCACCGCTTTGACGGCCGCCTCGCTCTGCGGCAGCGAGGCGAGCTCGGCCAGCGTCACCGGCTTCACCGGCGGGCGCAGGCGGTAATAGCCGACCTCGGCGGGAGACGTGCCGCGCGTCTCCGCGATCAGCTCGACCACGGTCGGCCCGCACAGCCGCCCTTGGCAGGGCCCCATGCCGCAGCGCAGAAAAGCCTTCATCTGGTTGGGGCCGGTGACGCCAAGCCGTTTGGCTGCATCGCGGACCTGCCCGGCGGTGACCTCCTCGCAGCGGCAGATGATGGTGTCGTCGACGGTCGGTGCGAGGAATTGCGCGGCCGGCTTGTAGAGCAAATCGAGAAAGCGGCGGCCGCGCAGCGTACGCCCGAGCGCCGCGCGGACCGGCGCAGCGTGATTGTCGCGCTCCTGCATGGTGATGCGGCCAAGCCGCCTGGCCGTGTCGAGCGCCGCGATCTCGCCACGCAGCGCCGCGCTCTCGGCTCCGCCGATGCCGGCGCCGTCGCCGGCGATCGCGATGCCCGGGACGGAAGAGGCGAACCAGTCGTCGAGCTGCGGCACCCAGCAATGCTGGACCGGATCGAAATCATGCGCGCAGCCGGCGGCATTGGAGAGGTTGACGCTCGGGATGACGCCTTGATGCAGCAGGAGCGTATCGCAGGCGATGCTCTGCGAGGTGCCGCCACGCTCGAAGCGGACAGCGGAGAGCCGGCCCGAGCCTTCGACCGCGAGGCTGGTGACGCCACCAACGAAGCGCAGGCTGCGGCGCGCCTTGGCCATCAGCTTGAGCCCCTTGGCGAGATAGGGCGAGCGCAGGAAGTCAGGCAGCGCCGTGAGCGCGGCGCGCCAGTTGCGCGGGGGCGTGGTGTCGAGGACGGCGACGATCTCGGCGCCCGCAGCGGCGAGCTGACCCGCCAGGAGATAGAGCAGCGGCCCGCAGCCGGCGATCACGGTGCGGCCCTTGGGGACGATCGCTGAACTCTTCAGCGCGATCTGCGCCGCGCCGGCCGTCATCACGCCGGGCAGGGTCCAGCCCGGGATCGGGAAGGGCCGCTCCTGCGCGCCGGTCGCCAGAACGACCTGTCTGGCGCTGATCAGCCGGGCGCGGCCATCGAGCGAGAGGCCGATTTCGAAGGATGCTCCATCCGATTCCACCTCGGGGGCGATCGACCAGACGGTGCAGCGCGCGGCATAGGCGGTGGCCGAACGTTTGAGGCGGGCGACGATGTCCAGGCCGCGCCAATAGTCCTGGCCGAGCACGGCGCGGTCGGAGACCGGCGTCGTCGTGATCGAACGGTAGATCTGGCCGCCCGGTGCCGGGTTCTCGTCGACGAGCAGGACGGAAAGGCCGAGCTCGCTCGCGCGTGCCGCGGCCGACAGGCCGGCGGGACCTGCGCCGACGACGGCGAGATCGTAATGCTCGGCGAGCTGGCCGATTTCGGTGAGGGGCTTCATCCTTGGATTTCCTCGGGCTGACGCCGGCCATGCTGGGTTTCGATCGCCATGCCGTCGCGCAGCGGGACCATGCAGCCTTGCCGGTTGCCGACGCCGTCGATGACCACGAGGCACTCGAAGCAGACGCCCATCAGGCAATAGGGCGCGCGCGGCGCGCCGGAGACCGGGGTCTCGCGGCAGACCGTGACGCCGTTCGCCAGCAGCGAGGCTGCGACCGTGTCGCCGTCGCGGCCAATCAGCGGGCGGCCGTCGAAGCTGAAGCTGAGCGCGGCGGCGCTCTTGGCGTCAGACATGGGCCTAAACATGGAACCTCCGTGCGGAAAAGCTCGCGACCGCGTCCGGCAGCACGCCGGACAGAATGGCGGGGGCGAGCGTCAGGACATGGTTGGCGGCCAGCGTCACGCCGGAATGGCAGGTGACGACGAAGGCGCCCGGGCAGCTCTGCGACTGGTCGTAGATCGGGAAACCGTCAGGGCTCATCACGCGCAGCGCCGACCAGGTCCGCACGACATTGAGTCCGGCGAGGCGCGGGAACATCCTGACCGCGCGCTCGGCCATGACCGAGAGAATCGGCTGGCCGACGACGGTGTCGAAGCCGCGATCCTCCTGGCTGTCGCCGATCATGACGCCGCCCTCATCGGTCTGACGGACCGTCACCATCGGGTTGTGCAGGAAGGGCGCGGTCTTCTCGGTGACGATGATCTGGCCTTTGCTCGGTTTCACCGGCGCATCGAGGCCGACCATGGGCGCGAGCCGGGCATTGCCGAGCCCGGCTGCGAGCACGACCTTGGCCGTGGCGATCTCGCCCCAGGGGCCGGTTATGCGAAAGCCGCCATCGCGCGGCGTGATGCTCTCGACCGGGCAGTTGGGTCGGTAATCGACACCGCGACGCGTCGTCGCCTCGCGCAGCGCCCGGAACAGCTTGAGCGAGTTCACATGGCCGTCGAGCGGGGAGTAGATCGCGCCGACCACGTCTTTGCCGATATCGGGCAGGCGCCGTTTCGTCTCGGCATGGTCGAGGACTTCATAGGGGAAGTCGGTCAGCGTCGTCTGGTTGTGCAGGCGATGCATCGCATCGACGCGCTTCCCGAGTTCGTCCTGCGACAGGCAGAGCATGAAGCCGCCGGGTTGGCTGTGGGCGACGTCGATACCGGTCTCTTCGCTGAGGATCGTGGCAAGCCCGTGCCAGTCATCGGCCGAACGGCGCGACCACATCGCGTATTCCGGCATGCCGAAGCCTTTCGACTGCACCCAGACCAGCGCGAAATTGCCGCGCGAGGCCCGAAACGCCGCGTCGCCTTCGTCGAGGATGGTGACGCGCGCGCCGCTGCGGGCGAGCCCCAGCGCGATCGCGCCGCCGACCACGCCGCCGCCGATGACGACGACATCCGGTTCCGTGTGATTGCTCATGGACGATTGCTCTTGGACGACACGCTGCTTCAGCCTTTTCCGGTTCCGACGAACAGCCGGTCGAGCCCGAAAAGCCGGTCCAGCGCGATCAGGAGACCGGCGGTAAGGGCAATCAGGCAGGTCGAGACGGCTGCGATGAGAGGATCGATATTGTCCTGGATGTAGAGGAACATCCGGACCGGCAAGGTCACGGTCGCGGGCGAGGCGATGAAGACGGTCATCGTCACCTCGTCGAAGGAGTTGATCGCAGCCAGCAGCCAGCCCGAGACCACGCCGGGCAGGATCAAGGGCAGCGTCACCCGACGGAACACCGTGGCATGGCCGGCGCCGAGCGAGATCGCCGCATGCTCGATGCGCTGGTCGATGCCGTAGGAGGCGGCCAGCACGAGCCGGAGCGCGAAGGGCAGCACCACGATGATGTGGCTCAGCACCAGGCCGAGGAAGGTGCCGGACAGCCCGATCTGCGTGAAGAAGCGCAGGAAGGCGATGCCGAGCACGACATGGGGCACCATCAAGGGCGACATGAACAGCGTGGTCAGAGCCTCGCGCCCGGGAAAGCGGTGGCGAGCGATGGCGAGCGCGGCGGGCACGGCGAGCATGATCGCGACCGTCGAGGACAGGGCCGCGAGCCAGAGCGAGTCGCGGAAGGCGCGGATGAATTCGGGATAGTCGAAGATCGCCTTGAACCAGCGCAGGCTCGGGCCGCGCGTCGGCAGCGAGAGATAGCCCTCCGGCGTGAAGGCGACGACGCAGACGATCAGCAGCGGCGCCAGCATGAAGATGACGAAGAGCGCGTGGAAGCAGAGCGCGAGCGGGCCATTGCGTCTCATTCGAACACCTGTGCGTAGCGGCGTTCGATCAGCCGGTTGGAGCCGACGGTGATGGCGACGAGGGCTGCGAGCAGCAGCACGGCGACGGCCGCGCCGAGCGGCCAGTTCAGCGTGTTCAGGAACTCGTCATAGGCGAGCGTGGAGGCGACCTTGAGTCGCCTTCCGCCAATGATCGCGGGCGAGGCGAAGGCGCTTGCCGCCAGCGCGAAGACGATGATGCCGCCAGACAGCATGCCGGGCACGATCTGCGGCAGGATCACGCGACGCCAGATCGTCAGCCTGTTTGCTCCGAGCGAGAGCGCGGCGTTCTCGATCTGCGGGTCGAGCCGCTGCAGCGAGGCCCAGACGGCGAGGATCATGAAAGGGATGAGGACATGGATCAACGCCACGACCACGCCCGTTTCGGTGAACATGAATTCGAGTGGAGCGCGGATCAGCCCCGCCGCAATCAGTCCCTGGTTGACGAGGCCGGTCGAGCCCAAGAGCAGCGCCCAGCCGAGCGTGCGCGCCACGACCGAGACCAGGAGCGGCCCGATGATGGCGAGCAGGCAAATGCCGCGCCAGGCGGGCGACATGCGGTTGAGGATATAGGCCTCCGGCACGCCGATCAGCATGCAAAACAGTGTCACCAGCACGGCAATCCGGAAGGTGCGCAGGAAGATCTCGAAGAAATAGGAATCGGTGAAGATCTCGTGGAAGTTCTTCAGCGTGAACTCCGGCACGATGCCCTTGTACTGGCCCCAATCGTAGAAGGAGAGCAGCACGGTCATCACTAGCGGAATGACGACCAGGCCGAGGAAGACGAGCAGGGCCGGTCCCGTCAGCCAATAGGGTGTGGCGCGTTGCGAGAGGGCGCGACTCATCGCGCATCCCCCGTCGCAAGCAGCGCGGCGTCCGCCGCTGCGAAGCTCAGCCTCACGGCCTCGCCCTCGGCCGGGACGGGGTGGCCGTCATTATGGCGCATCAGGATGAGCGGGCCGGCGGCGCTGTCGGCCGTCAGCAGCCAATGCGCGCCCTGGAAGACGCGGCTCGTCACGCGCGCCTCGAAGCCTGGCGTACCTGCCGCAGCCAGGCTGAGTCGCTCCGGCCGGACCGCGAGCTGGACTGGGCCTGGGCCCGCGCCTGCGATCGGCAGGGAGAAGGCGCCGATGCTGACCGCACCGCTGCCATCGCCCGTGCCGCGCAGTACGTTGGTCTTGCCGAGGAAGCTTGCAACGAAGGCGCTGGCGGGCTTGCCATAGACGGCGTCGGGCGCTCCGATCTGCTCGACGCGGCCCTGGTTCATCAGCACGATCCGGTCCGACAGCGCCATCGCCTCGTGCTGGTCATGGGTGACGAGGATCGTCGTCGTACCGATCGAGCGCTGGATCTGGCGCAACTCGCTCTGCATCTCCTCGCGCAGCTTGGCGTCGAGATTGGAGAGGGGCTCGTCGAGCAGGAGCAGGGCCGGCTTGATCACCAGAGCGCGGGCAAGCGCGACGCGCTGCTGCTGCCCGCCCGACATGCGCCTCGGATAGCGCTCGGCGAAGCCCTTCAGCCCGACCAGCGCCATCGCCTCCAGCGTGCGCGTCTCGCGCTCGGCCTTGCCGATCCCGCGCATCTCGAGCCCGAAGGCGATATTCTCAGCCACTGTCATATGCGGGAACAGCGCATAGCTCTGGAAGACGATGCCCAACCCACGCTTATTGGGCGGCACGGCGACGAGATCGCTGCCATCGAGCAGGATGCGGCCCCGGTCGACGGGCACGAAGCCGGCGATCATCTGCAAGGTCGTGGTCTTGCCGCAGCCGGAGGGGCCGAGCAGCGAGACGAACTCTCCACGCTCGACCGAAAGGTCGAGCCCTTCGACGGCGACGGCGCTGCCGTAGGACTTGCCCAGCCCTTCGAGAACGAGATGCGACATGTGTTTTGAATCGCTTTTGCTTGAGCGCGGGCGTCATGGTCGGGCTTGCCCCGAGCATCTCATGCGGTTTGGGCGAATGCCCAGGTCACGAGATTCTCGGGTCGCCGCTGCGCGCGGCGCCCGAGAATGACGGCTTTATGGCTTACCGCTCAACCTCGCGGTTCCAGCGCTTGGTCCATTCCTCGCGCTTGGCGTTGGCGATGTCCCAGTCGACCGCCTTGAGCTTCTTCACGTCCTCGCCATAGGGCAGGCCCTTCTGCTCCTCGGTCGTCAGCGTCACCGTGGTGTTGGCCGGGCCGAAGCCGGCTCCGGTCGCCATCACCTTCTGGATCGGCGGCGAGAGCATGAACTGGATGAACGCATTGGCCTCGGCTGCGTTCTTGGAGCCGTCGATCGGGCAGGCGGCAACGCCGAGCGCATAGCCGCCTTCCTTGGGATAGACGAACTCGACGGGGAAGCCGGTGTCGGCGAAGGCCTTGACGCGGCCCGAACCCCAGACGCCGAGCACAGCCTGCCCGTTCTGGAAGAGTTCGGTCATCTTCGCCGGCGAAGGCTCATAGGCGACGATGTTGGGGTTGATCTCGTCCTTGAAGGCCTTGAAGCCGGACTCGATATTGCTCTCGCCGCCGCCGCCGAGCTGCGCGAAGGCGATGAGGGCGTGCAGGCCGTAGGTGTTGTTGATCGGCGGGACCACGATCTTCTTGCCGTAGGTCTTGGCCTTGAGGTCGTTCCAGGAGGTCGGAGCCGGCCACTTGTTCTCGTCGAAGACCTTCTTGTTGTAGAACAGGCCAGTGCCGACGAGGCCGAGCCCCACGCCCTTGTTCGACTTGAACTTCATCACCGGCGCGACGTCCTTGTAGACGGGGCCGTCGGTCAGCGTGCCGCAAAAGCCGAGCGCCACAGCCTGATAGGCCGGGCCGTCATCGACGATGGCGACGTCGATCTGCTGGTTGCCCTTCTGGGCCTGCAGCTTGGCCAGCGTGTCCGTGGAGTTGCCGGCGACGTATTCGATCTTGACGTTGGCCTGCTTCTCGAAGGCCGGAATGACCTCCTTGCGCATCGTCTGCTCATAGGAGCCGCCATAGCCGGCGACGAACAACGTCTTCTGCTGCGCCATGGCCGCTCCGGCCGTGCCGAGCGCCGTCGTGGTCATCAACAGTCCTACCCAAGCGAATTTCATAGACCCCTCCTCATTTTTTGAGTGATGGCGGGAGGGTCTGCGACAGTTTCGACTTGGTCAAATCGAATGATTCGTTCAATCCATGCCGAAATGTTATGGTTTGCGGAGAGCAAGGTCACCACATGCTAAATCCGCGCCAGATCGAGGCTTTCCGCACCGTGATCGTCACCGGCGGCGTGACCGCGGCGTCGCGCGCGCTGCACATCACTCAGCCGGCGGTGACGCGACTGATCCATGATCTGCAATATGCGCTTGGCCTGCGCCTGTTCGAGCGGCGCGGCACGCGCCTGGTCCCGACCAATGAGGCGCTTTCGCTTTATCGCGAGGTCGAGCGCCAGTTCGTCGGCCTGGAGCGCATCGAGAGTGCGGCGAAGAATCTGCGCGAAGGCCGCTCCGGGCGGCTGCGGATCGCGGCGCTGCCGACCTTCAATGTCGGATTCCTGCAGCATATCGTCGGCGCTTTCCTCAAGGAAAAGTCCGAGATCGAGCTCGCTATCTACGGCAGCATTTCGTCGCAGGTTGTCGAGTGGGTCGCGAGCGGTTTCTGCGATGTCGGCTTCGCACAGGGGCCGCTCGACTTCCCCAATATCGACGTCGAATGGCTGCCGCTGGTGCAGAGCGTGGCGGTCATTCCGGCGGGGCACAGGCTGGCGGCGAAGGCTGTGCTGGGGCCGCTGGACTTCGTCGACGAGCCTTTCGTCTCGCTCGAACAATCCACACAGACGCGCTACCGGATCGACGCGATATTCGCGAGCGCGGGTGTGACCCGTTTGACGCGGGTCGAGACGCCTCTGTCGATGATCGCGTGTTCGCTGGTGGCGGCTGGCGCTGGGCTCTCGATCGTCGATCCGTTCACCGCGGCCGAGTACGATGGGCGCGGTATCGTCGTGCGCCCTTTCGCGCCGGCGTTGAAATACGATATCGGCGTGGTCTGGGCGACCGGGCGCTTGCGCTCGGCGCTGGCGCTGGAACTCGCCGACAAGGTCCGCGCGGCGATCGCCGAGCTCGCGCGCGATGCCGATGCCGGTTTTGCGAGCCTGCCGCCCTCGAATTCACCCGCCTCCTGATCTGGTACGCTCTGCGCCATGCCGCGCGTTGGTCATTCCGCCGGTTCGTATTGCCGCAACTCGTCGCGGACGATCTGCAGGAAGCCGTCGACGAGGACATTGGCTTCGTGATGCGTCGGAAACAGCGCATTGCCCTCGAAAACGATCGCGGGCTTGAACGGGCGGAATGTGATCCCCGTATGCCGATAATCGTCGGCGACGATCGGGTTGACGATGCCGATACCGAGGCCCTGCCCGACAAGCGCGCAGATCGTCGCCCCGAAGGGCGATTCCAGCGCGAGCTGGCGCTTGACGCCCAGCCGCTCGAAGACGCGGTCGACGCGCGCCCGGGCGCCGTCCTCCAGCGCCAGCGAGATGAAGGATTCTCCCTCCAGATCCTCGGGGACGATGACCTCGCGGCTCGCCAGCCTATGTCCCGGCGGCAGCGCGCAATAGCCCGGCAGACTGTAGAGATGGCGGACCTCGATCGAGGGCGAACCGACGATATTGGCGACGAAGCCGATGTCGCAATAATGCGAGGACGACCAGCGCGTCACCGTCGCTTCGCTGCGCATCTGCAGCGAGATCGTCACATTCGGATAACGCTCCTTGAAGATGCGGATGCAGCGCGGCACGAAGCCCAGCGCCACCGCCGGCATGGCCGCGATACGCAGGCGCCCGGTGCCGAAGAAGCGGATGTCCTTGGCGGCTTGCGCCAGGTTTTCCAGGCCGAGGAAGCTGCGCTCGACCTCGCGATAGAAGGTCAGCCCCTCGTCGGTCGGCGTCAGGCGGCCGGCTTTGCGTTCGAACAGCCGCAACTCGATCGAGGCTTCGAGTTCGGCGATCAAACGGCTGATGCTGGGCTGTGAGGTGTGCAGCTCCTGCGCGGCCGCCGTCATCGAGCCGCGCAGCATGATGAGGCGGAAAGCCTCGACTTGCCTCAGATTCATGCAAAACCCCATATCAAAAATGAATAGCAACCCGAGAAAATGAGATTTGACCAGATGGGGAGGGACCTCAATACTTTTTACCCATGGTCATGCCCTCAGCCCAAGCCTTGGCCCCAGTCCGCAATCCGCGTTTGACCGGCCTCGCCTGTCTGCGCTGCGATCTGGTTTTGCCGGTCGCGACGCATGAGGGCGGTTGTCCACGCTGCGCGCGCGACGGCCATGCCTCCAATCTGCGCCTGGTCTATGCGCGGGATGGAGAGGCGCAGGCGACAAAGATCGCGCTGCCATTTCCCGAGGCGCTTTCACTGGGCGAGGGCGGAACACCCTTGGTCGAGGTCCCGGAGCTTGCCGCGGCTGTCGGCATCGGCCGGCTGTCGCTGAAGCTCGAATGGTGCAACCCGACCGGCTCGCACAAGGACCGGATGAGCGCGCAATTGCTGGCGCGGGCGCAGGATCGCGGCGCGCGGCTGGTCGTCGCCGCGTCCAGCGGCAATGGCGGCTTGTCGGTGGCGGCTTACGCGGCGCGCGCCGGCCTCGCCGCCGAGATCGCGGCGACGGATGATTTGCCGGCCTCCTATCGCCGGGCGATCAACGCCCATGGCGCCGGCATCGTGACCTTCGCCGACAGCCTGGAGCGCTGGCGCCATCTCGCCATCCGCGTGGCGGAAGGGGCGTTCGCCGCGACCAATTATCATCTGCCGGCTGTTGGAACCGACCCGTTCGGGATCGAGGGATACAAGACGGTCGCCGCCGAGATCGCCGCCTCCGCCATGCCCGATCTCGTCGTCGTGCCCTGCTCGCGCGGCGATCTTTTGTCGGGCCTGTCGCTCGGCTTCGCGGAGATCGGGCGCGGCATGCCGAGGCTGGTGGCGGCCGAGCCCTTCCCGCGGCTTTCGCGCGTGATGGCGGGTGAGGATTATCGCGGCGACTTTGCCGGCGCGACCGCGCAATTCTCGATCGCCGGCAGCACCGTCACCTGGCAGGCCGTCCAGGCCTTGCGGGGCAGCAGCGGCTGCGCTGTCCCGGTCGGCGACGATGCCGCGTGCGCGGCTGGCGCAAGACTTAGCGCAATCGGCTTCCACGCCGAGCTGTCGGCGGCGGCGGCTCTCGCTGCGCTCGTCGAACTGGCGCGGGATGGCTCGCTTGGCGGGCGCCACGCCGTGCTGATCCTGACCGGATCGGGCTTCAGGGATTTGACTGAGATGGCGGATGAAGAGGCGGGCCTCCGCGATGCGGATGGCGCGGCGGGCCGGGCTCAGTCGGAACGGAATCAACAACAGGCCAAATGGCCCGATCAGAGGGATAACGGATGACCATGACGCAGTTTCAGACTTGGACACAATTTCAGAGCCGGACGCAGTCTCACGGCAGGCGCCTGCCGGTGCTTTCGACGCTCGCGGCGCTTGCCGCGACCGCCTTGTCCGCGGGGCTCGCGAGCGCGCAGACCCTGCCGCCGCTGCCCGCGGCGATCAAGGCCGCAGGCCTTCTCAAGGCCGGCGTGCGCTGCGACCAGCCGCCCTATGGCTACAAGGACGAGACGGGCAAGTTCGCCGGCGTCGAGACCGACATGGCGATCCAGATCGCCGCCTGGGCCTTCGGCTCGCCCGACAAGATCGAATTGACCTGCGTGACCGCGGAGAACCGTATCCCGCAGCTTTCCGGCAAGAAGGTCGATCTGCTGATCGCAACGCTCGGCGTCACGCCCGAGCGCGCCCGCGTCATCGATTTCTCGAAGCCCTATCGCTGGGGTGGCAGCGACATGCTGGTCGCCAAGGACAGCCCGATCAAGAAGCTCGACGATGTCGCCGGCAAGATCGTGATCATGCTGAAGGGCTCGACCCAGGCGAAATGGTTCGAGGACAACATGCCGAAGGTCGACAACCTCAGGCTCAACACGGCTTCAGACGCGTTGCAGTCGCTGAAGCAGGGGCGCGGCGACGCCTATACCCATGACGCCGCAACGCTGATCGTGATCGCGGCGAAGGACCCGACCCTGCGCCTCGTCGGGGAGCCCTTCGCGATTTCCGATGCCGCCGTCGGCGTGCGCAAGAACGAGGCGGAATGGCTTGCCTATGTCGATGCGTCGCTCGACCGCATGAAGGCCGAGGGCCTCTACGCGAAATGGGTCGACAAGTGGATCCCGGCCGATATCCGGCCCTTCTACACCGAGGCCTTCGAGAAGCCGAAGCCGACCGCGCGTTAGAGCATTGCGCGAAAAAGTGGGTACCGGTTTTTCGCGTGAGCAATGCTCTCAACTTTTAGAATCGATCACGTCGCATTCGGACGGCAACGTCCGAATGCGACGTGATCTAGGCCGCGATCGCCGGGGCGGCGACGCCGCTCCGGCCTTTTCTTCCGGCCTTCGCTTTGTCGCGCAGGGGATATCCGCAAGATGGAATTCGACCTTGCCTATCTGATGGCGCAAGGGCCGGCGCTGATGCGCGGCCTGTGGCTGACCGTGCAGGTCAGCGCGATCTCCATCGTGCTCTCGATCGCCATCGGATTGATGGGCGCGGCAGTCCGGGTGCTGAAGCTGCCGGTGCTGGACAAGCTCGTCATCGGTTATGTCGAATTCATCCGCAACACGCCGCTGCTCGCCCAGCTCTTCTTTATCTTCTACGGGCTGCCGTCGATCGGCCTCAAGCTCTCGCTGTTCTGGTCGGGCGTGCTGAGCCTGACGCTCTGGGCCGGCGCCTATCAGGTCGAGAACATCCGCGGCGGGCTTGAGACGGTTGCGAAAGGCCTGCGCGAGGCAGCCTTCTCGCTGGGCCTCACGCCCTGGCGCTTCTTCCGCCTGATCGCGGCGCCGATGGCGATCCGGGTCGGCCTGCCCTCGATGCTCAACACCTCGATCTCGCTGTTGAAGAACTCGTCCTATCTCCAGGCGATCGGCCTGGCCGAGCTGACCTATGTCGCGATCGACCGGATCTCGATGGATTTCCGCACGATCGAGATGTTCGTCGCGATCTGCGTGATCTATCTCGCGCTCGTCCTGGTGCTTTCCGTCTTCGCCAACCGCCTCGAGAACCGGCTGAACAAGCCGTTCCGGGTTTGAGGAGAGGGCCATGACACTCCTTTTCAAGAACCTGCCCTTCATCCTCCAGGGCATCGGCATGACGCTGGCGCTGGCGCTGGCGACGCTGCTGATCTCGACCGTGATCGCCTTCATCCTGGGCATCCTGGCGACCCTGCGCTTCCGTTGGCTGCGCTGGCTGGTCAAGGCCTATGTTGAATTGTTCCGCGACATCCCTTTGATCGTGAACATCTTCTTCGTCTTCTTCGTCGCGCCGCTGTTCGGCATGGAGCTGTCGCCTTTCGCGGCCGTCACTGTCGGCCTCTCGCTCTGGGGCAGCGCCAACGGCACCGAGATCGTGCGCGCCGGCTTCGCCTCGGTGCCCAGGCATCAGTGGCAGAGTGCAGCCGCGCTCGGGCTGAAGCCCTGGGAGGTCTATCTCTTCATCACCGGCCCGCAGGCGCTGCGCTCGATCCTGCCGCCCTTCGTCGGCCTGCTGACTTTGCTCGTGCAGGCGACCTCGCTCGGCGCCCTCGTCGGCGTCAGCGAGTTCTTCAAGGTCGGCCAGATCATCGTCGAGCGCACCACGATGATGGAGGGCTGGAACCCGGCCTTCACCGTCTATGGCGCGGTGCTGCTGATCTATTTCGTCATCTGCTCCGCGCTGACCTGGTTCGGCCGCTGGCTCGAACGCCGGTTGAAGAACGATCAGCGCAGGCCCGTCTCGGCGGGTCCGCTGCTCGTCAAGCCGCTGACGCAGCTGCCCTGACTTTTTCCGCACAGCAAGACGACACCTGCCGCACAACAAGACAACGCCCGAGGATATCGCCATGGAATCGAAAGTCAGCCGCCGCTTGACCGAGACGGTCGCGCAGGAAGTCTGCGACCATATCTACGGGCCGCGCCTCGCCCGCGATTTCCGCGCCGTCTTCGGCTACATGACCGATCTCAACCAGGCCCATGTGCTGATGCTGGCGCGCTGCGGGCTGATCTCGCCTGATGCCGCCAAGGCGCTGGCGGCCGGCCTGCTGCGCATGGAGGAGGAGGGGCCCGAGGTCGTCGAGCTCGATCCGCAGCGCGAGGATTCCTACTTCAACTACGAAGCCCATCTGATCAAGCTGATCGGCACGGATGCGGGCGGGCGCATGCATATCGCCCGCAGCCGCAACGACCTCACCGCCGCGCTCGACCGGCTGCGCGCCCGCGATCTCCTGCTCGACGCCGGGCAGGCGCTGCTCCAGGTCGAGGAGCATGCGCTCGACGGCGCCTTCCGCTTCCGCGATGCGGTGATGCCGGGCTACACCCATCTGCAGCCGGCCCAGCCCGTGACCTATGGCTTCTACCTCGCCGGCGTGGCGCAATCCTTCGAGCGCGATTTCGGCCGGCTCGCCGATGCCTGGGCGCGCACCAATATCAGCCCGCTCGGCGCTGGCGCGCTTGCCGGCACGACCTTCGCCATCGACCGGCATGCGGTCGCCGCCACGCTCGGTTTCGAAGGGCTGATCGAGAACACGCTCGATGCGGTGGCGACCCGCGATTTCGGTCTCGAGATCCTGGCCGACCTCTCGCAGATCGCGATCGGCTGGAGCCGCGTCGCGCAGGACTATCATGTGCTGGTCTCGCATGAGTTCCAGACGATCGAGTTCCCCGATCGCGTCACCGGTACCTCCAGCATCATGCCGCAGAAGAAGAACCCGGTCGTGCTGGAGCACCTCAAGGGCAAGGCAGGCCATCTGCTCGGGCTCTATGTCGCCTCCGCCACGGCGGTGAAGGGCACGCATTTCACCAACACCATCGACGGCAACCGCGAGGGCATGCGCGGCGTCTGGGAGGCGGGCGAGGAAGCTCTGCGCTGCCTTGCCCTGTTCGACCTGATCATCGCCACCGGCCGGCCCAATGCCGCCCTGATGAAGCGCCGCGTCACCGAGGATTTCGCCTCGGCGACGGACCTTGCCGATGTGCTGGTGCGCGACGCCGATCTCTCCTTCCGCGAGGCGCATCACATCGTCGGCGCGGTCGTGCGCGCGGCGATGGATCGCGGGCTCGCGGCTGACGGGATTACGACTGAAATGGTCGATGACGCGGCCCGCGACCAGCTCGGCCGGCCGCTCGGCCTGTCGCCGGAGCTCGTGCGCGTCAGTCTCGACCCGACCGCAAGCGTCGCGGCCCGCACCCTGCCGGGCGGTCCGGCGCCCGAGGCCGTCGCGCGTTCGGTCGAGGCGGCCCAGGCGCGGCTGGAGACGCGCCGCGCCGATCTCGCCGGCAAGCGCAGCCGCTTGCAGCAGGCGCGCGAGGCCCTGAAGCGCGACATGCGCCAGCTCGCCTCATGAGCCATGCCAGCCCGCTGATCTCGCTGAAAGGCATCGGCAAGCGTTTCGGCTCCCATGCCGCGCTGCAGGGTATCGATCTCGATGTCGCGGCCGGCAGCGTCGTCGTGCTGATCGGTCCGAGCGGCTCGGGCAAGAGCACGCTGATCCGCTGCATCAACGGGCTGGTGCGGCCCGATGAGGGCTCGCTGACGGTCGCCGGCCGTGCGATCGACATTCACAATGAGGGCGCCTGGCAGGCGTTGCGCACACAGATCGGCATGGTTTTCCAGGACTATGCGCTGTTTCCGCACCTCACCGTGATGCGCAACATGACGCTGACGCCGCAACGTCGTCGCAAAGTGTCGCGCGCGGTCGCTGAGGAGGAGGCGCGCAAGCTGCTCGCTTGCGTCGGCCTCGCCCACAAGGCTGACGACTATCCATCCGCGCTCTCCGGTGGGCAGCAGCAGCGCATCGCCATCGTCAGGGCGCTCGCCATGCAGCCCAAGGCGATCCTGTTCGACGAGCCGACCTCGGCGCTCGACCCCGAGACCATCACCAGCGTGCTCGACGTGATGCGCGATCTCGCCCGCGAGGGCACCACCATGGTCGTCGTCACCCATGAGATGGGCTTTGCCCGCGAGGTCGCCGACCGCGTCGTCTTCATGGCCGATGGCCGCATCGTCGAGCAGGGGCCGCCCGCCGAATTCTTCGCCAATCCACGGCATGAGCGCACGCGCGCCTTCCTGTCCAACATCAGATCCTTCGGGGAGGCGAACCATGCCTGACCAGACCAGCGTGCTGGCGCCGAACTTCACCACCGATCCCTATTGGTGGGATGCGGCTCCGCCCGAGGCGGCGCGCGATCCCCTGCCGACGCGGACGGACGTGCTTGTCGTCGGCTCCGGTTATTGCGGGCTTTCGGCCGCAGCCGAGCTCGCGCGCAACGGCGTCGACGTGACCGTGGTCGATGCCGAGGAGCTTGGGGCGGGTGCCTCGACCCGCTCCGGCGGCATGGTCTCCAGCGGCCAGAAGCTCGTCATCGGCGGCGCGATCAAGGGCGTCGACGCGGCCCGAATGGAGCGGCTGCTGGAGGATTCGCTAGCCTCCTACGATCATCTCAAGACATTGATCCGCGAGCAGGGGCTCGATGCCGATCTCGCCGTGCTCGGACGCTATTTCGGTGCGCATGTGCCCAGCCATTACGATCGCCTGCGCAGGCAGGGCGAACTCCTGGCGAAACACACCGGCGTGACCGTCCACGACATCCCTAGGGCCCGTCAGCACGAGATCACCGCAACGGATTTCTACCATGGCGGCATCGTCATCGACGACTATGGCGGGCTTCATCCGGCGAAATACCACCGCGCGCTGCGCCACCTCGCCGCCGCCAATGGCGCGACCCTGCGTTCGCACGCGCCGGTGCTGAAGGTCGGCCCGGCGGAGGGCGGTTTCCATATGGTCGAGACCGGTCGCGGCATGATCCGCGCCCGCAACGTCTTTTTCGGTACGAATGGCTACACCGACAAGGCGCAACCCTATCTGCAACGCCGCATCGTGCCGGTGCGCAGCTACCAGATCGCGACCGAGCCGTTGCCGCCCGGACTGATGGACGAGATCAATCCCGGCCGGCGCATGATCACCGACAGCAAGCGCGAGTTGATCTATAGCCGCCCCTCGCCGGACGGCACGCGCATCCTCTTCGGCAGCCGGCCGGGCATGTTCAGCATGGCGGAGCGCGAGGCCGCGCCTAGGCTCCATGCGATGATGCTGAAGGTCTGGCCGCAGCTCGCCGATTACAAGGTCACGCATTGCTGGAGTGGCAAGGTCGGCATGACCGCCGACAAGATCGCCCATATGGGCCGCCGCGACGGTGTCGATTTCGCCATCGGATGCAACGGCAATGGCGTCGCGCTGATGAGCTATCTCGGCCATCAATCGGCGCTGAAGCTGCTGGGCCGGCAGAACCGGGCCTGCGCCTTCGATGATCCGGCTTTCCCGGTGGTGCCGCTCTACAACGGCACGCCCTGGTTCCTGCCGATCGTCAGCGGCTGGTATCATCTGCAGGACGCGATCGACCGGCGCATGGCGCGGTTTTAGAGCATTTCCGCGTTTCTCCGAATCGCGGACATGGTCTACCTCCTTGTTTTATCGCATTTTCTTCACGCGAACCGGTGTCCACTTCGCTCGAAAATGCTCGAGAGCGCGAGCCCGCTCTCAAATGTGAATGGCGTGGCCCAGCGCCATCAGGGCCGCCTCCTGCACGGCTTCGCCAAGCGTCGGATGGGCGTGGATCGTGCCGGCGATGTCCTCCAGCGTGGCGCCCATCTCGATGGCGAGGCCGAAGGTCGAAGACAGTTCCGAGACGCCCTGGCCGACCGCCTGGATGCCAAGCACGAGCTGCGTCTGCGCCTGCGCGACGATGCGGACAAAACCCTGCTCACCATGGCGGGTCATGGCCCGGCCATTGGCCGCGAAAGGGAATTTCCCGGTCTTGATCTCGAGCCCAGTCTTGCCGGCCTCCTCCGGCGAGAGCCCGACCGAGACGATCTCGGGATCGGTGAAGCAGACCGCCGGAATGCAGCGCTTATCCCAGGCGCGCGGGAGACCGGCGGCGATCTCGGCCACCATCTCGCCCTGGGCCATGGCGCGATGCGCCAGCATCGGCTCGCCGGTGACGTCGCCGATGGCATGGATGCCGCGCATCGAGGTCTCGCAGCGCTCGCCGATGCGGATGAAGCGGCCATCCATGTCGAGCACGAGTTCCTCGAGGCCGAGCCCGTTGGTGACCGGGATCCGGCCGACCGTGACGAGGACCTTGTCGGCTTCGATGCGCTTCTCTTCACCTGCGGCGGTTTCGATGAGCAGCCCGTCGCCCTTTGGCGTCATGCCCCTGGCTTTCGCGCCGAGCAGGACCTCGACGCCGAGACTGGCGAGATGCTTCGCGACGGGAGCGGTCAGTTCGGCGTCATAAAGCGGCAGGATGCTTGCCTGAGCCTCGACGACCGTGACCTTCGCACCGAGCTTGGCGAAGGCGGTGCCGAGTTCCAGCCCGATATAGCCGCCGCCGACCACGGCGAGGCGCTTGGGAACCTCGGTCAGCGCCAGCGCGCCGGTCGAGGAGATGACGTTGCCGCCGAAGGGCAGGAAGGGCAGCTCGACTGGAGCCGAGCCCGTCGCGATCACGATCGTCTCGGCCTTGATCGTCCGCGGCCCGGTTTCGGTCTCGACGATGACGGTCTTGCCATCGCGGAAGCGGGCGCGGCCATGGACGATCTTGACCTTGGACTTGCGCAGCAGCGCGGCGACGCCGTTGTTGAGGCGTTGGACGATGCCGTCCTTCCAGGCCACGGCCTGCTTCAGGTCGAGCTTGGGCGCCGAGGCCGTCAGGCCGAAGGGCGTCTTGCCGGCGGCGGCATGGGCTGCCTTCTCGAATTCCTCGGCGACATGGATCATCGCCTTGGACGGAATGCAGCCGACATTGAGACAGCTGCCGCCGAGCTTGGTGCTCTCGACGATGACGGTGTCGAGGCCGAGCTGGCCGGCGCGGATGGCGCAGACATAGCCGCCGGGACCGGCGCCGATGACGAGCAGCTTGCACGTGATTTCTGTCATAGCCCGATCTCGGTCATGATGCGTTTCCGGCTTCAGACATCGATGAACAGCGTTGCCGGATTCTCCAGCAGCTCCTTGAGGCGCTGCACGAAGACGGCGGCGTCCCAGCCGTCGATGACGCGGTGGTCGAAGCTCGACGACAGGTTCATCATCTTGCGCGGCACGAAGGTGGTGCCGTCCCAGACCGGCCGGATCATCATCTTGTTGACGCCGACGATCGCGACTTCGGGATAGTTGATCACCGGGGTCGTCGCTATGCCGCCGAGCGCCCCGAGCGAGGTGATGGTGATGGTCGAGCCGGTGAGCTCGTCGCGCGTCGCGGTGCCGTCGCGCGCCCGCTCGGCGATGCGGTTGAGTTCGATGCCGCAGCCCCAGATGTCGCGCGCCTCGGCATGCTTGACCACCGGCACCATCAGCCCTGTCGGCGTCTGCGTCGCGATGCCGATATGGATGCCGGCATGCTGGTGGATGATGCCGGCATCGTCGTCATAGAGCGCGTTGAGGTTCGGCTGCTCCGAGATCGCCTTCACCATCGCCCGCATCAGGAAGGGCAGCAAGGTCAGCTTCGGGCGTTCGGGCGCAGGCTTCTTGTTCAACGTCGCGCGCAGATCCTCGAGCGGGGTGACGTTGATTTCCTCGACGATGGTGATGTGCGGGATGCGCGATTTCGACAGCGCCATCTTCTCGGCGATCTTGCGCCGGAGGCCCACCACCTTGATGTCGGTGACGGCACTCTTCTGGGACAAGCCAGGCGCGCGCTCGGCGTCGGGGCCGCGCAGCAGGAAGGCGTCGAGGTCTTCATGCAGGATGCGCCCGGCGGGGCCTGTGCCGGAGAGCTGGCGCAGATCGATGCCGGCCTCGCGCGCTTTCAAGCGTACGGCCGGCGAAGCGAGCGGCTTTTCACCCGGTGCGCGGCGCGGTGCCGGGTTTTGAGCGGTCGCCTGGACCACGCCGCGTGTGGGCTTGGGCACCGTCATTGCCTTGGGTGGCTCGACGGTCGGCGCGGGTTTTTGCGCTTCGGCTTTGGGCGCTTCGGCTTTCGCTGCCGAGGCTTCGGCCGCAGCTGCCGGCTTAGACGCGGGCTTGGGCGCTTCGGGCTCGGCTGCGGGGTCTTCCGCGCCGGCTGAGCCCGCGACCTTGAGCTTCACCAGGGCCGAGCCGATCGCGACGGTGTCGCCGATTTCGGCGCCGATCCAGGTGACCTCGCCATCGACGGGGGAGGGGATCTCGACCGTCGCCTTGTCGGTCATCACGGCGGCGAGCAGATCATCCTCCCGGATGATGTCGCCGATTTTGACGTGCCATTCGACCAGTTCCGCCTCGGCGATGCCCTCGCCGACATCGGGCAGCTTGATGATGCGCTCGGCCATCAGCGGCTCTCCATGATCTGGCGAAGGGCCGCCCCGACGCGGGCCGGGCCGGGAAAGTAATCCCATTCCTGCGCATGCGGATAGGGCGTGTCCCAGCCGGTGACGCGCATGACCGGCGCTTCGAGATGGTAGAAGCAGTGCTCCTGCACCAGCGCGGTCAGTTCCGCGCCGAAGCCCGACGTCAGCGTCGCCTCATGCAGCACGATGCAGCGGCCGGTCTTCTGGACCGAGGCCAGGATCGCGTCGAGGTCGAGCGGCAGCAGCGTGCGCAGGTCGATCACCTCCGCATCGATGCCGCTCTCCTCGACGGCGGCGAGCGCGACATGGACCATGGTGCCATAGGTCACGATGGTGACGGCTGCGCCCTCGCGGCGGATCGCGGCCTTGCCGAGCGGTAGGGAAAAATGCCCGTCGGGCACCTCGCCCAAATCATGCTTCGACCAGGGCGTCACCGGCCGGTCGTGATGGCCATCGAAGGGGCCGTTATAGAGCCGCTTCGGCTCGAGGAAGATCACGGGGTCGGGATCCTCGATCGCCGCGATCAGCAGGCCCTTGGCGTCATAGGGGTTGGACGGCACCACGGTCTTCAAGCCCGAGACATGGGTGAAGAGCGCTTCGGGGCTCTGGCTGTGGGTCTGCCCGCCGAAGATGCCGCCGCCCGTGGGCATGCGGATGACCAGCGGGCAGGTGAAATCGCCGGCCGAGCGGTAGCGCAGCCGGGCCGCTTCCGAGACGATCTGGTCATAGGCGGGATACATGTAGTCGGCGAACTGGATCTCGACGCAGGGGCGCAGCCCATAGGCCGCCATGCCGATTGCGGTGCCGACGATGCCGGCCTCGCTGATCGGGGCGTCGAAGCAGCGATTGACGCCGTATTTCTGCTGCAGGCCATGGGTGCAGCGGAAGACGCCGCCGAAGAAGCCGACATCCTCGCCATAGACCACGACATTCTCGTCGCGCCCCATCGCGACGTCCAGGCCTGAACGGATCGCCTCGATCATCGTCATCCGGGCCATGGCGTCAGATTCCGATCTGCTGGCGCTGCCGGCGCAGATGCGGCGGCAATTCGGCGTAGACATCCTCGAACATGTCGCGGGCCGAGGGTTTCGAGCCGGAATGCAAGGTGCCGAAGCTCTCGGCCTCCTTCTGCGCGGCGATGACGGTCTCCAGGATCTCGGCCTCGGTCTGCTTGTGGCGCTCCTCCGACCAGGCTCCCGCTGCGATGAGATGGTTCTTCAAGCGGATCAACGGATCGCCCAGCGGCCAGCCATCCGATTCATGCTTTGGCCGATAGGCCGACGGGTCGTCGGAGGTCGAATGCGCGCCGGCGCGATAGGTCACGTATTCGACCAGCGTCGGCCCGAGATTGCGCCGCGCCCGCTCGACCGCCCATTGCGCGACGGCGTAGACCGCGAGGTAGTCATTGCCGTCGACCCGCAGCGCCGGGATGCCGAAGCCGAGGCCCCGCGCCGCGAAGGTGCCCGAGCCACCGCGCGCGATGCCCTGGAAGGTCGAGATCGCCCACTGGTTGTTGACGACATTGAGGACGATGGGTGCCTTGTAGGTCGAGGCGAAGACGAGCGCGGCGTGGAAGTCGGATTCCGCCGTCGAACCGTCGCCGACCCAGGCGGCCGCGATCCTGGTGTCGCCCTTGATGGCCGAGGCCATCGCCCAGCCGACGGCCTGGACGAACTGGGTGGTGAGGTTGCCCGAGATCGAGAAGAAGCCGTGCTCTTTTGATGAATACATCACCGGCAATTGCCGGCCCTTCAGCGGGTCGCGCTCATTCGAGTAGATCTGGCACATCATGTCGACGAGCGGGTAGTCGTGAGCGATCAATAGTCCGGCCTGGCGATAGGTCGGGAAATTCATGTCGCCGGGCGAGAGCGCGATGCGGAAGGCGCAGCTGACGGCCTCCTCGCCGGTGTGCTGCATGTAGAAGGAAGTCTTGCCCTGGCGCTGGGCCATCTGCATGCGGGCGTCGAAGCTGCGCAGCGTCATCATATGGCGCAGGCCGCGGATCAACGCGTCATGGCCGAGCTCGGGAACCCAGGGGCCGACAGCCTGGCCGTCGCGATCGAGCACGCGGATGATCGAATAGGCGAGGTCGCGGATCTCCTTGGGGTCGACATCGACCGGCGGGCGGCGCACCGAGCCCGCCTCCGGAATCACGACATTGGAGAAGTCGGGCTTGCCGCCGGGCCGGCTCGCCGGCTCGGGCACATGGAAATGCAAGGGTGCTTGCGAACTGGGTGTTTGCCGACTCATGGCCGCACTCCTGCAAGGGCGGGCAACACGCCTCGCCGCCGGTCCCGGGGCAGATCAAACGCCCGCTCACGGCCGATGTCCACGGCGACCGGCGCGACGCAGCGGCGTGGCGCCGTCATGGCAGGCCGGATGGGCTGAACGGGTGAGACAACAGCACGGAACGCGGCTTCGGCAGTGCTGCCGGCCGGCTCCTTGATCACGATCCGCCTCTGCGTGCGCTTCGTCACCGCTCTCTCCCTTGGACAAAAGGCTAGCCCGTCCCAGGAAAAGAAACCTCCCGTAAATACCCGCGCCATGGCATTCTGGCGGAATGATCTTCTGCAAATTACGCTTTTGACAGAATGGATTCCCGATGACTGCGAAACCCAAACGCCATGACGATCTCGACGCCATCGACCGGCGGATTCTGTCGGCGCTGCGGGCCGACGGGCGCCTGACCACGCAGGCGCTGGCCGAGAAGGTCGGGCTCTCGCCCTCGCCCTGCTGGACGCGGGTCAAACGGCTCGAGGAGAGTGGCGTCATCGAGAACTATGTCGCGGTGCTCAACCACGGCGCGCTCGGGCTCAGCAACACGGTCTTCGTCGAGGTGACGCTCGACAAGCACGACGACAAGGTGCTCGACCTGTTCGGCGAGGCGCTGGCGCGGACGCCCGAGGTCATCGAGGCTTATCTCGTCACCGGCGACTATGATTTTCTGGTCAAGGTGGTGGTCAGCGGCACGGACCATTACGAGCGCTTCCTGCGCGAGACGCTCTACCGCCTGCCCGGCATCAGGCAGACGCGGACGACCTTCGGGTTGAGGGCGCTGAAGCGCGCCATCTCGGTCGATCCGCTGCAGATGCGCTGAGAGCCCGAGCGGGTCGGGGCGACTTACGCCCACTCGCCTTTCCGGAAGACCGGCACGGCCGTGCCGTCGGCGTGCAGGCCGTCGATGTCGACCTGATCCGAGCCGATCATCCAGTCGATATGGATGAAGCTCTTATTGCCGCCCTGCTCGGCGATCTGCTCCGGCGTCAGCTTCGCGCCGTCGATGAAGCATTTCGAATAGCACTGGCCGAGCGCGATGTGGCAGGCGGCGTTCTCGTCGAAGAGCGTGTTGAAGAACAGAAGCCCGCTTTTCGAGATCGGCGAGGAATGCGGCACCAGGGCGACCTCGCCGAGGCGGCGCGAGCCGTCATCGGTGTCGAGCACCTTGTTCAGGACCTCCTCGCCGCGCGTGGCCTTGGCCTCGACGATGCGGCCATCCTCGAAGCGCACCGAGATGTTGTCGATCAGCGTGCCCTGATAGGAGAGGGGCTTGGTGCTGGAGACATGGCCCTGGACACGCCGGGCATGGGGTGTGGTGAAGACCTCTTCGGTGGGGATGTTGGCGTTGCAGGTGACGCCGTTCTTGGCGGTGGAGGAACCGCCCTGCCATTCATGGCCGTCGGCCAGCCCAACCGTCAGATCCGTGCCGGGGCCGCGGAAGCGAAGCGCCTGGAAGCGCTGGCCGTTGAGCCATTCCCTGCGGCTGCGCAGCGCGGCGTTATGGGCAGTCCAGGCCGCGATCGGATCGTCGAGATCGACCCGCGAGGCCGCGAAGATGGCGTCGGCTAGCTTGGCGACCGCGATCTCCTCGGCGTCGTCGGGAAAGACCTGCCTGGCCCAGGAAGCGCTGGGAAAAGCGAGGATGTTCCAGTTGATGTCGAAGCCGGTGATCTTCTCCAGGGCGGGACGATAGGCAATGGAGTTGGCCTTGCTGGCGCGCCCGACCTTGGCTGCGTCCTCGCCCGAGAGCAGCATCGGATTGTCGCCGACGACGGCGAGCCGCGCCGTATTGTTGGCGAAAGCTTTTGCCACGCCCTCATGGAGCCAGCCGGCGGCGCGGTCAAAACTCTCATCGGGCGCGAAACGATAGCGCGCCAGCGTGATCTCCTCATCGGAGAAGATCGGCGTCACCAGGCCGGCGCCCGCCTTGTAGGCATGCTCGGCGATGCGGCGCACCAATGGCAGCGCGGCGATCGGCGCCGTCAGGAACAGATCCTGGCCGGGCTGCAGGTTGAGCCCGACCCGGATGGCGACTTCGGCGAGCTTGTCGAGCTTCACGGGATCGATCGCGGGAGAGGTGGCGGGCTGGTGCAAGGTCATGGGAGATGGTCCGGCTCAGATTCGGGCAAGGCGCCCATTGCTCGCGGAAATCGCCGCCGGGTCAACCTCGCCGAGCCCCCGCCGGCGGCTGAAAGGAGGCGCTGCGATGAAAAGCGCGTGAGCGCCGGATCAAGCGACTTGCTGATGCGTTGCGCCTTCGACCTGCTGAAACGCGGTGCGATGGTCATCGAAACGGAAGCGCAAGACCGGGCGGGGGAAACGCCGAAAGCTCTGACAGACGGATGAAAAACGGGAGGCTCGGCATGAGGACGACACTATCGGGGCGGAGCGAAACGTTATGAGGCTGAGGCCCGCACTGGCGCTGTCGCTCATGATGGCGCTGCTCGCCGCGCCGCCAGCCAATGCGCAGCTTGTCGGGACGCCAGGCAACGGCCCGCTCACGCCCGACGGTCCTCGGCGCGGTCTTGGCCCGCCCTCGATCACCGATAATGTGCCCGATCTCCGATTGCACTCGGATGGAGGCGGCATGCCCGGCGCCGGACCGCCGATCGACTACGGACGCCGCGACATCGGCCCCTATGGGCGCCCACAATCGCTTGGGTATTTCGGCGCCGAGACAAACCAAGCCCCGCGGCTCGGTCGTCATTGCCAAAGCGAGCGAAGGGTTTGCGTTCTGGCGAGCCGGGCTCCTGCCGGAACCGGATGTTCATGCCGCCTGCCAACTGGCGGCCGGGCGCGAGGCCTCGTCGTCCGGTGAAGTCTGGAACGTGACCTGGGGTTCGCATCGAAGTCGAGCGGTGGCGGTTAAGGCGCAGGCCGCGCCGAGGTCGCCAAATGAACGATTCGTGAGATAGCGCGCGGCTTGCGGAAGCCGAATGGCGGACTATCTCTCCTTCAAAGGGGTCACTTGGCGGAGGGATACAATGCTCCACGAGAGACTAAGGGAATTCCGGTGCAAATCGGTCGAGAAAGCGCGGGAAGCAGGCATCCCGGCCTATTTTCTCGATGAATCCGAGGGCGTTCTGCGCGTCCTGCCGGACGGCAGGAAAGAGCGCATCCTGGTCAGCGAAGGACTGCCTGTCGTCCTGCCGGTAGGCAAGATGCGGTTTCCGCAGGTCGGCCCAAGCTGACCCCCGATTCAGCGGCAACGAAGAATATCTGAGAAGCGACGTCCGGTTTGGACGTCACTTCCACCTGAAATGCCTTCAGGTTGGTCATTGGCAATTAGCTCGGCTGTCAACTGGCGGTAGCATGCCGTGGCTAGCGGGATCCATTGTATTTAGGAAGTTGGGGCTTGCTGCCGAAAATTAAACTCTGCGGATCCCGTTCCACACCCTGCAAGGTGCGACCAAAGCCCGTAAGCAATCGCCGGCCGTCGCTTGTCAAGGTTTCGATGCTGCGCAGACCGGCACCAGTGAAGCGGCTGATCTCAGCGGTAATCTCCGCCGTGCGCTTATCAAGATTGTCGGCGAGCACGCGGAGAGACTTCGCAACCTCGCTGACATCGTCGAAGGCGCTGCGACCGTCCTGACCGGCGGCTTTATTCAGGAACGACTGCGCGCCAATCAGCACGCCCTCCACCTGATCGGCCGCCCTGTTGAGCTTTTCGGCAATCGACGTCACGTCCTTCAATGCCTTTCTGACATTGCCACTTCCGAGCGCCCCGGTAAATCTGTCGACGTCGTCGATAACCAAGGCGACTTTCTTTTGATCGAGCGAGCGGATGGTCTCGGTGAGTTCCTCGCTGAACGCGCCGAGCTTCTCCGTGAACGGGGCGATAAACTCGGCAACCGAGCCGATGCTCTGCATCACCTTTTCGACATAGCGTGAATTGTCGCCGAGTGCCGCTGAGAATTTCTCCGCGTTTTTGATTGTGTCGCCGATCGAGCCAGAATTTGCCTTGACCGTCTCCTCGATCCCGCCCAGCGCCTCGTCGACGCGCTTGGCGACCGTGCGCACGGTCTCCAGTATGCTTTCTGAAGGTTCGGCGATGATGGTCGGGAAGGATTGACCGGGCAGCTTGGTCAAAACCGGTGAATTCGAATCGCCACCAAGAAGCTGAACGGCGACGACACCGGCAAGTCCCTGCGCCTCGATGCGCGCGCGGGTATCGACGCGGAGCGGCGTCGAGCGCTCAACCTTGATCACGGCATAGATTTGGCGCGGATCGTCAGGATGAAGGTCGATTTGCGTCACCTCGCCGACGCGCAAGCCGTTGAAAAGCACGCTGGAGCCGCGGCCAAGGCCCGATACCTTGTCGTTGAAGACGAGCCGGACGGCCTCCTTTTTATCGCCGCTACCGTTATTGAACCAGTAGACGAACCCGAATAGCGCGGCCAGAGCCGCGAGCGTGAACAGTCCGACAAGCGTATGACTAGCTCGCGATTCCATAGCCGAGACTGTTTCCAATTATTCAGGTCAGGTGGTTTGGTTCCGCTTCCTTCCGATAGCGGTATCACAAAGCGTGCGGCCGGGCTGCTCATCCACCGACCCGATACGCAATTACTGCCGGTGGCGAGATGCTGGCATCCGATGACGTGAAGCAGCTTCAAGCCCTCACGAGGATGGCGGCAAAGAGCCCAGCTGCAATGAAGCTGATCGGCAGCATCTCCGATGAAGTCGGCCAGATTGGGGGCCTCAGTTCAGGTGGGCCACCTAAGGAAATTGTCCGGTCGTAGGGCGTGCCGGGTTACATGCCAGCCGCAGCACAAGACGAACAGCAATGAGGCCAAGGGATGGGGGCCGCACGAAAGCAGAAGCGCCATCAGGAGAACGAACGTCGCTCGGCGCATTCAAAAGCCGTTCCGCTGCGCATCGACCCGTCTGTGAAACAATCGATTGTAATCAGGCAGGGGCCGTTGTGACGCAAAGGCCCGGCGACCACAGTCGCCAGGCCCGGCACTTTCGTAGCCGATCAATCCAGCAGGTCGGCCGGCACTTTGCCGCCGTTCTCGGACAGCTTCTTGATGACAGCCTTGTGCAGCCAGACGTTCATCGTGGCGCTATCGTCGGTGCTGCCGGTATAGCCCAGCTCATGCGCAAGCTCCTTCCGAGCCGTAAGGCTGCTGTCGATCTTCAAAGCCTTCAGCAGGTCGACGATGGATGTCTTCCAGGCGAGGGTCTGCCCGCTATCCATGACGGCCTTGTCGAGGATCGGCGCGACATCGACCTGCTGGGTCGCCGTTGCCGAACCAACGCTCGCTGTCGATGACCCGCCGGCTGTGCCGGCCTTGGCTTCGCCAAAAATCGCCTTCTTAATGCTGTCGAAAATGCCCATCTGAAATCTCCCGTCTGAATAGGTCAGCTGGAGAACGGTTGGGGGCCGTGCCTGTTCCGTGGTCAGGCAACTGGAATATTGGGAGAGGCGTGTCCATGACGAGTGAGTCGAGGTCCGCGAGCGCCTAGCCGGCCCGAACTCGGCCAAATCGCTGATGCAAGATTGCGCCGAACTCAGCCCGATCATGCCGGAGCGCGAATGGCTGAACGCCTTTGGCCCGGGGCAATAGAGAATGGCAGTTCCGCGTCTCGGCTTTCGTCGCAATCCAAAACGTGGCTTGCTCTGGGTTCTGCTGGGGAGGCGCGCTTGGAATATCACGTCGATCGACGGGTGATCCTGTCTACCGAGAGCGAGCTAAATCGCTGTATCTGTGGGCGATCTCCGAGGTGACGCCTGAGGGGGAACACGGCGCGGTAAATCAGATTCCTTGGCCTTGGACACTTTGGTTCGAAGCAACCGGTCTGACACGTTACGACACGCTCGAAACCGAATTTAGGCTTCCCGACCGAGATAAGCCGGATGCGGTCCGGCCGGCCAATTTCCGTCGCTCGATCACCGCGAAATTGCGCCCTAGGCGGGGCGGACGTGCTTCCTGGGAAGAGGCTGCGCCGACTTCTGCATTCGGCGCCGTGGTCAGGAACGCGAAGAGGTCGGTTGTTTCCCCTTCGCGCCGCCAGCTACGACGTGCGCGTCGCTCACGTCGTAGGGGATGTCTTCCCCCGTTTGCATGACCTTGGGATGATCTGCGCCCGACGTGGAATGCACGTTTTGAGCGGGACGAGTTTCAAACCGGTTCCCAGGAGAGGTCCGATAGGGCTTGTCTGACTTAGGATCGGCCATGGGGCTTCCCTGCGCTGATCAGAGTTTCCAACATCATAGCCGCCTCGACGGGAAACCGTAGCGGCAAATCGACGGAGAGGTTGGAAACCGTATCGGGCGGCACGGAACTGAAGCCCCCTCCCGCAGTTGGCCCTCTGCTGGGGCATAACCGGGAGAACGACCATGATCAGGCGCAGCTTGTTTGCCGCAGTCGTCGCGCTAAGTGCTACCAGCGCGTTTGCGCAGAGTGATACCACCCCTCAGCAGTTCGTCGATCGAGCCGCCGTGTCCGACATGTTCGAAATTGAGTCGAGCAGACTGGCTCTTCAGCGTGCGCAGTTGCCAGCGACGCGAGCCTTTGCCGAGCGAATGGTGTTGGACAACTCTGCAAGTAGCACACGGCTTTCTCAGCTTGTCGCAGGAAGCGTGTTGACCGTACCGATGGAATTAGACGCTGAGCACGACAAGGCAATGGCCCGGCTCGCGGCGGCGTCACCGATGGAGTTCGATGCCGTCTACATCCAGTTGCAGCAGACGGCGCATAAGGCGGAAGTCGAGATGTTCACAAACTACGCTGCTATCGGCTCGGAACCGACGCTGAAAAGCTACGCAGCGGAAATGCTTCCGATCCTCCGCAATCATCAAAACGATGTGCAGGTGATGAAGTAGACCAGAGCATTCGACCAGCCAGCCACGGACGATTTCGCGGCTGGAGAGGTGGCTGCTCTAATCTCGCTGGAGCAGCCACCTTTCACGTTTACAGATCGCGGAATTTGTCGATCTGCGCTTTCGCTTTTTGCAGCGCGTCCTGAGCCGGGACAACCAGACCCACTTTCCGGGATTTTTCCCAATATGCTCTGGATGGTCGGCCACCATCTCCATCTCGAATTAGCATCGGGGCGCTTGGCGCCGCTCGGGAACAGCGGCTTCACGGAGATCCGGTTCCTATCAAGTTGCCACCTGGGCGGCGCGAATAGCCTGTTTCAAGTGTTACGTCCGCGCGCCTGCTAACTAAGGTTTTGGCCCCAGACCAAGATCGACAGCGAGAAGGTAACGAGGCCGATCACCGCCAGGATGAACGCGCGACGACGGGTCCCTGCCGCGCGGTGATTCAAGCCGATCAGCAGTGTCGCAAGCGTCCAGAGGCCCGTGAATGCGAGCAGCGCCAGGGTGTAGACCAGGCCCGAGAGGTCATAACCGCCCCCGCCGATCGATGGATATTCCGAATGGCGGGGGCTGAGGCTCCAAACCAGAACGCCCACGACCACGGCGAAGACGGCAATCCACACGTAGATTCCCCTGTCTTTCAATCAGCCCTCCTCAGGCATCCGATGGCTCGAAAGCGGATCGAGCCCTCTTTCTTCATTTGTTGCGCTCGCTGCAGCTTCATCCTGTGATTTGGGGGTTGGCATTATTTTTGATAACGAAAATGCCCGAGCACGACAGCTGCGGAGCGATCAATGCCCGACCCCGATCCCAACGTATCGGTAGCGCTGGAGGAATATAAAGCGCTTAATGCAGAGGTATTGCAGCGAAATACCCAATCATTCTACTGCGGGCTTGCATGCTTGGCAGCTTTGGTAAGCCTGATCGGATTCGTCTCTGCAAATAGGAAGGTAGGAGTCATTATCTTCGCAGTGATTGCCGCTGTTATGATTGTCCGCATATTCGTGATGCTTTTTCGGATGCTCGAAAACGATATGATACTTGCATGCGAAAGATTGAAGGCGATTGAAACATACGTAAATAAAAAACTTGGTAACGCAGAGGATTCAAAATTCCCGTTATCCTGGCAGACCGACCATGGGATTGTCGCCAGAAGGGCAGCTACCAAGGGCAAGTTCGATTTTCGCGAGCTGTTTCGGTAGCCGGCCTCCCGATACCACCGTCAGACAACGATCCGGTTCACGCCGCGGGGCGGTGGGTCACATCGATGGTATCGGAGGCCTCAACATTGTTGATGCGCTGGAGGAGCGCAAAAAGGAAATTGCCAAGGGCATCGCCAGTTTCGAGGCAGAGGCGGGCTGGAGTGCCGAGGAATCGAATGCGAGTGAGTGCATTGCCGGCCGGTGGGACAAATGGTGGGGTAACCCCACGAAATCCCGGCTAATCCCAGATACTTGCGAGCGGGAAGTGGCGGACAGGGAGGGATTTGAACCCCCGATACCCTTGCGGGTATGCCGCATTTCGAGTGCGGTGCATTCAACCACTCTGCCACCTGTCCGCGGTCGCACTTCGTCGAAGCGGGCTGGTTACTACACGCCACATCGGGCGGAGACAAGCCTTGGCAACGTCATAAATCGGCAAGCCTGACGTGCTTTTGCTTGACCTCGCCTAGCCCAAGGACTATCGAGCCTCGTCCGGCGTGGGGAAACCCGCGCCCGATCTCTTTTGGCGTTCTGGTTTCGCGTTTCGCGTGCCGCACCCGACAGAGCAAACCAAACCACGCAACCGACTGCCAAAAAGCTGTCCCGCGTGCGCCTCCTCGAGGGGGCCATGACAGGGCAGGGCTGAACATGGAGAACAATGATGTTCGCAGTCATCAAAACCGGCGGCAAGCAATTCCGCGTCGCCGCGAACGATGAAATCACCATCGCCAAGCTCGTTGGAGAGCCTGGCGACACCGTCGCCTTCGGCGAGGTGCTGATGCTGACCGATGGCGAGAAGTCGACCGTCGGCGCGCCCTTCCTCGGCGACATCACCGTCGCCGGCGAGATCGTCAAGCAGGCGCGCGGCGAGAAGGTCATCGCCTTCAAGAAGCGCCGCCGCCAGAACTCGAAGCGCAAGCGCGGCTTCCGTGCCGAGCTGACGATCGTGCGCATCACCGACATCCTCACCGGCGGCAAGAAGCCGGAGATGAAGAAGGGCGACGCTTCCGCCGTGGCTCTGAAGGCTGCTTCGCCCGCGACCAAGGGCAAGGCCGAGCCGAAGGCCGCCAAGAGCGCTGCCAAGGCCGAGGGCATCGACGCTTCGAACCTCTCGCTGATCTCGGGCGTCGGCCCGACCATCGAGAAGAAGCTGCGCGCCGCCGGCATCGTCTCGTGGAACGAGATCGCCGCCTGGAGCGAGGCCGATGTCGCCAAGTGGGACGAGGAGCTGAAGCTCCGCGGCCGCGCCACCCGCGAGGAATGGGTCGAGCAGGCCAAGGAACTCCTGGCCGGCAAGCCCCCGCGGGCCAAGGCGGACCAGGCCGAACTGGCGTCCGGCGAGGACTACTGACAGCTCCTGTCAGGCATCCCCGCAGTTTCATCTCCGAACCCGGTGGCTTTTGCCGCCGATTCGGGTTAAGCAGGCTACAGAGTTTTTGAGGTAGGGCGTTATGGCTCACAAAAAGGCAGGCGGTTCGTCCCGCAACGGTCGCGACTCCGAAAGCAAACGCCTCGGCGTGAAGCGCTTCGGCGACCAGGCGGTCGTTCCCGGCAATATCATCATCCGCCAGCGCGGAACCAAATGGCACGCGGGCGTGAATGTCGGCATGGGCAAGGATCATACCTTGTTCGCGCTCACGTCCGGCCGCGTCCGATTCATTACGAAGCTCGGCCGAGCTTTCGTGAACGTAGTCCCGGCCCAACAGGCCGCAGAATAAACGGCGGATAGGGAATTTCCTCGATCCGCCGGTTCCACCGAACCGGATCGGATCAAGGGTCTAAACCCTAAGCGGGTTTCCCGAAGGTCAAGGAAAAGGGGAGGTGGGACAAAATCCCAGCTCCTTTTTTCGTTTGCGCCGACGGAGAGACCGATGTTCCCCGAATTGACCCGCGACGATGTCTTCCGGCTCGAGACCCGCCGCCTCTGGCTGCGCTGGACCCGCATGGCCGATGCTTCCGCCATCCTGCGCCTCGCGGGGGAGAAAGCCGTGGCCGAGATGACGGCCGCGATTCCGCATCCCTACCCGGTCGATGCGGTCGAGCCTTTCATCTTCGCGATGCGCAAGGGCAACGCACTGGGCGAGCATCTCGTGCTGGCGATCACGCCGCGCGCCAAGCCCAACGAGTTGATCGGCATGATCGGCGCGCATAAGCAGGCGACGGGCGTCCCCTTCATCGGCTACTGGCTCGGCACTCCGCATTGGGGCAAGGGCTTTGCGACGGAGGCCGTGCAGGCGCTGATCGACACGCTGTTCACGCTTGTCGACGTGCCGGCGATCGATGCCGACACCCGCGTCATCAACCCGGCCTCGCGCCGCGTGCTGGAGAAGTCCGGCTTCCGGCAGGAGGGCTCTTTCCTCAAGTCGCTGCCGGCGCGCGGCGGGCTCTTCCCCTGCGAGCAGTTCCGGCTCGATCGCTCGACCTGGGCGGCGCTGAAGAGCTGGGGTTCGAGCGGCTGGGCGCATGCGCCCGACTTCGCGCCCGAGGTCGAGGCGGCATCCGGCGAGCCCTGCCCGGCATGACGGCGTGAAGCCTGCCCTGACATGAAACAAGACAGGCCCCGGAGCGATCCGGGGCCTGTTTCAATTCATGGCCAGAGAAGTCATGGCCGGAGAAGCGGCGTCATTTCACGAAGTTTCCGCCCAGCTCGTCCTCGATATGGATGCGGATGATCTCCTCGAAGTTCGATTCGGCGGTGAAGCCGAGCGCGGTCGCCCGCTGCGGATCGAAATTGCGCGGCCAGCCCGCGACGATGCCGTCGATGACCGGATCGGGCACGCGCTTGATGCGCGCCACGACATTGTCGCCGGCGACCTTGCGCAACGCCTCGATCTGCTCGGCGACGGTGCAGGAATAGCCGGGCATCGTCAGGTTGCGGCGCGGGCCGATCGCGGCCGTATCCATCGTCGCGGCGTGAACCAGGAAGCCGACGGCCGAGCGCGGCGAAGCGTGCCAATGACGCACCTGGTCGGAAACCGGCAGCACGGCGTCGATGCCGTTGAGCGGTTCGCGGAGGATGTTGGAAAAGAAGCCCGAAGCCGCCTTGTTGGGCGAGCCCGGCCTGACGCAGATCGTCGGGAAGCGGATGCCGACGCCGTCGAAGAAGCCGCGGCGGCTATAGTCGGAGAGCAGCAATTCGCAGATCGCCTTCTGCGTGCCGTAGCTGGTCAGCGGCGTGGTGAAGAACTCGTCTTCGATCTTGTCGTGGAACGGCGCGCCGAACACGGCGACCGAGGAGGTGAAGACCAGGCGCGGCTTGTAACCGTCGCCGGCCTTGCGGATCGCCTCGAAGAGATGGCGCGTGCCGTCGAGATTGATGCGGTAGCCCTTGTCGAAATCGGCCTCGGCCTCGCCGGAGACGACGGCGGCGAGATGCACGATCAGTTCCGGGCGCGAGGCGATCAACCCTTCGGCCTCGCCTTCATTGGCGAGGTCGGAGACCACCGCGTCGAAGATGAAGGGGCACGCCGCAGGCGCAGTCGCGGCGACGACATCCTGCGCCGTGACCTTGTCGATCGATTTGCCGCCGAGTTCGCCGGTATGGGCCAGCCGTTCGATGAATTTGCGGCCGACCATGCCGGCGCCGCCGAGAACGAGAATATGCATTGGGGTTCCTCTGGTGATTCTTCTGGATGAATGAATTCAGTCGGGCAGGCGGCCGCCGAGATCATCCTCGATATGAACGCGGATGATCTCGTCGAAATCGCGTTCGGCCCGGAAACCAAGCGCCGTCGCGCGGGCCGTATCGAAATGGGTCGGCCAGCCGGCGACGATGTCGGCCACAGTCTTGTCGGGCGCGCGGCGGATCAGCTTCACCGCCTTGTCGCCCGCGACGCGGCGCAGCGCTTCGATCTGCTCGCCAACGGTGACGCAGACGCCGGGCATCGACAGATTGATCCGCGGTCCCAGTGCCTCGCGTGTGAGCCCGGCCGCATGGATCAGGAAGCCGACCGCCGAGCGCGGGCTGGCATGGGTGAAGAGGGTGTCGTCGGAGACCGGAAGCAGAGCCTCCAGGCCCTGCAGTGGCTCGCGAATGATACCGGAGAAGAAGCCGCCCGCCGAAGCGTTGGGCTTGCCCGGTCGCACGACGATGGAGGGGAAGCGGATACCGACGCCGTCCAGGAAGCCCCGACGCGCGTAATCGGCCAGCAGCAATTCGCCGATCGCCTTCTGCGTACCGTAGCTCGTCAGCGGCGTGACGTGGAATTCGTCAGGAATCGCCGCTGGATAGGGCGCGCCGAAGACGCCGCTCGAGGTGGTGAAGACGAGCTTCGGCACATAGGCCCTGCCGCCTTCTCGGGCGCCGCCGCCTTCACCGCGGATGGCTTCGAGCAATAGGCGGGTGCCGTCGAGATTGACGCGGTAGCCCTTGTCGAAATCGCGCTCCGCTTCGCCCGAGATGATCGCCGCGAGATGGAAGATCAGATCCGGTCGCGACGCGATCAATGCCGCGGCGATGGCGGGATCGGCGAAATCTTCCGTGCGCGCCTCGGCGCGACCGGCGAGTTCGGGAGGCAGTGTGGGCGGGACGACATCGGTCAGCGTCAGCCGGCTGATGCTGCGTCCGGCGACCTGTCCCTCACGCGCGAGGCGTTCGGCGAGCTTGCGGCCGACCATGCCGGCTGCACCGGTAACGAGGACATGCATGGCTTCCCCTTGGGGTTTCCTCTGCGGATGGCCTGCGTTGATCGCAGTTGCCCGATTTTGCGGGCGCTAGCCTGACAGCCTGCGCCCGCATTCTGTGCCTTAGAGCGCGAAGCCGCCATCGGCGAGATGGATCTGGCCCGTGGTGTAGCTCGCCTCGTCGGAGCCGAGATAGACAGCAAGCCAGGCGATCTCCTCGGCCGTGCCGAGCCGGCCCATGGGCTGGCGGTCGATGAAGGCCTGACGGGCGGCGGCCTCGCTGGTCTTGGTCAGCGCAGCCAGATCCTTGATGCGGTGATCGAGCGAGGGCGACTGAATCGTGCCCGGGCAGATCGCGTTCGAGCGAATACCCTTCTTGATGTAGTCGGCCGCCACCGCCTTGGTCAGGCCGATCACCGCCGCCTTGGTCGCCCCATAGACATAGCGGTTCGGGATGCCGCGTACCGAGCCAGCGCCCGAGGCGATGTTGACGATCGAGCCCTTGCCGGCGGCGAGCATGCCGGGAACGAAGGCCTTGATCGTGCGGTGCATCGACTTGACGTTGAGATCGAAGGAGAACTCCCAGGCCTTGTCGTCGCATTCCAGGATCGTGCCGTGGTGCACGAAGCCGGCCGCGTTCACCAGAATGTCGATGGTGCCGATCTTCTCGGCGAAGGCCTCGACCGCCTTGGTCGAGAGCACGTCGAGCTTGCGCTTTTTCGCCTTCGGAATGCCCTCCAGCAAGGCGACATCCTTGTCGGTCGCATAGACCGTCGCGCCCTCGGCGACGAAGGCTTCGGCGATTGCGCGGCCGATGCCCTGTCCGGCCGCGGTGACGACCGCGACCTTGCCCTTCAAACGTCCTGCCATGGTATCTCGTCCCTGTTCAGCCGGCTTTTTGCAGTTGCTTGCGCATGTGAGTGAGCCGCCGGTCGGCCAACTCCTGATGATGGGTGATGACGTAGCCGAGCCGCTCATACCAGCCGATGCGCTGGGTCAGCTTGGCGTGGGTGTAGAGATGGACCGCGTCGAATTGCAGCGCCAGGGCGCGCTCATCGGCAAAGTCCATCAGCGCGCGGCCGAGTTTGCGCCCGGCAGCTTCGGGCGCGACAGCGATGCTCCAGAGCGTGAACTTGCCGTCCTCGATCTCGAGCACGAGCGCGGCTTCGAGCCCGCTTGCGCCATCAGCCAGCCAGACTTCGTGCTCGGCGACGACCTGGGCGTAATCGGCGATGCGCGGCAGCGAAGGCACGCCGATGATGCTTTCATTGGGCGTGTAGGCTGCGTTCTTCAGCGCCAGGATTGCCGGAATGTCGTTCGTGGTGGCTCGGCGCAGCGGGACCGTGCCGGCGAGCGCCGTCGGCTGGTTGAAGGCGCCAAGCGAGAGCTTCTGCGCGCCGTTCGCGTCGAAATTCTCCGGCGCAAGCCAGCGCCGGAAGCCTTGCGCGCGGACCGGCCATTCGCTGTCGAGGATCGAGAACCAAGCGGTGTCGCGATTCCTGCCCTTGACCACCATGTGCTGGCGGAACAGCCCTTCATATTGGAAGCCGAAGCGCAAGGCGGCGCGCTTGGAGGGCTCGTTCAGATTGTTGCACTTCCACTCATAGCGGCGATAGCCGAGGGAGAAGCCGTATTCGCCGACAAGGTAGATCGCTTCGGTCGCCGGCCGCGTCCGCTGCAGGCTTGGCGCATAGGTGATCCAACCGACTTCGAACACACCCTGCTCGGGCCGGATCTCCATGATCCAGAGATGGCCTTTGGCCTTGCCGTCGACCTTGTCGATCACGGCGAGCGGAACGATGCCGGCCTTCTCGACCATCGAGGTCAGCAAGGCGCGATAGGCCTCCTTGTCCTTGGGCGGTGCTGCTGGCAGCCAGTCCCAGATATGGTCGTGGCCAGCCGTGGCGGCCCAGATCTCGTCGAGATGGCGCGCGACGTCGAGCGGCTCAAGTCGGCAATACTGGCCTTCGAGCACCTTGGCGGGCGGGAAGGGTGGCGCCTTCCAGTCGAGCAGCGTCGTCATGGTTGGGTGGTCTCCCGCCAGCCGTTCAAATCCGTCGTCACCGTCCAGCTCGCGCCGAGTTCCTCGCGGATCGCCTCGGTGAGGGCTGCGCCCTCGGCCTCCCACGCCAATTGTTCGACGGCGTCGGGAAAGCGCGAGCGGGCTTCGTTGTCCTCTTCATAGATGGCGTCGAAAGCATCCATCCAGGCCTCCAGCCTGTCTGCAAGGTCTTCGGACAGGCCGATATCCTCGGCATCGACCGGTTTGCGCTTGCCCTTGGCGTCGAGCGTCCAGAGGCCGCTCAGGCCGAGCCAGGCCGGTGCGATCAATAGCGTGCCGCTCACGAATGCGCCTTCAGGTCGCGCGCCTTCAGATCGGCGGTGAAGAATGGGTTAAGCGGCGCGGAGGGGCCGTTGCCGGCGAAACCCTTGAAGCTGCCCTCGTCCCGGATCAGGCGGGTTGCCTCGATGAAGGCCGCCCAGGCTGCGCGTGCCAGAGCTCCGCCGATCGAGATGCGGCGGATGCCGAGCGCGGCGATCTCCGGCACGGTGAGGCCGAAATCGCCATAGATCAATTGGTTGACCGGCTTGCCACCGGCAGCGGCGACGATCGTCGCGATCTGTTCCTTCGTCTTCGGGCCGGGCGCATAGAGCACGTCGGCGCCGGCCTCGGCATAGGCCGCGATGCGCCGCGCCGCTTCGTTCAGCGCATCGGGGTGGCCGGTGAGGAAGCATTCGGCCCGCGCCGTCAGCACGACGCCGGAGCCGGTCTCGTCGACGGCGCGCCGCGCCGCCTTGATGCGCTCGACCGCCAGTTCGAACGGGTAGAGCGGTTCATCCGCCTGGCCGGTCGCATCCTCGATCGAGAGGCCGGCGACGCCGGTCGCGATGCAGAGCTTGGTGTTGGCCGCGACGCCGTCGGGCGTGTCGGCATAGCCGTTCTCGAAATCGGCATTGACCGGCAAATCCGGTACCGCCTTCACCATCTCGGCGATATGGGCGAGCATCATGTCGCGCGGCACGTCCTGGTCGGCGCGGCCTTGCGTGAAGGCGAAGCCCGCGCTCGTCGTCGCCAGCGCCTTGAAGTCCTGGCCATGCAGCCAGCGCGCGGAGCCGAGATCCCAAGGGTTGGGCATCACGAAGCAACCGGCTTCGTGCAGCTTGCGAAAGGCATCGACCTGAGGGGAGTAGCCCATTTTAAATCGTTTCAAATCGGCTGGTTCTTCGGGCAGCCATACTGTCCGGCAAGAGCGCTCTTGTCAGCCCTTCCTTTCATGCGCAAGCGCTCGCCCCGAATGCGCCTCAGGCATGAGCCTCAATAGGCGAGGATCAGATCATAGACGTTGCGTTCGAGCACCGGCCCGCTCAGGCGGTTCGCGATGGATTTGAGCGCGGTCGTCAGGCTGGCGCCATCGGTTCCGCTCAGCATCGCAGCGGCATGCCTGACCGACAGGGCGGGATCGGGCGCGAAGGCGGGATGAGGCGCGGTCTCCTGCGAGCTTCCGATGCGCAGTGCGGCGATGCCGCTTTGCCCGATCAGGGCGGAGAGAGCCGCGATATCGTTCTGCATGCCTTCCTCTTGCATGCCGTCCGCTTGCGCCACCCAGCGCAGAAAGCCGAGATGGCTGCCGCAGCCGGCGCCGAAACGGACGCGCTCGCGATAGACGAAGCGCCGGAAGTCGCCCATCAGCGGGCGCATAAGGCGCGAGGCTGGCGTCGGATTCGCCAGGAGACGGCGATATTCGGGGGTTTCCAGCGCGTCGGGGCTGTCGAGATCATAGAGCGTCAGGAAGCGGCGCTCCTGTCCGCGGCCTCGCACGAAACGCCGGCCGCCAAGGAAACCGGGCATGGTCAAACGCTCCGGCACATGCTCGAAGCTGTGCCAGGCCTCATAGTCTGCAAGCGCCGCCGGCTCGACCGAGTTGGCGATGACGAGGAAGCCAGCTCCGCGCCAGTCCATGCCCGCTCCGTTCGCCGTCATGGCCGCAGCATGATCTTGGAGGCAGAGCGGTTCTTGGCGCGCGCGAAGGCGGCGGACGCATCCGCCAGCGCGACCTCCTCCGTGATCATGTGGGAGATGCGCGCACTATGGGCGGCGAGGTAGCCGAGCACGCGCGGCCATGTCGCCAGGGGCGCGCGATAGGAGCCGCGGATCTGCTGGTGGCGCCTGACCAAGCTCGTCAGATCGACAGCGGCCGGTTTGGCATGGATGCCGCAGATCGTCAGCACCCCGCGCAAAGCGAGCAGATCGAGCGCCTCGCCGACAAGCGTCGGCACGCCGGCGGCCTCGATGATCCGGTCATAGGACACAGGCAACCCGGCCCGTTCCAGGCCTTTGCGCAGCGAGGTGCCGATCGTGTCGAGCGTATCGACGAAGCCCATTTCGCGCAGGGTCGCCAGGCGCGCGGCGTCGTCGTATCCGGCGATGACGATGCGGTCGGCGCCGGCCGCCTCAGTGAAGAGCGCAATGCCTTGGCCGATCGTGCCGGGGCCGATGATGAGCACGCTGTCGCCTTGCCTCACTCCGGCGGTATCGACAGCCTCGGCCGAGACGGTCATCGGCTCGGTCAATGCGGCGAGCGTGTCGGACAGTGGCTCGGGCACCGGCACACAGTTCTCGGCAGGCACGCAGGCGAGAGCGGCGAAACCGCCATCGCGCATGATGCCGATGCCACGCCGCGTGACGCAATCCTCCGCCTGCCCGGTACGGCAGCGTTCGCATTGGCCGCAGACGACGGAGGGCCGGATGACGACCCGGTCGCCCAGGCGCAAATCCGAGACAGCGTCGCCCAGACGGGCCACCCTGCCGGCGAATTCATGGCCCATCGTCACCGGCATCGCCTGCGCCATCGCGGCATAGCCGGCGGTCCAGTCGGCGATGTGGAGGTCGGTGCCGCAGATGCCGGCGGCCGTGATCGCGACGACGACTTCGTCAGGCCCGGGCGCGGCCGGCTCGGATATGTCGCACAGGGCGATCCCCGGCTCGGGCGCGAGTTTTCGAAGCGCTAGCATGCCGTTGTCCCTGTCGAAGGCGCGGCCTAGATCTTTGTTTCAACGTGTTTTCTTCGCGCGAACTGGTGCCCGCTTCGCGCGAAAACGCTCTACTCGCCCTTGATGCCGGCCGCCTTGATCACGCCGGCCCAGGTCTGCCCATCCCTAGCCATGAAGCTTGCGAGCGCCTCGGTGGTGTCGGGAGCGGGTTCTGCGCCGATCTCGATCAGCCGGGCGGCGATCTCCGGCTTTGCAAGGGCGCCGTTCACCGCCGCGTTGAGGGTCGCGACCACGGCGGGCGGCGTGTTCTTCGGCGCGACCAGCGCGACCCAGGCGGAAAGGTCGTAGCCGGCATAGCCTTGCTCGGCGACGGTCGGGACATCGGGCAGCAGGCTCGTGCGCTTGGCCGTGGTGACGCCGAGCGCTCGCAAGGTGCCGGCCTTCACATGAGCGGAGGCGCCAGCCAGCGTCGAGAACATCACGTCGATATTGCCGCTCATCGCATCGGTCAGGGCCGGGGCCTCGCCGCGATAGGCGACATGCAGGACCGGCGCACCGGAGACGAGCCCAAAGACCTCGCCGGCGAGATGCGCCACGGTGTTGGCGCCGCCCGAGCCGAAGGTGATCGGCGTGCCGCGCGTCTTGCCCAGCGCCTCGAGCTCCTTCATCGTCCTGGCCGGCAGTTTCAGGCCCGAGGTCACCACGAAGGGCAGCTTTGCGATCATCGCCACGGGGACGAGATCGGTCTTCCAGTCGAAGGGCAGGCTGCTGCGCAGCGCCGGGTTGATCACCATGGTGGTGGGTGCGGCGAGCAGCGTGTAGCCGTCGGGTTCGGCTTTGGCGACGGCCTGCGAGCCCAGCACCGTGCCGGCGCCGCCGCGGTTCTCGATGACGAGGCGCTGCTTGAGGATGTCGCCGGCGGCTTCCGCCACGACGCGCACCACGACATCGACGCCACCGCCGGCCGCGAAGGGCACGATCAACTGCATCACGCGCGTGGGGTAGGCCTGCGCCAAGGCGGGTCGCGCGGTCGCGCTCGCCAGGATCGCCAGGGCGCCAGTCAGGGCCGCGCGGCGTGAGATCATGTCGCCTCCATGGGCGCCGTCGCATTCGGTCATGGTCATCTCCCCGGATCAGTTTTGTTTTTTTGCTAGAGCAGGATGCGAAAAACCGGTGGCCACTTCGCGCGAAAACGCTCCAGCGGCGAGAAAGCCAGCGATGGCGAGCTGCCACAAGGGCGAAATCTGGAGTGCGTCATAGCCTGAGGCTATGGTTGCGCGCTGAGTTCCGCCGCTTGGTGCCGCAAGGCCATCTCGAAATGCTGCATCAGCTGGCTGCGCGCACGCTCGATCGGTCGATGCAGATAGATGTCGTAGGGCGGGGGATGGTCGAGCCGTCTGACCGCGACCCGGTTCCGGTCGGCTGCGAGCGCGCTGAACGCATCGACGATTGCGACGCCGATCCCGGCTTCCGCCAGGCCGATCGCGGTTTCGGCGAAGCGCGCGACATGGGTGCGCGTCGGCGTGACGCCGCCCGCCCGCAAGACAGCGTCGACCGCCAGACCGTGCACGGAATGCGGCTCGAACACGATGATCGGCCGGTCAATCAGGCAGGACGGCGCCAGCGGGCCGTCGCCGGCCGGCAGCCAGTCGCTTGGGGCGACCGCCATGACCGGAGCCTTGGCGACAGGCACGCTGCGGATTCCGGCATGCAGGATCGGGAACAAGGTCACGGCGCATTCGCCCTGGCCCGAGAGCAGATAGTCCATCACCTGGCTGACGAAGAGGATATCGACATGCAGGCTCAGGCCCGGATGCTCCTTCAGCAGATCGGCCGTGGCCAGCGGGACCAGGAGCCGCCCGACGCTGGGCGAGGCTCCCAGGCGCAGCGAGCCGCCATCGGCGCGGGTGATGCGCAATGCGCGGGCGAGCGCGCCCTCCATCTGCTCGAAGGCGAGATCGACCTCCCCGAGCAGCCGGTGCGCTTCCGCCGTCGGCACGAGCCGGCCGCCATGCCGGTCGAAGAGGGCAAGCGCGCAAACGTCCTCGATGCGCCGGATCGTCTTGGTCACGGTCGGCTGGGCGATGCGTAGCTCCCTGGCTGCGCCAACCACGGTGCGGCAGCGCATCAGCGCCCGGAACACCTCGATCTGGCGCAGCGTGAGCTGCATGGTTCCGCGCTCCTGCGCCCGTCGCCGTCATTGCGAGGAGGCGAAGCCAACGAAGCAATCCAGGGGAGTACGTGATTCCTGGGTTGCTTCGCGGCGCCTGTACTCGGGCTTGCCGAAGGCAAGACCCGGGTGCTCGCAATGACGAGGATAGCGTTCGGTACGTGCTCGTGCGTCAGTGGTTGTCGCGCGGCACGCCGAACTTCTTGTGGATCTTCTGGTACTTGACCGCAGGCTTCAGCACCATGCCCTCGGAGAGCTCGCCGACGATCTTGCGCTGGATCTCCTGCCAGGGGGTCTGGCTCCTGGGGTATTTGTAGCCGCCGGCGGCCTTCAACGCGGCGCGGCGTTCCTCGAGCTCCTTCTCGGAGATCAGGATGTCGGCGCTGCGCTTGTTGAGGTCGATGCGGACCTTGTCGCCGGTCCTGAGAAGTGCGAGCCCGCCGCCGGTCGCCGCTTCCGGCGAGGCGTTCAGGATCGAGGGCGAGCCGGAGGTGCCCGATTGCCGGCCGTCGCCGACGCAGGCGAGCGCGGTGACGCCCTTCTTGATCAGGTAGTCCGGCGGCCGCATGTTCACGACCTCGGCCGCGCCGGGATAGCCGACCGGACCGACGCCGCGGATGAACAGGATCGAGTGCTCGTCGATCGCGAGCGCCGGGTCGTCGATGCGGTGGTGGTAGTCCTCCGGCCCGTCGAAGACGATCGCCTTGCCTTCGAAGGCGTTGGGATCCTTCGGGTTCTCAAGATAGCGCTTGCGGAATTCCGGCGTGATCACGCTGGTCTTCATGATGGCGGAATCGAACAGATTGCCGCGCAGATTGAGGAAGCCGGAATGGGCCTTCATCGGCTCGTCATAGGCCTTGATGACGCGGCGGTCCTCGGCGAAGAAGCCCTCGCAATTCTCCGCCAGCGTCTTGCCATTGGCGGTGATGGCGGGCTTGATCTTGCCCTTGGCGACGAGTTCGGCGACCACGGCGGGAACGCCGCCGGCGCGGTAGTAATCCTCGCCGAGATATTCGCCGGCGGGCTGCAGGTTCACCAGCAGCGGGATATCATAGCCGACCGCCGTCCAATCCTCGTTGTCGAGGGGAACGCCGATATGCTTGGCGATGGCGTTGACCGAGATCGGCGCGTTGGTCGAGCCGCCGATGGCCGAGTTGACCACGATCGCGTTCTCGAAGGCCTCGCGCGTCATGATCTTGGACGGGATCAAATTCTCCCAGACCATGTCGACGATGCGAAGGCCGGTGAGGTAGGCCATCTCATAGCGGTCGCGGTAAGGCGCGGGGATCGCGGCGGCGCCGGGCAGCGTCATGCCGAGCGCCTCGGCGATCGAGTTCATCGTCGTCGCCGTGCCCATGGTGTTGCAATGGCCGGCTGAGGGCGCCGAGGACGCAACCAGATCGACGAAGCCCTTATAGTCGATCTCGCCAGCGGCCATCATCTGGCGCGCCTTCCAGACGATCGTGCCGGAGCCCGTGCGCTCGCCGCGGAAATTGCCGTTCAGCATCGGGCCGCCGGGCAGGGCGATCGCGGGGATGTCGACGGTCGCTGCCGCCATCAGCTGGGCCGGCGTGGTCTTGTCGCAGCCGGTCGTCAGCACGACGCCGTCGAGCGGGTAGCCGTAGAGGATTTCGACGAGCGAGAGATATTGCAGGTTGCGGTCGAGGCTCGCGGTCGGGCGCTTGCAGGTTTCCTGGATCGGGTGGATCGGAAACTCGAAGGGCACGCCGCCGCGCTCGCGGATGCCGTCGCGGACGCGATGGGCGAGCTCGATATGGTGGCGGTTGCAGGGCGCGATGTCGGAGCCGGTCTGGGCGATGCCGATAATCGGGCGGCCGGACTGCAATTCGTCGCGCGACAGGCCGAAATTCATGGTGCGCTCGATATAGAGCGCCGTCATGTCGGCATTGGCGGGATTGTCGAACCAGGCCTTCGAGCGCAGCTGTTCGGGCTTGATCTTGCGGACCGGCTTCTTGCCGGCAGGTGCTTTGGCCATCCTCGTCTTTTCCTCTCGCGCGGCGCGGCGCTGATGGCCGCTTGCCGGTCTCTTTAAAACGATTTGAGACACGCAACTTTGCCGATGATCCACGGCGCGGCAAGAGGCCTGGACGCAGATAATCATACTATTGGAGATTGCTGCATACAGCATGCAGGATCGCCCGCCAATGCCGAACGCTCGATCTCGTGCACGCGCAGGAAAGGCCCGGCGCACCGGGGTGACAAGTGTCAGGCGTGCGGGGGCGGGCCAGCGGCTGGCGCAATCGCGCGGCTCGCATGCGACATCTGCATTGCGTGACTTGTGCATCGCGCGACTTGCATCGCGCGCGGCTTTGCGGCCAAGACAGGCCTAAGGCCCCGATGAGAGCTGGCCGCATCGACCTCGACCTATCCTAAGGAAACGCCGTCATGACGCTCCATGTCGTCCCGTCCTTCGCCCGCATCGGCGAGGAGAACGCCTTCGCCGTGCTGGCGCGCGCGACCGAATTGCAGCGCCAGGGCAAGGACATCATCAATCTCGGCATCGGCCAGCCCGATTTCCCGACGCCGGACCATATCGTCGAGGCGGCGGTGAAGGCTTTGCGCGACGGTCATCACGGCTATACGCCGGCCAACGGCATCTTGCCGCTGCGCGAGGCGGTCGCCGCCGATCTGCACAAGCGCTTCCAGGTCGAGGTCTCGCCGGAAGCGGTGATGATCGTGCCGGGCGGCAAGGTCACCATGTTCATGGCGATCCTGATGTTCGGCGAGCCCGGCGCCGAGATCCTCTATCCCGATCCCGGCTTCCCGATCTATCGCTCGATGATCGAATATACCGGGGCGACCCCGATTCCGGTGCCGATCCGCGAAGAGAATGGTTTTGCCTTCTCGGCGGAGGAGACGCTCTCGCTGATCACGCCGAAGACGCGGCTCCTGATCATCAACTCGCCGGCGAATCCGACCGGCGGTGTCACGCCGAAAGCGGAAGTCGACAAGCTGGTCGCGGGGCTGGCTGATTTCCCCGATGTCGCGGTGATGTCGGACGAGATCTACGACCAGATGCTCTATGACGGCGAGAAGCATGTCTGCCTGCTGAGCTATCCGGAAATCCGCGACCGCCTCATCCTGCTGAATGGCTGGTCGAAGACCTATGCCATGACCGGCTGGCGCATGGGCTTTTCGGTCTGGCCCAAGCCGCTTTACGAGAACGCCCGCAAGCTCGCGGTGAACTCGCATTCCTGCGTCAACGCGCCGGCGCAATGGGCCGGGCTCGCGGCCCTGACCGGCCCGCAGGATGCAGTCCATATGATGCTGGCCGAGTTCGACCGGCGCCGGAAGGCCGTGGTCAAGGGGCTGAACGCCTTGCCCAACGTCTCCTGCGCTGTGCCGAAGGGAGCGTTCTACGCCTTCCCCAATGTCTCTCAGACCGGTTGGAAGGCGAAGAAGCTGGCCTCCGCCCTGCTGGAAGAGGCAGGCGTCGCCACCATCGGCGGGCCCGATTTCGGCGTCCATGGCGAGGGCTATATCCGGCTGTCCTATGCGAACTCGCTGGAGAATATCGAGCGGGCGCTGGCGCGGATGGATGACTTCCTCAAGAGCGCCAGGGCGAGCTGAGCATGATCACCTGCCATCTGCGCTATATCGTCGACCCCTATCAGCTGCCGGCCTTCGAGGCCTATGGCAAGCTCTGGATCCGGCTCGTCGAGAAATTCGGCGGCAAGCATCACGGCTATTTCATGCCGTCGGAGGGCGTCTCCAATGTGGCGCTGGCGATGTTCAGCTTCCCATCGCTCGCGGCATACGAGGACTATCGCAAGCGCTCCTTCGACGATCCCGAATGCCAGGCCGCCTTCGCGATGAACGAGAAGGACCGCTTCATCCTCAGCTATGAACGCTCCTTCTTCAGGCCGGTCTTCGAGGACGACCAGGGCGCGCGCCGCGCGCCTTGAGCGCTGAGGGTCGACATCGAGGCATTGCCTTGAAGCGCGGTGTCCAGAGCGCCGACTGCCGCGCCTCTTCCTGAAGACCACCGAACGCTCGCGGATGCGGGCCGGAGCCTGGCCGCATGAGCTATCTCTATCTCGCGATCGCCATCGTCAGCGAGGTCATCGGTACCTCGGCGCTGAAGGCGTCGAACGAGTTCACGCGGCTCGTGCCCTCGCTGATCACGGTGATCGCCTTCGCCAGCGCGTTCTACTTCCTGTCGCTGACCTTGCGCACGATCCCGGTCGGCATCGCCTATGCGATCTGGTCCGGCGTCGGCATCGTGCTGATCAGCCTGATCGCGCTTGTGCTGTTCGGCCAGACACTCGATGCCCCGGCGATGATCGGCATGGCCATGATCGTGGCCGGGGTGATCGTCATCAACCTGTTCTCGGAATCCGCGGCCCATTGAGCCGCCGGCCACCCGGCCCTAGCGGCGAAGCAGTTCGGGGGTGTCAGGCACAGCGGAGTGACGGTTCGTCGAACTGATGGCGCTCACTCCGCGGCCAAAGGCGACCGCCTGACGCGCCCGGGTACCAGCCGCACCTTGCGTGGCGCCGCCAGCCAGATCGCTGTCGCCGAGACGAAGCAGCAGGCGATCGCCAGCAGGAAGGCCAGGCGATAGCTGCCGGTCGCATCGTGAATCGTGCCGGCGAGCCAGGGCCCGACCGCGCCGCCACCGAGCAGGGCCACCGTGACCGTCCCGAAGATCGCCCCGAAATGTGGCCCTTCGAAAATCTCGAAGACGATCGCGCCCATCACCGAGGCGAGCGCGTAGCCCAGGAAACCCTGCGCGATCACCATCACATAGAGCAGCACGGGCGAGGGCCTTTGCTCCAGCGCGATCAGCGCGGCGTAGCAGATGGCAAAGCCCAGGCAGCCGACCATCCAGATCCATTCGCGGCCGATGCGATCGGACAGCGCGCCGAGGCCGATCTGACCGGGGATGGCGACGGCGCTGACCAGTCCGAGCGCCCAGGCGGCCGTGAGTGGGGTGAAGCCGATCTCGATCAGGTATTTGGTCTGGTGGACCTGCACGGCATACCAGGCAACCAATGCGCAGAAATAGCCGAGCATGATCCACCAGAGGCGCGCGGTGCGCAGTGCTCGCGCCAGCGTCCATTCCACTGCGACCCAGGCCGGATCGGCCACGGCCGCCGCACGCTGCGCCGCACCGGTTCCAGCCGAGCCGGTCTCGCCATCGGGGAGGAGGCCGAGATCCTGGGGTCTGCGGCGGACCAGCAGATTGAGCGGGCCGAGCAGAAAAAGCACGAGCAGGCCCATGATCCAGCAGGCGGCGCGCCAGCCCTCCCGGCTGATGATCGATTGCAGCCAGGGCAACAGCAGCAGCGCACCGACGCCGACGCCGGAAAACGCGATGCTGATCGCAAAGGCCCGGCGGCGCACGAACCAGTTCGGCAGGAACAGCGACTGTGCCGAAAAGCTCATCAGGTTGGCGCCGCAGCCGACGAGCACGCCGAGCGTCAGGTAGAGATGCCAGGCCGTGCTGATTGCAGGCGCGACCAGCATGCCCGTCGCCAGCATCGCCACGCCCGTCTCGATCACGACGCGCGGGCCATGCTTGTCCATGACGCGGCCGACGAATGTGCTGGTCGCGGCCGAAAGCAGGAAGCCAAACGAGAAGGCGCCCGATGCGAGCCCGCGATCCCAGCCGAACTCGTCGATCAGCGGCGGCAGCAGCAGTGAGAACGCCGTGCGTGCGCTGACGGCGACCGCCATGGTGACGAAGGCGATACCGATGATGAGCCAGCCATAGTAGAATGGCAGGCGCGCCGACCAATGCGGGGAGGGGGATTGCATACCGCATAGGTCGGCCGGGTCAGCCGGATGGTCAATCCGTGCTCGACGCACCCCGGATCTGCGTCATCCGGCTCTCATCAAAAAGTTAGAGCAGGATTGGTGCGAAAAACCGGTTCCCACTTTTTCGCACCCTGGTCTAGACCTTCGCGGCGCTCGCCGCCGCATCGATATTCGCGACCAGCTCGGCGTCGAGCCCGAGCGCGCCCGCCAGCCCGGCGAGGAAGTCCTTCTCCTTGGCCGTGTCGGGATTGATGGCAATGCGCGCCGCCGTATAGATTTGCGCTGCCAATTCGGGGCTGGTTGCGCCTTCGACCAAGGTGTCGACCGAGGCTGGATGCGCCATCTCATTGGCTAGCCACTCATTGGCCTCGGGGTCGAAGCCGGCTTCGCGCAGGCCGCCGAGGATGCTCTTGCGCTCGTCCTCGTCGATTGCCCCATCGGCGGCGGCCGCTGCGATCATCGCGCGGATGAAGATCAGCGCCGTCGCCTCGTTTGCCGCCGCGGGCTCGAAGCCGGTGCCGGCAGGAGCCGGCTGGACCGGCTCCTGCGCGTCAAGCAACGGCTTGCCGGCCTGATGATTCTGATAGGCCTTGTAGGCCAGCCCGCCGATCAGCGCGAGGCCGCCCAGCTTGGCGGCGGAGCCGACGACGGCCCGCCCGGCCGAGGAGCCGAAAACCAGCGCGCCGAGCCCGCCAAGTACGGCCGTTGCCATCGCCGGGTTCTTGTCGAACATGCCCTTGGCCTGGGCCAGAATGTCCTGCGGCGTACGCCCGCCAGTGGCCTGGCCGAGCGCATCATTGGTCTTCTGCTGGACGCCGGTTTGGCGGGCGGCATCGCCGACACCTTGCGTCGCCTGACCAAGAATCTGGCCGGCCATGCCGGCAAGTCCGCCAACGCCGCCGGCTTTCTGCACCTGTTCCGCCAGCCCGCCGAGCACTGCGCCGAGGCCTCCCGATTGTCCGCCTGCCTGGCCGGCCTGGCTGCCGGCACTGACCAGGGCATCGAGAAGCGATTTGGCGTTGAACATCGAGCGGTCTCCAGAATCCGTGATTGTGGTAGCCTGCACGTAAGCGCCATCCGGTACAATCTCCAGGTCAGACCTGCGAAAATATGATGACGCGGCGAGAACAATTTCCGATCTATTTGGGCCGCTCAATTGCTCTACGTCATTGTTCTAACGCGTTTTCTTCGCGCGAACCGGTGCCCGTTTAGCTCGAAGCGCGCTAAGATCCGGCCAATGGCAGCAGGCCGGGTTCCTTCAACGTTTCGAGTGCGATTTCGGAGCGCACCCGCGCCACGCTCTCATGCGGCATCAGGATTTCGTTGATGAAACGCGACAGCTCCTTGAGATCGCCGACTGCGACCTTGAGCAGATAATCGGCTTCCCCTGTCAGGGCATGGGCCTCAAGGATTGCCGGCGTCAGCCGGACCAGATCGCGGAAGCGCCGCGCATTGTCGCGCGAATGCGTGTTGAGCGCGACATGGATGAAGACGGTGATGCCGAGCCCGATGGCGGAGGGCTCGATCAGGGCGCGATAACCGCGAATCGTACCGTCCTGCTCCAGCCGCTGGCGACGCCGCGAGATCTGGCTCGCGGAGAGGCCGACCTTCTCGGCCAGGGCGCCGTTGGTCAGCGATGCGTCCTGCTGGAGCGCCTCGAGCAGGCGCCAGTCGAAGCTGTCGAGATTGGGTGGTGTTTGCATGATGCCCCTCTCATGCGCGCATTCTGTGCGCAATCTGCGGTCATGCAAGCGCTTTTGCACGCTTCGTGCCCTGTTCACGCGCAAGGATAATGGCAGGTCATCTGCAGGAGAATCTCCATGGGTCCGTTTCCGTTCGACGCCGCCCCGCCCGCCATTTCCGAGGCCAATCCGATGGGAACGGATGGTTTCGAATTCGTTGAATACGCCCATCCCGAGCCGGAGAAGCTGGGTGAGCTGTTCGAGCGGATGGGGTTCACGCGGGTCGCGCAGCACCGCTCCAAGAAGGTGACGCTCTACCGTCAGGGCGACGTCAATTTCGTCGTCAATGCCGAACCGAACTCGTTCGCCCAGGGCTTTGCGGTCGAGCACGGCCCTTGCGCCTGCGCCATGGCCTTTCGCGTCGTCGACGCCAAACATGCCTTCGAGCGTGCGGTCTCGCTCGGCGCCGAGCCCTATGAGAGCAAGGTCGGCCCAGGCGAATTGGCGATCCCGGCGGTGCAGGGCATCGGTGGCTCGATCCTCTATTTCGTCGATCGCTATGGCGAGAAGGGTTCGATCTGGGATGTCGATTTCGAATGGACGGCTGAGCGCGATCCCCATCCCGAGCAGGCCGGGCTGTATTACCTCGACCACCTGACCCACAACGTCCATCGCGGTCGCATGGATCACTGGGCCGGCTGGTACGGCAAGCTGTTCAATTTCCGCGAGATCCGCTTCTTCAACATCGAAGGCAAGTTGACCGGGCTGATCTCGCGGGCCCTGACCTCGCCCTGCGGCAAGATCCGCATCCCGATCAACGAGTCGCTCGACGACAAGAGCCAGATCGAGGAATATCTGCGCCAGTACAAGGGCGAAGGCATCCAGCATGTCGCGATGGGCGCGCGCGATATCTACGCCACCGTCGAACGGCTGCGCCGCAATGCGCTGCCCTTCATGCCGGCTCCCCCTGAGACCTATTACGAGAAGGTCGATGCGCGCGTGCCAGGCCATGGCGAGCCGGTCGAGCGGCTGAAGGCGAACGGCATCCTGATCGATGGCGAGGGCGCAGTCGCGCTCGGCGAGAAGGAGGGCCGCATGAGCAAGGTCCTGCTTCAGATCTTCTCCGGCACGGTGCTCGGGCCGATCTTCTTCGAGTTCATCCAGCGCAAGGGCGATGACGGCTTCGGCGAAGGCAATTTCCGAGCGCTGTTCGAGTCGATCGAGGAGGACCAGATCCGGCGCGGCGTGCTTTCCGCCCCACAGGCGGCCGAGTGAAGGGCGGCATGGCTGCGCCCTTTCCTTTGGAACGCAGCTTTCCGTTCACGGGTTCCGGCGGCGCGGGCGCGCCGGCCCGTCATGCGGCTCGGCCTCGTCTGCCGCGGAATGCAGCATGATCGCATGTGCCTCCGACCAGCGCTGGATCGCCTCGAAAACCGGCCGCAGATCGAAGGCGGCTCGGGTGAGTTCGTATTCCACGCGCGGCGGCACCTCGGCATAGAGCGTGCGCTTGACGAGGCCATGCCTCTCCAGGTCGCGTAGCTGCGTAGTCAGCATATGCTGGGTGATGCCGGGGATCGCCCGGCGCAATTCGCCGAAGCGCAAGGTGCCTTGAGTGAGCTGCCAGAGGATCTCGCCCTTCCATTTGCCGGTCAGGATGTGCATCGCCGCCTGAAATTGCCGGACTGGCGGCGCGCCGGCGCAGGCCTTTGAATCCGTGTCGGATTCGGCGTTGCCGATCGGGTCTTGGGCTTCAATAGTCTTGTTTTTCATACTGCGTTACAAAAAGCATCCTTCTTGTGTTTTCAATCCTGCCTCCGAATTGTGAGTGAAGGAAGCGGTCGGTGAAGGGCCGCTTTCCCCTCGCTTCCCCCTTGTTCGGCAGGAATTCATGTCACTCACCCATGTTGAGACGGTGCCGCGCTGGCGGCGGATCGGTCTATGGAGCCTGAAGGTTCTGCTCGCCGCGGTTTTCCTTGCGGCCGGCGGCGCCAAGCTCGCAGGCGTGCCGATGATGGTCGAGAATTTCGAGCATCTCGGCTTGGGCCAGTGGTTCCGCTATGTCACCGGGATGCTGGAGGTGATCGGCGCCATCGTGATCCTGCTTCCCGCCTTCGCCGCTTTCGGCGGCGCGCTTCTCGCGGCCATCATGGTCGGCGCCACCCTGGCTCATCTCCTCGCCATCCCGGGCTCGCCGATCCCGGCGATCGTGCTGTTCGTCCTCAGCGGGCTCGTCGTGTTCGCGCATCGCGATCAGGTCGAAAGCCTCGTTGGAGCCGGATGATTTCAGCTGGAATCACGAAGTGATCCCAGCCGAAATCTGAATCCGTCTCTCATCTAAAAGCGAGAGCAGGATCAATGCGAGAAACCGGTTCCCACTTTTTCGCATCCTGCTCGATCCGGATCTTGGGTGATCACGATTGAGACATTGTGGCCGGAGCCCGCGGCGGCCTTCATCCCCATAGTCCCTAACAACCTCCAGAGGTCAGCATGATACGAGTCACGATCGCGGCCTTGGCGCTGCTTGCACTCTCCGCCTGTCACACGACTGAAGTCGGGCGTCAGCTCGGCTGGCCCGCGCCCCAGCGTATATCGGAATGACCGCGGGCGGCGCTTGGCGCCGTCCGCAAGCAGCCAGGCGGTTTGGCTGGGGGTATCTTGTCGTCCCGCAGAAATCGGCGTAGCGGCTGTCGTGATGCATCGGAACAGATGCGCGCTCGGAGGGACGGTCATGGCAACGGCGACGGCGGAGCTCACTCGCGGCCATCAAGGTCCCTGGTGGACCCATCTTTACGTGCAGGTTCTGACGGCGATCACGATCGGCGCCTTGCTCGGGCATTTCTACCCGCAGACCGGCGAGGCGATGAAGCCGTTCGGCGACGCCTTCATCAAGGCGATCAAGATGATCATCGCGCCGATCATCTTCCTCACGGTCGTCCACGGCGTCGCCTCGATGGACGACATGAAGAAGGTCGGCCGGGTCGGCCTCAAGGCGCTGCTCTATTTCGAATTGGTCACGACGCTGGCGCTCGTCGTCGGCCTCGTCGTGATCAATCTCTGGAAGCCGGGCGTCGGCATGAATGTCGACGTCAACACGATCAACACCTCGGGCATCGCCGCTTTCACGGCCAAGGCGCACGACCAGAGCACCATAGCCTTCCTGATGGCGATCATCCCGGACACGGTGGTCGGCGCCTTCGCCAATGGTGAAATCCTGCAGGTTCTGTTCTTCGCCCTGCTCTTCGCCTTCGGCCTGCAGATGATCGGCGAGCGCGGCAAGCCGGTGCTGAAATTCGTCGACGACATCTCGCTGGTCTTCTTCAAGATCGTCGGCATCATCATGAAGGCGGCGCCGATCGGCGCCTTCGGCGCGATGGCCTTTACCATCGGCAAGTTCGGCATCGGCACGCTGGTCTCGCTCGGCAGCTTCATGGCGGCCTTCTACGCCACCTGCCTGCTCTTCATCTTCCTGGTGCTGGGCACGATCGCGCGGCTGACTGGTTTCTCGATCATCAAGTTCATCGCCTATATCAAGGAAGAGCTCCTGATCGTACTCGGCACCTCGTCATCCGAGAGCGTGCTGCCGCGCATGATCGCCAAGATGAGCCATCTCGGCTGCAAGGAAAGCGTCGTCGGGCTTGTCATCCCGACCGGTTATTCCTTTAATCTCGACGGCACCTGCATCTACCTGACCATGGCCGCGATCTTCCTGGCGCAGGCGACCAATATCGACCTGACGCTTTCGCAGGAGATCGGCATCATCGCCGTGCTGCTGCTGACCTCGAAGGGTGCGGCCGGCGTCACCGGCTCGGGCTTCATCGTGCTGGCGGCGACGCTGGCCTCGGTCGGCCATATCCCCGTGGCCTCGATCGCGCTGATCCTCGGCATCGACCGTTTCATGTCGGAGGCGCGCGCGCTGACCAATCTGATCGGCAACGGCGTCGCCACCATCGTGGTCTCGAAATGGGAGAACTCGCTCGACGAGAAGCGCATGCACGCGATTCTCGACAAGGAGACCGGGTTCGACGCCGAGGGCGAGCCGGCGCAAACTGCGGTCTGAGATACGCATAGGAGCTACCTCGCAGAACGCGCGCCGGCTCGTATTCAGCCGGCGCGCGTTCTGCTATTATTGGGGCGCGATGGGTTTGGAGAGACAAGCCATGCCGCGCCTCAAGGTTCTGAGCAGAGAGACGAGAACGCTCCAGATCATGTACCAGATCGACCTGGCTGTCGGTCGAGGCTGCCCCAACAAGCGGGGTGACGTCCTGCTCGTCCAGTTCTTCATCCGGCTGCTTCAGGATCAGCCGCAGAAATTCGACGGCGAACAGTACAATTTCATTCCGAGCGGCGGCAGACAACTCAACATCGACGGCATCTGCGGCGAAGAGACGATTCGGCATATCGTCCATTTCAAGCGGGAACACGACAAGGGGGGTGCGTCCGGCGAGCAGGTGATGCTGAAGGATCAGCGCATCGACCCGATGGTGACGTCAAGTCCCTTCGGCGTTCGGACCGGGCATGTCCTTTCGATCCTGAGATTGAATCAGGATGCCGCGGAATCGATTGGCGCCGAGCGCTTTCGAAAGCTCTATGCCGAGCGGCTTTTTCCGCAGGAACTGAAGAACGAGTTCTTCATCTGAGTGCGAGAGCATTGTCGCGTTTCTCCGAAGCGCAGAAATGCTCTTGGCGCTTGTTTTATCGCATTTTCCTCACGCGAACCGGTGTCCGCTTCGCTCGAAAATGCTCCAAGCTTTTAGAATCCCACGTGATCTAAGGCAGCTTGCGCATCAGCAAGGGCGCGCCGACCGCCGGATCCTTGCGCCATTGTCCGCTCTCGAAGACGAGATCGAGGCTATGGCCCTTGCGTGCGACTAGGGTGAGCCGACCTGCGCCATAGCGCCATCCGGCGGGATCGAAGATCGTCAATCCGGTATCCTGGCACGGCCCTTCCAAAGCGGCCGGCGCGCGGTCTGGCGGACCGGGCGTCAGGACGAGCTTGCAGGCCTCGCGGTTCTGCTGGCGCATCACCGAATAGCGGCCGGGCAGGGTGTCGGCGGCAGGCGCGCGCGCCGGATCGATAGCGGTCGGCCGCTGGGCTGCGATTGCAGCCGACTCCGCCGGGTTCGACGGCGCGCGGCGAGCCGCGCGCGGGTAACCCTTGGGGTCGAGCGAATATTGCTGCCCGTCCGCCGTCTTGCCCTGCAGCCCGGCCTCAGTACCTGTCCGGCCGAAGGCGAGCACGGTCTTGCCGGAGCTGTCGTCGAGGCGCGGGGCGCCATCGGGTGTGACGCTCCAGGCGGCGACCTGGTCGAGCAGCGGTAGCGCCCGGCGGCAGATTGCGGGAAAGCGCACCTGCCGGCCATTGCCGGCAGGCTCGATGCCGAGCGTGATGGTGCATTTGCGCGATGCTCCGACCCGTTCCAGGTCCCAGGCGCCGAGCAGCGGGCGAAGGCTGTCGGGCGCCTTGTCGGCTCCGCGCGGCGGGGCCGGGGTCTGCGCCTGGGCGGCGCACGCGAATGCGACCAGGCCTGCCGCGAGCAACGGCAGGCCACGCATCCCGTGGGATTTGCGCTGCAAGCTCAGGCCTTTTTCCATGGCGTCTCGGGAACCGGGGTGAGGGGTCCCTTGCCATCGAACCATGACAGCAGGTTGTCGACCACAAGCTGGCCCATCTGCTCGCGGGTGTGGACCGAGGCCGAGCCGACATGGGGCAGGAGCACGGCATGCTCGATCGCGATGAGCTCGGCGGGCACGCGCGGCTCGTCCTCGAAGACGTCGAGACCGGCCGACAGGATCGTCTTGTTCTGCAGCGCCGCGATCAGCGCCTTCTCATCGATGACGGTGCCGCGCCCGACATTAACGACGATGCCGTTGGGGCCGAGCGCCTTCAAGACCTCGGCATTGATGATGTGATGGGTCGAGGCGCCGCCTGGCGCGACCGAGACCAGCGTGTCGACATCCGCCGCCATCTCGACCAGCGAGGGATAGTAGCGATAGGGCACATCGGCCTGGCGCGTGCGGCCGTGATAGGCGATCGGCACGCCGAAAGCCTCGAGCCGGTGCGCGACCGCCTTGCCGATGCGGCCGAGCCCGACGATGCCGATCGAGCGCTTGCGCAGCGAGGTCGTCAGCGGATAGGCGCCCTTCAGCCACTTGCCTTCGCGCAGATAGCGGTCGACCTGCGGCAACTGCCGGATCGTCGAGAGCAGCAGGCCGATGGTCAGGTCGGCGACCTCGTCGGAGAGCACATCGGGCGTGTTGGAGACGACAAGGCCGCGCTTGCCGGCCTCCGTCGCATCGACATTGTCGTAGCCGACGCCGAAATTCGCGATCATCTCCAGCTTGGGCAGGGCGTCGAACAGTGCCCCGTCGATCCTGATATGGCCGCCGCCGGCGATGCCGCGCACCCGCTCGCCGACCTCGCGCAGGAAAGCGGCCTTGTCCTCGGCCTTCCAGAGCTCGTGCACGGTGAAGCGCGCCTTCAGCTGGTCGGCGGCATAGGCCATCAGCGGGCCCGTCATGATGATCTCGGTTGCGTTGGGCCGTGTCATGGCGTGCGTTTCCATCGTCTGGGGGAGAATGGGAGAAAACTTGATTCGGCGAATCTGAATCGATTAGATTGCGGCGTCGAGTGCTTCCGCGCGCAACTGCTGCCCATCTCTACACGTCCCGCGACGCGGGAAAAGCGCTGATGGGCGCATATGTAGTATGACTTATTCACGCGATTTTGTGGGTTTGCACGCTGCTGTTCGGCCCCAGAAAGGCCAGCGTCGAATTCAGGGCGTCGATCACCAGCGCTGTCATCCGCGAGGCCGCAAGGTCGCCGTCGCGCTGAATGATCGCCTCCAAGACGCGCTCATGATCGACGAGGGATTCGACGAAATAATTGCGGTCATCGGTCGATTTGAGCAGCAGCGTCCACTGAATCGCCGCGGTGACGACGCTCGTCAGGCATTGCAGGGCGGAGTTCTGCGTCGCGGCGAAAATCGCCTCATGGAAGGCGAGATCGGCCCGGATCGTCGCCTCGGCATAGGGCGGATTGTCGGTCATGCCGCGATAGGACGCCTCGATGCGTGCAAGGTCGGCGGGAGAGCGGCGGATCGCGGCAAGTCGCGCGGCGCTGGGCTCGACGAAACGGCGCAACTCGAAGAGATCGCGGATGAATTTCTCGTTCGGATCAGCCTTGAAATGCCAGGACAGGACATCAGGATCGAGCAGGTTCCAGCTCTCGCGAGGCGCGACGCGGGTGCCGCTTTTCGGCCGGGACTCGACCAGCCCCTTGGCGGTGAGCACCTTGACCGCCTCGCGATAGGCGGTGCGCGAGACCGAGATCTCGGAGCGCAACGCGTCCTCATTGGGCAAGAGCTCGCCGGCTTTGAAGGTTCCGGAGATGATGGCGACAGCGAGTTTCTGCGCGACCTGCCCGAACAGGCGGTCGGCGTTCAAGGTCGTCGGCCGCGAAAAATCGCGCACCCGCATCGTCTTGGCGTTCCTTCCGCATTGCAACAAAACGCGCCGGGAAACCCGGTGCCTTCACTGCGCTTCCGGCGCTTGACACGCCTGTCCGTATCGTATGACTTTATCGCAGATGAAATTGGACGCAACAGGCGTGGCCTGGACTGCGGCCATTGGCATCGATCGGTCACAAGAAGCCGATAGAGCAAGCGGCGTGGAACGCTCGGGCCTTGGTCCGGACGGCACCATGTCCTCGGGGAAGCAAGTCCAAAGGAAGGCTCACATGGCCTCAGTCCAGATTGCCGACGTGCGCAAGGCCTATGGTACGACGCAAGTCATCCATGGCGTCGACATCGACATCAGCGACGGCGAATTCGTCATCCTCGTCGGTCCGTCCGGCTGCGGAAAGTCCACCCTGCTGCGCATGATCGCCGGCCTTGAGAACATCTCCGGTGGCGAAATCCGCATCGGCCCGCGCGTCGTCAACGACGTGCCGCCGAAAGAGCGTGATATCGCCATGGTGTTCCAGAATTATGCGCTCTATCCGCATATGACGGTGGCCGACAACATGGCCTTCTCGATGAAGCTCCGCAAAGCTCCGAAGGCCGAGATCGACGAGCGCGTCGGCAAGGCGGCGGGGATTCTCGGGCTCGACAAATTGCTCGACCGTTATCCGCGACAGCTCTCCGGCGGCCAGCGCCAGCGCGTCGCCATGGGCCGCGCCATCGTGCGCGATCCGCAGGTCTTCCTGTTCGACGAGCCGCTCTCCAATCTCGACGCCAAGCTGCGCGTGCAGATGCGCACCGAGATCAAGGAGCTGCATCAGCGCCTGAAGACCACCACGGTCTACGTCACCCACGACCAGATCGAGGCCATGACCATGGCCGACAAGATCGTCGTGATGCATGACGGCATCGTCGAGCAGATGGGCGCCCCGCTCGATCTCTACGACAAGCCCAACAACCTCTTCGTCGCCGCCTTCATCGGCTCGCCCTCGATGAATCTGCTGAAGGGCACGATCAAGCCCGAGGGCTTTGTGACCGAGGGCGGTGTCACCTGGCCGATCGGCAAGCACCCGGCGGATTCGAACGGCAAGGCCGCGGTCTACGGCATCCGGCCCGAGCATTTCCGGCTCGACCCCAACGGCCTGAAGGCCGAGGTCGTGGTCATCGAGCCGACCGGCTCGGAGACGCAGGTGGTGGTGCGCTGTGGCGGCCAGGAGATGACCTGCGTCTTCCGCGAGCGGATCGATGCGAAGCCCGGCGAGAACATCGGCATCACGCCCGACACCAATGTGACGCATCTCTTTGATGCGGCGACAGGCAAGCGGATCGACTGAGTCCGGCTTCGCGAAGCCGGCAGCAAGCAGTCCAGGCGATCAGGAGAAACGATATACGACATCAAGCCCAGCCCATTCCTTCGCGAACGGGCGGGGCTGACAGGCAAACCGGATGATCCGGTTCAAGGCGGCCGAAAAAGAGCTGCCGGACCCATATCCCCAGGGAGGATGACAATGAATTTCGATCGTAGATCGCTGATCAAGGGCGGTGCTGCGCTGGGCCTCGGCGCCGGCACGAACCTGCTCGCCTATGCCAAGGCCTGGGCGCAGGCCTCGCCGTTCAAGGTGGAGCCGAACGCCAAGATCAACCTGATGCGCTGGAAGCGCTTCGTCGAGGCCGAAGACGTCGAGTTCATGAAGCTCGTCGCGGCTTTCGAGGCGGCAACCGGCGCCAAAATCACCGTCACCAACGAATCCTATGACGACCTGCAGCCCAAAGCCTCGGTCGTGGCCAATACCGGGCAGGGACTCGATCTGGTCTGGGGTCTCTATTCGCTGCCGCATCTGTTCCCGCAGAAGTGCCTCGATCTCTCGGATGTCTCGAAATATCTCGGCGAGAAGCATGGCGGCTGGTTCCCCTCGGCGGAGGCCTACGGCAAGCTCGGCAACAAATGGATCGGCATTCCGATCGCCGCCAGCGGCGGCCTGGTGAATTACCGCATCTCCTCGATCAACAAGGCCGGCTTCAAGGAATTCCCGAAGGACACCGCCGGTTTCCTCGAGCTCTGCAAGGCGCTGAAGGCGAACAATACCCCGGCGGGCATGGCCTTCGGCCACGCCTCGGGCGACGCCAACACCTGGCTGCATTGGCTGCTCTGGAGCCATGGCGGCAACCTCGTCGACAAGAACGACAAGGTCGTCATCAACTCGCCCGAAACCGCCAAGGCGCTCGAATACAGCAAGGCGCTCTACGAGACCTTCATTCCCGGCACGGCTTCGTGGAACGATTCCTCGAACAACAAGGCCTTCCTCGCCGGCGAATTGCACACCACCGTCAACGGCATCTCGGTCTATGTCGCGGCCAAGAAGGAAAAGCCCGAGATGGCGGCCGACATGGACCACGCCTATATGCCGATCGGCCCCGTCGGCAAGCCGACCGAGCTGCACCTGCCCTTCACGATGCTCGCTTTCCAGTTCACCAAGGTGCCGAATGCCTGCAAGGCCTTCATCGCCTTCATGCTGGATGCGCCGCAGTTCAACCCGTGGATCGGTGCGGCGCAAGGCTACCTGTCGCATTTCCTCGGCGAATACGACAAGAACCCGGTCTGGACCGCCGATCCGAAGACCACGCCCTTCCGCGATGTCGCCAAGCGCACGCTGACGCCGGCGGGCCTTGGTACGCTGGGCGAGAAGGCGGCCTCGGCGATCGCCGACTTCATCGTGGTCGATATGTTCGCGAACTACGCCACTGGCCGCGAAGACATCAAGGGCGCCATGGCCGGCGCCGAGCGACAGGCCAAGCGCATCTACCGCTGAGCCTGGACAATTGCCTGCCACCGCCCGCTCCGGCGGGCTGTGGCAGGCCTCTCCCGGCGCATGCTTTCGCATCACAATCCGGCCCGCCTGGCCGGACCCGTTTTTCATCCTGACACCGGAATAGCGATGGCCAATTCAGCAATCGAGATGCCGGCCGGAACGACCAGGAGCAGGAGCGGGCGCTCGGCCTGGCAGAAGCTGTGCAGCAGCCGCAACTGGCTCGGATTCTGGTACATGGTGCCCGCTGCCGGCATCCTGATCCTGTTCCTCGGCTACCCGCTTTTCCTCGGCGTCTGGCTCTCCTTCACCGACACCAAGATCGGCCGCGCCGGCGAGTTCATCGGCCTGGAGAACTATGAGTGGCTCGGTGGTGACAGCGTCTTCTGGATGTCGGTGTTCAACACGCTGCTCTATACGGTGGTCGCCAGCGTCGCGAAGTTCGCGATCGGGCTTTATCTCGCCTTGCTGCTCAACAAGCACCTGCCGTTCAAGGCCTTGATCCGCGCGCTGGTGCTGATCCCCTTCATCGTGCCGACGGTGCTCTCGGCCATCGCCTTCTGGTGGATTTACGATTCGCAGTTCTCGATCATCTCCTGGTCGCTGCGGCAGCTGGGCTGGATCGACCACAACATCAACTTCCTCGGCGATCCCTGGAATGCGCGCTGGTCGACGATCTTCGCCAATGTCTGGCGCGGCGTGCCCTTCATCGCGATCACGCTGCTGGCGGGCCTGCAGACCGTCTCGCCCTCGCTCTATGAGGCGGCGACGCTCGACGGCGCCACGAACTGGCAGCGCTTCCGGCACATCACCTACCCGCTGCTGACCCCGATCATCGCGGTGGTGATGACCTTCTCCGTCCTGTTCACCTTCACCGATTTCCAGCTGATCTGGGCGTTGACGCGCGGCGGCCCGGTCAACGCGACCCATCTGATGGCGACCTTGTCCTATCAGCGTGCGATCATCGCCGGGCAGCTCGGCGAGGGCGCGGCGATCTCGACGGCAATGATCCCCTTCCTGCTCGCTGCCATCGGCATCGCCTGGTACGGGCTCCAGACACGCAAATGGCAGCAGGGCGGCAGCAATGACTAGCATCGACGCCGGCCATCGCGCCGCCACCCAGGACCATAGCGAGGGGATGGCCTATCTCGAGACGGTGCCGAGCCGCATCGTCACGACCTATATCCCGCTGTTCCTGATCCTCGTCGTGCTGCTGTTCCCGTTCTACTGGATGGCGTTGACGGCGGTGAAGCCCGACAACCAGCTCATCGACATGGACAGGGTCAGCCCGTTCTGGACCTGGACGCCGACCTTCAAGCACATCCACAAGCTGCTGTTCGAGAGCGACTATCCGCGCTGGCTCTGGAACACGATGTTTATCGCCAGCTGCGCCACCTTCATCTCGCTGGTGGCCAGCGTGCTCGCGGCCTATGCGATCGTGCGCCTGCGCTTCAAGGGGGCCCAGACCGTCGGTGCGCTGATCTTCCTGGCCTATCTCGTGCCACCCTCGATCCTGTTCATTCCGCTGGCGACGGTGATTTACAATGTCGGCCTGTTCGATACGCCTCTGGCGCTGATCCTGGTCTATCCGACGATCCTGATCCCGTTCTCGACCTGGCTCCTGATGGGCTATTTCAAGACCATCCCCTTCGAGCTTGAGGAATGCGCCCTGATCGATGGCGCCAATCGCTGGCAGATCCTGACCAAGATCATCCTGCCGCTGGCGGTGCCGGGCCTGATCTCGGCCTTCATCTTCTCGTTCACGCTGTGCTGGAACGAGTTCATCTACGCGCTGACCTTCCTGTCTTCGACACAGAACAAGACGGTGCCGGTGGCGATCGTCAACGAGTTCGTCGATGGCGACATTTATCGCTGGGGCTCGCTGATGGCCGGCGCACTGGCAGGCTCCTTGCCTCTGGTCATCCTCTACGCCTTCTTCGTCGAGCATTACGTGTCGGCGATGACCGGGGCGGTGAAGGAGTAACCTTCGGCGAGTGGTCTTTCTACATGATCACCGCGCTGTCATCCCGGCCGAAGCGGCCCTTGGGTCCGGCCTCTGGCCGGCCCAAGGACAGGCTCTGCGCGGAGTTTATCCTTGGGCCGATTGAAGATCGGACCCGAGGGCTCCGTCCGGGACGATGCCAGCATAGGACATAGCGAACAGATGCCGACCACCCCCCTTTCCATCGCCTTCGTCGGGCTCGGCGCCATGGGCGCGCCGATGGCCGAGAATCTCATCAAACGGCAGTTCCGCGTCACCGGCTTCGATATGCGCGAAAGCGCGCGTGACGCGCTGGCGGCTGCCGGCGGGCACGCAGCCGACAGCGCCAAGGCTGCCGCATCCGGCGCCGATGCGCTGGTGCTGATGGTGGTGAACGCCGCTCAGGCGCGCGCGGTGCTGTTCGAGGCCGGCGCGCTTGCCGCGCTCAGCGACGGTGCGGTCATCATGCTGATGGCGACCTGCCCGCCCGGCGAGGTCGAGGCGATCGCGGCCGAGGTCGTCAGATCCGGCCGGCATTTCGTCGATTCGCCTGTTTCGGGCGGTGTGGTCGGAGCAAAGGCCGCGACGCTCTCGATCATGGTCGGCGCGCCGCAGGAGAGCTTCGACAAGGCCAGGCCCGTGCTCGACGCGATGGGCGACAAGGTCTTCCATGTCGGTGAGAGGCCGGGGCAGGGCGCGACGGTGAAGACGGTCAACCAGCTGCTCTGCGGCGTGCATATCGCTGTAGCCGCCGAGGCGCTGTCGCTGGCGGAAAAGGCGGGCATCGACGGGCGCGTGCTGTTCGAGATCATGGGTGGCTCTGCGGCGTCCTCCTGGATGCTCAGGGATCGCGGCCCGCGCATGCATGAGCCGGATCCGACGGTCGCCAGCGCCGTCGACATTTTCGTCAAGGATCTCGGCATCGTGCTCGATGCCGGGCGTGCGGCCAAGACGGCGTTGCCGCTGGCCGCCGCCGCCCACCAGATGTTCCTGGCGACCTCGGGGCTGGGCCATGGCGCGCGCGACGATTCGCAGGTCGTGCGGGCCTATCGTGCGCTCAACGCCAAGCCTGCGAATGATCCGTGAAACCAGGCTCAGCGCCTGGGCGGAGCGGTCGTGGCGCGCAGCACGAGCTCCGGCGTCAGCAGCAGGCGGCGCGTCGGGGCGTCGGGCTCGGCGATGCGCTTGATCAGGAATTCCGCGGATCTGCGGCCCATCTCGTCCTGAAAATTCCTGATCGTGGTCAGGGCCGGATACCACTGCGCGGCCTCCTGAACGTCGTCGCAGCCGATCAGCGAGAAATCGACGCCCGCCTCCAGCCCGCGATGACGCAAGCCCATCATGGCGCCAAACGCGGTCAGGTCGTTGAAGCAGACGGCGGCGGTCGGCGGGTCGTCGACGTCGAGAACCGCCTGGATGCCCTTGAGGCCGTTCTCGCGCGTGCCATAGGCGGAATAGACGATAGCCGGGTCGAGCGGCATGTCGTGCCGCGCCAGCGTCCCGCAATAGCCGGCGTAACGGTTGCGACCGGTCGAGATGCTCTGGCTCTCGCCGAGAAAGGCGATGCGGCGGTGGCCGAGCGCGATCAGATGCTCAACGGCCAGAACCGTGCCCTGGCGGTCGTCGGAGCCGACGAAATCGAGGTCGAGCCCGATGATCTCGCGCGAGAGCTGGACGAGCGGCACGCCCGCCGCGATCAGATGGTCGAAAGCCTCGGGCGTGCTGCCGCCGGCCGCGCAGATGATCATGCCGTCGGGGCGGTATTCCTTCAGCGTGGAGAGCACACGGTCCTGGCGCTCCAGGCTCTCGGCATAGGTGCCGAGCAGGATCGAGCGGCCATGAGCGGTCGCCGTCTCCTCGATCGCGGCCAGCAATTCGGCGAAATAGGGGTTGGTGATGTCGTGGAAGCCGACGCCCAGGATGTTGGTCCGGTCGGTCCGCAGGGAGGCGGCGCTGCGGTTGTAGCTATAGCCCATCTCGCGGGCGATCTGCTGGACGCGCGTGCGCGTCGCCTCCGCGACCAGCGGCGAGCCGCGCAGCGCCAGCGAGACCGTCGCGGTCGAGACCGAGAGATGGTCGGCGATGATCTGCAGGGTCACGCGTCCACGACCGTTGGGGACGGCCGGCGGGTTCGCGGTCCTGCCGGGGGGCGTCGTTTCGGGCGGAGGCCCTTTGCCGGTCATGCGCGCTTCTCCAGAAGCGGAATCAAGACCTCATAGCCTGTCCCGGGCCCGGCCATTCCGTCACTCGATGATGTCATTCTCATAGAAACAGGAGAAATTGAAGATGAGCGCAAGCAAAGAGTCCATCGGTTTCATCGGCGTCGGCCTGATGGGCCAGGGCATGGCCCGCAATCTGGTGGATAAGGGCTTCCCGCTGACCGTGATGGGCCACCGCAACCGCAAGCCGGTGGAGGCGCTGGTCGCGGCCGGCGCGAAGGAGGCCGGGACGCCGAAGGAATTGGCGCAGAACGCGACGATCATCTTCCTGTGCGTCACGGGCTCGGCCCAGGTCGAGGCCGTGGTGAACGGACCCGACGGCATCGCGGCCGGGGCCAGGCCCGGGACGGTGATCGTCGATTGCTCGACCTCCGATCCGGGCGTCACGGTCCGGCTCGCGGCCGAGCTGGAAGCGAAGGGCCTGCATCTCGCGGATGCGCCGCTCGGCGGCACGCCGGCGCAAGCGGCGCTCGGACAGCTCTCGGCGATGGTCGGCGCCGCGCCCGAGGTGTTTGCGCGGATCAAGCCGGCCTGCGAGGCCTGGGCGCAAAAGGTCGTGCATCTCGGCCCGGTCGGTGACGGCCACAAGATGAAGCTGCTCAACAACTTCCTCTCGATGGGCTATGCCGCGATCTACTCGGAGGCGCTGACGCTGGCGCAGAAGATCGGCATCACGCCGCAGACCTTCGACAGCGTTTTGCGCGGTAGCCGGATGGATTGCGGCTTCTACCAGACCTTCATGCAATATGTGCTGGAGCGTGACCGCGACGCCCACAAGTTCACGCTGGTCAATGCGTTGAAGGATGTCCGCTATCTCGAGAGCGTCGCGAATGCGGCTGGTGTACCCAACCCGGTCGGCAATGCGGTGAAGAACGCGTTTGCCTCGGCGGTCGCGGCGGGGAAGGGCGAGGATTACGTGCCGATGCTGTCGGACTGGATCGCCTCGCAGAACGGCATCTCGCTGGCTGGGAAGGGCTGAGCGTAAGGCCGCTCAGTCCTGGCTCAAGGCTTGAGCAGCAGGCTTGCAAGGCGCTCCGACAGCCCCTTGCTGCCGACCGGCGGGGGTAGCGCCAGATCGCCGCTCTCCGGCTTGGTCGATGGCGCCCGCATCGCCGCGAGCACGGCGGCGATGCCGGTCTCGACCGAGCAGAGCACGGGGATGTCGACGAGGGGCTGGACGCGCGCCGCCAACCCCGCGAGCCCCGCTCCGCCGAGAATGACCGCGCCGGCGCCGTCGCGCTGCGCTGTCTTGCGGCAAGCCGCCGCGAGGAGCGCGATCGAGCCTTCCGGATCGCGGGCGATGTCGGCGCCTGTCGGGGCAACGGTCTCGACGGCGGCGAGGCGCTCGCCGAGCCCGAGCATCCCAACGAATTCGTGCAGGATCGGCCCCCAACGCTCGCCGCCGGTGACGATCGAGAAGCGGCCGGCCTTTTGCGCGGCGGCCTTGCAGCTTGCCTCGGCCATGCCGATGACGGGTATGGGTGCGAGCTCCTTCAGCGCGAACAGGCCGGGATCGCCGAAGCAGGCCAGATAGACCGCGTCGCAGCCCTCGCCATGTTCGGCATAAGCCTCGAGCGCGGCATGGGCGGCGATCGCGCCGGCGCTGCGGCTGGCGATGTACTGCGCGCCGAACCGCCCGGTGGCGGCTTTCAGGGAGACGCCTGCCGGCAGATGCGGCGTGACGACGCGGACGACCAGATCGGTCATCTCCGGCATCGTGTTCGGATTGATCAGGAGGATACGCAAGGTCGCTCCGGCATGGAAAGCCGGCTGTGGTGCCCCTGGCCGGAATCGAACCAGCACTCCTTGCGGAACTCGATTTTGAGTCGAGCGCGTCTACCAATTCCGCCACAGGGGCCCTTGCAGGCGGGCGGGACTATAGCGATCGAACGCGCGCGGTCAATGCGTCTGCCGCACTGCGTGAAATTGCATATCGGCTTGCGCAAACGCATGGACGAGCGGACGGCTGCACACCTACAGCATCGGACCGAGTATCGTATTCGGCCCGATACTGTAGCTCTTTGATTTTGCATCGGCTTCTTCCGAAAACCGCATTCCACTTTTCGGGCCGATGCTCTAGTAAACCCGCCATGATCAAGCGCCTCTACGAATGGACCATGTCCCTCGCCGCCCGGCCGCGCGCCGAGCTCTGGCTCGCCGTGGTCGCCTTCGTCGAGAGTTCGTTCTTTCTGATCCCCGCCGATGTGCTGTTCGTGCCGATGGCGCTGGCGCGGCCGGCCCGGGCCTATCGCTTGGCCCTGGTTGCGACGGTGTTCTCCGTGCTTGGCGGCATCGCGGGCTATGCTATCGGCTATTACGCCTTTGAAGCGCTGGCGCGGCCGGTGCTCGCCTTCTACGGCAAGCTCGGCGCTTTCGAGGCCCTGCGCACTTGCGCCGGGCCCGACACCACGCTGATTCTGCTGACGACCTCGGGGCTGGCGCATCTGCCGCCGATCAAGGTGGTGACGATCCTGGCCGGAGCGGTGCATATCGGCCTTGGCTTCTTCATCCTGTCCTGCGTGCTGGCGCGCGGCGCGCGCTTCTTCGCGCTCGCCTTCCTGCTGCGCCGTTTCGGCGAGACGATCCGCCATTTCATCGAACGTCGCTTGAAAGTGATCGCTGTCGTCGCGGCTGCTTTGCTGATTGCGCTTTATTTCGGCCTCAAGCTGGTTGCAGGTTCCGGGCAGTTCCTCTCCTGCTGAGCGCCTTGCCATGACAAGTTCGACCCTCGACCGAGCCAGCGCCGATAGCTCGGTCTCTCCAGCCCGCGTGATCCTCTTGATCGGGCTCGGCTGCCTCGCTTTGATCGCGGGCGCCTGGTTCTTCGAGCTGGTCCTGGGCCTGCAGCCCTGCAAGCTCTGCCTCGAGCAGCGCCTGCCGCATTACGCTGCGATCGGGCTTGCCGCGGCGGGGCTGGTGCTGGCGCGCTCGCTTCGGCTGCAATGGCTGGTGCTGCTCGGGCTTGCCGGATTGATGGCGTGGAGCAGCTGGCTCGGTTTCCACCATGCCGGCGTCGAATGGGGCTGGTTTGCCGGCCCCACCGATTGCGCCGGCGCTGCGCCGACCGTTGCCGGCGTGCAGGACTTCATGAAGCAGCTGCAGACGGTGAAGGTCGTCTCCTGCACTGAAGCCGCCTGGCGCTTCCTGGGCCTGTCGCTTGCGGGCTGGAACGCACTGGCCTCGCTCGTGCTGCTGGTCGCGGCCCTGTTCGGGCTGGCCCGGGCGCGGAGCGCCTGAGGCGCTCCGCGGGATTAGGCTTGATTGGGATGGCGCTCAGGCGGCTGCGGCCTGCCAACCCTGGCCGAGCTCTTCGCTGACGACATTCACCCAGTAGCGAACCCCGTCGGGGATGATGGCGTCATTGAAATCATAGCGCGGCGTGTGCAATCCGGCGAAGGAGCCGTCGGCGGCGACGCCATTGCCGATCCGCATGAAGGCGCCGGGCTTGACCTCCATCATCTCGGCGAAGTCCTCGCCACCGGTGCCGGGCCTGATCGCGCCATTCACATTGGCTGCTCCGACCGAGCTGGTCGCCGCGGCGACCGCGACCGCGACCTGATCGGGCTGGTTGAGCAGGGCGCGCGGCCCGCGATGATAGGAGGCCTCGGCGGTGCAGCCCCAGGCCTGGGCGGTGGCCTCGGCGATCTCGGCGATGCGACGCTCGATCAAGGCGCGGATCTCGGGCGAATAGCTGCGGGCCGTGCCCCCGATCTTCAGTTCCGAGGGAACCACATTGGAGGCTTCCGTCGAGCCGGAATGGATATAGCCGACGCTGATCACGGCGGTGTCGAGCGGTGGGACGTTGCGGCCGACGATGCCCTGCAGCCCGAGCACGAAATGGGCCTGGGCGTAGGTGATGTCGGTGGAGAGATGCGGCTGTGAGCCGCCATGGCCGCCGACGCCGCGGAAGGTCACGGCCCAGCTGTCGGCCGCGGCCAGCATCGGGCCGTTGCAGGTGCCGAAATGCGCGACCGGCATGCCCGGCGTGTTGTGCAGGCCGTAGATCGCGTCGCAGGGAAAGCGCTCGAACAGCCCGTCCTTCAGCATCGCGACCGCTCCGCCACGGCCTTCCTCGGCCGGCTGGAAGATCAGGTGCAGCGTGCCGCCGAAATCGGGATGGGCGGCGAGATAGCCGGCCGCGCCCAGCAGCATCGTGGTGTGGCCGTCATGGCCGCAAGCATGCATCTTGCCGGGATATTGCGAAGCGTAGGGGAGGCCGGTCTCCTCGTTCAGGGCAAGGCAGTCCATGTCGGCGCGCAGGCCGACGGCGCGCTGGCCGGCTCTGCGGCCCCTGATGACGCCGACGACACCGGTGCCGCCAATGCCCTCGGTGACCTCCACGCCCCATTCGCGCAGCTTGGCTGCGACCAGGGCGGCAGTGCGATGTTCCTCCAGGCCAAGCTCGGGATGGGCATGGATATCGCGCCTGATCGCGGTCAGTTCCGCATGGTGCTGATCGAGCCACTGGTCCAGGGCAGTCTTGTGGTCCAGGGGAGTCTTGGTCATCGTCATCCTCGGCTTGATCAGTGGCGTCCGCGTGCCTGATTGTGCCGTGGATACAAGACGTTGCCTGGCCAGCCGTCAAGCCGGCTCACGGCTCCAGCTCGGAGTCCCAGTAGAGATAATCCAGCCAGCTCTCATGCAGGTAATTCGGCGGGAAGAGCTTGCCGTTGCGATGCAAATCATTGACCGTCGGTGCGTAGGGCTTCTGCGTCGGGAACATCTCGATCGCCGCCGGCATCTTGTCACCCTTGCGCAGATTGCAGGGCGAGCAGGCCGCGACGACGTTCTCCCAGGTGGTGAGGCCACCCCTGGAGCGCGGCACGACATGGTCGAAGGTCAGGTCCTCGCGCGAGGTACAGTATTGGCAGGAGAAGCGGTCGCGCAGGAACACGTTGAAGCGCGTGAAGGCCGGTGTCCGCGACGGCTTGATATAGGTCTTCAGCGAGACGACTGAGGGCAGCTTCATGTTGAAGCTCGGGCTGCGCACCACCGTATCGTATTCGGAGACGATGTTGACGCGGTCCATGAAGACCGCCTTGATCGCGTCCTGCCAGCTCCACAGCGATAGGGGATAGTAGCTCAGAGGCCGGAAATCGGCATTGAGCACGAGTGCCGGACAACCGTCCGGCGACGCCATCGGATGCATCACATGCGCCGTCAAACCCGCCGCACCTCCGCTAATCGGAACGGGACGAATCCCGTCACTAGATCAATGTAAGCGCGAGACGACAGGAATGTGAAGAGGATGCGGCGTCAAGGCAGCATCAGCCGTCATGGTCGGCCTTGCGCCGACCATCTCTCGAAGGAGAGTTTCGAAGAGGCGCCCGGGGCAAACCCGAGCGTGATCGCAGGGTTCAGCGCGTCGGAACCGGCTTCTCGCCGCGATAATCGTAGAAGCCGCGCTTGGTCTTGCGGCCTAGCCAGCCGGCCTCGACATATTTCACCAGGAGCGGGCAGGGGCGGTATTTCGAGTCGGCGAGCCCATCATGCAGCACCTGCATCACCGACAGGCAGGTGTCGAGGCCGATGAAATCGGCCAGCTGGAGCGGGCCCATCGGGTGATTCGCGCCGAGCTTCATCGCGGTGTCGATCGCCTCGACCGAGCCGACGCCCTCATAGAGCGTGTAGACCGCCTCGTTGATCATCGGCAGCAGGATGCGGTTGACGATGAAGGCCGGGAAATCCTCCGAGACCGAGACGGTCTTGTGCAGCTTGCCGACGAATTCCTTGGCGAGCTCGAAGGTCTGGTCGTCGGTGGCGATGCCGCGAATCAGCTCGACGAGCTGCATCAGCGGCACGGGGTTCATGAAATGGATGCCGATGAAGCGCTCGGGCCGGTCCGTCGCCGCCGCCAGCCGCGTGATCGAGATCGAGGAGGTGTTGGAGGCCAGCATCGTCTCCGGCTTGATATGCTGGCAGACGGCGGTGAAGATCTTGCGCTTGGTTTCCTCGCTCTCGGTCGCGGCCTCGATGATGAGGTCGCAATCGCCGAGCCCCGACAGTTGCGGCGCGGCGAGGATCTTGGCCATGGCGTCGCGGCGAATCTCGTCACCGATCGCGCCCTTGGCGACCTGGCGCGCCATGTTGCCGTCGATGGTGGCGAGCGCCGCCTTGATCCGGTCCTCGGCGAGATCGTGCAGCCGGACCTCGAACCCGGCCACGGCCGCGACATGGGCGATGCCGTTCCCCATCTGGCCTGCGCCGATGATGCCGATCGTCCTGATCGCCCTGTCCGACATGGTCTGATCCATCTTTGGTGGCACCGCTTCCACTTCGGAGGCCGGTGCGGGCCACCTTGACGGCAGCCCGGTTGTCATGTGCTGGCCGGCGCCAGCCTGGTCGCCGGCTTCCTTGTCAATCTACTCGGTCAATCAACTTGTTGGTCAATCGACTTGCGGCGCTAGCTATTTGCCGATCTTGGCGAGCTCGGCTTCAAGCTCGGGCATGATCGTGAAGAGATCGCCAACCAGGCCGTAATCGGCGATCTGGAAGATCGGCGCTTCCTCGTCCTTGTTGATGGCGACGATGACCTTGCTATCCTTCATGCCGGCGAGATGCTGGATCGCGCCGGAGATGCCGACCGCGACATAGAGGTCGGGAGCCACAACCTTGCCGGTCTGGCCGACCTGCCAGTCATTGGGGGCGTAGCCGGCATCGACCGCGGCGCGCGAGGCGCCCATGGCCGCGCCCAGCCTGTCGGCAACGGGCTCGATCACCTTGGTGAAGTTCTCCGCCGAAGCGAGCGCGCGCCCGCCGGAGACGATGATCTTGGCCGAAGCGAGCTCGGGACGATCGGATTTGGCGACCTCCTCGCCCTTGAAGCTGGACACGCCGGGATCATCCACGGCGGAGATGGTCTCGACGCTGGCCGAGCCGCCTTCGCCCGTCGCCTGGAAGGAGGCGGTGCGGATCGTCATCAGCTTCTTGGCCTCGGAGGACTGCACGGTCTGGATGGCGTTGCCGGCATAGACCGGACGCTCGAAGGTGTCGGGCGAGACGATCTTCATCACATCCGAGATCTGCATCACGTCGAGCAAGGCGGCGACGCGGGGCAGCAGGTTCTTGCCACCGGTCGTCGAGGGCGCGACGACGGCGTCATAGCCCTCGGCGAGCTTGGCGACGAGAGCGGCGATCGGTTCGGCAAGGCCGTGGCCGTAGATCGCGGCATCGGCCAGCAACACCTTCTCGACGCCGTCGAGCTTGGCTGCCGCATCGGCCGCGCCCTTGGCGCCTTCGCCGGCGACGAGGATATGGACGGGGGCGCCCAGCGCCTTGGCCGCGGTCAGCGCCTTGGCGGTGGCGTCCTTGATGGTGGCGTTGTCGTGTTCTGCAATCAGCAGCGTGGCCATCACAGCACTCCCGCTTCGTTCTTGAGCTTGGAAACCAGTTCGGCGACGGAGCCGACCTTGACGCCGGCCGAGCGGCCCGCCGGTTCACGCGTGTTCAGCACCTTGAGACGGGGGCTCACATCGACGCCCAGCGCCTCGGCCGAAGTCTCGTCGAGCGGCTTCTTCTTGGCCTTCATGATGTTGGGCAGCGAGGCGTAGCGCGGCTCGTTCAGGCGCAGATCCGTGGTGACGATCGCCGGCAGCTTGAGCGAAACCGTCTGCAGGCCGCCATCGACCTCGCGGGTGACATCGACCGCGCTGTCGGACAGCGCGACCTTCGAGGCGAAGGTGCCCTGCGGCCAGCCCAACAGGGCCGCCAGCATCTGGCCGGTCTGGTTGCAATCGTCGTCGATCGCCTGCTTGCCGAGGATGACGAGCTGCGGGCTCTCCTGCTCGACCAGCTTCTTCAGGAGCTTGGCTACCGCGAGCGGCTCGACCACGCCGTCGACCTTGACCAGGATGCCGCGATCGGCGCCCATGGCTAAGCTCGTGCGGATCGTCTCGGCGGCTTGCGCGGGCCCGATCGAGACCACGACGACCTCGGTCGCCTTGCCGGCTTCGCGCAGCCGCAGCGCCTCTTCGACCGCGATCTCGTCGAAGGGATTCATCGACATTTTCACATTGGCAAGCTCGACGCCCGAGCCGTCCGCCTTCACGCGGATCTTCACGTTGTAGTCAACCACCCGCTTCACGGGCACAAGGATCTTCATCGTCAAATCACCGTTCGGGAGAGGTCAGTTGCGGGGCCGCGCCGCGTCAATCGGCGGGAAGGCGGCATCGCGGCTCTCGGCTGGAATGCGGAGGGACCGTAACGACGCCCGTTTGCGCTTGTCAACGCCGCAGGCAGGGCGTGCGAGAGCCGTCTTCACTTGCGTACCGGGCGGCCGAACAGCGTCACGCCGCGATGGATGAAGATCGGCGTCAGCGCCGCACCCGCGCCGAGCCCGCCCAGATGGGCCCACCAGCCGACATGGCCTTGCGGATCGAGAATTGCCGAGACGATCTGAAACAGGATCCAGCCACTGAGCGCATAGAGCGCCGTGATGTGCAGCGGGATCCAGTTGAAGGCCAGGCCCCAGATCCGGACGCGCGGATAAAGCATCAGATAGGAGACGATCACGCCCGAGATCGCACCGGATGCGCCGATCAATGGCTGGTCCGAGGCGGGGTTCATCAAGGCGTGTGTCAGCGAGCCGGCAAGCCCGCAGATGAAGAAGAACAGCAGGAAGCGCAGATGCCCCATCGCATCCTCGACATTGTCGCCGAAGACCCAGAGGAACAGCATATTGCCGCCGAGATGGGCGAAGCTCGCATGCAGCAGGATGTTGCTGAACAAAGTCAGCCAGACCGGCGCCTGCAGCAGATCAGTAGGCAGTTGCGCCGTGCCGAACAATACGGATGGGATCAGCCCGAAGCCGGCTGCGACCGCGATCTGGGCGGGTTCGCTTTCGCGCAGCCAGATCAGCAGGAAGAGGCCGATGCAGGTCGAGACCAGGCCATAGGTGACATAGGGCGCGCGCATGAAGCGCAGCGGGACGCCATCATGCAGCGGCACGAACATGGATGCGTCCCGTCAAGCGCTGCAGCGGGTTTCGCTGCAGCGGGATTCTTGTGAAAAACCGGCTTCCACTTTTTCGCATCGTGCCTCTAACGATTCTGGCCCGGCACCCAGAGCACGTCGCCCCGCGCCTTGGCATTGAGGAAGCGGGAGGCGACGAAGAGGAAATCGGAGAGGCGGTTGATGTATTTCAGGGCGGAGCCGGAGACGGCTTCGCCTTCGGTCTGGGCCAACTCGACCATCAAACGCTCGGCGCGGCGGCTCACCGTGCGCGCGAGATGGAGATGGGTTGCTGCCGGCGTACCGCCGGGCAGGACGAAGGAGCGCAGCGGCTCAAGGGTGGTGTTGAGCTGGTCGATCTCGGCCTCGAGCCGGTCGACCTGGACCTGCGCGATGCGCAGCGGCTCGAAGGCCAGTTTCGCGCCGGTGTCGGGCGTCGAGAGGTCGGCTCCGAGGTCGAACAGGTCATTGCTGATGCGGCCGAGCATGGCGTCGACATCGGCGTCCTCGGTTGCCGCATGCAGCCGGGCCATGCCGATGCAGGCATTGGTCTCGTCGACCGTGCCATAGGCTGCGACCCTCAGGTCGAATTTCAACCGGCGCGGCCCGGTGGTGAGCCCCGTCGTGCCGTCGTCGCCGGTGCGGGTGTAGATGCGGTTGAGCTTGACCATCGACGCGTTATAGCGTGGCGCTGACCGAGCGAAAGGGCTCGCGTACGGCAATCACGCCGCCCGCCTGTTCTCAGAAGGTATAGCCGAGCTTGGCGCCGAAATTGGCCGGGCCGCGCGGCTTGTCGCGGTCGGAGCAGCCGGCCGTGCTGAAATGCTCCAGCGTCGCGACCAGGCTCCAGCGGTCGTTGAGCCTGAAGCCGAGCGCAGCGGCTTCGCGCGAGCCGCTGTTGCAGCCGACATTGAGGCGGTTCTCGGGAACGACAGCGCCGGTCTTGCCGTCATTGAGGGCGGCGCCCAGGCTGGCCTCGACGAAGACCGCCTTGGTCAGGTCGACGGTCCAGGTCGCACCGGCATAGGCGTAGCGCGTGCCATTGAAATTGACGCTCGAACCGAGATGGAAGCGCGGTACGAAGGCTGCGGAGAAGCGGTCGTTCAAGGTCGCGACGCGCGGCGTGACCACCTCGCCGCTGAAGTTGAGCAGGCCGCTTTCGCGCCCGCCCGGATTTGCGGCGGCGGCGCCGATGCGCGCTTCCCATGAGAGCGGGGCTGTCTCGGTCGCCGGAGCGTAGCTGGAAACGCCGGCCGGGAGAGGCTGCGACTGCGCCCAAGCGGGGGCGGCGGCCATCATTCCGGCGAGGACCAGCAATGCAACGCGAACCATGGGGGACTTTTCTTGTTGTCGGCGGAACGACGTTAGTGAAGCGCAGAGACTCGTGTCGGGAATATGGCGGGACTGCGGCAAAAGCCGTGTTGGGGTGACGCCGGCCGAGGTGAAGCTCTGCAAAATCAAATGCTTAGAAAAAGGCAAATGAAGCGGGGATAGCTTCGGTCGCGACGGCGGTATCAGCCGCTGCGCCACCACATGATGCCGAGGATGACGAGGATCGCGATGAACTGCAGGACCACCCTGAGCCGCATCAGGTTCTGCGAGGTGCTGGGGCTGCCGCCGCGCAGCATGTTGGCCAGCCCGAGCAACAGGACGATCGCAACAGCGCCGACCGCGACGGGAACGAGAGAGGCGGACAGATTCATGGGCGACATTTAGTGCGCGGCGGGCCGCTTGGCCAGCCGCCCAGAGCATTGCCGCATTTCTCCGAAACACGAAAATGCTCTACGTCCTTGTTTTATCGCATTTTCTTCACGCGAACCGGTGCCCACTTCGCTCGAAAATGCTCTAGCGATAGCGCCGCTGCACGATGAGATGGGCTGCGACCGTCAGCACGATCGTGGCGGTCATCAGGATGAAGGAGATCGCGCCGCCGAAGGGCCAGTTGTTCTGCTGCGCGAACTGGCCATAGACCAGCGGGCCCATCATCTGGAATTTAGGCCCGCCCAGCAGCACCGGCGTGGCATAGGCGTTCATCGCCAGGATAAAGGTCAGGATCGTGCCGGCCAGGATGCCGGGCAGGGCGAGCGGCCAGAGCACGCGGCGAAACATCGCGGCGGGGCCGGCGCCGAGGCTGAAGGCGGCTTCCTCGACATTGCGGGGAATGCCCTCGATCACGCTCTGCAGCGTCAGCACCATGAAGGGCAGGTTGACCGCGACGATGCCGATGAGCACGGCGTTTTCGGTGAACATGATCTCAAGCGGATGGTTGATCAGACCCAGCCCCATCAGCGAGGCGTTGAGCGCGCCCTTGCTGCCGAAGGCGGTCATCCAGCCGGCTGCACGCACCGCATTGCCGACGAAGAGCGGCAGCACGACGAGCATGATCAGCAGGTTCTTGAAGCGGCTTTCCATGCGCGCCAGCACATAGGCCAGCGGGAAGCCCATGATCAGGCAGGCGACCGTGCAGATCACCGCGACGCGCACCGTGCGCAGCAGCACGTTGAGGTAATAGCTGTCGGTGAAGAACTTGATGTAGTTTTCGATCGTCAGCCCATCGACCATGAACTGGCCGGGGATGAACTGGTTCAGCGAATAGCGGAACAGGATCGCGATCGGGCCCAGAAGCCCGATCGCGACGAAGATGGTCGCCGGCACGACGAGCGCGCCGGCAAGGCCGGTGCGGGCGCCCGCGACGGCTTCTGGAGCAGCCGTGCTCACGCCTTGAAGACCTTGTCCCACCACTCCTTCATGGCGGAATCGTTCTTGGCGAGGAAGGCGTAGTCGAGATCCTTGAGGCGCTTCTCTTCGTCCGGGGTGAAGCCGATGCGCTTCTGCAGATCGGGCGCGACATTGAGGCCGGTGACTGTGCCGTTATAGCCCATGTCGACGGCGAAGGCCTCCTGGGGCGCCTTCTCCAGCATCGCGTTCATATAGGCGTAGGCGTTGTCCTTGTTGGGCGCGTTCTTGGCGATGACGAAGCCCGAGACATAGGCCGGGATGCCCTCGACGGGCGAGACCGCCTCGCAGGGGATGCCGGCGTTCTGCCACTGCACGACGCGCGCCTTCCAGATCGCGCTGATGCCGATCTCTTCGTTCTTCATCGCGGCGGCGAAGGCCTCGTTGGTCGGGTAGACGCGCCCGCCCGCCTTCTTCACGGCAAGGAGAACCTCCTTGGCCTTGTCGAGGTTGTTCATGTCCTTGCCGCCGGTCGCGGCCATCGAGGCCGCGATGAAGATCGACTGGTACTGGATGTCGATGAAGCCGATCTTGTCGCCCCATTTCGGATCGAGCCAATCCTTGAAGCCGGTCGGCGCGGGCGTGATCAGCTTGGGATTGTAGATGACGACGTTGCCCGAATAGATGTGCCCGATGCCATAGGGGTATTTCATCGTCGGCAGCAGGTTCTTGGCGTTGGGAATCTTGGAGTAGTCGAGCTGCTCCACGACGCCGGCCTCGTTCATCTCGAACATGTTGGCGGCCGAGAGACCCTGCACATCGACGGTGCCGCGCGGCAGGCGCTTCTCGGCGGTCATCTTGGCGCGGCGCGGGGCGTCGCCTGCCTGGTCCTGCACGATCTCGATGCCCTTGGGCTTCAGGATCGGCTCGTCGATGTTCTTGGTCAGGAGGCGGGCATAGTCGCCGCCCCAGGTGCCGATCACGACCTTGCCGCCGGCTTGCGCAAAGGCGTGGTGGCTCATGGCCGGGGCCAGTGCGGCTGCGCCGGCCAGGCCTTTGATAACGGTCCGCCTATCGATCTTGGTCATGGTTGAAGTCCCCTGTTTTCGCCTGTTTGGTCAGGCTTCGCGCGGATAGACCAGCCCGGCGTCCTGCGCCCAGCCGATCGTGATGGTCTCGCCCGGCTTCGGCTCGGCCACGCCGGCCCGGTTCGGGATCTGCAGCAGCATGCGGTCATGCTCCGACAGGCTGACATGGATGTCGAGCAGCGCGCCGAGATAGGAGGCGTGCTCGACCTTGGCCTCGTAATGATTGGGGCAACCCTGCGCCTCGCCGCCGACGGCGATCCGCTCGGGCCGCAAGGCGAGCGTGGCCGATCCCATGCCGGTCGCGGCAGCGCAGGCGATGTCGAGCCCGCCCTTGGTGCGGAAGCGGCCATTGCCGGCGATCTCGCCATCGAGGAAGGCGCTGCGGCCGATGAAACCCGCGACGAAACGATCCGCAGGCTTCTCATAGAGCTCGCGCTGGGTGCCGATCTGGCGGACCTGCCCCTTTTCCATGACGACCAGCCGGTCGGCCATGGTCAGGGCCTCTTCCTGGTCATGCGTGACCATGATGGTGGTCAGGCCGAGCTTGCGCTGCAGGTCGCGGATCTCGACGCGGACCTCCTGCCGGAGCTTGGCATCGAGATTGGAGAGCGGCTCGTCGAGCAGGAGCACGTCGGGCTCCATGGCGAGCGCACGCGCCAGGGCGACGCGTTGCTGCTGGCCGCCCGAAAGCTGGCGCGGATAGCGCCCGTCGAAGCCGGTGAGCTGGACCAGCCGCAGCGCCTCGGTGACGCGGGTGCCGCGCTCAGCCTGCGCGACCTTGCGCATCTCCAGCCCGAAGGCGACGTTCTCCGCCACCGTCATATGCGGGAACAGCGCGTAGCTCTGGAAAACCAGGCCGCAATTGCGCTTCCAGGGCGGTAGCGCCGTGACCTCGCGCTCGCCAATGGTGAGCTTGCCCGAGCTCGGCGGCACGAAGCCCGCGACCATGCGCAAGGTCGTGGTCTTGCCGCAGCCGGAGGGGCCGAGCAGGACGAGGAATTCGCCGTCGGCGATGTCGATGGTGACGTCGTCGACGACGGTCAGGTCGCCATAGGATTTGCGGAGATGCTCGATCGAAAGCCGTGCCATTGTTTCAAACCACCCGGCTCAGCTTGACGTAACGATCCGTGACGACCATCGCCACGGCGATCAGGACGATCTGGATCAGCGAGGCCGCGGCCACGGTCGGATCGATCTTCCATTCCAGATATTGCAGGATCGCGATCGGCAGCGTGGTGCGTCCCGGTCCGACGAGAAACAGGCTCATTTCAAGATTGCCGAAAGAGGTGACGAAGCCAAACAGCCCGGCCGCGACGATGCCGGACCTGATGCTGGGCAGGGTGACCCGCCAGAAGGTGGTGAACGGGCCGGCGCCGAGATTCTGCGCGGCCTCCTCGATGGTGCGGTCGAAGCCAGCGAGGCTCGCGGTGACGAGCCGGACGACCCAGGGAATGACCACGAGCGTATGGGCGGCGATCAGGCCGCCAAGCGAGCCCAGCACCGGCAGGCCGGTGGCGATCTCGGTCTCGATCTGGAAGACATAAAGCGCAGTGCCGAGCACGATGCCGGGCATCACCAGCGGCAGCAGCAGGAGCGTGTTGACGGCGGGGCCGAGCGTGATGCGGTGGCGTACCAGCGCCAGGCTCGCGGGCACGCCCAGCGCCAGCCCGATCAATGTCGCCAGCACCCCGACCTGGAGGCTGAGGACGAAGCCGTCGATGAAAGGCTTGTTATTGGCCGCAGCGGAGAACCATTTCAGCGAATAGCCCTCGGGCGGGAAGGAGGGGATCTCCTGCCGGAAGAAGGCGAGCCAGGTGACGAAGATCAGCGGCAGCAGGATGAAGCCGAGCGAGAGGCAGGCGGCTCCGTTGAGCGCGACACGACCGAAGCTCGGGCGGGCGGCGGCGCTCAAGCCGGCGCTCCCAGGCGAGGCCGAGCCGCTGCGGGCGCCGGCTGCGCGCAGCCTGCCGCAAGCTGCCTCTGTTGCATGCGTGCCTGGCCTGCTACCACCACCTTATCCCGCCTCTCGATCCAACCCGGCCGCAAGCTGCGGTTCCACTTACAAACAGTCAAGATTGTCTTTCTCTATCCGTCGCATCGTTTGTCCCTATTCGTCGCAGGCGCGACATCACGCCTCCCGGCCTTGGAGACCGATCGATACGAAAAACCGGTTTCCACTTTTTCGCACCCTGCTCTAGCTCCTTGTTTCAACGCGTTTTCTTCACGCGAACCGGTATCCACTTCGCTCAAAAACGCTCTAGTGCAGCGTGTTCTTGTGGAACGCGCCGCCCTTCATGATCATCGCCAGGTGTTTGCCCTGTTCCTGGAAAAGTCCGAGGTTCTTCAGCGGGTCGCCATCGACGAGGATCATGTCGGCGAAGGCTCCAGCACGGAGCGTGCCAAGCTTGCCCTCCATGCGCAGAAGCTGCGCGCCGATCGTCGTTGCCGAGCGAATGATCTCGATGGGGGAGAGCACCTCGCTGCGCAGCAGGAATTCCCTGGACTGCTCGACCTGGAGCTGGCCGAGCAGGTCGCTGCCATAGGCGACAGGCACACCGGCGCGCTTGCAGATCTCGAGCGAACGCAGGCCGCCATCGATGACGAGATCGTTCTTGGCGAGCATGTCGCTGTTCATGCCGAATTCGGCGGCGCGTTCCTTCATCGCATAGTAGGCGACGAGGTTTGCGGTCAGGAACATGCCATTCTCGGCCATCAGCTTGGCCGAGGCGTCGTCGATCAGATTGCCGTGCTCGATGGCGCGGACGCCGCACTGGGCGGCGCGCGTGATCGCCTCGGGCGTATAGGCATGGGCGCAGACATAGCGGCCGAAGGCCTTGGCCTCCTCGACCGCCGTCTTCACCTCATCGACGCTGAACTGCATGGAATCGAGCGGGTCGTAGGGTGAGGCGACGCCGCCCGACATCATGATCTTGATGTGGTCGGCGCCGAGCCGCATCTGCTCGCGCACCGACTTCTTCACCGAGGAGACGCCGTCCGAGACGTTCATGGTGTAGGCCATGGCGTTGCAGCAATGGCAGCGCGCGCCGAAATCGGTGCGCCGGCGCGGGTCGCTATGGCCGCCGGTCGGGCCGATCGCGGCGCCGGCGATGAACAGGCGCGGAGCCGCGACATCACCCTTGTCGACGGCTTCCTTGATGCCCCAATCGGCGCCGCCGGTGTCGCGCACCGTGGTGAAGCCGCGGTCGATCATACCCTTCATCAGCCGGACGGCACGCGCCGTCATCAGCGTCAGCGGCATGCTCTCCATGGCGCGGATATAGACTTCGGAGAGGAAGACATGGACATGGCTGTCGATCAGCCCCGGCATCAGCGTGCGCCCGCCGCAATCGATCACATCGGCATTGGCGGCTTTGATAGGCTTGTCCGAGAGGTCGCGGATCGTCTCGCCATCGACCAGGAGTTCGTAGCCCCGGCGCAGTTCGCCGTGATCGGGTTCGAGCAGGGCGAAATTCTTGAAGTGCAGCGCCATCGCAAAATCCTTCCATAGGAGCGCGCGCGTGGAGCGCCGTCCTCCTCCGATGGCTGATATATTGAGAAGTTTACTCCGGCCTGTCTACGAACTTGCGATGAGTCGTGACGGTGGTTTTTGCAGGACGGATCGCCGGCCCGCCATGGCTGCCGGCGGGCAGACCCTGCCGAGCGCCTTCAGCTCGCTTTCGCGATCGGGGCAGGCTCGGTTGCTGGCTTGGAGCCGATCGGTTTCGCGCGCTTGCGCAGAGCCGAATGGGCGTCCCGCAATCCGGCGACCAAAGCGGGCAACTGACCGACATAGGCGGCGACCTGCTCGGTGCGCTTCAGCGTGCGCCAGTAGACATCCTCCATCAGGATATGCGCGAACTCGCCGTTGCGGCCGATGCTGTAGAGACCGTCGACACCCGTCGTTTCGGCGAAGCGGAGCCGTTCCTGCTCATAGGCCAGCAGATGGACCGGATAGGAAATCGGTGTTTTGACGATGCCGCCGGGGCCGAGATAGGCCTGCCTGAGATGGGGGTAGATCCGGCAGATGCCGTCGAGGCAGAGTTCGGCCAGCTTGTCGTCGGGCATGGTCCAATGCTGGTCGCCGACGCTGCAGCCGATATCGAAGGTGATCAGGGTTTTTCCCTGAGGGGCGAGCCACGGCATCGAGATCGGCGCTTCGGTCAGGCGGAAGAAGGGCTGCGTGCGATCCGGTACCCACAGCATCGTGTCGGGCAGCAGGTTGCGGCCTGTGAAGCGCAGGTTGACGAAGACCATCGGGCGATAGCGGAAGGCCGCGAGATCATCGAGCGCGGAGGTGCCTTCCAGCAATTTTGGCAGGACATGCACGGGGGCGGTGCTGATCACGGCCGATACGGGGATGGTCTCGCCTTTGACGCGAACGCCGGTGACCCGGTTTCCTTCCACCAGAACGCGCTCGATCGGCGATTCCAGCCGGATCGAATCCGCGACCTCTCGCGCCGTCGGCTCCAAGAGCTTGGCGATCCCGCCTTTCGGATAGACATGGTAGACGCTCGGGCTTTCCGGCATGTCATGCGAATAGCCGTTGCAGACCGCGCGGTTGGTCACATGGGCGGCCGCCTTCAGATAAAGCGATTTCAGGATTCCGGCCCGCATCTTGTCGCCGACCGCCGGGGAGAGGTCTTCGGCGGAGGCGCCCGACCAGGCTTCCGCCAGCGGGATGGCGATGTCCTGCGCCAGCGCATCGCCATAAGTCTGCCTGAACCAGTCGCCGGCGGAGGCGATCTCGGTCCGGCGCAGTTTCGCGGCGATGGCGCTCCCGACCAGGCGCGGCGAACGCATCAAGCCGAACGGGTAGTTATAGCTGCGGCCGTTGAGCAGGACGGCTTCGCCGTAATGCTTCACCGTTTCGCAGATGTCGCCGGCACCGAGGGCCTCCGCGAGCCGGTTGCTGACGAAATGGGCGCCCATGTCATAGGAGAAGCCTTCGGCGTCCTTGAAGGATGACGCCATGCCCCCGATGGATTTTCCGGCCTCGAAGACGATGACCGGCAAGCCTCGCCGGCGCAATTCGCGGGCCGCGGTGAGACCGGCGATGCCGGCTCCCAGTATCGCTATCGGGTTTGACATGCCGTCACGCACTATCGATCAAGGTTTCGAGGAGGGTATTCCATTACGCATCATTCTTCGAATGAATCTAAATGATCGTTCTTGTGATCGATCATTGCCTGGCATGGATTTTAGCCAATTCAGACTGAATTTCCGAAATTATCGACAAGTGTATGGATCTCATAATGCTGCATCGGTAAACGAAGGCAATCCATTCAAAAAATATAACAATGATTTGAGATCAGATCTTTCCGGCATGGTAAAGAAACCATGAGAATCCCAACTGGATTCTCATGCCGTTGCTTCACTGGACGTGGCGGGGATGTCTGTCGAGAGGCTGTGTGGAAACACAGCCCTTATCCCGAGGAGGCGCGAAAGCAGCGCCTTAAAAGCCACGGCTTAAAGGGTGAGGGCTCTCATCAAAAAGTGAGAGCAGGATGGGCCTGTCAGCTCACCACGGCGGCGTTTTGCGCCAGAATTCTGCCGCGGACCGGCATTGAGAGATCGTCGGCGAGTGCGCGGGCGACGGCCGGCAGGCCGTCGAGCAGGCTCGGGACGAAGGCCTGGGAGGGCGGCACGCGTTTGGGCAAGGCATGCAGGGCCGCCGCCATCACCAGCGGGTCGCGCCCGCCCTCGCCGTTCTGCGCGGGATCATGCAGGACATCGATCAGCTTCAGATGGTCGGCGCGCTCGGCGCGGATCGCCTGTTCGAGCCGCGGCTTGACGCGCGGCACGATCAGCGCCGGTTTATCGAAGGAGAGGATTTCGCAGAAGGTGTTGTAACCGCCCATCGCGACGACGCAGTGGGCGCGGTTCATCAGCAATTCGAGGCGCGGCTCGAAGCCGAGGCTTTCCAGCTTCGGAAGCCGGGCGATGCGCTCGGCGAACTCCTTGCGACGCTCGCGGGACATGAAGGGGCCGAACACGATCAACGCCGGCAAGGCGATGGTCGGGTCGGCCTCATAGGCGGAGATCACCCAGTCGATCACGCCGGCCCCGTCGCCGCCGCCGCCGGGCGTCACCAGGATGAACGGCCCCTTGGTGATGCGCGGATAGCGGTTGGGCGGCATCGGGCTCGGCACGGCGCGCTTGAGATAGCCGGTATAGCGGATCTTGTCGGCGAAGAGGTGCTGGTTCGGCAGGCCGGCAAGCGGCTGGTAGATGCTCTCCAGCCCATAGACGAAGATGTCGTCATAGACCTGCTCCAGCGCTTCGATCGCTCCGGTATGGCGCCATTCCTCATAGAGCTTCGTCGGCTCGTCGAGCACGTCGCGCAGGCCGAGCACGATGCGCGCGCCGCGCCGGCGCAGGACTTCCAGCGCCGGAATCAATTCGCCGCGCAGGCCGACCGGCTCCTTGTCGACGATGACCACGTCGGGATCGAAGGAGAGCACGACCTGCTTGATGATGTCGGTGCGCAGACGGATCGTGTCGGTGAGGTCGAGATTGAGATGATGGGGCCCATAGCGGCCATCGCTCTGCTTTTCGACGCCGGGGATGCGGACATAGTCGACGCCGTCACCGAACTGGAAGCTCGAGATCACCGACGAACCCGAGACGATGATCACTGATATATGAGGATAGTTGGCCACGAGCGAATTGGCGATCGCCCGGCAGCGCCGGATATGGCCGAGGCCGAAGGTGTCGTGGCTGTAGATCAGGACGCGCGGCGCATGGGGGTCGCGCGGCGTGCGCTCGACGCCGGGGAGGTCGACGACGTTGAAAGACATGACTGCGTCGTCCTCCGCAGAAAGGCCAGACGACCCCCGTGGAGAGGACGAACGCACCCGGGAATGCAAGACGGGATCATAGCGTGGCGTAGGCTTCGATCCAAGTCCGCTCTTCAGGGCAACGAGCGCCCCAAGCGTGAGTGCCGCATTTATGCAGCGCTCCGGCCCCCAAACAACCGGCCCGGATCAGTGGTCACGATAACGGGATGCGCTGTGAGCGTGGCAAGCAGGGTTTGCAAGGCGGCCCAGGCGGTCTCGTCATGGTCGCGGTGGTGCAGCAGCAGGCCGAGCGTGTCTGTGCCCTCCGGCAGCCGGCGCCGCGCCGCGAGCTGGTCGCGAATCTCCAGGGCCAGTGCTTGCAAGGAGCGGCCGATCCGCCCGCCATGCCAATCCATCACATCGATGTCGCTGTTGACCAGGGCCGGGCCGTCGCCGCCGAGCCCGAAGCCGCGAAAGCAGGACAGGCCGGCGAAGCCGAATTCCGGCAGGGCCTGCGCCAGGTCGGAGGCGATGCGGTTCCAGGGCGGCACGAAGACGGGCAGCACGGAGGCTCCGAGCAGCTCACCGAGCCGTTGCCGCCCGGCCGCGATATCGGCCGCAGCCTCGGCGCGCGGGCGGCCAGCGCCGAACTCGGACTTTTTCATGCCCGCGGCGGCGTGGTTCTGGTGCCGGCAGCCATGCTGGCAAGGCAAGAGCGAGGGAGCCGCGCGCAGCGCCGCGACCAGTGCCGGTTCGGCCTGCATCGGGATGATGGCCAGGAGCACGGGCAAGGCGAAGCGCTCGCTCAAGCCGGCGAGACGGTCAAGCGCCGGGCTTGGCGCGACAGCGTCGTCGTCGCGCAGCCAGAGCCGGAGGCGCCTGCCGGTCTCGCGCCAGCGATCGAGTTCGGCGAGAAGTTCGCCAAGGGACGTATCGCTCACGGCGTCGCCTCCGCGCGGGCCGAGGCGATGCGCGCAAAGCCTTGCGCCAGGATGGCGCTGGCCGTCTCCAAGGTGCGCTCGCTCCTGACGAAGGCGGCGGCGGCCCGGCCCATTCTGGTGCACAGGGCCGGGTCAGCCAGCAGCCGGGACAGCGCCATGGCCAGCGCCGCCTCATCATTCTCGGGTGCGAGGAAGGCGGTTTCATCCGGTTTGACGGTGTCGGGCACGCCGCCACTGGCGAAGGCGATGACGGGCAGGCCGGCTGCTTGCGCCTCCAGATAGACCAGCCCATAGGCCTCGCCGAGACCGGGCCAGATGAAGATGTCATGGCTTGCGAGTTCAGCTACGACCCGGTCATGAGCGAGCGCGCCCAGCCAGGTGACGCGGCCCGGCGGCAAAGCCGCGAAGGCCTGCTCGACCTCGCCGCGCAGCGGCCCGTCGCCGATCACTGTCAATGTCCAGGGCCTGTCGGCGAGCTGCAGCAGCGTATGCGCCAAGGCGAGGTAGCTCTCATGCTTCACGCCGTCGCGCATCATCGCGACGGTGACGAGGCGTGGCGGGCCGGGTTGCGGTTTTGGCTGCGGCGCATTGGTGTCGAGGGCGATGAAGGGCGGGAAGGCGAGGAATTGCGTACGTTCTCCACACCAGAACTCGACGCCCAGCCGGTCGCGCTCGGTGAAGCAGAGATGCAGATCGGCTGCCCCGAAGCTGGCACGCGCCAGCGCGACATGCCGCGCCCATTCCCCCTTGGCGCGGCGCTCCGAACCACTCGCCTCCGCGACGACATAGGGGATCGAGAGGTGCTCGGAGATGGCGGGGCCGAGCAGATCGGGTGCCTTGTAGTAGCTGTGATAGGTGAACCAGAGGTCGGGAGGCGCTGCTCCCGCGCGCCAGCCGGCGGCAAGGGCCTCGATCTTCGCCGCCGCCTGGGCGCGGTGGCGTTCCAGCAGGCCGGGATCCGACGTCTTCATGTAGGAGCGGGCATCGCGCACGGGCTCGACGACATGGCCGAGCCGTTCCAGGGCGGTCGCGATCTGCCGCGCCATGCGCCTGTCGCCGGAGATGCGGCCGTCCTCGAAGGCGTTGAGCGGCGTATGGAAGGCGATGCGCACCGCGTGGTGCTCCGCGTGCTGCTCTGCGGGCCTGCGCTAGCGATAGGGATCGGCCGCGTCGCGCAGGCCATCGCCGAGGAAGTTGAAGGCCAGGATGATCAGGATCACCGGGACGACCGGATAGAGCAACCAGGGATACAGCGCCACCACATTGATGTTCTGCGCCTCGTTCAGCATCACGCCCCAGCTGGTGATGGGGGGGCGCAGGCCCAGGCCGAGGAAGCTCAGAGCCGTCTCGCCCAGGATCGTCCTGGGAATGGTGATCGTTGCCGAGGCGATGAGATGGCTCATGAAGCCGGGCACGAGATGCAGGCCGATGATGCGGGCGGGCTTGGCGCCCATCAACTGGGCCGCGACGACATAATCCTCCTCGCGCAGCGAAAGCAGTTTCGAGCGCACGGCGCGAGCCAGACCCGTCCAATCCATCAGGCCGAGGATGACGGTGATGCCGAAATAGACCAGCAGCGGGCTCCAGGAGGGCGGCATGATCGAGGCCAGTGCCAGCCAGAGCGGGATATGCGGCAGCGACTGCACGATCTCGATGATGCGCTGGACGATGAGATCGACCTTGCCGCCGTAATAGCCGGCGATGCCGCCGATGATGACGCCGAGCACGAAGGAGACGAAGACGCCGAGCAGGCCGATCGAGAGCGAGATGCGCCCGCCATAGAGAATGCGCGAGAGCATGTCGCGGCCGAGCCGGTCCGAGCCGAGCAGGAAGAGCGTGCCGCCTTCGGGAGGGCAGACCAGATGCAGATTGCCCGGGATGAACCCCCAGAAATCATAGGCGTCGCCCCGGCAGAAGAAGCGCAGCTTTTCGGGGCGGCTGGTGTCGACATCATATTCGCGCTTCAGGTTCTCCATGTTGAGGCGCTGCGTGTAGGGGTAGACGAACGGGCCGATGAGGCTGCCCTGATGGAACAGGTGCACCTCCTGGCGCGGCGCGCGGATGAAGTCGGTGTTGCGCGTGGTGTAGTCGTAAGGCGCGAGGAACTCGCAGATCGCGACCATGGCGTAGATCGTCAGGATGACGACGCCGGAGATCACCGCGAGCTTGTGCTTGCGAAACTTCCACCACATCAATTGCCATTGCGAAGCGAGATAGACCCGCTCCTGCTCGGGCGTCATCTTCTCGACCGCATGGGGCTCGAAGGGGGCGGTCGAGGCGGTATGCGGCAGGGGCGCGCCGTCTGCGGGAAGAGCGCTCACTTGGTCGCCGTGCCTTGCAGCCTGATCCGAGGATCGAGGATCGCGAGCGAGATGTCGGAAATCAGCACGCCGATCACGGTCAGGAAGGACAGGAACATCAGGAAGGAGCCGGCGAGATACATGTCCTGGCTCTGCAAGGCCCGGATCAGGAGCGGTCCTGTGGTCTGGAGCGAGAGCACGATCGCGACGATCTCGGCGCCCGAGACGATCGAGGGCAGGATGTCGCCGATATCGGAGACGAAGAAGTTGAGCGACATGCGCAGCGGGTATTTGCGCAGCGCCTTGCCCGGCGGCAGCCCCTTGGCGCGGGCAGTGACGAAATACTGCTTCTGCAATTCGTCGAGCAGGTTTGCCCTGACGGCGCGGATCATGCCGGCGGTACCGCCGGCCCCGATGATGATCACCGGAATCCAGAGATGTTCCAGGATCGACCAGAGCTTGGCCCAGCTCATCGGCTGATTGAGATATTGCGGGTCGACGAGCCCGCCGATCGAGGTCCCGAACCAGACATTCGCGGCATACATGAACACCAGCGCCAGCAGGAAATGCGGGATCGCCAGGCCGATCAGCCCCAGGAAGGTCAGCCCGTAATCGCCCCAGCTATATTGATGCGTCGCCGAATAGATCCCGATCGGGAAGGCGATCAGCCAGGTGACGATGATGGTGACGAAGGAGACCACCATCGTCAGCATCAGGCGGTCGCCGACGATCTCGCGGACCGGGCGCTGATACTCGAAGGAGTAGCCCATATCGCCCTGGAGAAGGCCGGTGACCCACCAGAAATAGCGTTCGACCGGCGGCTTGTCGAAGCCGTACTCCTTCTTCAGGAACTCGATGCGGCTGAGATCGGCCTTCTCCCCCTGCGCCTGCATCTCGGCGGCGAGCGTCTCGAAATAATCGCCCTCGGGCAGGTTGATGACGGTGAAGATCAGCGCGCTGGTGACGAGCAGCGTCGGGATCATCACCAGGATACGCTTGAGGATGTATTGCAGCAGCATGCTCAGACCTGCGCCTTGCTCGGGTCGAACCAGAAGGTGTCGGGCATGTAGCGGCCGAAGAAGGCACCGGGCTCGAAGCTGTAGAGCCCCTTGTCGGGCACGTTGCGCAAGGTGCGCGAGACCACGACCGGCTGCAGCGTGCCGTTGATGACGCCGATGGTGAAGAGCTGTTCGGCGTTGATCCTGAGCATGTCGCGCCAGATCTGCCGGCGCTGCTCATGCGTCGCGCTGCGGCGCCAGGCGTGATAGAGCCTGACGAGTTCCTTGACCTCGGGCATGTCGGGTTCCTCGCCCTCGCGGCCGCTGCTCTCCAGGAACTGGCCCCAGCGCGGCCAGTTGAACTGCGAGGCGGATGTAGGCGCCAGCGCATCGGGCTCCATCTCGGGAGCGACCAGGGCATTATCCATGCCGACCCAGGCGGACATGATGGTCTGACCGGCCAGGATACGGCGACGGAAGACGTCGCGCTGCGTCGAGCGGGGATAGATCTTGACCCCGACTGCGACCAGATCCTGCTTGATCAGGTCGAGGATGTCGGTCTCCTCGGTGCTTTCGCCTGACGTTTCGACGGTGAATTCGAGGCGGCGCCCATCCGGCAGCAGGCGGATGCCTTCGAGATCACGCTTCACCAGCCCGATCTCGTCGAGCAGGCGGTTGGCCAGCGCCTTGTCCTGCTCCATCCACAACCCCGCCTGCTTGGCGTCGTAGAGCGGGCTTTCGGGCAAGGCGGTGTTGCCGCTCTCCTTGGCCAGGCCGAAGAAGATGACCTTGTTGACGTCCTTGCGATTGATCGCCACCGAGAGCGCGCGACGATAGCGGACATCGCGGTTGAGGTCGCGCCAGACCGGGTCGATGGCGTTGAGGTTCGGCATCAATGCGAACCAGGCGCCTTCCGCCCGCTTCCACAGCTTGACGTCGATGTTCATCCGCTTCGAGGCGTCCTTGAGGAAAGTGTAGTTGTCGAAGCGGATATAGCGGGCCTGCAGATCGCTCTCGCCGGCGGCGGTCTTGGCGGGGATCAGCGAGTTGGTGCCGATCGTCAGCGTCACCTGGTCGACATAGGGCAGTTGCAAACCGTTCTGGTCGATGCGGTGGAAATAGGCGTTGCGCAGGAAGGTGAACTGCTCGGCCGGCAGCGGCGTGGTGTTGCGCCAGGGGTCGAGCGTCGGCAGCTCGGGGTTCTCCGGCCGGTACATCCGCGACATGCGTTCATGCAGCGAACCCCAGTCCTTTACCCGCGCGCTTTTGACGCGCGAGGAGAGCGTGGCCTTGTCGGCATAGCGCTCGTGGAACTGCTTCAGATAGCCCGAGGGCATGTAGATATAGGCCGGCTGTGCGCCTGCGAGCGAAGGCAGGAAGACCGGGTTCGGCGCCTCCCAGCTAAAGCGGATCTCGGTCGGCGACAGCACCTCGACGGTCGGCGTCTTGCCGGCGGCAATGAGCGCCTGGGGTGGCCCGCCCGGTGAAAGCCGCTTGTTGTTGGCGACATCCTCCCACCAATAGCGGAAATCCTCGGTGGTGAAGGGCGAGCCGTCCGACCAGCGGTGGCCGGGGCGCAGTTTCAGCGTGAAGATGCGCCCATCCTCGACATCGAAACCCTCGAGGATATCGGTGGCGAGCTCGAGATTGTCGTCATAGACGATGAGGCGGGCATAGCCGTAGATCGTCATCATGCGGATGTCGCGCTGGTCGCCCATCAGCATGCGCATCGTACCGCCATGGCGGCCTGCTTCGCGCCCGTCTCCTGACACCGCGATGATGCGAGGAGAGCTTGGCGCGCGCTGGACGACGGGCGGCAGCGTGCCGTCCGCGACCTGCTTGGCGAAGAAGGGGCTGTCGACCAGCGTCAGTGGCGTCTGCGGCTGGCCGAGCGCCAGGCGCGGCAGGCCCACTGCTGCGATGGCGGCGGAGCCGAGCGCGAGTGCCGCTCGGCGCGTGGGCTTGCGCGAAAAGCCGTTCATCAGGCCACCTCCCGGACGGATGCGCCGGCCTGCGCGAGAACGAAATGCCCGTCGCCGAGCGACAGATGCGCCAGCGCCGGGCCGTTCTCTTCCTGCCTGAAGGCAGGTGCCCAATGCGTGGAATCGGAGGCGCCGCCAGGCGCGACCAATTTGAAGTTGAGCTTGCGGTCGAGATCGGCGAAGGGCACCGATTTGAGCAGCGCCTTGGTATAGGGATGCACCGGATTGGTGAACAGCGTGTGGCGTGGCGCGATCTCGACGATACGGCCATTGGCCATCACGGCGATGCGGTCGGCCATGTAGTTCACCACCGCGAGGTTGTGCGAGATGAACAGGAAGGTCAGGCCGCGCTCGGCCTGCAGATCCTTGAGCAGGTTGAGGATCTGGGCCTGGACGGAGACATCGAGCGCCGAGACGGGCTCGTCGCAGATGATGAGATCGGGATCGAGCGCAAGCGCGCGCGCAATGCCGATGCGCTGGCGCTGGCCACCGGAAAAGGAATGCGGATAGCGGTTGAGGAAGCGCGGATCGAGCCCGACATCCTCCATCAGCGCCTTGACGCGGGCGGTCTGCTCGGCCCCTTCACCACGTTCGTGGACGACCAGCGGCTCGCGCAGGATGTTCATCACGGTCATGCGCGGCGACAGCGACGAGACCGGATCCTGGAAGATCATCTGGACCCTCGGCCTGAAGGCGCGCAGCGCCTCGCCCTGCAGCCCCAGCACATCGGTGTGGGCCCGGCCGTCATCGAAGGCGATGCTGCCCTCATCGGGCGTCACCGCCCGCATGATGATCTTGCTGACGGTGGTCTTGCCGCAGCCGCTCTCGCCGACGAGGCCGAGGCATTCGCCGCGCCTGATCTCAAAGCTGACATCGTCGACCGCGACGACGGTCGAGAGCGTGCCCTTGCTGAAGAACTTCCGCGAACCTGTCGTGTAGGTCTTGCGCAGATTGCTCACGCTGAGCAGCGGGGCCGCATTCTTCGGCGCGGCGGGCCTTGATGCGACGACGGGGCGCGTCCTTGCCTCGCGCAAGGCGACGAGGCGCTCGCCCTCCTGCATGTCGAAATGCGGCGAGGCCTTGAGCAGGGCCTTGAGATAGGGGTGGCGCGGCCGGCGGAAGATGTCCTCGACCGGGCCGCTCTCCATGATCTCGCCATGGTAGATCACCACGACCTCGTCGGCCATGTTGGCGACGACGCCGAGATCATGGGTGATCAGCAGGATAGCCATGCCCATTTCGGCCTGGAGATCGCGCATCAGGTCGAGCACCTGGGCCTGGATGGTGACGTCGAGCGCTGTCGTCGGCTCGTCGGCGATCAGCAAGGCCGGCTGGCAGATCAGCGCCATGGCGAGCATGGCGCGCTGGCGCAGGCCGCCCGAAAGCTCGAAGGGGTAGAAGCCGAAGGCGCGATGCGGGTCCTTGAAGCCGACGCGCTTCAGCATGATCTCGATCAATTCGCGCGCCTGCGCCTTGGGCGTCGGCCGGTGCAGCTGCAGGGCTTCCTCGATCTGGTTGCCGATGGTGTGCACCGGCGAGAGCGAGGACATCGGCTCCTGAAAGATCATGCCGATGCGCCCGCCGCGCAGCGCCCGGATTTCGCGCCCTTCCGAGGGCAGTCCGGCAATGTCGATCGAGGCGCCCGGCGTCAGCGGATCGCGGAACAGGATCTCGCCGCCCGTGATCGCACCGGCGCGGGGCAGCAGCCCCATGATCGCCTGCGAGATCACCGATTTGCCGGAGCCGGACTCGCCGACGAGCGCAACCGTTTTGCCGGGCGGCACGCGCAGGCTGACGCCCTTCACGACATCGCGAGCAAGCCCGTGAATCGTGAAGCCGATGCGTAGATCGCTGACCCGCAGGATATCCATACGTCACTAACGCCGATTGGCTGCCGATGTTGCCTTACGTCCAAGTGCGATCACTAGACGTTGAAAGCGCCGTGTTGCCAATGGCTTTTGACACAGCTTCATTCCGCGGGACACTGCCCGGAACGGATGACGTCCGCACAACGCGGCCCGCGCCGAAAGTCGTCGAAGGTCAGGCTCCAGCTTTGCGGGGTGGGCGCGCGGTAGGGCCCGAACTTGAAGTACTGGTTCTTGTCGAGGCCGGGTCCGCTATGGCCGATATGGCCCTTGACGGTGGCGACGTGCACGCCGTCGGCTATGATTTCGACATGCCCGCCGCCGGTTGGCCCCGGGCTCGAGCGGAACACGAAGTCGATCCAGCCCTTCTGGGCGGAAGGCAGATCGGCATGGCGCGTCACCATGATGCCTGGCGCGCAGGAATCGAAATAGGCCGGGTAGTTCGCGGGCGTCATACCGCTCTCGATCGAGACGAGGGCCCGCGTCTGGCGCGCCGCCGCGCGGTTCACGGCCAGGGCTTCTCCGGGAAGGCAGCCCTTCGGCCGGGCCGGGCCGCCGATCGGAAAGGTCTCGATCATGTCGGTTTCGATGGTGACGCCGAGATGGCCCTCATAGAGCCTGAGCGCCATGAAGGGCGAATAGTCGCCATCCGCGCCGGGGATGATCTCGCGTTTCCATTGCGCCATGACGTAACGGCCGTCATCCTGTGGCAGCGGATCGTCCATGAACAAGGCAAAGCCGTACCAGACCGTCTGGTCATAGCCGGCGAGGACCTCCGGGGTCTCCCAGATCTCCGCCCGCTCGCTGCAATTATCGGCGGTCTCGGGACAGGAGGGCGCGACGGACAAGGTGAGCGCGCCGCGGCCATTGCGGACATTCCTGTCCTGGAAGATGACGCGCCCGCCGCGCTGCTCGGCATTGTCCTTGTAGTAGAGCCCGCCTCTGGCTGCGAAATGGCCGGCCTCGAAATCGTCCCTCAGGAGGAGCCGGGCAGGGTCGCCGGCATTCTCGGCGCGCACCGTCCAGCCCACGCCGCCAAGCGCCAGCGCAAGGCACAGCAGCCGGCACGCCCGGTCGATCGAACCCAGCCTCATCGAACTCCTCCACTAGATCGTGATCGAAACATGGCCGCATTGCCGGGGCAAGCGCCGCCCGCATGGCGCGGCCACATTGCACTGGGACAGAGGCTGACCACATATGGGGGGCAGAAGATGAGAAGACGGGCGCCGCCCGCCGGACAGGATCGCCGTTGGAGACCAACCTCTTCCGTTATGTCTGGCAGAAGAGTCGCGGCGATCAGATTATCGTCCTGCTCATCATCCTCGTCTCGATCACTTTCTATTGGGCGTCGTTCGATGTGCCCAAGCGCATCGTCAACGATGCGATCCAGGGCGGCGCTTTCAAGAACGGCAAGACCACCGCGACGCTGCTGGACTTCACGCTGCACATGCCGGGCTGGCTCGGTGGCGCCAGCTACAAATTGTTCGAGGGCTTCCAGGTCGGCCAGCTCGGATTGCTGTTCGGGCTGAGCGGATATTTCCTGGCGCTGGTGCTGATCAACGGCGCGTTCAAATACGTCATCAACCTGCGCAAGGGCATTCTCGGCGAGCGCATGCTCAGGCGCATGCGCTACGACCTGTTCAGCCAGCTCATGCGCTTCCGGCCCGAGGAGATCCGCGCGGTCAAGCCCGCCGAGGTCGCCAGCATGATCAAGGACGAGGTCGAGCCGATCGGCGGCTTCGTCGGCGAGGCCTTCATCCAGCCCGTCTTCCTGCTGAGCCAGGCACTGACGGCGCTGGTCTTCATCATGGCGCAGAGCATGTGGCTCGGCTCGATCGCGCTGGTGATCGTGCTGATGCAGGCGATCATCATCCCGATCCTGCGCAAGGAGCAGCTCAGGCTCGGCCGCCAGCGCCAGATCGAGTCGCGCCAGCTCGCCGGGCGCATCGGCGAGATCGTCGACGCCGGGCCGACGATCCAGGGCCATGGCGCGACGAATTATGTGCAGTCGGACATCGCCGGCCGGCTGGGAAAGCTCTTCGACATCCGCTACGCGCTCTACAAGCGCAAATTCGCGGTCAAGTTCCTGAACAACCTCCTGGCCCAGATCACGCCGTTCTTCTTCTATGCGGTGGGCGGCTTCTTCGCGCTGCAGGGCAGGCTCGATATCGGCCAGCTCGTGGCTGTCATCGCCGCCTATCGCGACCTGCCGCCCCCGATCAAGGAGCTGATCGACTGGGACCAGCAGCGCAACGACGTCACGATCAAATACGAACAGGTCATCGCCCAGTTCAACACCGACGAGGCGGTCGTGCTGGACGAGGTCGACGGGGTGAAACCCCTGCCTGAGACGGGACAGATCCGGCTCGAGGCCGTGCAGATGCTCGATAATCGCGGCCAACCCTTGCTGTCACCCTTGACGCTGCGCCTGCAGCGGCCGGGCACAGTCGCGGTCATCGGCCCCCATGGCGGGGCGCGCGAGGTCCTGGGCCGCATCCTCGGGCGTCAGGCCATGGCCTATTCCGGACGTGTCATGATCGATGCGAACAATCTCGCCCGGATGTCGGTCGAGCGCGCGAGCCACATGATCGGCTATGCCGGCAACGAGGCCGAGATCATCGCCGGCACGCTGCGCGACAACATCCTGCTGCCGCTGAAGCGACGCCGGCCGAGCATGAAGCCGACCGGCAAGGTCAGCCAGGAGGATCACCGGGTCTTCATGGAGTCGATCCGCTCCGGCAACACGCCGTTTTCCTTCGCCGCTGACTGGACCGACTATGAGGGCGCGGGAGTGAGCGACGCCGCCTCGCTGGAGGAGCACATCAAGGATGTGCTCGAGGTGCTGGGCTGCGCCGAGGACGTTTACGAGCTTGGCCTCGACGGCAAGGTGCTGGCCTCTCTGAACGAGAACGCCAAGGAGCGGATCGTCCAGGCGCGGGGTGCCGTTGCGGAAGAACTCGGCCGCAGCAAGCTCACCGGGCTGATCGAGACCTTCGACCCGCAGCGCTACAACGCCAATGCGACGGTCGCCGAGAACCTGATCTTCGGTGCGCGACGGACGCAGCGCTTCGCCAACGAGACGCTGCTGTTCGAGCCTTATGCCCATGCCATCCTGGCGGCGGAGGCGCTGGTCGCGCCGCTGATCGAGGTCGGCTCGCGTATCGTGGCGACGGTGGTCGAAATCTTCGAAGGCCTGCCGCAGGGCCACGCCCTGTTCGAGCGCTATTCCTTCGGCGCGGGTTTCGGCATGGAGCGACTGACCGAACTCTCTGCGACCTTGAGCAAGCAGGACATGCGCGCGCCGCTCGATTCCGAGACGGAGCGCGATCTGCTGGCGCTCGCGCTCGGCTACATCGAGCCGAAACACCGGCTGAATCTGCTCGACGACCGGCTGCGGCGGCGGATTATGCGGGCGCGGGCGAGCTTCAAGGCTCATCTGCCGGCGGATGCCGTCCATGACGTCGACTTCTACGATCCCGGCAAGGTGATGCTGGGCGCGAGCCTGCGCGACAATCTGATGTTCGGCCGCATCGGCTACGGCATCGCCGATGCGCGCAAGAAGGTCGCGGGAATCGTGCGGGCCGCATTGGCGCGGGCGGGCCTCGACGGCGATCTCTACCGGATCGGCCTCAACACCGATTGCGGCATTCGCGGGCGCTTCCTGCCCGCGCGTCTCAAGCTTGCGGTGCCTCTGGCGCAGGCCCTGATCAAGGCGCCGCAGATCGCAGTGCTCGATGTCGCGGCGCTGCTCGCGACCAGCCCGGAACCTGAGGCGCTGATCGCCCGGCTGCGCGAACATTGCGCCGGCATGACACTGTTCCTTCTTCTTGGGGATGCTAGTCTTTCAGCGGGGATCTCGCCGCGGGTCGTGTTCAGCGGACCGTCTGGCGTGATTGAGGACGATGACCGGGACGGCGAGGACGAAGTCGCGGCAGAGCTGCCGCTGCGTCAGGATGCCGAACGGCTGGAGGCGCGACCATGACGCTCGAAACCGACATCACATGCCTGCGCAGGCTGCCGCTGTTTCGTTCGCTTCCCGGGCCCCGGCTGAAGCTCGTGGCGCTGATGGGCGAGCGGCTGCATTTCGATGCGGGCGCGCGGATCATTGCCGAAGGAGAGATGCCGGAAGGCGTCTATGTCGTTCTCGAAGGCGAGGTCGAGATCTCGCATGAGCGTAGCGACGGACGCAGCAAGCGCTTCCTGCTGGCCTCGGGCAGCATCATCGGCGACGTGCCCATCCTCTGCGGCCAGTCCTATGTCGGCGAGGTTACCGCCAAGAGCGATGTCAGCACGCTGCGGTTGCCGAAAGACCTGTTTTTCGAACTGCTGGAGACGATTCCCGATTTCAGCATAGCCCTGTCGCGTGATCTTGCTGCGCGGCTGTATCGCCTGGCCGATTTCGTGCTGCACAACGAGAAAGTCCATTGATGAGGCGGGTAGCGGCATGAGTTTGCCTTCGACGGCAGGTACCAACAGGCAAGGCGCGGGTTTCGGAGCGGGCATGGACCAGGTCTCGTCCTGGAGCCGTGACATCCGCTTCGCATCGGGCATGGTGCTGCTCGCTTTCGCGGCGACGCATTTCCTCAACCATGCTTCCGGCATCGCAGGGCTCGAGGTGATGGAGGCCATGCAGAACTGGCGCTATGGGTTCTGGCATTCCTGGCCGGGTACGGTTGCACTTTACGCCTCGCTGATCGTGCATCCGCTGTTTGCGCTGCTGCGGGTGGCGCAGCGCCGCACCTTCAAGATGCCGGCGCGCGAAATGCTGCAGATCGGCCTGGGCGTCATGATCCCGTTCTTCCTCGTCGATCATATCGTCGGGACGCGGGTGATGGGCACGTTCTTCAATCTCGACGAGAGCTATCACGCGGTGCTGCGCCGGCTCTGGCCGAACCTGGCGTTTTCGCAAAGCATCCTGCTGCTGCTGGTCTGGACGCATGGCATCATCGGCCTGCATTTCTCGCTGCGCTCGCGCGAGAGCTATCAGCATTGGCGCGACCCGTTCATGCTGGCCGCGATCCTGCTGCCGATCCTGGCGCTGATCGGTTTTGCCGTTGCCGCGCGTGAAGCTGGGCACATGCAGCTGCCGCCCGAGACCTATTCGGACTCGGCGATCACCATGTTCAACCAGAACGTGATCTGGGCGAAAACGGCGTTCTACGGCCTCGTCGGCTGCTTCGTCGGCTTCGTCGCGATCCGCGAGATCAGGGTTCGCACCACCCGCCACATCACCGTGCGCTTCGTCGGCCATGGTGTGCGCAAGCTCACGCCGGGGCTGACCGTGCTGGAGATGTTCCGGCGCTTCGGCATTCCGCATGCGGCGCTCTGCGGCGGCAGGGCCCGCTGCGCGACCTGTCGCGTGCTGGTGCTTGACGGTGCCGACAAGCTGCCGCCGCCCGGACCCAACGAGGCCAGGCTGCTGCGCCGGATCTCGGCGCCGGACCGCGTCCGCCTCGCCTGCCAGATCAGGCCGCGCGACGATCTGCAGGTCCAGATCCTTCTGGCCTCGCGGCTGGGCGCCGCCACGCGCGCGACCGAGCCCGAGGCGTCGGCCGGCAAGCGCGGGCTGACCGTGATGGTTGCCGATCTGCGCGCTTTCTCGGCCCTGTCCGAACGGCAATTGCCGCAGGAGCTGATCGGCCTGCTCAACCGTTTCTTTGACGAGATGGCGCAGGCCATCGCCGCTCATGGCGGGCGTATCGATGCCTTCTACGGCGATGGCTTCATGGCGGTGTTCGGGCTGGAGGGCGCGCCGGCACGCGCTGCCCAGGCCGCGATCAGCGCGGCCGGAGACATCGTGCGCGCCGTCGAGGCGCTGAACCGTGAATACGGGGCGGCATTGCCCTTGCCGCTGCGGATCGGCATTGGCATCCACACCGGCCAGGCGATCGTCGGCTCCGTCGAGAGCGAGAGCCTCGGCCGGCGCGAGATCACGGTCGGCGAGACGGTGATGATCGCAAGCCAGCTCGAATCGGCGACGCGGCGCGTGCTGTCCGATCTCGTCGTGTCGGAAGAGACGATCCGCGTTACTGGCCGCGGCTATCGCGGCACGACGCCGTTGAAGATTTCGATCAAGGGCCGCGAGAAGCCGCTGACCGCCTATGGCTTCGCCAGCGTTCCGGAACTGGCCGAACGCGACGGCGATGATCAGGAGCCCGCTCCCGCCATCGAGACGGATTCGACAGGATTGCAGGAGCCGGCCGCTGCTCCGGAGGAGCGGGCCATCGAGGTCGCCATCGAGCAAGAGCCCTTGTCCGGGGCGGGCACAGTGCAGGAGGAAGCCGCGCCCGCGCCGCAGCCTCCCCCGAAGCGAGGCCGCAGCTCCAAGGCCGACAAGTCGACCGCGCCGAAAAACACCAAGAAGTCACCGGTCTGAGCCCGCGGCGGCGGCTGGCCTTTGCGCCCGGGCTTGCCTATGGTCCCGCCGATTTTGTCCCGCTTTGACAGAGACGGCATGACCCAGGAGCCCTCGGAGGCCTTTCACGACATCCTGCGCGGTGTCGCGGCGCTGACGCGCAATCCCGTCGCCGCCGACATCGCGCGGCTTTACGGCAAGGGCGCCCCAGTCGATCTCTCGATCGCCGTCAATCACAAGCAGATCGCCTCGAAGCAATGGCTGGTCGAGATGCTGGCCGAGACCTTGTCGCGTCCCGACGGTCCCGTCTGGGTGCTTGGCGCCTGGTATGGCGTGCTCGGCGCGCTGCTGCTGGAAGAGCCGCGGTTGGTGATCAGCGAGGTCGTGAGCCTCGATATCGATCCGGGCTGCGCCGCTGTCGCCGAGACGCTGAACCATCGCCATGTCGCGGCCAAGCGTTTTCGCGCAGTCACCGCCGACATGACAGGCCTCGATTTCGCGGCGCAGGAGCGGCGGCCCGGCCTCGTCATCAATACCAGCTGCGAGCATCTCGACGATGTTCCGGCCTGGCTTGCAACGTTGCCGGCAGGCCTGCCCCTGCTGCTGCAATCGAACGATTATTTTCGCGAGCCCGATCACCGCAGCTGCGTCGCCTCGCTCGAGGCGTTCCAGGAGCAGGCGAACCTGTCCGAGACCTGGTTCGCCGGCGCGCTGCCGACGAAGAACTATACGCGCTTCATGCTGATCGGCGCGCGATGAGCACCGTGCCCGAGCCGCTCGTCGCGATCGCGATGAAGGGCTATCCACGCCTGTCGGAGACTTTCATCGCCCAGGAGTTGCTCGGGCTGCAGCAGCGCGGCCTGCCCTTCGCGATCTGGTCGCTGCGTCATCCCACCGACGCCGATCGCCATCTGATGCACAAGCAGATCACCGCGCCGGTGACTTATCTGCCGGAATATCTGCATGACGATCCCCGCCGCGTTCTGCGCGGCGCCCTGAGCGCGCTGAGACGGCTGGGGGCGTTCAGGCTCGCCGCCGTCTTCCTGCGCGACCTGGTTCGCGATCCGACGCGCAACCGCCTGCGCCGGCTCGGCCAGGCCTGCGTGATGGCGCATGAATTGCCGGCGGGCATCCGCCATCTGCATGTGCATTACCTGCACACGCCGGCCTCTGTGATCCGCTATGCGGCGCTGCTGCGCCGGTTGAGCTGGTCGTTTTCGGCCCATGCCAAGGATATCTGGACGACGCCGGATTGGGAGAAGCGCGAGAAACTCGCTGCCGCCGCCTGGGGCGTGACCTGCACGCGCGATGGCCATGCCGAGCTCGCGCGGCTCGGCGACCGGGCCGACAAGGTCGCGCTGGTCTATCATGGGCTCGACCTCGCCCGCTTTCCGCCGCCGCCGTCGCGCATGGGGCGCGATGGCAGCGATCCGGCCGATCCGGTGCGCTTCATCACGATTGGCCGTGCGGTCGAGAAGAAGGGCTTCGACGATCTCCTGTCGGCGCTGGCGCGTTTGCCGGCCACGCTGCATTGGCGTTTGACCCATATCGGCGGCGGCGAGAAGTTGAAGGGGCTGAAAATACTGGCCGAGGTGCTCGGGCTGTCGGAGCGCGTCATCTGGGTTGGGCCGCAGGCGCAGGCTGCGGTCGTCACCGCCTTGCGCGAGGCCGATCTCTTCGTGCTGCCTTCAAAGCAGGCCGATAACGGCGACCGCGACGGCTTGCCCAATGTCGTGATGGAAGCGGCGAGCCAGGCGCTGCCGATCGTCGCGACGGATTTCGCCGGCATTCCCGAATTCGTCAGCGATGGTGTCGAGGGTCTGCTGGTTGCGCCCGGCGACGTCGCCGCGCTGGCACAGGCCATGGCTGAGCTTGCGACGGCGCCGGAACGGCGTGCGGCGCTGGGCGCTGCGGCGCATGCAAGGCTGACACGGGATTTTTCGGCTGCAGCCGGGCTCGACCGCATTCATCAGAAGCTCGTGAGTGCGGTTCGATCAGGCGGGCGCGATTGATGCCGCGTATCCTGATCGCCGTGACGCATCTCCTGGGCAGCGGCCATCTCGTGCGGGCGCGGCATCTGGCGCGGGCGCTGGCCGGGGCTGGACATGAGGTGACGCTGGCGAGCGGCGGCATGCCTCTGGCTGCGCGGCAGGACGAGCCCTTCGCTTTCGTGCAGCTTCCTCCGGTCAAGGTCGAGGGCGTCGATTTCCGTAATCTGCTCGACGAGACCGGGCAGCCGATCGATTCAGACCGTCGCACGACGCGGCAGGCGATGCTGAGCGGTCTTGCGATGTCGCTGCGACCCGATGTCGTCGTCACCGAGCATTTTCCGTTCGGGCGGCGGCAACTCGTCGGCGAGTTCATGGGGCTGATTGCCGCGGCGAAGGCGGCGAATCCGCAGGTTCTGGTGTTGTCCTCGATCCGTGACGTGCTGGTCGCCCCGCGCACTGAGCGGATCGCGGAGGCCGAGCAGCGCATCGCCAGCCATTTCGATGGCGTGCTGGTGCATGGCGATGCCGCCTTCCTGCCGCTGGAGGCATCCTGGCCGGTGTCGCCGGACTTGGCCGGGCGGCTGCATTACACGGGCTATCTGGCTGAGCCGTCATTGCGAGCGCAGCGAAGCAATCCAGGAGGCGTAGAGCAAGACGCTGGATTGCTTCGCTGCGCTTGCAATGACGAGGAGGCTGAAATCATCGTCTCCGGCGGCGGCTCGGCGGCTGCGCTGCCGCTGTTTGAGCTCTGCCTGGCTGCCGCCGGCTTGCTTGGTCCGGCACGAGGCTGGCGCATTCTCGTCGGGCGCGGCGTATCCGAGGCAGCGTTCGCCGGTCTGCGGGATTCAGCGCCCGCTCATGTGACCGTGGAATGGGCGCGGCCGGATTTTCCGGCGCTGCTCGCGGGCTGTGCGCTGTCGATCAGCCAGGCTGGCTACAATACGGTGCTTGATCTCGTGGCGGCCGGCCGGCCGGCGATCGTCGTGCCGTTCGACGCCGGCAACGAGACCGAGCAGGCGATACGAGCGCAGGCGATGGAACGGGCGGGGCTGGCGCGTTGCCTGCGCCTGGATGGTGAAACTCAGCTCACGCCTTTTTTCATGGCGCAGGCCGTCGAATCCGCATTGCGAAATGCTCCCGTGCCGGGCGTGACGATCGACCGCAGCGGCGGGGAAGCGGTTTGCGGCATCGTGGCGCGGCTTCTCGATAAGCGGCGCTAGCCCGTTTCTTCGTATGGGCGACCCTGCTGGCACGTCTGTTGCGAATCCGACATGTCTGCCGGGAATTCCCGCCCTGGCGGTTTGCGAATTGCCGCTGCCGGTCTTTCGCTTTAGTTAGACAGCGTACGCCTCCCTTTTTCGGTCGGCTCTTGGGACAACCGGTCCTCTCCCGGACCTGTCCCATGCCCGGAGACAAGCCAGATGACGACGACGACCGCCCAAGGCCTTCCCGACATGAAGTTGTCGGTGCGTCAGACCTTCGGGATTGATTCAGACCTCGAAGTGCCGGCCTATTCCAAGGCGGAGGCGCATGTTCCCGATTTCGATCCGGATTACCGCTTCGACCGCGATACCACGATCGCGATCCTGGCCGGTTTTGCGCATAACCGCCGTGTGATGATCTCGGGCTATCACGGCACCGGCAAATCGACCCATATCGAGCAGGTCGCGGCTCGCCTGAACTGGCCCTGCGTGCGCGTCAACCTCGACAGCCACGTCTCCCGGCTCGATCTCGTCGGCAAGGACGCGATCGTGCTGAAGGAAGGCAAGCAGATCACCGAGTTCCAGGACGGCATCCTGCCCTGGGCCTTGCAGAACAACATCGCGCTGGTCTTCGACGAGTATGACGCCGGCCGCCCCGATGTGATGTTCGTGATCCAGCGCGTGCTCGAGCAGTCCGGCAAGCTGACGCTGCTCGACCAGAAGCGCGTCATCCGCCCGCATCCTTGCTTCCGCCTCTTCGCCACCGCCAATACGGTCGGCCTGGGCGACACGTCGGGCCTCTATCACGGCACGCAGCAGATCAACCAAGGCCAGATGGACCGCTGGTCGATCGTGACCACGCTGAACTACCTGCCCCATGACAACGAAGTCGCGATCGTGCTCGCCAAGTCGAAGCACTATCAGGCCACGCCAGAGGGCAAGGACATCGTCAACAAGATGGTCCGCGTCGCCGATCTCACCCGCAACGCCTTCATGAACGGCGATCTCTCGACCGTGATGAGCCCGCGTACCGTGATCACCTGGGCCGAGAATGCCGCGATCTTCGGCGATGTCGGCTTCGCCTTCCGGGTGACGTTCCTGAACAAATGCGACGAGATGGAGCGCACGCTGGTGGCCGAGTTCTTCCAGCGCTCCTTCGGCAAGGAACTGCCGGAGAGCGCGGTGAACGTGGTCCTCAGCTGACAGGAGCGGCTAGTTATGGCGAGCGCGCGCTACGAGGGAAGTTGCCATTGCGGCCGCGTCGCCTATGAGGTCGAAGTCGATCTCGACAAGACGATCACCTGCAACTGCTCCTATTGCCAGCGCCGCGGCTCGGTGCTGGCCTTCAGTCCGGCGCAGAGCTTCACCCTGCTGAAGGGTGAGGATGCGCTGACCGAGTACCGCTTCAACACGCAGAAGATCCAGCATCTGTTCTGCGAGAGTTGCGGCATCGAATCCTTCGCGCGCGCCGGTTTGCCGGATGGCACGCCGATGGTCGCGATCAATGCGCGCTGCCTGAGCGGCGTCGAGCCGGCCGAGTTGCAGTCGGCACCGTATGACGGGCGTTCGCGCTAGGAGTGAAGATGGTCGCGATCGTCGTCGAACCGGACCAGGACGAGACGCACGCTGCGGTTCTGCGCGGCCTGGCCGCTTTTAACGAGGCGAAGATCGGTCCGCGTAATACGAAACCGCTCGCGATCAGCTTGCGCGACGAGAGCGGGGCGATCGTCGGTGGCCTCGTCGGCGAGCTGAAATGGGAATGGCTCCATGTCGACCTGCTCTGGATCGACGGCGAGCATCGCGGCGCCGGCTTTGGTGAGGCGCTGGTGGCGCAAGCCGAACAGACTGCGCGCAATAACGGCGCGCGCGGTGTCTATCTGAGCACGATGAGTCTGCAGGCGCCGGATTTCTATCCGCGGCTGGGCTATCGCGAATGCGGCCGGATGGAGGATTATCCCGTAGCCGGTCATCGCATTCATCACTTCACGAAGGCGCTATGAGCATCTCCAATCGCAAGCCCGGCCAGACCAAGGAAGCGCCAGCGGAGCCGCTGAAGCGCGCGATTTCGGGCGCGATGAAGGCGATCGCGCGCAAGCCCGAGATGGAGATCGTCTTCGCGGCCGATAAGCCCTCGCTCGTCGGCGAGCGCGCCCGCCTGCCCGAGCCGCCGCGCAAGCTCACCGCCCAGGATGTCGCGATCCTGCGCGGCCATGCCGATTCGATGGCGCTCAGGCTGGCCTGCCATGACGCGACCGTGCATCGCCGCGCCGCGCCCGAGGGCGATGCGGCGCGCGCCGTGTTCGACGCGGTCGAGCAGTCGCGCGTCGAATGCGTCGGTTCGCGCCGGATGAGCGGCATGGCCGGCAACATCACCGCCATGCTGGAGGACCGCTACCATCGCGGCGGGCGCTATGAGGAGATCACCGACCGCGCCGATGCGCCGCTGGAGGATGCGCTCGCCTTGATGGTGCGCGAGCGCCTGACGGGGCTGAGGCCGCCCAAGGCTGCCGAGAAGCTGGTCGATCTCTGGCGCGAACAGATCGAGGCCAAGGCCGGGGCCGATCTCGACCGTCTGGCGAAATCCGTCGAGGATCAGCGCGCCTTCGCCCGGACCGTGCGCGACATGCTGGCCTCGCTCGACATGGCCGAGCAGACCAGCCAGGGCCAGGACGACGAGCAGGACGAGGACAACCAGGACCAGTCCTCCGACGAACAGCAGCAGCAGGACGGCGAGGCCGAGCAGGAGAGCCAGGGCGAGCGTTCCGAGGTCGAGGTCAGCGACGACGCGACCGAGGAATTGCAGGAGGGCGCCTCCGAGGCGACCGACGCGCCGGCCGGCGACTGGGAGGACGAGGACGAGAATTCCGAGTCCGAGGAAGCCGGCGAAGCGCCGCGTCCGCGCGAGGGCAAGCCGAACGACCGCCCGGTGACGGACTACAAGGCCTATACGCAGAAATTCGACGAGGTCGTCACGGCCGAGGAGCTTTGCGACGCCGAAGAGCTGACGCGGCTGCGCGCCTATCTCGACAAGCAGCTCGCCCATCTCCAGGGCGTGGTGGCGCGGCTTGCCAACCGCTTGCAGCGCCGGCTGATGGCGCAGCAGAACCGCTCCTGGCAGTTCGACCTGGAGGAGGGGGCGCTCGACCCCGCCCGCCTGCCGCGCATCATCATCGATCCCTATCAGCCGCTCTCCTTCCGGCAGGAATCGGACGTGAATTTCCGCGATACGGTGGTGACGCTGCTGATCGACAATTCCGGCTCGATGCGCGGTCGGCCGATCACGGTCGCGGCGACCTGCGCCGATATCCTGGCGCGCACGCTGGAGCGCTGCGGCGTCAAGGTCGAGCTTTTGGGCTTCACCACGCGGGCCTGGAAGGGCGGGCTTTCGCGCGAGGCCTGGCTGCAATCGGGCAAGCCGGCGGCTCCCGGCCGTCTCAATGACCTGCGCCACATCATCTACAAGGCGGCGGACGCGCCCTGGCGCCGGGCGCGCAAGAATCTCGGGCTGATGATGCGCGAGGGCCTGCTCAAGGAGAATATCGACGGCGAGGCGCTGGACTGGGCGCATAAGCGCCTGCTGGCGCGTCCGGAGCAGCGCAAGATCCTGATGGTGATCTCGGACGGCGCGCCGGTCGACGACTCCACGCTTTCGGTCAATGCCGGCAATTATCTCGAGCGGCATCTGCGCCATGTCATCGCCGAGGTCGAGACGCGCTCGCCGGTCGAGCTGATCGCCATCGGCATCGGCCATGACGTCACGCGCTATTACCGCCGCGCCGTCACCATCGTCGATGCCGAGGAGCTTGGCGGCGTCATGACCGAGAAGCTGGCGGAGCTCTTCGAGGAGGACGCCGGACTCGCGACCAAGTCGCGCGGGTCGCGGCGGCTGCAGTGACGATCACCTGCAACGTCCGGGAGGCAGGCGCGGGGAACCCTCTCCCGGAGGGAGAGGGCAGGGTGAGGGGTCGGCCGTTTGACGCTTGGGCCGTGGCCTCACCGCTGCGGCACTGTGACGTTGGCACTACACTGGTCCAGGGGCCTACACCTCACCCCTGCCCCTCTCCTTACAGGAGAGGGGTTCCCCGCGCCGTCATCGCCTTGCTCTGATGCGTCTGACTCGTCGCCAAGCACTAGCGGGCATATCCTCGCTCGGCCTCGTTCCGCCCGCTCTCGCCCAATCCTCCGAACAGACCCGCAGTCCGATCGCGATCTCGGTGCGCCCGATCAAGGCGTTCGAGCCGCGCAGCCCCGAGAAGGCACGCTTCGGCCAGTTGAACTTCCGCGGCGGGCTCGTCCTGACGGCAAGCCATCCCCGCTTCGGCGGTTTTTCCGGACTGTGGCGCTCGCCGGACGGGGCCGAGCTGGTCTCGATCACCGATAACGGCTTCTGGCTGACGGCGAAGCCGCGCTCGCATGACGGCCGTATCGTCGCGCTCGACGGGGCGGAGCTTGCACCCATCCTGGGGGCGTCCGGCAAGCCGCTGCACCGCTCGCGCTATTACGACACGGAGAGCCTGACGATCGCGGACGGTGTCGCTTATATCGGCGTCGAGCGGACGCATGACGTGCTGCGCTTCGACTGGGCGAAAGACGGCGTCGCGGCGCGCGCCCGCATCGTGCCGGTGCCGCGCGAGGTCAAGCGCCTGCCGAGCAATCGCGGGCTGGAGGCGATCGGCGTCGCGCCAGCCGGCCATCCGCTTGCGGGCGCGCTCGTCGCCATCGCCGAGCGCTCGGGCGGCGAGACCGAGTCGACGCTCGGCATCATCCTCGGCGGCCGGCAGCCGGGCCTGTTCCAGCTCGCGCGCCATGACGGCTTCGACATCACCGATCTCGCCTTCCTGCCTGGTGGCGACATGCTGGTGCTGGAGCGCTGGTATCGGCCGCTGCGCGGCGTCGGCATGCGCATCCGCCGGATCGCGGGGGCAGGCATCAAGCCTGGAGCGATGCTCGACGGAGCCTATCTGATCGAGGCCGATCTCGGCCAGGAGATCGATAATATGGAGGGTTTGTCCGTCCATCTGGAGCAGGGCAAGACCATCCTGACCCTGATCTCGGACGATAATTTCTCGTTCCTGCAGCGGACGATCCTGCTGGAATTCGAGCTGGTTTGAGGGGCGCTACCGTCATTGCGAGCGGAGCGAAGCAATCCAGCATCGCAGAGCGCAACGGCCCCTGGATTGCTTCGCTCCGCTCGCAATGACGATGGGGCTCAGCCCAAACGAAAAAAGCGGCCTTCCGGCCGCTTCATTCAAGCCGAAAAGCAAGCCCGCTCAGGCGGTGGCGAGCTTCTTCTCGATGTCGCGCTTCAGGGTCAGGGCGCCAGCCGAAAGGTCGGCGGCCGGAGCCTTGACCAGGAAGGCGTCGAGGCCGCCGCGATGGTCGACCGTGCGCAGGGCATTGGCCGAGACGCGCAGGCGAACCGAACGGCCCAGTGCATCAGACTGCAGCGTGACCTGCACGAGGTTGGGACGGAAAACCGTCTTGGTCTTGCGGTTCGAGTGGCTGACGAGGTGCCCGGTCAGGGTACCTTTCCCGGTCAGTTCGCAACGGCGGGCCATATCATCGTTCCTTGCTGCAACCGGTTCGCTCAAACAAAAATGCCGACACGCGACGTGCCGGACATGAGCACCGGAAGTCAAATTGAAGTCGCGGTTCCATAGCCAAGGCGGGCGGCGGCGTCAAGGAGAACTCGCCGATATCGGCACGTCGTGGCCAACAGCGACGCTAGCGAGAAGCCGGACTGGCGCGCGGCTCGCCAAATGCCGCGAAACAGGTCACGATTCAGACCGATTCGCAGTGCATTGCAAATCATATCCAAAGCTTGGAGGAAACGGATGAAACCCGCCATCGCGCCGTCCCTGGCCGGGTTGTCCTTTGTCGCGATGCTGGCGGCGGCCAGCCTGCCGGCGCAGGCCGCCTCGCTCGACGCGAAATACCAGGTCTCGCTGCTGGGATTGACGCTCGGCACGGCCAATCTCAGCGGTGGCGTCGATTCCGGCGGCTACAAGCTCGACATCGTGGCGAAGCTGACGGGATTGGTCGGCGGTTTCACCGGCGGACGCGGCTCGGGCGCGGCGACCGGCACGATGAGTGCCGGCAAGCCGATGCCGGCGACCTTCGCGATCAGCTCCGCCAGCTCCAGCGAGAGCCGAACCGTGCGCATGGCGCTCGGCGGCGGCAATGTCCAGGCGATCGAGATCGTTCCGCCGATCGACTTCAAGCCGGACCGCGTAGCCCTGGTGGACAGCCACAAGCGCAATATCCTGGATCCGCTCAGTGCCTTCCTGATGCCTGTCGACGGCAAGGGCGGCAGCGCGAGCGCCTGCAACCGCACGCTGCCGATCTTCGACGGTGCGGCCCGCTATGACATCAAGATGAGCTATGCCGGCTCCCGGGAGGTCAAGCTGGAGGGTTATGGCGGCCCGGTCGCGATCTGCCAGGTGCGCTATGTGCCGATCGCCGGCCACAGGGCGCTGCGGCCCAGCACCAAGTTCATGGCCGAGAACAAAGACATCAGCGTCTGGCTCGCGCCGGTGGCGGGGACGGGTGTGATGGTCCCGGTGCGCATTTCGGTGAAGACGATGATCGGCACCGCCGTGGTCGAAGCCTCGAGCTTCAAGGTCGATCCGGGCGTGACGGCGAGCACCGCCGGAAATTGAGGCGAACGCGCCCCTGCCGCGCCTGTGGAGAACCGACGCTGCAGGGGCGTCATGCTCCGCGGCCGATTGCGGCGGCGACGGAGCCGGCATTACCCTGAGGTTACTGCCTGCGCCAGAAAGACGCCATGACCAGCGACTTCACCGCCCCGCCGGGCCTGCGCCATCGCCAGCTCGCCGTTCGCGACACCATGCTGCATGTCGCCGAGATCGGCGATGGCCCGCCTGTCCTGCTGCTGCATGGCTGGCCGGAGTTCTGGGCGACCTGGTTGCCGCTGATCAATCGCCTGCATGGCGAGTTCCGGTTGATCGCGCCCGATCTGCGCGGTTTCGGCGACAGCGCCAAGACGGTGGGGCCGCGCAGCGATGTCGGCGCCAATTGCCATGCCGACGACATGGCCGCGCTGCTGCATGCGCTGGATCTCGATTCCGTCGGCGTCGTCGGCCATGATGTGGGGGCCTATGCGGCGCAGGCGCTGGCACGCCGGCATCCGCAAGCCGTCGAGCGCTTGCTGTTCTTCAACTGCCCGACGGCCAGCGTCGGTGGGCGTTGGGTCCATGACGGGCATGTCAACGAGGTCTGGTACCAGGCGTTCCAGCAGCTTGGCCTGGCCGAGGCTCTGGTGGGTTCGAGCCGCGAGGCCTGCTCGCTCTATCTCGGGCATTTCCTGACGCATTGGTGCCACCGCAAGGATGCCTTCGAGCCGGCCTTCGATCTCTGGGTCGACAATTTCATGAAGCCCGGCAATCTGCGCGGCGGGTTCGACTGGTATCGCAGCCAGAACGCGTTGCGGCTGGCGGCGATCGATGGCCACGCCCCGCCATCCGTGCGGATCCACCAGCCGACGCGGGTGCATTGGGGCCGGCACGACCCGATCCTGAAATCGGAATGGGCGGCTTTCGTGCCGGAGCATTTCGACGAGGCCAAGGTCACCTTCTGCGAGAGCGCCGGGCATTTCGTGCATGTCGAGGCGCCCGACGAGGCGGCGCAGGTGTTCGTCGACGTCTTCGGCTGATCGCGACACGCCGAATGCGCCGGCGATCTTGACCACCGTTGCGGCACGCCCTCTCGTTTTGGCGCGGGAAAGCCCTAAATAGGCGAAGGCGCGATGCAGCCCAGGGCCGCATCAGGCGCGCGAGAGGATGGACGATGCCGGTGCTTCGATTCCAGATAGGGTGGTCGCGTTTACCAGAGCCGCGATATCTTGCCGGGAACGAAACCGGATTCAGGCCGAGTCAGCGATTCGGGCTTGCTTCGTTCAGGACTCGTTCTATCCCGAGAGGCTGTTATGAACCATGGGGTCGATTTGACGCTGGCGATTTTGCGCGAATGCCAGGAGTTCGAGGACGCAAACCTTCCGGTTTGCTACGAAGGACGACGCCGCAGTCGCGCAAAAGCGCCGCGCCCTGCGGGTGAGGTGAAAACGGCGGAGCTGCAGCGTCGCATCGCTTGCCGATACCGATGGTATCGTCTGTGCAATGCTCCTCCCATCTCCGGCGTTTTGACCTCATCACATCGGCCCCATGGTTCATAACAGCCTCTAGATGCCTCGTCGTCGCCCTTAGTCCGTCTGGCGCAGTCGCGTGCCGGGCGGCGAGGGCGGCCGGTCACGATCGGTCGCGTTTTGCTTTCAGCTCGTCCCTTGCCTCGCTCCGTCCGTGCAAACGGCGTCACCGCGGTTCTCGGCCCCACCAATACCGGCAAGACGCATCTCGCGATCGAGCGGATGGTGGCGCATCCGACAGGCATGATCGGCTTGCCGCTGCGGCTGCTGGCGCGCGAGGTCTACAGCCGCGTGGTCGAGAAGGTCGGCGCTGAGGCTGTCGCGCTCGTCACCGGCGAGGAGAAGATCAAGCCGGAGCGGCCGCGCTTCTGGGTCTGCACGGTTGAAGCGATGCCGCGCGATCTCGCGGTCGATTTCGTCGCGATCGACGAGATCCAGCTCGCCGCCGATCTCGATCGCGGCCATGTCTTCACCGACCGGCTCCTGAACCGGCGCGGCCGGGCCGAGACCATGCTGATCGGGGCCGGCACGATGAAGCCGCTGATCGAGCAGCTCATCCCCGGCGTTAACGTCGTCACGCGCCCGCGCCTGTCGCAATTGCTGTTCGCGGGCGACCGCAAGATCACAAGGCTGCCGCCGCGCTCGGCTATCGTCGCCTTCTCGGTCGAGGAGGTCTACGCCATCGCCGAGCTGATCCGCCGGCAGAAGGGCGGGGCGGCCGTGGTGCTGGGCGCGTTGTCGCCGCGCACCCGCAATGCGCAGGTCGAGATCTACCAGTCGGGCGATGTCGATTATCTCGTCGCGACCGACGCGATCGGCATGGGCCTCAATCTCGATGTCGACCATATCGCCTTCGCCGCGGACAAGAAGTTCGACGGCCATCATTTCCGCAAGCTCAACCCGGCGGAATTCGGCCAGATCGCCGGCCGGGCGGGGCGGCATCTGCGCGACGGCACCTTCGGCACGAGCGGACGTTGCCCGCCCTTCGAGGCCGATCTCGTCGAGGCGATCGAGAACCATCGCTTCGAACCGGTCCGGCAGTTGCAGTGGCGCAACACCGATCTCGATCAGCGTTCGATCGAGAGCTTGCTCGACAGCCTCAATATCCAGCCTTCGGAGCCGGGGCTGACGCGGGCGCTGATCGCGGAGGACATGACGACGCTGGAAATTCTGGCGAAAGACCCGGACGTCAAGGCGCTGGCGCAGGGGCGTCCTGCGGTCGAGCGGCTCTGGGAGGTCTGCGGGCTGCCCGACTACCGCAAGATCGCGCCGATGCAGCACGCGGACCTCGCGACCACGCTTTATCTGCGCCTGATGCGCCATGGCCGGCTCGATATGGACTGGTATCACGCCCAGCTTTCGGCGCTCGATCGCACGGATGGCGAGATCGATACGCTGTCGGCCCGCATCGCGCAGGTGCGGACCTGGACCTTCGTCGCCAACCGTCCCGACTGGTTGCCTGATCCTGAGCATTGGCAGGGGGTGGCGCGTCTTGTAGAGGACAAGCTGTCGGACGCTTTGCACGAGAGGCTTGCCAGCCGTTTTGTGGATCGGCGCACGAGTGTGCTGATGCGTCGTTTGCGGGAGAATACCATGTTGGAGGCTGAGGTCACCACGGCGGGCGATGTGCTCGTCGAGGGCCAGCACGTCGGAATGCTGCAGGGGTTTCGCTTCACGGCGGACCCGAAGGCCGGCGGGCCGGAGGCGAAAGCCCTGAATATGGCTGCGATGAAGGCGCTCGCCAGCGAGATCGAAGCGCGCGCCGCGCGTGTCGTTCTGGCCGGCGACGATGCTTTCGTGTTGTCGCATGACGGTTTGCTGCGCTGGGTCGGCGAGCCGGTGGCGCGCCTGGTCGCGGGCGAGAAGGCGATCGAGCCGCGCCTGCGCCTGCTGGTCGAAGAACATCTGACGGGGCCGGCGCGCGAGCAGGTCGAGACGCGCCTGACGCTCTGGCTGAAGAATCACGTCACCCGCCTGCTCGGCGCGCTGCTGCTGCTGGAGGATGCGACGACGCTGACCGGCATCGCGCGCGGCATCGCTTATCAGGTCGCCGAATCGCTCGGCGTGCTCGAGCGCACCAAGGTCGGCGAGGAGATGAAGGCGCTCGACCAGGAGGGCCGTGCCGCCCTGCGCCAGCTCGGCATTCGTTTCGGTGCGTTCCATCTTTATGTACCGGCGCTGCTGAAGCCGGCACCCCGCGCGCTCGCGGCCCAGCTCTGGGCCCTGAAGCATGGTTCGCCGGAGATGAGCGGGCTCGACGACATCGCGCATCTGGCGGCTTCGGGCCGGACCTCGTTTGCGGTCGACAAGGCGGTTCCCAAGGGGCTCTATCGCGCCGCCGGCTATCGCGTCTGCGGCGAGCGCGCCGTGCGCGTCGATATCCTGGAGCGCCTGGCCGATCTGATCCGGCCGGCGATCGCCTATCGCCCGGGCCTCACCCAAGGCACGCCGCCGACCGGCGCCGCCGATCAGGACGGTTTCGTCGCCACTGGCGCGATGACCTCGCTCGTCGGCTGCGCCGGCGAGGATTTCGCCTCGATCCTGCGCTCGCTCGGCTATGTCTCGGTCAAGCGTCCCGGCCCGGCGATCACCGTGCCGCTGGCTGCGCCCCCGGCGCCGAAGCCGGAGCCGGTCAAGGTCGATGAGGCTGTTGTCGCCCCTGAGGCTGCCGAGCAACCAGCGGAGGGCGTGGTCTCCGACGAGCCCGCTTCTGTCGCTGAACACGAAGCGCCGGCATCCGAGGTGACGGAGGCGGTTGCGCCGGTCCTGGCGGAAGCCGAGGCGACGCCGGCTCCCGAGCCGGAGCCAGAGCCTGTGGCCGTTCCCGCCGATCTGATGTCGGCCTTGCCGGCTGTCGCCGAGGAGCCTGCTGAGCAAGCGCCGGCGGACGCTGCTGCCGAGGCTACCGAAGTGGCTGCGACCGCAGCGCCTGCGCCAGCGGCCGAGCCGGAATTGATCGAGGTCTGGCGGCCGCATCGCCATCAGGGCGGGCGCAGGCCCGAGCAGGCTGGCCGTGGCGCCCCGCGCGACGGCGCCCCCGGCGAACGCCAGCCCGGCAGTCGTCGCGGCGACAGGCCCAACCGCGGCGGGCGGCCCGATGACAGGCGGCGCGAGGGTGGGCAGGATCGCCCGGCCGTGGCAGCGGCTGCCGGTGCGGAGGCTGCACCTGCCGCGCCGCGCCCGGAGCGGGGACCACGGCGCGACGATGCGCCGCGCCAGGGGCAGCCGCCGCGCGGCGGGCGTCCCGAGCAGGGTCGCGGCCCGCGGCCCGAGTTCAAGCGCGATCAGCGGCCGGGCGGGCCGCGCCGCGAGGATCGCGGTGGCGAGCGTTTCCAGCAGCCGCAGCGCCCGAGACCGGCCGAGCGCGAGCCGGATCCGGATTCGCCCTTTGCCAAGCTTGCAGCACTCAAGGCCCAGCTCGAGGGGCGCAAGACCTGAGCAGGCCAATACTCTGAGCTCACGACGCTGAACGGAAAGGCGGCCCTTGCGGCAGGATCGGCAACGCCTCGACAAATGGCTCTGGTTCGCGCGTTTCGCCAGGACGCGCCCGGTCGCGGTGCGCCTGGTCGAGGATGGGCATGTCAGGGTCGAGGGGCGCAGGATCGAGAACGCCGCGCATGGGCTCAAGCTTGGCGACGTGCTGACCCTGGCGCTGCCGCATGCCACGCTCGTCGTGCGGGTGCTGGATCTGGGCATGCGGCGCGGTCCCTATGAGGAGGCGCGGCTGCTCTACGAGCCGTTGAATGGCGCGGCGCGCGACGATCCGTCGCTTGCCGAGGGCAAGTCGGACGGCTAAGCTGAATATTCGTTTGTGTGCATATGAATGGCGCTGGGCCGGTATTGGGAATTTCCATCTCCGCACGGCGCTCCGGGAAGAAGATCCTGCTGCCGAATGGGCTGAAAACGGCCTTGAAACCCGCGCCCTTCGGCGCTTTATGAGGCGGCCGCGCGCGGACGAAGAAGGACGGACGACATGACCTATGTGGTCACCGAGAACTGCATCAAGTGCAAGTACATGGATTGCGTCGAGGTCTGTCCGGTCGACTGCTTCTATGAGGGCGAGAACATGCTCGTCATTCATCCCGACGAGTGCATCGATTGCGGCGTCTGCGAGCCGGAATGCCCGGCCGAGGCGATCAAGCCCGACACCGAGCCGGGCCTCGAAAGCTGGCTGCAGCTGAACTCGAAATATGCCTCGTCCTGGCCCAATATCACCCAGAAGAAGGACGCGCCGCCGGATGCGAAAGCCTTCGACGGTGTCGCCGGCAAGCTCGACGAGCATTTCTCGCCGGAACCCGGCGAGGGCGACTGAATCTGCCCTTACGTGAACAGGGCTGAGCGTTGACTTGCTTGGCTGCATTGCGCGCCGAGCCGAGGCGAAAACGCGTTTACCTTTGATTCGGCGTGTTTTTTGTGCTATGCATATCAGCATAGTCGAATTCGTTCCGCATGCCCCTGCGAGGTTTCACGAACGGGGCGCTCCCTTCGATACGAACGATCCCAGCTCCCGGTGCGTTGCCGGAGCGAAGTCGTCCGTTGTCTTCGGGTGCGTATGAAACGGTCGGCTGAGGGACGCGTGAAGCATTTGGACCGATCCTGATGATCGGTCCGTTCGCATCAGGCAAAGCGCCTCCGGTCATCCCGTCCGGAGGCGGACAACGTCAAGCCCGCGTCAAGCGGTCCGGTCAGGAGTCGTAACGGCATGTCCATGGTGAAGAAAGCTGTTGTGCGCCTAGGTTTCAAGACGGGCGAGTTCGTCGTCTACCCGTCTCATGGCGTCGGCCAGATCACGGCGATCGAGGAGCAGGAAGTCGCGGGCTTCAAGCTCGAGCTCTTCGTCGTCAGCTTCGCCAAGGACAAGATGACCCTGCGCGTTCCCACCGCCAAGGCCGCCAGCGTCGGCCTGCGCAAGCTCGCCGATGCGGAGAGCGTCACCAAGGCCCTGACCACGCTGACCGGCCGCGCGCGCATCAAGCGCACCATGTGGTCGCGCCGGGCGCAGGAATACGAGGCCAAGATCAATTCGGGCGATCTCGTCGCGATTGCCGAGGTCGTGCGCGATCTCTATCGCTCCGAGGCGCAGCCCGAGCAGTCCTACTCCGAGCGTCAGCTCTATGAGGCGGCCGTCGATCGCATGACCCGCGAAATCGCCGTCGTCGACGACATCACCGAGACCGAGGCCCTGAAGAAGATCGAGGCCCAGCTCGCGAAATCGCCGCGCCGCGCCGCCAAGGGCGAGGCGGCCGAGGCTGAAGCCGAGATCGAAGGCGACAATGACGACATCCAGGAAGAAGCCGCCTGAGGCTGCTTCCCTTGTGAGTTACGAGAAACCCGGCGGGCGACCGCCGGGTTTTTTCGTTTCGGCGATTGATGGCTGAGGGCGAGCCGTCATTCCGGGGCGATCCGAAGGATCGAGCCTGGAACCCAGAACCGATGCCGCTGCTCGGGAAGGCACGGGTTGTCGGCTCGCTTCACGAGGATACATAGCGGTTCTGGGTTCCGGGCTCAGGCCTTCGGCCTGCCCCGGAATGACGGCAGAGAATAACGCCATCGCTCATCGCTAAGACCTCGTTTGGAAACTCCGCGAGCCCTCATCCTGAGGAGCCATTTCCTCGGAAATGGCGTCTCGAAGGATGCTCCAGGAGGCTCCCGAACCATCGGGAGCATCCTTCGAGACGCCGCTCTGCGGCTCCTCAGGATGAGGGCTGGAGGTTCAAAACGGGCTCCAAAGGCCGTCAGTATAAGAGCGTCGCGGCCTGCTCTATTCCGCGACGATCTTGTAGCGCTGCCCGGGCGTCAGCGGGCCGCTGCGATCCAGCCCGTTCAGGACCAGGAAGAGCTCCTGCGCGCGGTCCAGGTTGGGCATGCGCTCGGCCATGGTGGCCGCGGTGTCGCCGGCCGAGGCGGTGACGATGCGGATCTGCATCGGCCTGGCGGCTTGTGCTTCCGAGGCGGTCAGGGCGCTGAAGCTTTCGATCACGGCACGCATCGGCCGCTCCGGGTCGTTTGCGCCCTTTGCCGCCAGGATGAAGCGATAGACCCGCCCGCCGGCCTGGATCGCGGCGAGCCGGAACATCCAATCGGTACCCCTGCCGGTGGTGATGACCGCGGGCTGGCCTGCGACGTCGAGATGCTCGACCGCGCCGGTCTCGACGCCGTCGATCCAGCCGGAGGTGACATAGGCCTCCAGCGTCTGGCCCGGTTTCAGGGTGACGGAATCGAAGCGCAGCGCCTGGTTGCCGTTGGCGCTGACGCCGATCACCATGTCGCGCGCCGATTCCAGGCTGAAGCCGTCCGGGGCGGTGAAGGCGATGCGCAGCGCGCTGTTGAGATAGCGCTTGCCGCGCACCACGCCGTCGCGCGGGTCGTCGCCATAGGCGATGCCGTCGATCGCGGCGAGCCAGCGGGCGGCGTCGCGCTCGCCGATGCCCGGTGCGCCGATCTGGCGGGCGCCGGCGGTGACGGCGGCCACGCGCTCGGGCGTCGAGGGGTGGCTGGAGAGAATGTCGAGCCGCTTGTCCTCGGCGCTCTGGCCCTGGCCGGCATTGCGGAAGGCGGTGTTGCGGCCGAGCGCTTGGAGGAAGCGGCCGGCGCCATAGGGGTCGTAGCCGGCGCGCGAGATGTTGCGCACGCTGATCTGGTCGGCGGTCAGCTCCTGCTGGCGCGAGAAGCGCGCGAGCGAGAGCTTCGAGCCCGCCTGCACCGCAGCGCCCGCGGCGGGATCCTTCAGCACCTGCGAGACGACCTGGCTGACCAGAGCGGATTCAAGCTCCTTCTCGGCGCGCTCGACCGCGTGTTGCGCCGTGACATGGGCGATCTCATGGGCGAGCACAGAGGCGATCTCGGCGGTGTCGTTGGCGAGCGCCAGCAGGCCGCGCGTCACATAGAGCCGGCCATTGGGCAGGGCGAAGGCGTTCACCACCGGCGAATTCAGGATGGTGATCTCATAGGCCCCGATCTGGCCCTCGCTCGCCTTGGCCAGCCGCTGGACCACCTCGTCGAGCGCGGCGCGGGCGTTGGGGGCGCGGTATTCTCCGCCGAAGGCCGTCAGCAACCGCTGATGCTCGCTGTCCGAGGCGCGCTGGATCGCATTGACGCGCGGCGCCAGCTCGCCGCCGGTGGTCTGCTGCGGCAGCAGGGCGCTCTGGTCGTTGGTGCAAGCCACGAGAAAGGCCGCCACGAGCAGCGCTGCCGGCAAGGCCAGCGCGATGAGCCGCTTGGGAAGAGCGCGGTATGCGTGTCGCCAGAACGCCAGCATGCTGTCAGTCGATCAGCTCCAGGGCGGCGGCCGAAGACGCCTCGAGCAGGGTGCCATCCTGTCCAGATAGCACACCGCGTGCCCGCACGCGTTTACCGGTCAGACCGCTCGCGGTCCAGCCGGAAGCCTGGAGTTCGCGCCATTGCGTTCGCGACAGCATGATCGCGCCGGCCTCGGCGCGTCGCCTTGAAAAATTCAGATAGGTGCGTTGCGCCCGCTCGCCCACGGAAGCCACCCGTCCCTCTACCACCACGAAGCGCCCCGCTTGCGCCTTCAAGGCGGCAATATCGTGACCATCGATGGCATCCCCAGCCAGATCGGGCTGCGCTTGCGCCGGGCTGCGCGCAGATGAGGCGCGCGCTGTGGGTGTTGCGCCACAATCGGGAAAGGCCGCTTCCGGCAATCGTTGCGCGGCACCATTGCGCAACAGGGCAGCGGCGAGGTTTGTCGGTTCTGAATTGGGGGCCTCGGCAGGCGCAAACAGCCGCGCCGGCAAGCGGCCCCAGCGGTCGCTCCCGGCCAGGATGACGAGCTTCAGCTCGCGGTCGCGCCATTGTCCGATTTCGCTGGCGAAGCGCGCCGCTTCCGCCGCGTTCTGGCGTGGCGCGATGCCGACAAGCCGCAAACTGCGGCCATCCGCCAGCACGGGGTCGCCCGCCGCATCGACGCCCGCCAGCCGCACGACCGGCGCGTCCGCCGGCAGCTGCGTGCAGGGCGCGGCAGCTCTGGCCGCGGTGAAAGGCGCTGCCACAACGACAAAAACGACGAGAAGAGGCTTCACCGGCATGGCGATTATGCTACACGGTTTTGCGTGCGTCCCGGTAGCTCAGCAGGATAGAGCAACGGTTTCCTAAACCGTAGGTCAGGGGTTCGAATCCCTTCCGGGACGCCATTTTCCCCAGCTTCGGTCATGTCGAGCCTGCCTCGGCGAGCATGACCCTTGACGACTCAGGCCTTGCTGCGGCATGCCCCGCCGCTCGAATGCGGAGGCGGTTATGCGGCTGTGGGTTGTTGCGGGCTTGATGGCTTTGGCCGGCGCGGCAAGCGCTCAGGATGGGGCACGCGTCGTCACTCTCGCGACGATCAAGGGTCACAGGGCCGCCGGAGAGTTCATCCGGGTCGAGAACGTCACGATCGTGCGGTTCTCGACGTCCAAGGGCGGCGTGGCGAGCGACGCCACGGGCAGCGTGCGCTTCGATGACATCGGCATGCCGCCACGAACGATCAGCCATCTCGAGCGCTATTGCAGCGGCGCCCATACGGGCCAGGATCGTGGCGAATGCCGCGGCGCGCTGGAGTTCACGATCAATCCGCGCGACGGCGATCACGGCAGCTTCACGATCAGCGACGTCGATTTCATCCCACAGGGCTGAGCGGCTGCATCCGGCTCTCATCAAAGAGCTAGATGTGAGCTCTCAATAGGTTGTCCATCCGGTCCCGAGCGAGGAAGCTGAGTTTGCGAAGCTTCAGAGCCCTCGGGGAGGAACCGGATGAAC